>NZ_WVQX01000002.1:0-719064 GCF_013110595.1 Ruegeria sp. HKCCD6428
GGAACAAGTCCGAGATCGGCATCATCGCAGATCCAATGATCCCGAACGCATGCTCAATCCCGTGCATCTGCAAAACCTTAACAAACGCCTCTTCCGTCGTCATCTTCATCTGAGTTCTTCCTTGTCTTTTCAGGGCGCCGAAGCCCCTGTGAGTTACAGTATTTCGTCTTTGAGGTAGTAGCCGACATACGCCATACGCTGTCCCAGTCGACGGAAAGGCGTCAGGATGCCGTGGCTCGGCAATGGGGAGGTGAAGATCGGCAGTTCAAACGCCTTGTCCTTTTTGCCGGCAACCAACTGCGCCATGCGTCGTCCGGCCTGGGCCGAGTACATGACGCCATTGCCGCCGTAGCCCATGGCATAGAACACGTTCTGATCTGGATCGGGCCGAAAAATGCGCGGCATCATGTCGTGGCTGACATCAACCCAGCCCCACCAGGAGTAGTCGAGGTTGATATCCTCGAGCGCCGGGAACTTGCGGGCAAGTCCCTTTTTCAGCAAGTCCAGATGTTTGCCGTTCTCGGCATCACGCCCTGTTACGGCGCTGCGGCTGCCGATCTGCATCCGATTGTCCGGCAACAGGCGGTAATAGTGGCGCAGCGTGCGCGTGTCGGTCAGGGGGGATCTGGTCTGAATACCGCATTCGTCCAACTCGGCCCGGGTCAGAGGCCGTGTCACCATCGAATTTGACAGGATCGGCATCAAGCGGTGCCTGGTGCGGTTGTTGAGCCCCGGGGGTGTATAACCGGCCGTTGCCAAGGCCACCGATTTCGCGCGCACAATACCGCCCGGCGTACGCAGATGATGCACTCTGTCCTTGGTTTGCCACCCCATGACCGGGCTGCCGGTATGGATTTTCACACCCAGCCTGCGCGCCATGTTGACATAGCCAAAAGCCAGCTTGCCGGCGTGGATACACGTTCCGTCCGGCTCCCACATCGCGCCTACGGCTTCCATGTCGCGCACGTGGTTTTCATGAAGTTCGTCCCGGGAAATGATACGCGAGCCGTAGCCGAACACGTCGTTCAGCAGCTTGCACTCTTTCTTGAGCGACGGCATGACCTTTTCACGGTGCGCGATATAGTAATGGCCACCCGGCTGCGGTTCGCAGTCGATGTCATCCGACGCGATGAGATCGTTGAACAACTCGAAAGCTTCGGTGACTTCGGCGTGCATGCCCTTGGCCACATCCGTGCCCCAGCGCTGAATCCATTGCGACCGTTTAAGCCGCCCGGATGAGATCTGGGCCTGCCCGCCATTGCGCGTCGAGCATCCCCAGGCCACGGTATTCGCTTCAAGAACAACCGCCTGGATTCCGTGTTCCTTGGCAAGGTGAATGGCGGTGGACAGGCCGGTATAACCCGACCCGATCACCACCACATCCGCATCCATATCGCTGGACACCGGACCATCATCGGCCGGGGGCGTACCGGCCGTTCCGATCCAGTATGTGGGCGCGTGGTCGCGATTGTGACCGGGACCCGCATCGATGATGGGGTCATATTTCGGGTCATAGCTGGCCTTGGGCCAATGACGCGGGATGCTGTTGTCCACCATTCTTGTTTTTCTCCGAAGCTGCGCACAGTGCGGCGGATCAGGCCTTGAACATGGGGCGCGTTTTGCGAAGCGCCTGTTTTACGACGATTTTCCCGTCACGCAGAGTGAACAGATCCGCACCTTCCGCTTCGATCCGCATGCCGTCTGCATCGGTTCCCGAAAACGTCCATTCCGATACGGCGCGATCACCGTGGACAAAGTGGCCGTGGTGATCCCAATGGGCGTCCTTCATGCCTGCCCAGACGCCTGAAAACGCGGCGGCGATAGCCTCTGCTCCTTCAATCTTGTTGCCGTATTTCTCGTCACCGGCCACGGTGTAGAACACGCAGTCGTCGGCGAAGTGGGTCATCACGCCGTCGATGTCGTGGCGGTTGAACGCGTCGAACGTGTCCGCCAGGTCCTGCGCGGTCAGGGTCTCGCTCATTTTGTACTTCCTTGTCAGTGGGGTTGTTACGTTTCGTCCGGGTTCGGAACGATCAGTGTCGGTATCTTGGAGCGCCGCAAAACACGCTTTGCGACGGTGCCCAGAAACGTATGCGAAAAGCCGTGATCATGCGCGCCCAGCACGATCAGATCACAGCCCAGTTCGACCGAGCGGCGCAGGATCACTTCGGCCGGGTGGCCATCTGTGACCTCGACCGAAGTGACCTGATCGCGAATTCTCTCATCGTCACCATCGAACTGAGCCCAGAACTTGGCTTGCCGTTCGGCCAGAACCTTGCGCACCATCTCGTGACGGCGCGCAGCGGCGGTTTTGCGGGTCTCTTCATTCAGGATGAAGATCTCCATCGTGATCTTGGCATCGTCCGACAGTGGCTCATTCACATGCAGCACGTGAATTTCAGCCCCCGTGGCCTGCGCGATGCTGGCGGCATGGCGCATGGCGTGACCCGAGTTTTCGGACAGGTCAGTGGCAAAGAGGATGTTTGTGACCAGTTGTTTCATGTCGTCATCCTTTCGGGTCAGTAGCCGAACAGCCGTGGAAGCCACAGCGACAGTTCAGGGAAGAAGGCGATGATGAAGATCGCCACCGTGTTGGCTGCGGCAAAAGGCAGAGCGCGCAACGAGATCTGTTCGATGGTGATGTTCGAGATACCCGACGCGATGAACAGGTTTTCGCCCAGCGGCGGCGTCTGGAAACCGATACCCAGCGTGCAGACCATCACCACGCCAAAGTGGATCGGGTCGATACCCACCGAATAGGCCACCGGCAGCATCACCGGAACCAGGATCAGGATGGTGGCCAGCGTCTCCATGAACATGCCGACGAACAGCAGGAAGAAGATGATCAGCGCCCAGATGACATAGAGGTTGTCCGTGAAGCTGAGCATCGAATCCGCGATGATCGCCGGGATCTGGTTTTCCACCAGCAGTCGGCCAAACACCGTCGCGGTGAACAGGATCAGCAGAACACGCCCAGTCAGCCATGTGGTGGCCTCGAGCGACTGGAACAGCGACTGCCAGGTCAGTTCGCGGTAGATAACCACGCCCACGAACAGGGTGTAGAAGATTGCTACGATTGCCGCCTCGGTCGGGGTGAAGAACCCGGTATAGATACCGCCCAGGATCACCAGCGGCGCCATCAGCGACCAGAATCCGCGATACATTTCGCAACCCACGTGACGGATCGACCAACCTTCGGAAACGCCTTTGTAGCCGCGCTTTTTCGACATGAAGAAGTTCAGGATCAGCAGGCTGGTAGCGATCAGGAAGGCCGGGACGAATCCGGCGATGAACAGTTTCGAGATCGAAACCGACTGGAAGGAACCGAACTTTTCCACCGCTTCCGGCGGCGGCGCCATACCGAGCGCGGCAATGCCGAAGATCACCATCGGGATAGAGGGAGGAATGATAATCCCAAGGCCGCCAGAGGACGCAGTGATCGCCGAGGCATAGCCGCGCTCATAGCCGCGGTCGATCATCGCAGGGATCATCAGCATCCCAACGGCCGCGGTTGTTGCCGGGCCCGAGCCCGAAATGGCGCCGAAGAAAAGACATGCCATGACCGTCGCAGCCGAAATACCGCCGGTGAAAGGACCGGCCAGGCTTTCAGCAACATTGATCAGGCGTTTCGAGATACCGGCGGCCTCCATCAGGGCCCCGGCAAGAATGAAGGCAGGCAACGCCATCAGGGGGAAAGCACCCACCGAGGTAAAGGCGATTTGCACGAATTTGATCGGGTTCTCGTCCAGGTAGAGGAATGAGACCAGCGACGCCACACCCAGCGCCACCGTGATCGGCGCGCCAATGAGCAGCAGAAACAGGAAAGACCCAAACAGGATTGTGACAATTTCGGATTCCATGGTTTATCCCCCTGCCCTTAGGATTTCTTTGCTGCTTCAGTCGCAGCTTTGATTTCGTCGAGGTCGATCTGATCAGGATCGTGAATATCCTCGCCCTTGATAAGGCGGCGGTAATTCACCTGAATGATGCGGACGGTCATCAGCGCAAACGCGATGGGCAGCACCATGTAGATGTACTTCATCTCGATACCCAGAGTCTGGGACTTCCAGAATTTGTTCATCTTGTTGAAGACAAAATCTGTCGCCAGATACAGGAAGTAGACATTGAAGAAGAGCCAGAAGAGATCGGCGAAGGCTTCGATGTATTTGATCGAGCCATCGGGCAGGAACTTGAACTGGAATGTCACGCGGTTATGCGCACCTTTCAGAGCGGCGTAACTTGCGCCGAAATAGACGAACCAGACGAACATGTAGACCGAAAGCTCCTCGATCCAGCTGATCGAAAAGCCGAAGACTTCGCGCGCGATGATCTGCACGAACAAAAGGCAGACGAAGCCGGATAAGAGGATCCGGCAGATGACACTTTCTATGTTGTCCAGAAATTTCCAGAACATGTGGTTTCACTCCTCCCTGAAACGAGAAGAGCGCCGCAGCGCTCTTCCCGGTATCGCCGTGCGACGATTATTGCTGGACCGGCTCGCGGCCGATGGCTTCGAGAACTGCATTCAGTTTCTCGACACCACCAATGGACTCGTAGAATTGCGGCCATACAGCTTCGGTCGCCAGTTGGATGAACTCGGCTTCGTCGTTCTCGGGGTCAATGATTTCCATACCCTTGGCCGTCAGCTCTTCCTTGATGGCTGCCTCCGAGTCCCGCAGGAACTGTGCCGAGACCTGAGTGGCTTCCTGCCCTGCTTCCAGGATCATTTGCTGTTCCTCTTCGGACAGGTCCTGGAACACGGCTTCCGAGATGATCAGCGGTTCGATCGAGAAGATGTAACGCAGGTTGGTGACGTGGTCCTGAACCTCGTAGAACTTCATCGCATTGATCGTCAGGTAAGGGTTGTCCTGACCGTCAACCACTTTGGTCTGCAGGCCGGTGAAGGTTTCCGACCAGGCCATCGGGGTCGGGTTGATGCCCCATGCCTTGTAGGTTTCGATCATGATTTCGTTTTTGGGAACGCGAATGATCAGGTCCTGCAAATCCGCAACCGATTTGACCGGCTTCTTCGAGTTCGTCAGACGGCGGAAACCGGTATACGTCCAGCCGATGATGCGGACGCCGGCATCACGGATGGTGTTTTCGATCAGTTCCTGACCGATTGGACCCTGGGTCAGTTTTTCGGCATTTTCCAGGCTGAGAATAACATAGGGCAGAGTGAAAACCCCGACCGAGGGCGAGAATGGCGTGATGTTGTTGATTGCCAGCAGTGACATGTCCAGCGTGCCGATGGCGGCCTCGTTCACGGTGTCCTGCTCGGAACCGAGCTGACCGTTCAGGAACAGAGTCGCGGTGTGCTCACCACCTGATTTTTCTTCGAGCGCTTTCACGAAAGCGAGCCCCAGCGCCTCTTGTGCGCTGCCGGCGCTGTCGCCGACAGCGATCTTGAAATTCTTCGCCTCGGCCGTGCCTGCAACCATCAGTGCGGCAACGGAAACGGCTGCGCTGAAAGTGCCAAGCTTTTTGATAAATGACATGGATTTCCTCCCATTTGTCGTGTTTCGAGGTGCGCGCTGACCTGGGGAGAAATAGGCCAGTCCGATTCTACCTCGGCGACACGAAGCTAACTTGCCAAAATGGTTTCGTCGTTGTTAATATTTGCGCGAAAGGTTTCATTAATCTCAAACATACGATATGAGTCAGAACAAACTTGATACCCGGATTGGCGACACGGATATCCGTCTGCTGCGCGTGTTCAAAACCGTCGCAGAAAGTGGTGGTATCACGGCCGCCGAGATCGAGCTGAACATCGGAAAATCGACGATCTCGAAACACTTGTCTGATCTGGAACTGAGGCTTGGCCTGAAGCTGTGCAACCGGGGGCCGTCAGGGTTTTCACTGACGGAAGACGGCGAGAAGGTGCTGGCCGCTGCGGAAGACCTGCTTATTTCCGTTGCGCAATTCAGAACCGAGGTCAACGAAGTCAAACAACAACTGGCCGGCAGTATTCGCGTGGCTTTGTTCGATCAATGTACAACCAACCCCGAAGCCCAACTTGCCCGCACCATTCACAAGTTCAATGAGGCTGCACCGGCGGTTCACATTGAGTTGTCGCTGGAACCCCCCAACGTGATTGAGACAATGGTCATCACCGGGCATCTGGATGTCGGCATCATCGCTTTGCACCGACCATCGGCAAGCCTGGATTACACACCGCTCTACGGGGAAAACATGTTCTTGTACTGTGGGCAGGAACACCCCCTGTTTGACCGGTCGGATCCAGAATTGAAGCTGAGTGTTCTTCGCAAGTTCAACTATGCCGGCCTGAACGTGAACTCTCCGAATCTCATCGTTGGTCAACAACTGGGGTTTCGACGTGCGGCCAAAGTTCAGAATGAACAAGCCCTTGTCATTCTGATACTGTCAGGTCGCTACCTTGGGTTTCTTCCCGATCATCTGGCGCAGGAATTTGTCGAACAAGGGCTTATGAAACAGGTCCTGCCCAAAGAGATCAAATACAGAACCCGTTTCGCGGCCGTGGCCAGAAAACAACCTGCGCCAACACGCGTGGCCAAGCTGTTTCTGGAAACTCTGGTAAAGGTACATTCTCAGGTACAATAGGAACGCGGACAGCGCGTCTTGTTTCCCAGGCCCAAACCCGCCCGTACCTGAAATCAGTGCATGGCGCGCGGCCGGGCGGATCAATCGCAGGCTGCGGTAACGATCATCTCGACCTTCAGAACATCACGGGCCAGTTTCGCCTCGCCACAGGCACGGGCCGGGGCGTGGCCCTCTGGCACCCAGGCATCCCAGACCGCGTTCATTTCGGCAAAGTCGGCCATGTCCGACAACCAGATCACACATTGCAGGATGCGCGTCTTGTCGCTGCCGGCCTTGGCCAGAAGGCCCTCGATCTTGGCAAGGATGTCACGGGTTTGATCCGCAACAGTTGCGGCATCGGAAACCTGACCGCACAAATAGGCGGTTCCGTTATGTTTGACGATGCGGCTCATGCGTTTGCCGGTCTCGATCCGAGTAATGGTCACGACTGCTGTCTCCTGTCACGATGGGTATGTTCCGGTTGGGCGATAGAGCGAAACGACGCCAACCGCCAGCCCGGACCTTTAATCATCGAATAATTGCCAGCCTGCTGCGCGGGGGCTTTCAACCTAATAGCACGCTAATGTCCGGTGCTCGGAGACGTGATAAGCGGTTGCCAGCGCCTTGCGGATAGGACGTTTTCACCGGTGCTTTTTTTCCTGTCTTGCACTCTTCGGCCAACGCATTTGGTGAAACATCGCGGCCCTGGTTCACAAGGCGTTTTACGGAGATTTCCCATTCTGCTTTCAATCGGCTAAGAGCTCCTCCGCTCGCCCCTATATCGGAGCGCCATATGCCACCCGACACTGCCGAAACGCTGCTTTTTTGCATGCCCGATGCAGGACAGCGAAGTTGGTCGGCTGACGTAAATGGTTTCAAAAAAGGACGGGTGGTCATGCGATGTGCTGCTGCAACCCAATCAGCTGAAACATCTGACGCAGAAGAACAGGATCTGGACCTATTCCGAACAACGGGCAACGGCCACCGAGTTTCATTTGATCTCGCGCCTGAAGGCATGGTCAGGAGAGGAGTTGATCTTTGAGGAAGAGAAAGCGCATGTCATTCCGCGCAATGGAATGTAGGTGAAAACACGGTGGGACAATTGCGTTGAAACCCTTGACGGGACTTGCCTTTGCGGTTCCGTCGATTAAACCAAATGGTCGAGGCATAGGACGAACACGTCTCGTCGGGTTCGGCACTGCACCATGTTTCGGTCAGAACCCCAAAGCGCTGCCGGATTTGATGGTATCCATTGAAACGAAGGTTTTGAACTTTCGGATATTTCCGTTTTCAAAGAACATCCGGCGGGTGAAATCTTCGTAGACCGCCATGCTTTCGACGACCACGACAATCATGAAATCAACCTCTCCGGTCACGTAAAAGCATTGCTGGACTTCCGGAGCATTCAGCAGGGTTTTCTTGACGGCATCAATCTCGTCCGGGGTTTCGCTGACCAGTTCAAGTTCAACGAAGATGGTAAGCTGAAGACCAACGGCCGCCGGGTCAACGACGGCCACATTGGCTCGTATCACGCCCTCGGCCTCCATCCGGCGGATACGGCGCTGCACCGAGGGTGCGGACAGGTTTACCGCCTCGCCAATCTTGTGCTGCGTGGTTCTGTTGTCTTGTTGCAAAATCCGCAGGATCGCGCGGTCAAAGTCATCCAATTGCGTCATGTGAAAGAAACTTGCATGGCTTGCCACCAACTAGAGCCCTTTTTTCAGGTCTCTTGCAATAAACTTGTTTCGCACATTTGAAGCAACACGTCGAAGGGGAAGTTTTGCCGTGACAGCATTGACAGAACGCCTGCGTGCGTTGCGCCACGAGTTTCATCGCAACCCCGAGCTTGGATTTCAGGAAGTTCGGACCAAAGCCCGGATTGCCGAGCATCTGCGCAACCTGGGCATCGAGGTGTTTGAAGGGGTCGGTGTCGTGGGCGTGTTGAAGGCGGGCAACGGCAATCGCGCCATCGGGCTGCGCGCGGATTTCGACGCGCTGCCGATCACCGAGGTCAACACGTTTGCGCACACGTCGCAGAACGAAGGTGTCATGCATGCCTGTGGCCATGATGGCCACACGGTGATGCTGCTTGGGGCCGCCGAATTGCTGGCCAAGGATCCGGCGTTTGACGGCACGGTTGTCTTCCTGTTCCAGCCCAACGAAGAGCATGGGCTTGGGGCAAGGGCGATGATCGATGAAGGGGTTTTGCAGACCTTCCCGATTGAAGAGGTTTACGGCGCGCACAATCTTCCGGGCGAGCCTGTCGGGCGGGTTTCCACCCGCGCTGGTGTCATCTGTTGCAGTGAAAGTCTGTTCGAGATCACGATTACCGGTCAGGGCGGTCATGCCTCGATGCCCCATGTCGGGCGCGAAACGATCACGCCTGCCGCGGAACTGGTATTGGCCCTGCAAACCATCGTTTCACGCAAGCTTGCACCTTCTTCCGGCGCCGTGGTGTCAGTGACCGAGTTGATCACCGACGGACAGCGCAATGTGCTTCCGGGGCGCACTGTTCTGAAAGGGGACGCGCGGGCCATGTCACCGGCAGATCGCAGGCTGATCGAGCGCAATATGCGCCAGATCGCAACCGGTGTGGCCGAAAGCCATGGCGTCGAGGTGAGCGTGGATTTCCGTACCGAATTCATCGAGGCAAACAATGATGCCGATGCCGCATCGCATGTCGTTGCAGCGGCTTCGGCCATGGGTCTTGAGGTGGACGGAGACCGCCCTGCCATGTCTTTTTCTGAAGATTTTGCCGAATTTGCTGCCGTTGTGCCCGGGTGTTTACTGCTTATCGGCAACGGGACCGAAGGATCAAATGGCCAACCGCTGCACTCGGCTGATTACGATTTCAACGACGAACTGCTCCCGCTGGGTGCAGAATTCTGGGCAGAGCTGGTGCGGCAGCGCCTGCCACTGAAACCCTGACAGGACACACGACCATGACGGAAAACATCGCCCATCAGGCAGGCAGGCCGAGCTTCGGCCCCGCTGCCGAAACCGTTTTGCCACGACGGGATTTCGATCGCGCAGCAAGGGAAATCACCCAATGGGAGGGGTATGCGCCCACGCCGTTGCATTCCTTGCCCGCGTTGGCAGCCGAGATCGGCGTCGCGGAGGTCCACTACAAGGATGAAGGTCCCCGGTTTGGGCTTGGCAGTTTCAAGGCATTGGGGGGGGCCTTTGCCGCCTTGCGTGTTCTGCAACGTGAAATATCGCGCCGCACCGGTCAGGATGTGTCATTGGAAGATATCCGTACTGGCCGCTGCGCCGACATGGTTGCCAGTATCACGCTTGTTTCGGCGACCGATGGCAACCACGGTCGATCTCTCGCGTGGGGGTGCAAGCGGTTCGGCGCGCCTTGCCGGATCTACATTCACGCCGAGGTCAGTGAAGGCCGCGCGCAGGCCATGTGCGATCTGGGGGCCGACGTCGTGCGCATCGATGGAGACTATGACGCCTCGGTGGATCAGTGTCGGCGGGAAGCCGACGAGAACGGCTGGTTCGTGGTTTCGGACACATCCTGGCCAGGCTACACCGACCCGCCGCGCGACGTGATGTCGGGCTATGGCGTCATGGTCAAGGAAGTCGTGAATGCAATGGACGCGGCACCGACGCATGTCTTCCTGCAAGGTGGAGTTGGAGGGCTTGCCGCGGCAGTTGCGGCAGCTTTGCGTCAGGCCTGGGGTGATGCCGCGCCGCGCGTCGTGGTCGTGGAACCGCATCTGGCGGCGTGTTTGTTCGAAAGCGCAAGGCAGGGGCAAGCCGCGTCCGTAGATATCGATGAAGAGACCATCATGGCGGGTTTGTCCTGCGGGGTGCCGTCTCCGATGGCGTGGGAGGTTTTGCACAGCGAAGCCTCGGACTTTCTGACAATCGACGATCAGCTGATACCGCCCACCGTCCGTCGTCTGGCGCGTCCGCATGGCAGTGATCCGGCGATCGAAGCCGGAGAGAGCGGCGTTGCCGGATTGGCTGCATTGATCGAAGCAGCCAACAACCCCGAGCTTTTCCAGAAGCTTGGATTGACGCCGCAGTCTCGGGTTTTGACGATCGGTTCCGAGGGCGTGACGGATCCCGATATCTATGCCCGGATCATGCAAGGCGACGTGTAGCTCAGCCCAAAGCCCAGTTGCAGTGGGCCCTGGGACGGTTGAATCCGACATGGTGGCCTGCGACGGAGAAGTTCCATCAAACGACATCCCGATGTCGTAGGAGTTGTATACAGGCCAGACCCGCATCAGTAGCGGTTGGCTATGATACGCGCGTTAAACGAAAACTGGGCACTGTTCCTGGGGATGTTCATGCTGATGGTTGCCAACGGTCTGTTGGCGACGTTGCTGACAATCCGGGGGGCCAGTCTGGGCTTTAGTGACTTCACGATTTCCGTCATGCAGGCAAGCTATCCCTTGGGCGCGCTTGCGGGGACGGCACTTGCCCCGAGGCTGGTCGAAAATGTCGGGCATATTCGGGCATTTTCGGCCCTCGCCTCGCTGGTTTCGATTGCGGCCATCGTGCATCTGCTGACCAGCGACGCGATCAGCTGGAGCGTGATGCGTCTGTTGGGCGGGTTTTGTTACCCGGGGCTTTACGTCATCACCGAAAGCTGGCTGAACGCGAAATCCGAGAACAACATGCGCGCTCAGGTTCTGTCGCTATACTTCATTATACAGCTTGCCGGCCCGGCGCTTGGCACCGCCATAGTCGGCTTTCCCGACCCTACCGGGAACCTGCTGTTCGGGCTTGTTTCCATCCTGATTTCGCTTTCGATCGTGCCGCTTCTTCTGTCGGGCAACAAGGCGCCGGAGTATGCCGCGCCGGAACGCATGTCGGTTCCCGTGCTCTACAAGGTTTCGCCCATCGCAGTCATCGGAATCGTTCTGGTTAGCATCGGTGTCGCCGCGTCCTATATCTCGTTGCCGCTTTATGCGTTGCAAAACGGCTTTACGACGGCGCAGGCGTCAGGGGCGCTGGTGGCGGCGCTGATCGCCGGTGCGGTGGTGCAATACCCCGTCGGCTGGCTGTCTGATCACACCGACAGACGCTATGTCGTCATCGGGCTGGGAGTCGTTACGACCCTGTCCAGTCTTTGGATGGCCATCGATACGTCTCCGTCTCATATCGTCTATGGTTTTGTACTGATCGCAATCGGGCTGTATCCCGCGTATTCGATCCTGACGGCGCATGCCAATGATCAGCTCAAGCTGTCTCAGATCGTTCCCGCCAGTGGCACGATGGTGCTGCTGCTGAATGTCGGCCTGCTGGTGGGAACCATGCTGGGGCCGAACTCTATCTCATTGTTCGGCGGGCGCGGTCTTCCGTTTCTTCTGGCGGCTATCGGTATTGCGGTCGCCCTTTTCGCATTGATCCGGCGCGTTCAGGTGGCCGCGCCCACCGACACCGGCGATGTGCAGGTTGTGGGGATTATCGGCACCGGGCAACCCGGGGTCTTGCAGGCCGAAACCTGGGTTCAAGAGGAAGAATCCCGGACAAACCCGGACTCATCCCAAGGGTTCAAAGCATAGGCTTTTTCATTCGTGTCCGGCGCGACGGACGTCGTGCCGATGCCGCGATCAAACCGAGATCGAAGCCGCCTTTGAAGCACCGGACCATTCTGCACCGCAGGACCCCGTCAGAAATCCGTCGCTCAACCGAATATCAGGATCAGCGCCACGCAGGGCGCGCTCCACTTCTCCTTGGGGAAGATCACCGTCGATACGTTTTCGATACAGTTCGCACAGCTGACGGAATCCGCCAGATTGCGGCGACAGACGCAACGCCGAGATGCCAGCCTGTTTCAGAAGGTCGATCTGATGATCCGTACAGGCATGGCTGTCTGACAGGGTCTGCACACCGTTCATGGCCATAAAGGGCTTGCCGTCGCCGGTCAGAACGTCCAACCCGTCCGGATCGTCTTCGCAGGCAAACTGGCAATTGTCCTTGCTGCGCCCATGCAATCGCGCGTGGTAACAGCGCCCGGAAATAGCCAGTGGCAACCTGCCATGCCCCCATATTTCGATCGCGACGCCCAAGTCCGAGGCAGCTTGCGCCAGCGTTTTGACCGAAGCGATGGGCAATTCCGGCGGAAGACAAACCCGGCGCGCACCCCGAGCAGCCAACCATCTCAAAGTGCCTTCGTTGTAGACATTTACCAACGGGCCAACGGCAAACGTGCAGGTGCCGGGCAAATGTGCCAGCGCGGTCAGATCGTTGATCTCGACCATGACGCCCATTTCTGCAAGCTCAGCGGTGAGTTTGCGCTCGCGTTTCAGGGTCACAAGGGCCAGGCTTGTCAGCGCAACCTCTTTGCCCGCCTCCACCAGCCGGGAAATCGCCGCGGGGATACGATCCTGGTAAAACGGCAAGCGCTTGGAACAGACCAGTTCCCCAAGCACGACGCGGTCGACGGGCGATCGGGCCAGATCATCGTAAAATGCAGCCCAGGTTTCGGCGGGCCAGAAGAACTGGTTCGGACCTACTGTCAGTTCCATCGGATCACCTCCACGTCTTTTTGTAAGCGCCGGTCGTCATGGCCTGCCCTTCCGACAATCGCGCAAGCATACCTTCGGGCATCGGCTGGCCTGACTCCAGTGCATCGACCGCAGCGCGAAAATTCCGAACGACTTGTGCGACATAGGATTTTGACCGCTGGCGCCCTTCGATCTTCAAGGCTGTCACACCTGCCTTTTGCAATTGCGGGATCAGCCGTTCTGCGTTCAGACTGACGGGATCCTCGAACAGGTGCCCGGTTTTTTCACCTGCGGAAAAACACCCTTTGCACAAAGTCGGATACGGTGCGGGCTCATCCCGTTCGACCCGGTGGATCAGGTACCCGCCAAGGCGCGCGTTCAACGCGCCCTGTTCTTCTTGATACTGCACATGGCTGGCAGGAGAACAGACACCGTTCATGTTTGGAGACAACCCGGTAGCATAAGAGGACAGCGAGCATCGCCCCTCGGCCATGACGCAAAGACCGCCGAACACGAAGACTTCGGTTTCGACGTCGGTTTCAGAGTTGATCGCGGCAATTTCCGGCACGGACAAAACGCGCGGCAAGACCACCCGCTTCACACCGAAAGTTTCAGCATAGAAATTGATCACGTCAGCATTGGCCGCCGCGGCCTGCACGGACAGATGTCTGCGCAGCTTGGGATGATGTCGCGCCGCGTAGTCCAGCAAGCCCAGATCGGCGAGAATGACAGCATCTGCACCGCAGATTTCGGCATCCGCCACGGCTTGTTTCCAGATCCCTTCGTTGCCCGCCTGCGGGAAGGTATTGATTGCAATCAACACCTTCGATCCGTGACCATGGGCAAAGGAAATTCCGGCCCGCATTTCAGCGCGGTCAAAGTTGAGCCCCGGAAAGTTCCGCGCATTGGTTTCGTCATTGAAGCCACAATAGACCGTGTGAGCCCCGGCCTTGACGGCTGCACGCAGGGCCGCGGGCGTTCCCGCCGGGCAAACGATTTCCATTACCATAGGATCGCGTCCTCGGGTCGGGTCAGGCACAGACCGGTCCGACGCTCTGCAAAGGCGATGATCTGCTTCAGCGGGCGTGCAAGCGGGCCGGAAAGGGCTGCGGCCTCGTGCGCGAGGTCCAGCTCTGCGTCGTCAATTGCGTTGCGCAGCGCCAGTGCCGCGGCTGTGTCGCCCTCGATCACCAGATCGCGCGAAAAGAACAGGGCGTCACCGTCAAACGCACCATGCACCAGCCCCAAGAGCGCGGCCAGTGGGCCGGAAATTCGCGCGGCCCCTTCCACGCGCCTTCGGCTAAGTCTTATTCTCGGTGCGCCGTCATTCGGTTCAAGCAGAAGGACAACGGGCAGATCCGTTGGATCAAGCACAAAGGCTGCCCGGCTGTATTTACCGAGCCGGTTGAGCAAGCCGGGGTGTTTCTTGGTTATTTTGCGGGAAAACGCCGTCAGTGACAGCGACAAAGGTGCAAGCGGAACAAACTGCAGGGCCGCGGCCAAAGCGGCAGGGCATCGCGGTATCGGGTTTCGGGGATCGGACAAACAGACCTCCTGCTGTCTCAACAAAGTGAACCGGTGCAGCCTTCCTAAAGCCGCACCGGCGCCCGGGACTTGACGGTTGTCAATTCGACCGGCCTCTTTCGCTGCTAGAGGGTGGGCACCACCGCCGGAGCAAACCCATTCGCACTCTGTCGCCATATCCCAGCCTTCGACATTTTCTGAAATGGTGTGAAGAAACAGGGCAGTTCAGGCGCATCGCCGAACCGGTTTCCGTGCGCCATCAAATGACCGCTGTCCACCGCGCCGTGTTAGAGGCCAATGGGCCCGTGTTGCAATTCGACACACCGACGGGCGTGCCCTCGGGGCAATGCGACATACCGGTTGTGGTCAACCTGTTCGGAACTTCGGAACGGGTCGCCGCGGGACTGGGCGTCTCTTCCGATGGGCTGGATGATCTGGGCGCTTTTCTGGCCGCGCTTCGGGCCCCGACGCCGCCGGGCGGGTTGCGGGATGCGCTGTCCCGGTGGCCTATGCTGAAGGCCGCATTGTCCACGCGGCCGAAGCAGGTCAAAACCGCCGCTGTTCAGCAGGTTTGCAACTGCGAAGCCGATGTTGATCTTTCAGCGCTGCCGATCCAGACACACTGGCCCCGGGACGCGGGGCCTCTGATCACCTGGCCTGTGGTCATCACCCGGCCCCGTAGCAGCGAACCCGACGCGGCACAGACCTACAACGCCGGCGTCTATCGCGTTCAGGTGCTGGACCGGAACCGTCTGATCATGCGCTGGTTGCCACATCGCGGCGGGGCCGCTCATCATCGCAGTTGGGCGCAGCACGGTGAAAAGACGCCGGTCGCAATCGTTCTGGGCGCGAATCCCGCGACCTTGTTGTCGGCGGCTCTGCCCCTGCCCGAAATGGTGTCTGAACTGACATTTGCCGGGGCCCTGAACCAAAACCGGCCACGATTGGTTCCGGCCAAATCCGTCCCTCTGCTCGTACCGGCAGATGCCGAGATTGTCCTGGAAGGCTGGGTGTCGCCAAGCGAGACAGCACCCGAAGGCCCGTTCGGGGATCACACCGGGTACTACAACTCCGCCGAACCGTTTCCGGTGATGCATGTCACGGCCGTGACCCATTGCGAGGCGCCGCTGTATCTGTCGACCTATACCGGTCGCCCGCCTGACGAACCTGCGATCATTGGCGAAGTGTTCAATCGCCTTGCCTTGCCGACCATTCGCGCTCAGATCCCCGAAATACACGACCTTTGGCTGCCGCCTGCCGCCTGTTCCTATCGCATTGCCATCGTCGCCATCGACAAGCGGTATCCGGGTCAGGCCCGACGTGTGATGATGGCGCTTTGGGGGATGCTGCCGCAATTCAGCTATACGAAGATGATCGTTGCGGTAGATGCCGATATCGACCCCCGAAACTGGGACGATATCGCCTGGGCGATTGCCACGCGAATGGACCCGGGCCGTGATGTGATGATCCTGGACAAGACACCCATGGATTATCTGGATTTCGCCTCACCCGAACCCGGTCTGGCCGGAAAGCTTGGCATCGACGCCACGACAAAAACAGGCAGTGAAACAGGGCGGGAATGGGGGACGGTCATGCGCACCGAAAAGGTTGATCACGCATTTGCGGAAGACCTGATAGACAGATTGATGCCAGAGCTGATAACATGACGAAAACCCGAGTAGTCTTAGGCGTGTCAGGCGCTTCCGGTGCGGTTTTGAGCCTTGCGGTCGCACGGTATCTGACATCGGCGGATATCGAAATCGACCTTGTCGTCAGCCCCGCCGCCCGTCTGACGCTTGCGCAGGAATGCGGCCCGGATGCCCTGAAGGAACTGCGGCAGTCGGCAAGCCGTCATCACGCGCCCGCCGATATCGGGGCCAGTATAGCGTCCGGTTCGGTGCCGGTATCCGGGATGATCGTCGCACCCTGTTCCATGCGCTCACTGGCTGCGATCGCGCATGGCCTGGACGACAACCTGCTGACACGCGCGGCGGGCGTGCAGCTCAAGGAACGACGCCCACTGGTACTGCTGACACGAGAAGCGCCGCTGACACTTGCTCATTTGCGCAATATGACGGCGGCCGCAGAAATGGGAGCCATCATCCTGCCCCCTGTGCCAGCCTTCTATTTGAACCCCGTCAACATAACCGAAATCGCGGATCAGATCGCAGCGCGCGCGGTTGATTGTCTGAAGGTTTGCGCACCGGCCGCAAAACAATGGCATCCCGAAACCGAGGCGGACCCTGTCGAACGATTCGAAAGCAAATTGCACATCCCATAGCCACAGATCGCGGATGAGATCTGTGGCCACGGGATGAGCTTGATCGGGCGGGCCGGTTGTTTCAGCCGCGCAGCCTGCCGCCCAAAGGATCGAACGGCGCATCTGCCAGCACCCGAGCCTTATGCGGTTTGCCAATCACCTGGATCACCACTTCATCCCTTGGCCGCGCTACCTCGGGGTTGCGGAAACCCAAAGCCAGAGATTTCCCGACTGAATACCCGTACGCCCCCGATGTGACACGGCCGACAGGCACACCATCGGGTGTAAAGATCGGCTCACTGCCGGTGGCGTCGGCATCCTCGGTCACGTCCAGTTCAAAGATGGACAGGACCTCGCGCGGAGCTTTTTCCTTGATGGACAGATAGGCGTCTTTGTGCAGGAAATCCTTGTCCAGCTTGATCAGGCCCGTTAGCCCGACCTCTTGCGGCCAGTATTCTTGGGAATATTCCCGCCCCCAGGATCCATAACCCTTTTCGATGCGCAGCGACCCAAGCGCCCGTCCACCCACAGGGCCGCCACCGCAGTCTTTGGCGGCTTCGAGCAATGCAGAGTAAAGCGCGACCTGATCGGTTTCGGCGCAGTGCAGTTCCCAACCCAGATCGCCGGTAAAGCTGACCCGGATGGCCACGCAATCAACACCTGCTACGGTGATCTTCCGGGACCGCATGAAGCGGAACGCTGCGTTGGAAAGGTCTGCATTGGTCAGGCGCGCCAATGCCTCGCGTGATTTTGGGCCGGCGATGTTGAACCCGGCAATGCGGTCCGTTGCGACGTCAAGAGTTGTGCCCTGAGGCATTTCCACCATCTGAAAGAAGCGCTGATGATAGCGTTCAGCCATGCCGGAGCCAATCATCATGTATTCGTCTTCCGCCAGCTTGGTGATGGTGAAATCCCCCGCCACGCCACCGCGGACCGAGATCAGCGGCGTCAGGCAGCTGCGCCCAATTTCGGTCGGCACGCGATTGGCCACCAGGCGGTCCAGCCAGTCATAGGCGCCAGGCCCCTTGATCACGTAATTGGCGAAGTTCGAGATGTCGATCACGCCCACGCTGTCGCGCAGCATCTGAACCTCGCGCCCGACCGGATCGAACCAGTTCTGGCGGGTGAAACCAGTGGTGTCTTCGGTGCCGGGTTCATCGGCAAACCACAACGGGTGTTCCCAACCACAGTTGAGACCAAAGACACAGCCCATCTGTTTCTGCATCTCGTAGGCGGGACGCACACGAGCCGGGCGGCCTGCACTGCGTTCTTCATTCGGGAAGTGGATTTTGAACCGATGCGTATATGCGTCTTCGACCCGGGCCTTGGTGAACTTTTTGTCGGCCCAGTCGCCAAAGCGGGCGAGATCCCAGGCGAACATGTCATATTGCGGCTCACCCTCGATCATCCATTGCGCCGCCAGCAGCCCCAGCCCGCCGGATTGCGAGAAGCCGGGGATCAGACCGCCGCAGAGGAAATAGTTCTTCAGTTCGGGCACCAGCCCCCACAGCATGTTGGCATCGGGCGACCAGATCATCGGGCCGTTGATTACCCGTTTCACCCCGGCTGTGGCGGCAACGGGCACGCGTTCGGTGGCGCGGATCACGTTTTCCATGATCCGGTCCAGATCGTCGGGGAACAGATCATGCGCAAAGTCGAGCGGCGTGCCGTCTTCGGCCCAGAACTTCATGTCTTTCTCATAGGCCCCGATCAGCAGGCCGTTGCCCTCTTGTCGGAAGTAATACTCGCCGTCCCGGTCGGCGATTGACGGCAGACGACGGCCCAGACTGGCCACTTCGTCGATGCTTTCGGTCACGAAATACTGATGTTCGGTCGGTTGCAGCGGCAGGGTCAAGCCTGCCAGCGCCGCCACCTCGCGCCCCCAGAGGCCCGCCGCGTTGACCACCCATTGGGCATGAATGTCACCCTTGGGCGTACGAACGATCCAACTGCCATCGGGTTGCTGTTCCGTGGCGATCACCGGGCAGAACCGTTCGATGGTGGCCCCCATCGCACGGGCCCCGGCGGCATAGGCGTGCGGTACGCCGGACGGGTCCACATTGCCGCCATCAGGTTCGTACATGATGCAGCGGATGTCATCGAACTGCGCCAGCGGGTGCAGCTCTTTGGCCTCTTCCCGGCTGACCTCGTGAAAATTCAGCCCATAGAACCGGGCCTTCGCCTCTTGCAGGCGCAACTGTTGCTCGCGCTCTTCGGTCTGGGCCAAATAGAGCGATCCGGGCTGGAACACCCCGCAGCTTTGGCCGGTTTCCTTCTCCAGCTCTTTGTACAGGTTCATCGTATAGTGCTGGATGCGGGTGATGTTGTTGTTGTCATGCAGACCGTGGATGTTGGCCGCCGCGTGCCAGGTCGATCCGCTGGTCAGCTCGTCGCGTTCCAGCAGGATGGAATCCGTCCAGCCAAGCTTGGCAAGGTGATACAGAATCGACGTACCGGCAAGGCCGCCGCCGATGACAACAGCTTGTGCATGGGTTTTCATGAGGGAATGTCCTTGGATATGGCGCGGCTCAGGCGGCGATTTCTTTCATGACGGCAAGGAATTTGGCGACTTCGCCGATCGAGTTGTAGTGACACATCGAGACCCGCACACAGGCATCATAGCCAAGCGGTGTCAGGATATTGCCGGAATAGTGATCCGCCTTGCGCAGATGCGTGCGGATACCGTGTTCGTTCAGCCGTTTGACGACCTCGGACGAGGCCACGCCTTCGACACGCAGCGATACCAGACCTTCTCGCACCGGGTTGTCGGCCCCGCCCAGAATGGTGACTTTTTCCATCTCGGCCAGACCGCTCAGGTTGCCGGTGCCATGGATCATCGCGTCGGTCAGCGCCTTTTCCTGCGCATGGATCGCGTCACCCGCCGCCAGAAACTTGCCGCGCCGGTCTTCGGCATCGCTGACCTGACTGCCCAGCCATTCGAAATAGGATACGACGTCGGACATCGTGGCATAAGCTCCGGTGTCGCGCGTGCCCATTTCCCAGTTGTCCGCGGGGCCATCCAGCAAGGCGTTGTGCTCCAGCGCGGTCAAGCGATCAGAAATCCACGCCACGCCGTAGCCATGACGCGAAAACACCTTGTAGGGCGAAATCACATAACCATCGACGTCATAGGCGGTCAGATCGATCCGGCCATGCGCTGCGTGCTGAATGCCATCGACGATGATGAAACAATCCGGAGCCACGGCGCGGATGGCCTGAGAAACGGCAGCGACGTCAACGCCCATTCCCGTCACCGGCGAGGTATGCAGGATCGTCGCCACTTTGGTATCCGGTGTCACGGCCACGGCATAGGCTTCGGCCGAGACGGTACCGGTGGCGTCATCATGGGGCACCAAAACGTGGGTTTGCCCGGAAATGCGGGCCCAACGATCACAGGCCGAACGCGTCGCCGGGTGTTCCAATGTTGATCCCAGCACAACGCCCGGACCCGTTCCCAGACATGCGTTCATGATCAGCCGGAACAACAGCTCTGTACCGCTTTCACCCACAAAGAACTGCCCGCCGGGTGCGTTCATGAAATCCCGCATATCCGCCTTGGCCGCGTTGATCGTGGCGACCAGCGCATGGGATCCCGGATTGTCGCGCCCCTGGTTGTCCGGGATGGCGGCGTAACGAACCGAACTTTCCAACACTGAATTCAATGTCAGTGCGCCTCCGGCATTCTCGAAAAAGATCCGCTCACCCTGTTCGGGGCAATGATCGATCTGGGCAAAGCGGCTGCGGATTTGGTTCAGCAGGCTCTCTGATATTTGGCTCATGGTCAGTGGTTCTTGTTTCGTTGTGTGTGCAAAGCTGTGCTTTGCCGACCCTAGGACGGTTCTTGCCGCAAGACATGCAAAAAAAACTGTGGCAAAGCGGTAGAATATTCTGTGCAAGTCGCGCGGGTGCCAGCCCAAAGCTTATCACGACGGATACCACCCTTCGCCGGGCCGGGGACCCCGTGCCTGCGGCGGCGGATGGCATATCTTCTTGATTTCCGAGCCATCTGTGGCTGGTCGACTACTCGGGCAAGTACTTTTCCGACCAGCTTTCGGCGGCCGATCCAGCAGAGATCATCGCGTCGATATCCTCATCTGCATAACCGACGTTTCGCAGAATGCTGCGTGTATCCGCGCCGTATTTCGGCATCGGTCCGGGAATGACGATCCGGGCGCGTTCGGGTCGCACGGCGTTTGGGGCAACCAGATCACACCACCGGCCCATTGGATGCATGTCATGCCGAATGACGCTGAACGTTCCCCGCATCAGGTCGATATTCCCGGCACTTTCCGGCTGCAACACGGCGTCGCGCGTGTCATGCAGCGATCCCAGAGGCATGACAGTGCTGGCGGAACCGGAAAACGCCTTTTGCCAGTAATCAACAGGTTGCCTTGCAAAATGATCCGCAAGCGCATCCGGCAATTCCTTCTCCGGTGTATCGGCCACGCTGGCGAGGTCCGAGACACGGCGCAGGGCTTCGCGTTGTTCGGTGGGTGCGGCAAAGAACATCCACCCGTCCGCCGCGCGGTAACAATGGTAGAATGGTCCCCAGCCCATAGCTGCGCGCCCGGCTGGTTCGTCAAAGGGCGCGCGGCCTTCGAAATCATACATCAACTGCGCCTGAATGAGGTTGCCGGCCGCCGCCAACGCCGCCCGCGCAATCCCGCCTTTGCCGGTTTTCTGCAATCTCAGCAGGGCCGCGCCAAGCGCAACACACGCGCAATAGCCGGTCAGAACGTCAATCGTACCGAAATGCGCATGCTCTTCGGGCGTGGCCATGCCACCGCCAAAACGCACCATGACCCCTGTCGCCGCCTGCGCCAGGTCGTCATACCCCAGATGGTCCGATTTGGGTCCGCGCGCTGGACCGCCAAAGGCATCAAGTTGCACCAGTATGAGGCGGGGGTTGACCGCCGCCAACTCTTCCTCGTTCAACCCCAGGGCATCGCGCTGCTCATCCGTGCCGTTCATGGTGATGACATCCGAGGAGTCGATGAGCCGTCGCAACGCCTGCTTCCCGTCATCCGAGCTCAGGTTCAGCAAAACGTTTTGTTTTCCGCGATGTGCGTGCAGACCGAAAACCACGGTGTTCCACGGATCGACTGATGGCTCTGCCGGCTGAACGGAAGTCACCTGAGCGCCAAATCGCGCCAGCGTGGACCCGATCGTCGGACCGGCGATCACGTTGGTCAGGTCCAGCACCTTCAGCCCTTCCAGCCAGCCCTGGTTGCTTGCGGCTGGTGGTCCGCTGCGCGGCGGTTCGGCAAGGATCGTTGAAACGGGTGCGTCATCGGGATCGGGGCTCGGTTTTTTGACCAGCGCAGCGCCATCATCCGCAAGCCACGCAACATTTCCCATCTGCTTCATCTTCCCATGACGCGGGTCTTCGACCTCCAACACCAGACCCGAGGCCAAAGCGTGCGGATCGGCCAGCCATTCCTTGCTGAACCGTTGCGCCGTTCCGGGCGCCTTGGCGGACCCGAAAAGGGCTTCCCACTCATGAGAGGGCCTTGTCAGAAAGGCCTTTTTCATCGCCTCGGACACACGCGTGCGATCCCTTGCTCCGACGGGGTAGTTGCGCAGCGACCATTCATCCGGCCAGTCTGCGGTATCGAGATAGGCGTCGAAGTCCGGCAATTGATCGGCAAGGTCTTTGAGGCCAAGCGTCTCCAACACCCGCCGGGGATGTGTTTTTACACTGCCCGCGACCACATAGAATCCGCGCCCGTCGGCGCAGGTATAAGTTCGATAGAAAGGGTCCAGGAACTCTTCCAGTTCCGCAAAGCTCAGATCCGTTGGCAAGCCTTCGGCTGCGCGCCTGTCAAGTTCCACTTCGCGAGGGGACTTGTAGCGTTTGGGATAGTCTTCAATCTGCTCACAGTTATACACCAACCCTTCCAGCAAGGCCGAAGCCAGAGGCACCTCGATGTGATCGCCTCCGTTCCGGTCGCGAGCAGCCAAAGCGAACTGCGTGGCCATCGCGCCGAACGAAGCGCCATAGGCAGATGCCAGCGTCAAAGGTGAAAAGGATGGGTTGATGCCCATCAGGCGCCGGTTCAGCCCCATATCCGTGAATTGCCCGGTGCGGGCCGCGATCACGGCTTCCCACGCCGGAAGATCGGCCAGTGCGGGGTCGGTTGAGGCAAACCCCGGCAATGACAATGACACGATGCGCGGATTTATGTCGCGCAGAGCTTTCGGACCCAGGCCCAGCCTCTCCATCACGCCGGGCCGGAAGTTCTCGATCACCACGTCAGCCCGCGCCACAAGTTCGCGCGCGACCTGAAAACCCCCTTCGGATTTGAGGTCGATCGTCACGGCGGTTTTGCCGCGTGACAGCATGTCAGTGGCCGGTTCTTTCAATCGCGGGCCACCGGGCGGGTCGATGCGGATCACCTCTGCCCCCAAATCAGCAAGCATCATGCCAACCAGTGGACCAGCCAGGTATTGGCCAAAATCGAGAACACGAATATGATCGAGCGGCCTTGCAGTCATCCGTTGTGACCCTCCCAGGGTGTTTAGTGTGTTTGTTGCGAAGCGGCGTGCAGGCAAGAGGTCACAACGCCCTTCCCGGAACAGGCTGAGTTTTCAGGCTTGGGACATAACGCGATCAATGCAACACCTGCCCTTGTTCAACACGCGACAAGGCGGCCACGACCGAGCTTCACAGCCTTCTCCGGCGACCGCTGGGCGTACCATGCAGCCGAGCAATGCCAAGAAGTTGTTCGATTTGACCAAGCCATGTCGCAAACGAGAAACATCGCTCAAAAATCCGCGTGTGCCGCATACTTGGAAGCGCTCCGAGGCCCGGATGGAAGCGGATCAGTCGCGTTGCAAGATCACCGGACTGTTGCGCCCGGCAGTCAGAAAACAAGTTATTGGAATCGCTTAAGAACGTGGAGCTTCCCAAGTGTCGGGCGCCACAAGACAAAAGGTCACGGCGCAATCGGCCAAGGGCCACGTTGGCACGTGGCAGGACCTGTCGCGACACATGGCCGGCAATTGCGCTTCCGATAAAATATCTCATTTTCCGCCAATATGACGGCCACATACATCAATTCGTCAAATTGACACCTATGAATTGTCGAGGCCGCGCGTCACGCTTGGAACAGGATGGGAAACAGCGGAGATCTTTATGTCCTGGAATGTGTGCGTTGTCGGCGCTGGAAAGATCGGACAGATGATTGCAACCCTGTTGAAAGGGTCGCCGAATTACTCTGTGATGGTCGCTGATCACGATCTGAAAGCGCTTGGTGATATCTCGAAGATGGGCATTGGAACCAGACAGATCGATGCCAATGACGCGGACGGGCTGGCCCGGGAACTGACCGGTTTCGACGCAGTCATCTCGGCAGCGCCGTTCTTCTTGACCCCTTCGATCGCCAAAGCGTCCAAAGCGGCGGGGGCGCATTATTTCGACCTGACCGAAGATGTTGCGGCCACGAATGCGGTACGTGAACTGGCCGGGGACAGCGCAACTGCGTTTATGCCGCAATGCGGTCTGGCGCCAGGTTTTGTCGGCATCGCCGGAGCGTCGCTGGCGGCGGAGTTTGACGAGATTGACAGCCTGCACATGCGGGTGGGGGCATTGCCGCTTTATCCGACCAACGCGCTGAAATACAACCTGACCTGGTCCACCGACGGGTTGATCAACGAATATTGCAACCCATGCGATGCCATCGTGAACGGCAAGCTGGTCAAGACCGCGCCGTTGGAGAACTACGAAATTCTGGGCCATGACGGCGTGGAATACGAATGCTTCAATACCTCTGGCGGTCTGGGCACGTTGCCGGAAACGCTGGAGGGCAAGGCGCGGGATGTGTCCTATCGCTCGATCCGCTATCCGGGTCATTGCGATATCCTGAAGCTGCTTTTGAACGATCTGGGACTGGAACGCCGCCGCGACCTGCTGAAAGAGATATTCGAGGCCGCCCTGCCCCGCACCGATCAGGACGTGGTACTGGTATATTGCACCGCAAAAGGCGTCATTGATGGCGTGCTGCGCGAAAAGTCCCTGATCAACAAATCCTTTGCCCGCACCATCAATGGACAGGTCTGGAGCGCCATTCAGGTCACGACCGCCGCAGGCGTGCTGGGGGTGGTCGATCTGATGCGGATCGGAGTGCTGCCCTCGAAAGGCTTTGTCCGGCAGGAACAGGTCAAGCTGGACGATTTCCTCAACACTGAGTTTGGCCAGCTGTATCGCGCTGGCGACGTCACCGAACAGAACAAGGCGGCCTGAGATATGAAAGACATCGTAATGACAGCCCAAACCACGCTTGCAAACCTGGATCTGACCGAGGCCCAACTCAAAGGCGGCACGCTCAAGGTCACGTCGCCGATTGACGGAAGCCTGCTGGCCGAAGTGCACGAGACGCCGATCTCGGACATGGACGCCATCTTTTCCCGTGCAAAGGCCGCGTTCAGGGAATGGCGCGTGGTCTCCGCCCCGCGCCGGGGTGAACTGATCCGCCTGTTGGGTGAAGAGCTGCGCGCGGCCAAGGATGATCTGGGTGCTCTGGTCAGTTGGGAAGCAGGCAAGATCACCTCGGAAGGTCTGGGCGAAGTGCAGGAGATGATCGACATCTGTGACTTTGCCGTCGGCCTGTCGCGTCAGCTTTATGGTCTGACCATCGCGTCCGAACGTCCAGGCCACCGGATGATGGAAACCTGGCATCCTGCTGGCCCGGTTGGTGTGATTTCCGCGTTCAATTTCCCTGTCGCGGTTTGGTCGTGGAACGCTGCTCTGGCCCTCGTATGCGGTGATCCGGTGATCTGGAAACCGTCCGAAAAAACCCCGCTGACGGCGCTGGCCTGTCAAAAGGTTTTCGAACGCGCCCTGGCCCGGTTTGGCGATGCGCCGGACGGTCTTCTGCAAACGCTTATCGGTGGCGCCGATCTGGGAGAAAGACTGGTGGCCAGTGAAGATGTTCCGGTGATCTCGGCCACGGGATCGACCCGCATGGGCCGTGCTGTCGCCCCCATCGTCGCACAGCGCTTTGGCAAGTGCATTCTGGAACTGGGTGGCAACAACGCAATGATCGTCGGCCCTTCGGCTGATTTGGAGATGGCGGTGCGCGCGATTGTCTTTTCGGCAGTTGGTACCGCCGGTCAACGCTGCACCACGCTGCGTCGCCTGATCGTGCACAACTCGATCCGCGAAGAACTGGTGAGCCGTCTGAAAAAAGCCTATTCGGGTCTGCCCATCGGCAATCCTCTGACAGACGGCACGTTGGTTGGACCGCTTGTGGACGAAGCGGCGGGCGCGGCGATGACCGCGGCTTTGAAAGCGGCCGAAGCGGAAGGCGGTTCGGTGTTCGGCGGCAACCGCGTTACCGAAGGCGTTCCGGCAGGCGTATACATGGAACCTGCGATTGTCGAAATGCCGGGTCAGACCGCGACCGTGAAAACCGAAACCTTTGCGCCGATCCTATACGTCATGGGCTATGACGATTTCGACGACGCGGTAGAGCTTCAGAATGACGTACCGCAAGGCCTTTCATCCTGCGTGTTTACCCTGAACATGCGCGAGGCCGAGCAGTTCCTGTCCGCAGCCGGATCCGATTGCGGAATTGCCAACGTCAATATCGGGCCCTCAGGGGCAGAGATCGGTGGCGCCTTTGGCGGAGAGAAGGAAACCGGCGGCGGGCGCGAAAGCGGTTCGGACGCGTGGAAAGCCTATATGCGCCGACAGACCAACACCGTGAATTACTCGGCCGAACTTCCACTGGCCCAGGGCGTCAAATTCGACATCTGAGTGTCGCTGGATAGTTGTCGGGCAAAAACTTGAAAAGCCCGCAAAAACACCACCCGGGACGACCAGTCCCGGGTGTTTGTTTTTACCTATATGTAGAAGCCGTGTTCAGGCTGCGGGTTTCGATGTAGACGCTGCGGCGGTCATTTCGATGCAGATGGGTTGTCGTGAATGTCGCCAGGGCGGCGGCAACGCGCGTATCGTTTCCATGATGGCGATCCGACGCGTTTCGGCAGGAGGCCATCCGTGACTTCGAGCAACCTCATAGATCGGGGAATGTCCCTGTTCGATGCGCGTGCGCCATTCACCTCAAACGTGACCGATGCGCTAGAACCGTATCGCAATGGGCGCCTGAAGGCGGAAATGGACGGCGATCTGGTGGTTCTTGACGAAAACCTTGCTGTACGGCATGTGATGGCCGGGGGGGGGGAGCAGCATGTCCGCGAAGGCCAAATAGCCCGACGTGGCATGCATGAACAGTTCAAAGCGTCCGCGCGGTCCCCGGTGACTGCCCGCTTCAGCACCGGAAGGTAGTTAACACATGTGCCCTGCACCCATTGATGCAGAGACCCCACGCGGGTTCATTATCCCGATCGGGGGCGGCGAAGATCGCGTCAAGGAAATGCAGATCCATCGCAAGTTCGTTGAGCTTTCCGGCGGCAGCGATGCCGACATCGTCGTGATCCCGACAGCCTCGATGCTGGAAGAAACCGGGCCCGATTATAACCGTATCTTTTCCGAACTGGGTGCGGGCAAAGTAGAGTTCCTGCCTATCTCGCGCAGGGCGGATTGCGACAACCCCGAGTATGTCGAGATGCTTGATCGAGCGACCGGAGTTTTCATGACAGGTGGAAACCAGTTGCGCCTGTCAGCGATTCTTGGGGGAACTCTGGTCGCCCAAAAAATCCGCCGGCGGAATGCAGCCGGTGTTCCGGTTGCCGGAACTTCGGCGGGTGCTTCGATCATGTCTGAACACATGGTTGCAGGTGGCAGCAGCAACTCGGCTCCGGCGGAAGGCAACATTACACTTGCACCAGGTATGGGCCTGACCAATGCCGTCATCATCGATCAACATTTCACCCAGCGTAACCGTCTGGGTCGCCTGCTAACGGCTTCATCTTTCAACCCATTTTTGATTGGTTTGGGAATTGACGAAGATACGGCCGCCTTCATTGGGCCCGACAATGTCTTTGAAGTCATCGGCAGCGGCTCGGTTACTGTCGTGGATGCCAGCCAGTTGACTCATTCATCAATGTGGGATGCCCGGCGGGGCGAAGCGCTTAGCCTTCTGGGACTTCGGCTTGACGTTCTGGGTGAAGGGTGCCGTTATGACCTGACGGCTCGCCAGGCTTTTCCGCCGGATGAGCATTTGGCGTTCTGCACCTTGCCGGATTTGTCCGGGGAAGAGGCCGCCAACGGGGGGAATAAAAGCTAACCAACGGGGAGCCTCATGAAAATAATCTCGACCAATGTCTTTGTCGGCCCGAATGTCTGGGCAAGTTTCCCCGTTATTCGCCACGTCATCGACCTGGGTATTCTGGAAGAGTGGCCATCGGCAAAAATTGGTTCCGAGTTTATCGACGAGTTGATCGAAGCGCTTCCTGGCCTTGCGGAGCATGGCTGTTCCTACCGCGAACCCGGAGGTTTCATCCGCCGTCTGCGTGAAGACGAAGGCACGTGGCTTGGTCACGTTCTGGAACATTGTGCCATCGAGGTTCAGAACGTAGCGGGCACTGACGTGACCTTTGGCCGGACACGCGGCACAGGTGAGCCGGGCCAGTACAACATGGTGTATGAATACCGTCAGCGCGACGTTGGGCTGGACGCAGGGAAGCTGGCAATGCGGTTGCTGATGCATCTGTTGCCTCAATCCCTGAAAGATCTGGTGGATTACGATTTCGACCCGGACTTTAACTGGGACGACGAACTGCGCAGCTTTGTTCTGCGCGCACAGCGCAAGGAATTCGGCCCGTCGACCGGGTCGCTGGTCAAGGCGGCGCAAGAACGCGACATTCCCTGGATCAGACTTAACTCTGGCTCGCTGGTGCAATTCGGGCACGGCAAATACCAGAAACGCATTCAGGCGACGATAACATCCGAGACCAAACATATCTCGGTCGAGATTTCCTGCGATAAGGAAGATACCCACAACCTGCTGAACGATCTTGGCCTGCCGGTTCCACAGCAGCGCATGGTCTATTCCGCACGCGAAGCTGTGCGCGCTGCGGCGCGCATTGGCCATCCGGTGGTCGTCAAACCATTGAACGCCAATCATGGGCGGGGCGTTTCGATCAATTTGAATTCGGATGAAGAGGTCGAGGCTGGCTTCGCCGAAGCAAAGGAACATTCCCGAAGCCGCGCCATTCTGGTGGAGAGCTTTGTCACCGGGTTCGATCACCGGATGCTTGTGGTGAACAACAAGCTTGTTGCGGTGGCAAAACGGGTTCCAGGCCATGTGGTCGGTGATGGTACGCACACGATTGCCGAGTTGGTCGATATCGTGAACGAAGACCCGCGCCGGGGCATCGGGCATGAAAAAGTACTGACCATGCTCGAGATCGATACTCAGGCCAGGCGCCTTATGGATGCCGCAGGCGTAACCGAAGAGACCGTCTTGCCGGACGGTGAAATTTTCTATCTGCGTTCGACGGCAAACCTTTCGACCGGCGGCACTGCGATCGACCTGACAGATGTGGTCCATCCCGACAACCGCGACATGGCGGAACGAGCCATAATGGCGGTTGGGCTGGATGTTGGCGGCGTCGATTTCCTGATCGATGACATCACCAAATCCTACAAAGACATCGGCGGTGCCATTGTCGAAGTGAACGCAGCACCCGGTTTCCGCATGCATGTGGCGCCATCCGAAGGACAACCGCGCGATGTAGCCGGCAAAGTGATCGACATGCTGTTTCCAGCCAATGAGGAAACCCGCATTCCGATCGCCGCGATCACCGGCACCAACGGCAAGACGACGACGTCCCGAATGCTGGGCCATATTATGAAGACCAGCGGCAAAACCGTTGGCATGACCTCGACCGACGGGGTCTATGTCGATGGTAAGCTGAGCGTCAAGGGTGACATGACCGGGCCAAAATCCGCGCAGATCGTCTTGCGCGACCCGATGGTTGATTTTGCCGTGATGGAAACCGCGCGCGGCGGGCTTGTGCGGTCTGGTCTGGGATACCAGCGCTCGAACGTGGCGGCATGCCTTAACGTTTCGGCCGACCATCTTGGCCTTGGCGGCATAAACACAGTCGAGGAACTGGCCGTGGTGAAACGCGTGGTGGTGGAAAGCGCGACGGATACTGCGGTTCTGAATGCTGATGACATCAATTGTCTGAAAATGGCTGACTACGCCGGGGCGGATCAGATTTTCTACGTCACGACCAACCCCGGCCACAGCCTGGTCAAGGAACATATCAAGGCGGGCGGAAAGGCCATTGTTCTGGAAAAAGGCATGAATGGAGACATGCTGACGATCTATGACAACGGGCTTCACATTCCGGTCCTGTGGTCGCATCTGATCCCCGCCGCACTGGAAGGCAAAGCGATCTTCAACGTTCAAAACGCCATGTTTGCTGCCGCCATGGCCTACAGCTTCGGGGTCGATCTGGACAACATCCGGCATGGGTTACGCACCTTCGATACCAGCTATTTCCAGGCGCCGGGGCGCATGAACGTCTATGACGAACATCCATTCAAGGTCATTCTGGATTACGGCCACAACCCCGCCGCTCTCAACGCGATGGCCGCGTTGGCGGATCAATTGGAGATCAAAGGTCGCCGATTGTGTGTCGTTGCCATGCCCGGCGACCGGCGCGATGAAGATATCATCGACGGAGCTGCCGCGCTGGCCGGGCATTTTGACCATTTCATCTGCAAGGCCGATGACCGCCGCAGAGGCCGAGGACATGATGAAGTACCGCGGATGATGCGTCAGGCACTGATTGACAATGGCGTTGACGACGCATCCATTACGGTTATCCCGGATGAGGTCGAGGCCGTAAATGCCGGGCTGCAACAAGCGGCACCGGGGGATCTGTTGGTAATTTTCGGCGACGACACTACGCGCTGCTGGAAACAGATCATCTATTTCAGCTCTGACGGTGCAACCCCAGATGCCGAGGTTGCACCAAAGACCACGGCCGTCGACACATCCTTCGAGGACATGTTCGAAAACGATCAGAATCTGATCAGAGACGAGCGCGGTGTGCGCCTGGCGCGTGAAAACAGCGAAGACGCGGACTGAGCGAGGGCACCGGAATGGACCGGATTGAAGAGCTTGAAACCGCGCTGACCATAATAAGCGCGACCGCTGATCATATTCAGGTCGACGATGCCCGGCGTCTGACGGGCCCTGGCCTGTTATGGAACAAACCCGGCGCGGTGATGGATGTATTTTTCACCGGAATTGATCCATCCACGGTCTCGGCCCTGTGGGAAAAAAACGCCCGGCGAGTGCTGGACGCGCTGGGATGGACGGATCAGGATTTGACCCATCGCACATTCACTGGCGGTGTAAATCTGGCGATTTCCGCACCAATGGATCAGCTGTATTCGGCGATCTTCGCGGTGCAGACGGCGTGGCACTTCTGTGCCGCCGAGTTGTTGGATGCAACTCCCGGTGACTTTGATCAAATGGTGGCCGATGTCAAAGCTGTTGTGGTCAAAGAAGCCAATCCCCGCCTGATCGACCTGATCGCTGCGGCCGAGGCGCATGGCGTGGATATTCTGTGCGACGACGATGAGGTTTCAATCGGGCACGGTACAGGTAGTCAGGTCTGGCCGGTTGATGCCCTGCCCGTCCCTGGTGATGTGGACTGGTCCAGCCTTCACAACATTCCAGTTGCGTTCATCACCGGCACCAATGGCAAGACCACGACGACCCGGTTGCTTGAGGCGATCGCGCGGGCATCTGGCAAAGTTGCAGGGCTGACCTCGACCGAGTTTGTGCGGGTCGGCAACGACATTCTTGACCGAGGCGATTACTCGGGCCCGGGTGGCGGCCGGATGCTGCTGCGCGACAAGCGCCTTGAGATCGCCTGCCTTGAAGTGGCCCGCGGGGGTATTCTGCGCCGTGGTCTGCCAACGCGTGCGGCCTCGGCGGCCGCTGTCACAAATGTTGCGAATGACCATTTGGGTCAGTACGGCGTCAATACCGTGCCGGAACTGGCACAGGCGAAGTTCGCCGTGCATCGCACACTTACCGATGGTGGCGTGCTGGTTCTGAACGCTGATGATGCGTATGTCCGTGCCGAGGCAAAAAACACGTCGGCAAATATCTGGTGGTTTTCCTTGGATGCACAAGCGGATCTGATCCGTGAGGCGCGCGATTCCAACAAATGCTGCGCCTATGTGCAGCAGGAAAATATCGTGTTTTTCGATGGCACTTCCGAAAAGACGGTGATTGCCGTGTCAAACGTGCCCGTGACCATGGGCGGGGCGGCGAAATACAACACCCTGAACGCCTTGGCCGCCATGTGCCTTGCTCTGGCGCTGGACCTACCCCTTCAGGCAGTGCGAGATGGATTGGCCGGTTTCAAACCCGATGCAAAGGACAATCCGGGGCGCTGCAACGAGTTCAACTATCATGACGCCCGTGTTTTTGTAGATTTCGCACATAACCCGCACTCGATCTCTGCCGTGTGCGAAGCGCTGTCAGGACTTCCGGCAAAACGTCGCTTTATCATGCTCAGCCATGCGGGCGACAGATCGGATCAGGACATTCGGGACGTCACCGCGACGGCTTTGAAATTCCAACCTGACGTAATCGTTGCAGCCGAACTGGAAGGCTATCTGAGAGGCCGGGCGTTGGGAGAAATCCCGGACCTGATCGAATGGACGGCCTTGAAGCACGGATACAACGCTGATCAGATCCAAAGGGCCCCATCCCCTTCTCAGGCCGCGGCCAGGATTCTTAAACAACTTGAGCCGGGCGATCTTGCTTTGTTGCTTGTCCTGTCAGAACGCGACGCCGTTTTTGAGATGCTGGGCGCTTAGGTACGACACCTATTGGCGTACCCCGGCGATCTATTGGAAAACAAACAAACCCCGCATTGGATTTGCGGCATCTAAGAAATCACGGCCACGAATGACTGTCGGCCTGATCATGGGTTTTCTATATTTGTGAGGACGTAATCCACCGTTCAATCTCGCCTGGGGAAACTGAGCGAAACCAATCGCCCGAGTTGTCAGGTCACGGTCGATCTCGGCAGGCATTCGGCGATCACGAAGCTTTGGAACACAGTCCGGGCCTAACAACACAACCCTGATGTTTTTCGATTGCCGATTATCCCGGTGCCCCACTTACTCGCTCAACAGCTGCGACAGTTTTTCTGCACCCCGGCGCAAAGTGTCGAGAAATGACTTCAGACTGCCGACATCATGCCGTTGCGTCGGGGCATGAACTGAAAGCGTGGCAACCAGCCTGCCCTGCGCGTCCTGCACCGGCACGGCGATCGCCACCATGCCCGCCATGAATTCTTCGTCGTCGGTGGAAAATCCCCGCTCGGCGGTGATCTTGATTTCACTCAGCAGGGCCTTCGGCTCTGTCAAAGAACGGGCAGTCTGCTCTTTTAGCTTCCCGGCTAACAGAAACCCGTTCAGAGTTTTGGGGCGCAAGGTGGAAAGGTACATCTTGCCACTGGCCGTGCAATGGAACGGCACCTGGGTTCCGATCGGCAATTGAATCCGCAACGGCCATTTGGTTTCCACCCGGTCTAGATAGATCATGCCTTCGCGATCCGGGATGGCCAAATTGCATGTTTCGCCCACTTCATCGGCCACGCCGCGCAGGATGGCGAGACGCGCGGTCCGCAGATGCTCGGCGGACATGGTATTCACGGACAACAGCCGCAGTCTTCTGCCCGGACCATAGGACCGTCCGTCAAGATCGCGTTGCAAGAACCCTTCTGCCTCTGCCGTTTGCAGCAAACGATGGATGGTGGGTTTGGCCAATCCCAATGCATCGATCAGATCCGAGGGTTTGACCGCAACGCCGCGCCGTGCCACCTCTTCAAGGATCAGCAACAGGCGCAGGTTGGTGGGAATCTGAGTTTCTCTGTCTTTAGTATCAGTCTCGGCCATCCTTCAACATTCTAGTTATTTGGCAGAAGGATCAAGGCCAGTTCGGGGACCAGCGACACCAATATCCAGACGGATAGCAGGGACACCAAGTAAGGCACCGTATAGCGCAGCAACCGGAAGTACGGCACGCCCGTCACGCCTGAAGCGACATACAGGTTAAGCCCGTATGGTGGTGTGATAAACCCGATGGACGCCCCGACCAGGAAGATGACCGAGAAATGGATTGGATCAATTCCAACCGAGGCTGCGATCGGCGCAAGGATCGGGGCCAGGATGATGGTGACCGGAAGGCTTTCCAGCACCATGCCTGAAAAGAAGACGATCACCATCGATGTGAACAGAACCGCATGGTACCCCCCCATGGAGGTCACGAAGTTTCCGATTGTTTCCTGTGCGCCAAGCAGGGACAGGATCTGCTGCATCACCACCGAAATTGCGATCAAGGGGGCCAGGATACCCGTAATCTGGGCAGACCTGATGACGATTGAGGGGATCTCTGGGATCGTGAACCCTTCGACCACGAACATTTCAGCGAAGCTCTTTTCGGTTGGCGGTATATCGTTCCGGGCCCCCATGATGCGGTTGATCGGGTAGCTGACCAGCCCCGCGATGACACAAAAGCCCACGGTCACGCCGGCGGCCTCTGTCGGAGAGAACTTGCCGGTATAAATGCCCCAGAGCACAAGACCGATGGCGAAAAAGCCGAGCCAGGCACCAAAGGCGGTTTTCAGCACCCGGTTCAATTGCAGTGGGATCAGATAGCCCCACCCGTTCATGCGGCAGATGACCCAGCATGCCAGTTGCATCCCGATGACCATCAGCGCACCGGGCAGAATACCGGCCACGAACAATTCGGAAATCGGCAGGTTCATCAGAAAGCCATAGACGATGAAGATGATCGAAGGGGGAATGATGATACCGACAGTACCGCCCGCAGCAGCGGTCGCGGCGCTGAACCGTTCGTCATAGCCGCCCTTTACCATCTCGGGATGCAGCATCGACCCGATAGTCGCCGTCGTGGCGGAGTTCGACCCGGAAATCGCCGCGAACAACCCGCAGGCCCCCAGCGACGCCATTGCAAGTCCGCCGCGTATCCAGCCCAAACAGGCATAGGCAAAATCACTGAGCCTTCGCGCGATACCGGATTTGTTGATCAGATCTCCGGTCAGGATGAACAGCGGCATTGCCAACAGGGCGAAGCCCTTGTTGAAGACGTTCAGCAGTTCGGCCCCCATATTGTCCAGCGTCAGACCAAGGACAAAGGAACATCCAATGACCCAGTAACCGATGACCAGCAGCACCGGCACGCCCAGCATGAACAGAAAGGTGACCCCCAGCGAGATCAGTGTAACAAGTGTTCCGTCTGTCATCAGTCTGCCCCGATCACGGCCTGCTTGATCAGCGGCTCGCCTGTTTTCCAGTTGTGCAAATCATCGGCGAGGTTCTGAAACACGCGACCGACCATCAAGAAGAATGACAATGGTGCAGCCAGCAGGAACCACCACTGCATGATATTGTCCGTGCCCAGAACGATCTGAAAGTTCGAGGCCGAAAGCGCCACCAGTCGCGAGGTGGTCACGATAACGATCACCGCAAAGATGAACCACAGTACCGCGTCAAGAAACAGGCAGGCTAATTGCCCTCCGCGGGGCATAGCGGTGCGGAATTCACTGAAACTCAGATGCGTGCGCAGGCGTACGTTGTAGGACGCTCCAAACCAGGCCATCACCATGAAAAGAAGCGGAGGAATGGTCGTGGACCAGGGTTCCTGATCATTGAAGACAAACCGGTCGATCACGCCCCAGAAAATGATCAGCGCGATGGCAAGATAAGAATACACCATGACCGACCGTTCCAGATGACGTTCGATCAACGGCACCTTGCGATAGATCAGCATGACCAGCAAACCGCCGATCGCGGCAACGACCGCACCAACGATCCAAGCGGCGTCGGATTCCAGAGCAAGTTGAATCTCGAAAGAATCCTGGCTGAGAAATGCGCTGAATATTGCGCCAATGTCCGCCCAAAGTGACATGAAGCCCGTCCTCCCAGTGGGTATTGATTGAACCGGCCCGTTCGGGCCGGATCTGGCAGTCTAATCAGGCCTCGCCCTTCCACCAGCGGCGCGGCTCGACATTTTCCGGCAGCGTGTCCGCGGGGATCTCGCGCGCGATGTCGTAGATCTCCTGGTATGTGTCGATGCCACCGGCCCATTTGTTCAGCCGCTCGCGCCACTGCGCCCACGGCTCGGGGTTGTAGTTCGGAGCACACATTTCTTCGGCCAGTTTGATCTGGTCCTCCGGCAGGAAGGCAGGGCGCACACCGTTTTCCGCAAAAATGGTTTGCGGCAATTGCGGATCCGAGAATCCGACAGTGTTCAGCAGTGCCGCCTCGTTCGCTCCCTGAATCAGAGCCTGGGTGAAGTAAGACGACTCCATCACGGCATCCTGCAATTCACCGCCCAGCCCATCGAATACTTTGGCTGACATCGAAGTGTGTTCGGTACCGCAGAAGAACTTCAGGTTCACCGATTGCGAGACCACAGGTGCCATGTTCGCATAAGCCACCGCCGAGGCCCAGGTTTCCGCACCATCGATCAGACCGGTCTTGAGCGCATCCAGCGTTTCTTCCCATGCCACCGGCACTGGGTTCAGGTTCAGTAGTTGCATCGCGATCCGGCCAAGCTGCGTGCCCGTCACGCGGTTCTTGGTGCCGAACAACTCTTCCAGCTTGGTGACGGTCGGCTTGTCGGCAAAGGTCGAGCCCATTTGCAGACCGCGCAGTTCACAATGGGTGAACAGGAATTTCAGCCCGTGCCGCTTTTCCAGCGGGTCGCGCAGGATGCGCTGGCTGGCGGGGCTGTAGAAGAAATGATACTGCGCCGCCCGGCTGGGGAACATGTAGGCATAGTCCAGAACGTTCAGATACGGCGCACCGCCGGCCGAATTCTGGGTCGAGGCCGCGTAGATATCGACGATTCCCTGCTGGGTTTTTTCAACACAGCTCAGTTGTCCGCAGATCTGGTTGTCGCCGATGAACTCGATGCGAATCTCGCCATCTGTGCGTTCTTCCAGGTCGCGTGCAAACTCGATGGCGCCGGCGCGCTCGATTAGCAGGTTGCGGGTGTTGAAGCCCGACGCACCAAATTTCAACGTGTGCTTCGGTTCTTTCGAAAAGCGTTTTTCATACGTGGATTCCGCCGCTTGCGCCAGATTGGCCAAGCTCATTGCCCCGCCAAACCCTCCTGCTGCAAGCAGCGTCGAGCTCATGCCATAGCGCCCTGCCACCCGAAAAAAATCCCGCCGAGAAATACCACTCAGTTTCCGACCAATCTCCATTGCTTACCTCCCTGTTCGCAATTATTGAGACGTTTTGTATCAAAAAAGGCTAGTATATTTCTTGCATCTTGCATAGAGTTTTTTTCAACGACGTTGGAAGGAGGCGGTCATGGAAGTGGATTATGCGGTAGTTGGCGCGGGGTCTTCGGGCTGTGTCATCGCCAATCGGCTCAGCGCCGACCCCAACACGACCGTCGCGTTGTTGGAGGCTGGCGGCCGCGACACCAATCCCTGGATCCACATCCCGGTTGGCTATTTCAAAACCATGCACAACCCTTCGGTGGACTGGTGTTACAGGACCGAGCCCGATCCGGGCCTGAACGGGCGTTCGATCGACTGGCCACGCGGCAAGGTGCTGGGCGGCTCATCCTCTCTGAACGGTCTGCTCTATGTGCGCGGCCAAAAAGAGGATTATGACCGCTGGCGCCAGATGGGGAATGTCGGCTGGGGCTGGGACGACGTGCTGCCTCTGTTCAAACGCAGCGAAGATCAAGAACGCGGCGAAGACCCGTATCACGGTGTCGGTGGGCCGCTGTCGGTGTCGAACATGCGCATTCAGCGACCGATCTGCGACGCATGGGTCGCGGCAGCGCAAGCCGCCGGATACCCGTTCAATCCGGATTACAACGGCGCAGATCAGGAAGGCGTAGGGTATTTTCAGCTGACCACCCGCAATGGGCGCAGGTGCAGCTCGGCAGTGGCGTATCTGAAACCCATTCGAAACCGACAAAACCTGAACATCATCACGAACGCATTGGTGACACGCATAACGCTGGATGGGAAACAGGCGACCGGACTTGTCTATCGGGATCGCGCAGGCAATGAGAAAACCCTGAAGGTGCGGCGCGAAATCATCCTGTCCGGCGGTGCTATCAACTCTCCTCAGATTCTGATGCTGTCGGGTATCGGCGATCCGGACCACTTGAAGAAAAACGGCATCGATCCGGTCCATGCCTTGCCCAATGTCGGCAAAAGACTACAGGATCACTTGCAGGCCCGTCTCGTTTTCAAATGCAATGAGCCCACATTGAATGACGAGGTGCGCAGCCTGATCAATCAGGCCCGTATCGCGCTCAAATACGCTTTGTTCCGCGCCGGTCCGATGACCATGGCGGCCAGCCTTGCGACCGGATTCATGAAAACGCGCCCGGACGTGGAAACACCCGACATTCAATTCCATGTACAGCCTTGGTCCGCCGACAGCCCCGGCGAAGGCGTGCACCCGTTTTCCGCCTTTACCATGTCCGTGTGCCAGCTGCGGCCGGAAAGCAGGGGTGAACTGCATCTGAACGGCCCGGACCCATCACAGCATGTAAAGATCATTCCGAACTATCTGTCGACGGAAACGGATTGCCGAACCATCGTCGACGGCGTGAACATCGCCCGCAGAATCGCACAGCACAATCCGCTGGCATCGAAAATTTCCGAAGAGTTCCGCCCGACATCCCAACTTTCGACCGACGATTACGAGGGCACGCTGGACTGGGTCAGGTCGAATTCCGTTTCAATCTATCACCCAACAGGGACCTGCGCGATGGGTACGAATGAAACCGCAGTCGTTGACCCCGCGCTAAAGGTGCACGGCATCGGAAACCTGCGGGTCGCGGATTGTTCGATCATGCCGGAAATCGTCAGCGGCAACACAAACGCCCCCGCGATTATGATCGGAGAAAAGGCGAGCGACTTGCTTGCCGCCGGAACATAGCGCGCCACGCTCCGTATCCGAATGCCCGGGGAAAATGGGCAACTCGGCTTGCGTGTCTCAGAGAATTTCCGGTGCTGCCATCCCTGCCCTGACCTACCGCAGAGGCGGTGTCAGCCACTGCGCCGACATCCCATAATTGGAATTCTTCAACTCCTGTTTGGCGATAGCCTGAAGATGGACCTCATCCGGTCCATCCGCATAGCGCAACGCCCGGGCCCAAGTGTAACTGTCGGCCAATGGCGTGTCGGGTGTCATCCCCATTGCGCCAAAAACCTGCATTGCACGATCCGTAACCTTTGCATGTACCTGGGGCGCCACGACCTTGATCAGGGATATTTCACGGAAGGCCTTTTTCGCCCCCACCTGATCTATTTTCCAGGCCGCCTTCAGGGTCAACAGCCGCGCCTGTTCAATTTCCAACCGTGATTTGGCGATCCATTCACGGATCACGCCTTGTTCCGAGAGTTGCTTGCCAAAGGTCTTTCGTTCCTGAGCACGTTCCACCATCAGGTTCAGTGCCATTTCCGCCGCCCCGATCGAGCGCATGCAATGGTGAATTCGCCCCGGCCCAAGCCGCGCCTGAGCCAGTGCAAAACCGCTGCCTTCCTCGCCCAGCAGATTGCCGACCGGGACGCGCACGTCCTTGAACACCAGTTCAGCATGGCCTTCGGGATCGTGCATGTTCAGGATCGTCGGATTGCGCACGATCTCCAAACCGGGCGTATTCTTTGGAACGATGATCATGCTTTGCTGTTTATGGCGATCGGCGTTCGGGTCGGTTTTGCCCATGACGATGAACAGTCTGGTATTGGGGTGGCACGCATTGGTGATGAACCACTTGCGGCCATTGACGACGTATTCGTCACCCTCGCGCCGGATGGATGTCGTTATGTTGGTCGCGTCCGAACTGGCCACGTCGGGTTCGGTCATGGCAAAGGCCGAGCGGATCTTGCCGTTCAACAGCGGCACCAACCAGTCTTCGCGCTGCTCGGGCGTGGCGAACATGTGCAGCAATTCCATGTTCCCGGTATCTGGCGCGTTGCAGTTGAAGACTTCCGAAGACCAGCTCACCTGCCCCATCAGCTCGGCCAGGGGTGCGTAATCAAGATTGCTGAGCCGCGTTCCGGGCTCATCATCCCGCAAAGAGGGCAGGAACATGTTCCAAAGCCCTTCGGCGCGGGCCAGCGACTTGAGGTCTTCCATGAACGAAACGGGGAAATTGCCGGCTTCTATTTCCTCTTTGTGGTCGCGAATGCGCGGATAGATATGCGCCTGCATGAAGGCTTTCAGCCGGTCGTGCATTTCCGTGGCGCGTGGCGATGGAGCAAAATCCATTGTGATCCTCTTCAGTGCGTTGCAGCAGCGATTTCGTCGAGCGCCATTTGCGCCAGAGGGGCCACCAGACCCTTGAACGCCATTGCGTTCTCGTTCGATGCGTTTCCCGCCAGCGCACGGCTGTAAACACCCTGTGCAATCGCAGCCATCCGGAAAAAGGAAAACGCCAGATAGAAAGTCCAGTTTTCAATCTCCGGCAGGTCACGAAGCGAACAATACCGCTCGATCATCTCAGCTTCGGAAGGGATGTTCAAAGCAGCGCGATCCAGCCCTTGCAGCCCCCGGATCAGACCGGTGGGCGGCAATCTGAGACACACACAGAAATAGCCCAGATCAGCCATCGGGTGGCCCAGCGTCGAAAGTTCCCAATCCAGAACCGCGGTGATCTGCGGGGCATCCGAAGCGAAGATAAAATTGTCTATGCGAAAGTCACCGTGGATCAGACTGACCGAACCGTCACCATCGGGCAGGTTGCGGGACAGCCAGCCCATAAGCTGTTCCATCTCGGGAAGATTACTTGTTTCTGCGGCGCGATACTGTTTGGTCCAGCGGCTGTACTGGCGTTGGAAATAGTTTCCCGGCTTGCCGAAGTCGGACAGGCCGACAGCGCCTGTGTCAACCGAATGCAGCGCGGCCAGAACCCGGATCATTTCGTCGAACACCGGATGATGGTCGGCCACGTCCAACTCGGGCAGCGCCGGGTTCCAGAAGATACGGCCCTCCTGGAAGCTCATGACATAAAACATGGAACCGATGACATCCGTGTCCTCACACAGCACGTAAGGTTTGGCGACCGGAACCGCAGTGCCATGAAGTGCCTTCAGAACACGATATTCCCGATCCACGGCATGGGCCGAAGGTAACAGGTCACCTGGCGGTTTGCGGCGCAGCACGTATTTCGAACCACCGGCCTTCAGCAGATAGGTTGGGTTCGACTGCCCACCCGAAAACTTTTGATAGGACAATGGGCCGGCGAAGCCTTCGATATGACGCCCCAAATAGGTCGAAAGCCGCTCGGTATCGAGTTCGAGGCCGGATGAGGTCATGCATGAAACTCCGTATTCCGCCGGGATGCCATTCAGCTTACCGCCCCCAATGACATTTGTGAAATTTACTTGCATGATCGTCAGCATAAATTTGGTGAATGACATGACGACCAAGCTCAACAAGATCGACCTGAACCTTTTTGTTATTTTTGACGCCATCTACACCGAACGAAATCTGACCCGCGTTGCCGAACGCCTGTCGATCACGCAACCCGCCGTCAGCAACGCCCTGACCCGGTTGCGCAAGACACTGAACGACCCGCTTTTCGTGAAGACTAGCACGGGGATGCAGCCCACGGCCCTGGCAGAGAGCATTTCGGACAGGATCTCAGCCGCTCTTCACCAGTTGCAAGCCGCATCGGCGCAGGGTGAACGGTTCGACCCGTTCACCAGCAAACGGCTGTTCCGGGTCAGTTTGGTCGATCTTCACAGCCTCATCATCCTGCCCGGGCTTTTGTCCGGGTTTCAACGCACGGCACCACAGGTCGAACTCAGCCTCGTGCGCATTCCCCGCCGGGATACGCGCAAGGCGTTGCAGCAGGGCACGATCGACATCGCGTCGGACATTCCGATGCCGGACAGTTCGGATCTGATCAGCCGGACCATCATGAAGGACCGCTATGTCTGTGCCATGCGACCCGACCACCCGCTGGGTTCGGGCCCATTGACGCTGGAGCGTTATCTTCAGCTGACACATCTGCATGTTTCCTCACGGCCTCAGGGGGCGAGTCCGGTCGACATCGTCCTGCGCAAACTGGGCGCACGGCGCAAACTCGGGCTTCAGATGCAAAGTTATCTGAACATCCGGGATATTCTGCACAAGACAGATATGGTTGCCACGCTGACCGAATGCAGCGCGCGTGAAATGGGGCTGCGCATGTTGAGGCTGCCGGTTGAAGTGCCTCCGATCGAACTTCGCCTTTATCGGCATATCCGGTCCGACGGCGACGAAGCCGTACAATGGATGTTCGACCAAATCGCAAGTCGCACCGTCAGAGCGAACGAAACGGAACAGCATCATAGGGTCGATCAGAATTGATACGGAACCCCGGGCAACTTGTGTCGTCAGGATATCGGAGGCGCCAACCGTCAGGTCCGCGAAACCTCAAGGTCGGAAACATCACGTATTGATCTGACTTTCAGACTTCTTGGGTAACGCGTCATAGGTCGCCTGAAGATAGGCAAAGCCATATCTTCGGTCAGGCTCCAGATGCGTCCCCTCTGCCCACTCGTTCCACGCGTTTATGAAAACGATTTTTTCGTCGGCACTGTATTTTTCCTGCGCAAGAACCTGGCGGCACAAATGTTCCGTCCAGCGCTTGTAGGCATCGATCGTGAACCGCCCCATAATCCGGGGGGCATCCTGATTGCGCGCGGTATTGTCCCACGAGAGCGTAGAGGACCGAAACAGCTTGTACCGGGGTTCCGGCTTTTGAAGCTCTGCCTCGACCACGGCCTGGTAATCCAGAACGGCACCCGTGAACTCTGGATTGTAGATCCCCATCTCATCCGTGATGTCGGTGCGCTTTACCTGATGCGGTGGGAACTCCATAGCAGCGTCAAAACCCAGTTTCTCTGGGTCGCCGATATCGAAAGTCTGGGCAGCTATGAGATACAGGTCCGGCTCGCCCCAGCTTTGTGCCTCTTTTCGCCAAGCTGCGGTTGTTTCCTCGATATTCGGTATGATGTTCGCTCGGTACACGATGAAAACCGGTTTCCCATCTATCCGAATATAACGCGGATCATCAAAATATTTGCGTATGTGACGCAGAAGGTTCAGGGAATCCTCGATCGAATGGTTCTGCGCGATAAGAACGTCGTGCGCCCGTCCGTCCCAGCGGCGCGTCCAGTTTTCATTTGCCCATGTCAGGCAAAACGGCATGTCGACTTCCGGATTGCCCAACATTTGTTCGAGCGGGTGCTCCATCAGGGTCTTTCCGCCGAACCAGTAGTAGTAATAGGAGAACCCTCCTATCCCGTAAGACTTCGCGATCCGCGCCTGTTCGACCATGATTTCTGGCAACCGCAAGTCGTAGTAACCCAGATGAATCGGACAATGAGGTTGGTAATGGCCCGGATAATTCGGGACGGCCTTTCCGACATTGGACCATTCGGTAAAGCCTTTGCCCCACCATTCATCATTCTCTTTGAAGGGATGGAATTGCGGCAGGTAATGCGCAATTGCCCGCACTGCGGGTTCAGCTTTAGCAGGCGGGTCGAAGGGTTTGAACTCTTCTGCCCGACCGATGGCTTCAAAACCCTGCCTGTTGGATTGCCCCGGTTTGTCCCAACCCCTTTTGGGGTCTCTTTTCTTGGCTGAATTTCTGAACCGCCTTGCCGTACGTGGCGACAAAGGTGGGCTGAGTTTCGACGCCTCAGTCAGCAAATAGTGTCTGACATCAGCACCTGTAGGCCTGATTGTAGGATTTGCATAACGGAAGGTTTCTGGCTCATCTGAACCGTTTAGAAGTGAAGATGAGACGGAAAGCTGGAACCGACGAAACTACAGCTGAACAGGTCGTCAAGGACATTCGCCGCAAGACACGCAAGCACCATTCTGCGGAGGAGAAGATCCGCATTGTACTGGAGGGTTTGCGCGGCGAGGAGAGCATCGCCGCGCTCTGCCGTCACGAGGGGATTGCCGCGAGCCTGTACTATTCCAGGCCGAAAGAGTTCCTGGAGGCCGGAAAGAAGCGGCTGGCAGGCGACACAGCCAGGCAAGCGACGAGCCCCGAAGTGAAGGAACTGCGGGCCGAGGCATCGGCCCTGAAGGAGGCCATTGCCGACCTCACCCTGGAAAACCGCCTACTCAAAAAAAGTATGCTCGCTGATGGGGACGACGACATATGAGATACCTCGCAACGGAGAAGCTCGAGATCATCCGACTTGTCGAGCAGTCCCACTTGCCAACGAAGAGGACGCTGTCGAGGCTGAGCATTCCGAAAACCACGTTCTACCGCTGGTGTGCCCGGTATGAGGCGTTTGGTGAAGCCGGGCTTGAAGATCGCCGTCCACACGCCGGCCGGGTCTGGAACCGCATCCCTGACGAGATCCGGAAGGCCGTCGTTGACCTCGCTATTGATGAGCCGAAACTATCGCCCCGCGAGCTGGCATTCCGCTTTACAGACACGAAAAAGTACTTTGTGTTAGAGCCTTCGGTCTATCGTATCCTCAAGGAGCAGGATCTGATTACTGGGCCGGCGTTCAACGTGATCAAGGCTGCCGACGAGTTCCATGACAAGACTACGAGACCGAACCAACTTTGGCAGACCGACTTCACCTACCAAAAGGTGACTGGCAGGGGTTGGTTTTTTCTCTCGACGATCCTGGGCGACTTCAGCCGTTACATCATGGCATGAAAGCTTTGCACAACGATGAAGGCCGACGATGTTACCGACACTCTGGAACTGGCGTTGGAGGCATCAGGCTGTTCGTCGGCGACCGTCCGACAAAAACCGAGGCTGCTCAGCGACAACGGCTCATCATACATCTCTGGTGACCTGGCGGATTGGCTCCAAGATCAAGGAATGGACCACGTTCGAGGGGCATCAAATCATCCGCAGACCCAGGGCAAGATCGAGCGGTGGCGCCAAACGCTCAAGAACCGCATCCTGTTGGAGAACTATTACCTACCGGGCGCACTCGAGGAAGCGATCAGAGCCTTCGTCGACCACTACAATCACCGCCGCTATCAAGAGAGTCTCGGCAATCTGACACCGGCCGATGTCTACTTCGGTCGCAGCGACGGCATTCTGAAGGAAAGGAGAACCATCAAGGAAAGAACACTGAAACAGCGACGCTTGCTCAACCTCGGGAGCGCCGCGTAAGATCGCAATCAATGAGCCAGGCCGTCCTAAACGCCGTCGGCTCAATCGGAATACTTCATTCGATGACGGACAATCTTGCCGCTCCGATCAAAAAAGGCTTTGCATCCCCTAACGCGGCTTTGCCATTTGGCTGCGCTTGATGATCGGTTTCTTGCCTTCGCTTCACCGGTGAAAAACCAATTCAATCGTTTCTCAGATTGGCGTCGCTGAATGCAAAAGATCACAGACCTTATTCAGCAGCCCGGATCCGTCGTACTGGAACCGGGGTTGACCCTAACTGTGTTTGCGAGGAAGTAACGATCATGCCCATTCCACAGGTACGGCAGGCAGGATTGTCACAGATTACGATCATAAGCGTTTGTTACTACAGCAGTGGTGTACTGCCGAAGATGCTGAATTCCATCCCAGAGGGCGTGCCGACAATTTTGGTCGACAATGGCTCGGACGAAATAGAAGCGGTTCGGCAAATGGCCGAGACACATGGCGCAACTCTGATCGAAAGCCAAGACAACATCGGGTTTGGCCGCGCACGCAACCTTGGTGCCGCCAAGGCAACAACGGAACTGCTTTTATTTCTGAACCCGGATTCCCACTTGCTGCCCGGAGCATTGGACGCGTTGCAAGAGGGGGCCGACAATCATCCGGATGCGTCAGCCTTCAACCCTGCAATTCTGGACCGGAAGGGGGCACCTCGTTTCAGGCGATACAGTGTGATCATTCCCCGAAATGAAACCCTGCCCAGGAAAACAGCCGATTCCGACTTTGAATTGCCGGTCCTCGTCGGCGCCGCCTTCCTGGTCCGCCGCGAAGCGTTCGAAGCGGTCGGCGGGTTTGATCCCGAAATCTTTCTGTATCATGAAGACGATGATCTGAGCCTGCGGCTCAAAGCCGTTTGCGGGCCACTTTACTACGTTCACAACGCTCAGATGCGCCACGCCAGAGGCAAATCCTCGCCGGGAAGCCCAGCCATCGCTGGCCTGAAGGGCTGGTATATGGGGCAATCGCGCGTTTACGTCGCCCGCAAGCATGAAGTCCCGATGGCCTTCGGTCGGGCCCTGGCATCGGCGCTACTGCAAGTGCTGTCTCCGGCTGTGTTGTTTTCAGCGAGAAAACGCGCCAAACAATGGGCCTTCTTGCGCGGCGTTTGGCATGGCCGGAATGCCCGACCAGCCCCGTTCAGGCCTTGATCACAAAGCGTGAAGCAGTTTGCAGCCCACGCAAATTCCAGCCTGAACACGTAACCATGAAACAGTTCGCGGCCTAGCTCAGAAGCCCTTTCAGATAGGTGCCGTAAGTGGACTTGGCGAACAGGCGCGCGCGCGCCTCAAGAGCCTCGTCGTCGATCCAGCCATTTGCCCATGCGATTTCATCCAGGCTACCGGTCTGCATACCCTGACGTTCCGTGATCGTGCGCACGAAGTTTCCCGCATCCAGCAAAGACCCGTGCGTGCCGGTATCCAGCCAGGCAAAACCGCGCCCCATGGTCTGCACATCCAGCAAACCTTCGTCCAGATACATTTCCAGCAGCGACGTGATTTCCAGCTCGCCGCGATCTGACGGTTTGACCTCATGTGCGCGGGCCGGAGCGTCGCCATCCAGAAAGTAAAGACCGGTCACCGCGTAATTCGACGGAGGCACCTTGGGCTTTTCGACGATCGCGCGGGCTTTATTCCCTTGGAAATCCACAACGCCGTAGCGTTCTGGATCAGCAACCCGGTACGCAAAAACCGTACCGCCGCGCTTCAGTTGATCCGCCTCAAGCAGCAGGTCCGGAAGGCCATGTCCGAAGAAGATGTTGTCACCCAGAATCAACGCTGACGGGGCACCGTCCAGAAAATCCTCGGCCAGAGTATAAGCCTGCGCCAGACCGTCAGGAGACGGTTGTACGATCCATGTCAAGGACAACCCGTATTGACTGCCATCCCCCAACAGGCGCTGAAACTGATCCTGATCCTGGGGGGTGGTGATGATCGCGATTTCGCGGATCTGCGACAGCATCAAAACACTCAGCGGATAAAAGATCATCGGCTTGTCGTAGATCGGCAGCAATTGCTTGGAAATCGCCATGGTGATCGGGTAAAGCCGGGTTCCGGACCCACCGGCAAGAATAATGCCTTTGCGCTGCATAATCTGTCCTTTCAAGGTTCAGCTGGTCGCTGACTTCAACTCGCTCAATATCTCGGCCAGTCCGGCTTTCCAGTCGGGTCTCTGGATTCCGAACACATTTTCCAGCCGCGAACAGTCCATACGTGAGTTCAGCGGCCTGGGCGCCGGCGTTGGGTAAGCCTCGGTTGGAATATCCTCGATTTCGACCGACAAGCCGGATTGAGAAACAGTTTCACGGGCGAAATCCGCCCAGCTGGCATCAGGTGCACCGGAATAGTGAAACACCCCACCTTTGGCTTCGAGGCCAGCCTTGGCCATTTTCAGCAAGGTTTCGGCGATGTCTGCAGCAGGTGTTGGCCCGCCGATCTGATCTGCGACGATGGTCAGCTTGTCACGGGTTTCTGCCAGTCGGAGAATGGTCTTTGCAAAGTTCTTTCCGTGGGCCGAAAACACCCAGCTTGTGCGCAAAATGGCATAGTGGCCGCCAGCCTCTGCGATCTGGTGTTCGCCGTCCAGCTTGGTTCGACCATAGGCCCCCAAGGGCCCGGTCGGGTCATCGATGTTCCAGGGGGTCGTACCAGAGCCGTCAAAAACGTAATCCGTGGAAACATGCAGAAAAGGCAGGTCGCGGGCCGCGGCGGCACGCGCCATTGCACCGGGTGAATCTCCGTTGATCCGTTGCGCCAGGTCGCTTTCCTCTTCGGCCTGGTCCACCGCCGTATAGGCGGCCGCATTGATGATCACGTCCGCATCCGTATGCCGGATGGCGTCTGCACATTGCGACGGGTCAGACAGGTCCGCCGCGGTGCGATCCAGAGCTTCAACCAGGACACTATGCGCCTGTCCGCGACGTCGCAACTCGGTCGCCACCTGCCCCCCGTGGCCGAACACCAGCGCCTTCATTTGGCAACACCCAGCCGCTCACCCACGCCACTGCGGGCCTGCAAGGCGTTCAACCATGCGCTGTTGTCCAGATACCACTGAACCGTCTGTTCCAGCCCGGTTTCAGGCGTGTAGGAAGGACGCCAGTTCAGTTCGGTGCGAATCCGAGTCGGATCGATGGCATAACGCTGATCGTGACCGGGGCGGTCAGCGACGAACGTGATCAAATCCGCATAGGGCGTTTCACCCGGCTTGAGGCGATCCAGGATCGAACACAGCATTCTGACAAGATCAAGATTGGTCATCTCATTCTCGCCACCGATATTGTAGCTGCGGCCCAGTTCACCCTTTTCGAGCACCAGCAACAGGGCTTCGGCATGGTCATCGACATGCAGCCAGTCGCGAATGTTGTCGCCTTTCCCGTAAATCGGGATCGGTTTGCCCGCCAGCGCGCTGAGGATGACAACGGGGATCAGCTTTTCCGGAAACTGGTAAGGGCCGTAGTTGTTGGAGCAATTGGTAAGAACCACTGGCAGGCCGTATGTTTCACGCCACGCCCGCACGAGATGATCCGATCCCGCTTTCGAGGCCGAATAGGGTGAGTTCGGCTGGTATGGGCTGTCTTCGGTGAAAAACCCGGTTTTTCCCAAGGACCCAAAGACCTCGTCGGTTGATATGTGATGAAACCGGAAATGCTCGGGCCGGCCGGCACCCAGCCAATAGGCGCGTGCTGCTTCCAGCAATACATAGGTCCCGGTCAGGTTCGTGTCGATGAACGCGGCCGGGCCATCGATCGAGCGGTCAACATGGCTTTCAGCGGCCAGATGCATGATCGCGTCTGGCTGGTGCCTGTCCAGTATCGCCGACATGGCGGCGGCATCCCGGATATCCGCATGTTCAAAAACGTATCCCGGCGCATCCGCGACAGAGGCAACATTGTCCAGACAGGCCGCGTAGGTCAGGGCATCGACATTGACGACCGAATGCCCATCGGCAATCGCGCGACGGATAACGGCAGAGCCGATAAAGCCCGCCCCGCCCGTAACCAGAATTTTCATTGTGTGTCCTCGAATACGAAAGGAGATTCAATTTCGCGCAGAAGTGGTGCGATCCGATCTTTCTCGGACAGCTGGGGTTCTGAATTGCTCTGTGGCCATTCAATGCCGATATCGGGATCGTCCCAACGAACCGCGCCTTCGGTTTCCGGCGCGTAGGTATCAGAACACTTGTAGACGATCTCGGTCTCCGGCTCCAACGTCACGAACCCATGCGCGAACCCCGCAGGAACCAACAGCATCCGCCCGTTTTCGAAACTCAGTTCTTCACCGACCCAGCGACCATAGGTGGGCGAGCCTTTGCGGATATCGACCGCGACATCAAACAGCCGCCCACGACCGCAGCGCACCAGCTTGGCCTGCGCCCTTGGCGGAGCCTGAAAATGCAATCCGCGTACCGTGTTCACCGTGCTCGAAAGGGAATGATTGTCCTGAACGAATTGCGTATGAATTCCTTGTGCCGCAAAACTGTCGCCATTGTAGGTTTCCTCAAAAAACCCGCGATGATCGCCAAAACGCTTCGGGGTGATCAGTTTCACTTCCGGAATGGAAAGCGCCAATATTTCCATTGTTACTAATTTTCATCTATGTGTTGATGTCTCGGCCTGCTATGTCACATTTGCTCCACCGACGCCAAGACCTATGTTGTCTGATCAGCAATTTGAGCGGCTTATCGGTTCCGAAGGTCGGGCGATTATCGCAGGCAAGTTGCGATTCTGGTAGAATTCATTGAAATTATTGGACCATCTCTGCATGAAAACACAGGGATGTAACAGATAGTGAAGCCGCAGGCGCGCCAACGCTTGGGTCGAAACCAAAAGCACCGCGACATGGGGCGGTATTCGAGCGCTGAGGCTGGGACGTGTCAATTTGGCCGCAAAAGCCGATCCACACCTTACTGCTTAAAAAGGTACAAGCCTGCTTTGGCCGAGATATCTTTCGGCGCTCAGGCCGCTTCGAGATTTCCCAACAGGATGGAGGTCATGTCCACGTTGATGACCCCATCCACCGCCACGACGTCGACACCTGTCTGATAGGTTACATTGTCTCTGGTAATCCCTGAAAGGTCCGCGTTCTCATCCAGAAATACCCATTCAGGGTCATGGGCCGTGGACTGCCCAACGGCGACTTGCAAAATTGCAAGCGCATCCAGGGCGTTCACAGTGCCATCCCTGTTGACGTCTGCGGCTATCAGGTTTTCCGCGGTCGCGGGACCCCATGTCGGGTCGAGACCAACCGAGATGCGCAACACTTGCAAGGCGTCCAGCGCGTCAATCTTTCCGCTCGCCGTGGAATAGTGTTTGGTGATGTCCAGCACTCCGGGAAAGGTGCCATCGGGCAATTCCAGATCGAACCGCCCCTGATCATCTGCGGTGCCGGATACCGTGCCCCCGCCGTCCGGCGTGAACCGGATTTCCGCATCCGTCAGCCCCGGATTCGCAGCCTCGCTGTCCACCGTAATCTGCCCGACCAATCCACCAGAGCTGCCCGGTGTCTGCCCGCCCAGGTCCCCGAAATCTACCGGGATGTGATCCGGTCCGGCGAAGCCTGCGCCAAAGATATCCGTGCTTGTCAAAGCGCCGCCCGAGGCGGATTGGACCTGCACGACCTCGCCACGATATTCGATCTGAGCCCCGTTTGCCGTGCTGGTAAAGGTCAGTTGCTGAGGCGACCGCAACAGCGGGTAGTCGAACATATCCAGACGATCCACGCCCGCCTGAAAATCGGTTATTGTGGTCAGACCACTACCGGACTGCATCACGAAGATGTCGGCCCCTGCACCACCCGACATCGTCGTCGCACCCTTCCCCACGATGAGAATGTCGTCTCCGGCGCCCCCCAGAAGGGTCGTGTCCAGAATACCGCCGCTGAGGATATCGTCCGACGCGCTCCCGTTCACGGTACCGAACCCCTTGCGCACCACACCCAGATCATCGACCGGGACCGTCAGGACGTTCACCCCGGCATCCTGTTGTGACGTCACGAGAATTTGCAGCTCGTCGCCCACATGTGCAACCGCCAGCGATTCGATATTCTGCAATCCACTGGCCAGCGTATCCTCGAAACTGTCCATTTGAACAAGTTGACCTTCGGGTGTCAAAGTGAACAGAGACAGGCCATCATCGCCGCCGCCTGCAACCACAAAGACCCGACCGTTCACGTCTATGACCTCCAGATCCTGAACCGATTCAAACCGCGTATGAAGCGTATCAAGCACATGGTCCGTCGCCTTCAAACTACCATCGCTGTTCAATTGAAGAACACTGAGAGAGTTGCTGCCGGACCCCGCCACCACGACCCAGGATTTACCGTATGCCTCTACGGTCTCGACATCCGTTGGAGTAGAAACACCAAGGGTTCCGAGCGCCGAATCATTGTTGATCTCGGTTAAAGTACCGGTGCCGGAATCGATGCGATATGTCGAGACAGAGTTTGTTGCCGTGTCACTTGAGATCAGAAAATGTTCCGAACCCGACCGCAACGTCTGCATGGCATCCGCTGTGCCGGCAATCAAACCCACAAGACTGAGCGTCCCGTTCGCGTTCACATGGTAGGTTCCGATATTGCCTGTATCCTCATGCGCCATCGCAAGGACACCCGAAGACCCAAGTGAAAACTGTACGATGGCCGAGATATCTCCGCCTCCGTTGAGCACACCCGTTTCCTTCAGGTTACCGATCGTTCCGTCCGCGTTCACGTCATACCCGACCAGGCCCGTGGCAGTGTTGATGTCGAGCGCAATCTGCTCGGTTCCCGCCAGCGTTATCGACGTGGCACTGCGCCCCACCTGGAAGGTGATCGAACCGCTGTAATACTCGGTATCAACCAGCTGCGGCAGGGCACCGTCGACCAGCCGCCAGACCGCGACGCCGCCACCCGGGCCGGTCACCGTGTAGAGATACGTATTCCCGTTAAGCGTTTTTAAAGCCGTATCGCCGATACCTGAATCGAGCGCCGTGCTCCCCGTTGCCACTACACTTTCGAACTGAAGCATCACAGCCATCACCTCCCGCGCCACCCCTGGCAGTTACGGCAAGATGACCAGATGAGCAGACCGAAACCGAAGCAGAATTGTGGTGAAAACGAGAAGTTCGGTTTCAGTTTAACTCAATTTTTTCAGGTCCGATCGCAACGGCAACAAATGGGAAAGACAGATGAGCAAAACGCCAAACAGCACATCCTTTCCTGTTGCGATGATCGCGGACACCACATGCGAGGGCAAGATGACCAAAGCACCTGAGGCCAACAATCGTCCGGCGGCTGACTCGACGGACGGAGATCGCAAATCTCAAGTTCAACAATGGATCAATGGTAAGCTTGGTCGTTGGGCGGGTCGCGGCGCGGCTGGCGGCCTCATGTCCACATTGATGGCCTTGCCTGCCTTGTCACAAGCAACCATCGAAGAGCTTTACGCCTTCCAGTTCGCAGAGACAATTCCGGGTGTACGCTCCGCCAAGTTGCTGACAAACGGCGATGTTCTGCTGAAAATGGCGGACGGTCGGACCATGATCGTGGCGGCGGAAAACGTGCAGGTTCTGGACAGCGGCGCAATCATGATTGCGGAAGCGGCGGTTGCTGAAATCGCCCAGTTCAGCGCAGCTGAAGCCGGTGCAGCAGCTGGCGGAATCAGCGGCGCCGGGGCTGCATTGGGCGGCCTCGGGCTGGCCGGCGCAGCTGCCGCTGCGGGCGGAGGCGGTGGCGGCGGCGGCGATTCCCCGGAACCTGTCGCGCCAGCGCCTAAACCCCAACCCCAACCGGAACCGAGCTATACCAGCCTGAACCTGGCCGAACTTCAGGCAACGGCATTGAACAGTGCCATTACCAATGCCGCCGCACCCGAAGGAACATCGACAGTCGAGGTCACGATAGGTTCGCTGGTCAAAACCGTAACACCCAACGATGACGGCAGTTGGAGCATTTCTCTCACTGCGGCCGAAGCAAATGCGCTTCCGCAAGGCGTCTCTACGGTGACAGTGAGACATCTGGACGATTCAGGCACGGAACTGTCCAGCGAATCCGTCAAGTTCGATATTGATACAATTCCTCCAACCCTGTCGATCACCGGGTTTTCCGATGGCGCTGTTTTGAATTCGATCGAACAGGCAACGGATCTGACGGTCACCGGAACAACCGATGCAGAAGACGGGCAGACCGTTACCGTCTCAATGAACGGGCAAAACTATTCGGGAACGGTATCCAATGGACAATGGAGCGTCACCGTTCCGGCGGCAGACCTCTCAGCCCTTCCTGATGGCGCGACGATTGCCGTTACGGCGGATGTTGCCGACGCGGCGGGAAATTCAGCACCACAGGCGAGCGGGAGCTTCGATACTGATTTCACTGCACCAACTGTTTATCTGGATCCCGTGGCTGGCGGCTCGATAGAACTGATCGACGTAGCCGGCGACCTGGCCTTGACTGGTTCCACCACGGCAGAGGATGGTCAGACCATCATCGTTACGTTCAACGGACAAGTGCACACAGGCACCGCTTCTGGCGGAAGCTGGAGTGTAACGATCCCCAATTCCGATCTGAGCAGTCTTTCCACCGGAATACCTGCATCTGTTCTGGTAGCCGTCGAGGACGTGTCGGGCAATCCGGCAGTACCGCTTCTTGTATCGGTTCCCGTGGACCTGACCGGTCCTTCCATTTCGATAACACCCCTTCCTGTTGGTTCCGTACTGAACGCAACCGAAGTCGGATCCGACTTGACCATCAGCGGGCTGACGTCAAACGTTGAGGATGGTCAGCAAGTTACTGTAACCCTCGATGGTCAAACATATTCCGGAACAATATCCGGCGGGGCCTGGAACGTGACTGTGCCAGCTGGGGATCTGGCGTCCTTGTCGGATGGAGGCAACTTCTCTGTTACCGCAGATGTCGACGACGCCAGTGGCGTGACGGCACCGCAGGCCGCAGTGACGTTTTCCAAGGATGTGACCGCGCCGACGCTCAGCATCGACAGTTTTTCGGACGGAGCTGTCATGAACGCAGCCGAGCGGGCCACGGATCTTTCCATCTCGGGCAGTACGACAGCTGAAGACGGGCAAATCGTAACCGTCAGTCTGAACGGGCAGTCCCATAGCGCAACGGTTTCCGGCGGTAATTGGAGCGTAACTGTACCTGCTTCGGATCTGGCAGGTCTATCTGACGCGTCGACCGTCACCGTGACCGCTGATGTCTCGGACGCTGCCGGGAATCCGGCTCTGCAAGCGAACAACAGCTTTACCACCGATTTCACGCCACCGACGATCGGAATTTCAACCGTATCCGACGGGGCCGTCATGAACGCCGCTGAACAAGGAACCGACCTGACGGTGTCAGGAACTTCCGATGCGCCGGACGGAACCGTTGTTACCGTCGAAATCACGCGCGCTGACGGCACTACGGACGTCACCGGAACGGCAACGGTAACCGGGGGCACTTGGACCTATACGGCAACCGTGACAGATTTGTCTGCCCTGCAAGACAACGAGACTTACAATATCAATGCGTCGATCTCGGACGCGGCGGGAAACAACAATCAAACCACGACAAGCTTTGCCACTGACTTTACAGCACCTTCGATAACCATAAACAGTCTGCCTGTGGGTGCCGTGTTGGACGTGACCGAAAGGGGCGTGGATCTTGCAATCTCAGGCACAACCACGGCTGAAGATGGCCAGACCGTTTCGGTCACATTCGGCGGGCAAACCTATACAGGCGTTGCATCAAATGGTTCGTGGGCAGTTACCGTTCCAGCAAGTGATCTTGGAATGCTCTCTGACGGAACGAGCTATTCCATTTCCGCCACTGTTGACGATCTGGCAGGAAACAGCTCAGCCGCGGCGAACAGCTCACTTTCCACAGATTTTCGCCCCCTGTTGACGTTGAACGATGTCGGGGCCAACAATTCGATTGGTCTTGCCGATGCCAAAGCTTCCGGAATTACTCTCGGCGGGTCATCGACCGGATTGTCAATCGGCCAGTCGGTGGATGTCACGTTAAACGGCAGTTCGGTCGGATCTGCAACGGTGGCCGCAGACGGATCCTGGTCGCTGGCTGTCGCGGCGTCCAACTTTTCGGCAGTGGAGGCAGGTGATGACCTTTTCTTTTCCGCGCAGGCGACCGTCGCGGGTGGACCAGATCCGCTGCCGGTTTCCGAGCAGGCCGTTGCGCATGAACCCGCCGCCTATGTGATCTCTGAAGTTGGGCGCTCGGGATCTACGGTGACATTCGCAATCCATGCCGAAGCCGACCGCGATATCTCTGGCGGTCTGGCTTTGACGGCAGAGCTCGGATTTGACCCTTCGGTTGTCACATTCAACACGGCGTCGGTTTCGGAAAACAACGCCTTCGATTTGTTCTTGGCCAGCCCGGGCGCCGGGGGCGCGATGAATTTTGCCGGCGCCGCGACAACCTTTACAGATCTTTCTCAGCCGCTTGTCACCTTCACGATGACGATCCAGGACTCCAGCCAGCCTATTGAGCTGACAATCAAAACGTCTGATGGCGGACCGACGACAGTGCAGTTTGGCACCAATGGTGATGACACGCTCACCGCTGCGAATACGGACACCATCACGCGCGGCGGTGACGGCGACGATACCATTGATGTTTCTGCAGCAGGGCGAGACATCGTCGTCTTCGAGGCCGACCCGGCCAGCAATGGTACAGACGCTGTGACTGGCTTTACGATTGGCCCGGCTGCGGATGTAACCGACGCACTGATGTTCCACGGGCTGGACACCAATACGCTTCGCGGCGATGGCACCGGATTCGAATTGCTTTCCACCGGAGACACGTTGGGCACGAACACCGGATTTGTCGGCCTCAGCACGGTACTCACCGACCTCAACCTCAGCACAATCGAAGCCGCTGTCGAGAGTCTTGCCGGAGTCATGGCGGGCGATGAGCTTTACGTGATGGCAACCGACGGAACAGACAGTGTTCTGGTCAAGGTATATTCCCAGGCGGCGAACGATGCCAGCGTTGAAACCGTGGCCACGTTCCAAGACCTGAGCGATCTGAGCGGCCTGACCGCAGATAACATCCTGCACACCGACCCGACCGGGGCAACGGCCTGATCCAGACCGGCGCACATACAGACGTAATTCAACATCATGAGGCGGTTATGGCACAGAATGGCTTAACTCCGGTCAGTCTTGGACGACATGGTCATCGGTTCTGGAGGCGGTTCACCTCGTTCGATTTCGCACGGACTATGGCAGATTGCCCTGTGGTCGAAGCAGAAGTTCTTCAGGCCGCCGCCACATTTCCAATCACTTTTCGGAAATCTGAACACGGGTTTTATCCAGTGGCTGTATTGTCCATGCAACCGGACCAGCCTACGCCATTTGTGTCAGCACATGGCAAATGGCTCGCGACTTATGTGCCATGCGTCTTGCGCTGTGCTCCGTTCCGGCCACGACTGATTGAACCGGATGGTGACGGCCGTGACGAATTGCTTGTTGACGAAACGGCGGGGCTTATCACTGACAATCCGGAAGACGAGGTATTCTTCGACAAATCAGGTCAACTTGCGCCGGAACTAAAAAAAGTCGCAGCTTTCTTTCGCGCCCTGAAAGAGTCGATGAAACACACAATGCATCTGTGTCGTGTTCTTGCTGACATGGGATTGTTTGGTCCGCTCACCACTTTTCAGGGAGTTGAGTTTCCGAGCGGGCATTTTGGCGTCACGCAGAACGCCCTGGAGAAAATTCCCCGCGCGCACTTGTCACTGCTTACTTCGAATGGGGGGTTGCGACTGATTCACGCTCATCAGATTTCGCTGACCCACAGTATCTGGCTGACACATGCACATGCCCGCGCACATCGGGAAGCCGATGGTTCTCTGACACAACAGATCACCGGTGTTTCAGGGTTCTTGGACGCGTTGATTGCGGCGCAACAGAAAGACGAAGCCATGGACCATTGCAGGCAGGAGGGTCATCATGCGTTCCTGTAAAGCAGTGTTGTCCTGGGTTGCGTTCGCTCTGCTCGCGATACCGTTGTCCGCCTGCTCGCCCCCTCCTGATTTGACTCTAGTGGCAGTGTCTTTTGCACCCGGGACCACCGGTGCCGGGGCAGCAAAGCCATCGGCAAAGCTCAGCAGTAGTGCATTCGGGCAACGCGTGCGCCAGGCCGTAGAGACAAGCCCGACACTGGCGCAAAGCAATACCAGGATGGATATCGCATCAGCCAATAAAGATGCGGCGGAAGGCGCCTTCCTTCCGCAGATCTCGTTGGGAATAAATGCACGGTCCGAACGGGTCGAATCGGACATTGCAGATGTTTCACCCTATCTGAGAATTTCACAATTGGTTTATGACGGTGGGGCTGCCTCGGGGGATCTGACGGCAGCCCGGGCACGTGTTCTGGAAACACGGGGCGATCAAATTCAGACGGCATCAGCCACGGCGCTGGCCGCCATCGAGACCTATGTGCTTGTCATTGATCAAAGAAAGTTACTCCGCATCGCGGCCGACAATGTCTCGGTTCATGAAGAACTGGTGCGTCAGATTTCGGACCGCACAGCGGGTGGCGCCGGTTCAAATGCTGATGTTCTGACCGCGCAGTCCAGAATGGCAGATGCACGCACAAGACTGGCTGACGCACGAGCACGAACTGATCGGGCCGAAGCGCGGTTTCGAGAAGTGTTCGGAACTTTCCCCGGCTCATTGCCCCCTCCTGTACCAGCTCCACCGCTGAACAGAAGTGATGCCCAGATCGTGATAAACAGCCCTCAGATCCGCAGGGCGGATGCCGGCTTGCTGGCAGCCAAAGCCGAATGGTCGGCCGCGCAGGCACGGCGCAAACCGAACGTTCGGGTCGCCGCATTTGCCAACCAGGATGACACTCGGGACGCAAATTTTGGCGTGGATCTTTCTTTCAACTACGAGCTTGACAGCACCGGCCAACGCCGCGCCGCCATCGCAGCAGCAGAAGCCAAAGTAAAAGAAGCGGAGTTCGCGAGAGAGCAATTGGTTCGCGAAATCATGCGGGAGCTGGGCTTTATTCGATCCGATCAAAAAGCAGGCGCAGAACGGCTGCGCGCGGCCCGTATTGCGGCAACTGCCAATGCCGACAGTGTTACTGCATCCCGCGCACAGTTCTCGATTGGGCGTCGCAGCCTGATCGAAATTCTGGACGCTCAACGCGATTACGTAAATGCGCAAGAACGCCTGATTCTGGCCGAACAGAGTTATTTTCTGACCAACTACGCGGCACTGAGCCTTACCGGAGACATTCTGGACCTGCTCGGACTTTCGCTTGGCAATTGGAACGAGGTGAAATGAGCACGTTGAAATCAATGCAGGACCGCGCTCGTTTGACATGCTACGAAGCCTGCCTTCTGAATATTGCCGCGACGCTTGAACGCCCTCTGACCCTTGCAACGATCCAGGCGTCGCAGACCGGTTCGGACGGGGATCTGACTGTTCGTGACATCCTCTCGGTGGCGGAAAACACAGGTCTACAGGCGGGCTATGGCGCGCGGCGCATCACTAGTTTTGACGAAGCATTGGCTCCGGCCTTGTTGCTGATGACCGAACACAAGGCGGTTGTGTACCACGGTCGCGCAAAAAACGGTGCCTTGCTGGTCTATGACCCGGAACTTGGTGAAGGAATCGGTGAAGTTTCAGAAGAACAGCTGGCCAAATCATACACCGGTTTCGCGGTCTTGTTTCGGCGAAATCATACAGATGAATTGGACACCGGTCACACGGCTTACCGAGGTCATTGGTTTCGCGCGGCGCTGTCCGCCAATCGATGGACTTACATACAGGTTGCTCTTGCTGCGGCACTGGCAAACCTTCTTGGCTTGTCGACCTCAGTTTTTATCATGGTTGTCTATGATCGCGTGTTGCCCAATGAGGCAACCGAATCGCTCATTGCCTTGACGGCGGGGGTGGCCTTGGCGCTGCTATTTGACTTCGCGCTAAAATTGCTGCGAGCAGCGTTCATCGACAAGGCCGGGCAAAAAGCCGACTTGCTCATGGGGCGGCGAATTTTCGACCACGTTCTGAACATCCAGATGAAGTCACGCGCGGGTTCCACCGGCGCCATGACAAATACCATCCGTGAGTTCGAGACCCTGCGCGAGTTCTTCACGTCCGCAACGCTTGTTGCCGTCGTGGATCTGCCGTTCATCGGGTTGTTCGTATTTGTGATTTACCTGGTCGGCGGACAACTGGCATTGGTCCCGGCTCTGGCCGTGCCTGTGGTTCTGCTGACAGGTTTGGCCGTACAGCCGCTTCTGTCCCGCATGGCAGAAAAGAGCCTGTCTGACGGACAATCCAAACAATCGGTCCTCGTAGAAGCTCTCTCGGGCCTTGAAACGATAAAGACAACGGCCGCGGGCCGACAAATGCGTTCCCGATGGGAGCAGGCGATAGAACGGCAATCCTCGCACGGTGCTCAGAGCCGGGCCGTTACACAATTTGCTCTCAACCTCACCGGTTTTACGCAACAAGCGGCACAGGTGTTGATCGTATTTTACGGTGTTTTTCTGATCACGGACGGTCAGACCAGCATGGGCGCTTTGGTTGCCTCGGTGATGCTGACAGGGCGGGCGCTGGCGCCTTTAGGGCAGCTGGCACAGACCTTGACAAGGCTTAACCAAGCCCGAAGTGCATACCGAAACCTCAACGCGTTGATGATGGCGGAAAGCGAACGCCCACAAGGCCGAACGTGGGTGAACCGGCCCCATTTCAAAGGGGCGATCGCCTTCAACAACGTGTATTTTTCCTACCCTGATCAGGGGGAAGATACCCTGCAAGGCGTTTCATTCACGATCAAACCGGGTGAAAAAGTGGCGATCCTGGGTCAGATTGGCTGCGGGAAAAGCACCATCGCACGTCTTTTGCTTGGATTGTACGCGCCGCGTGTAGGATCTGTCACATTCGACGGCCTTGATATCCGCCAGATCGATCCTGGTGATCTGCGACGCAATATCGGATCCGTCCTGCAGGATATATGGCTCTTTTCCGGATCAGTCCGGGACAATATCGCAAGCGGTGCAATCCGGCCAAAAGATCACGAACTGATCGAAGCAGGCCGCGCCGCCGGGGTTGAGGATTTCGTGGCTAACCATCCCGGGGGTTACGATCTTCAACTCGCGGAACGCGGCGAAGGCCTCTCTGGCGGACAGCGGCAAGCCATTGCTCTGGCAAGGGCACTCATAGGCCGTCCGCCGGTTCTCCTGCTGGATGAACCAACAAGCGCGATGGATGTCAAAACCGAAGCCCAGGTAATCCAACGTCTGAAAGAATGCACGGCAGAGTCCACCATGGTTGTCATTACACACAGAACCAGCCTGTTGGAGCTTGTTGACAGAGTCATCATCCTTGAACACGGGAAAATCGCGGCGGATGGCCCCAAAAGCATGCTGACGCAACATGTTCGTCGGACAGGGAGGCACCTGAATGTCGCAGCATCCTGATCTGGCCACCCTGGCGCGCGAGATGCAGGGACGCTCTCCTGTTCGGAGTTCCTTGCTGCTTTTGGTGATTCTGCTCTGCCTGATCGCCGCGCTATTGTGGGCGCATCTGACCGAACTGGACGATGTCACGCGCGTGGACGGCCGGATCGTGCCTTCCGGAGACATCCAGCTGATCGAAGCCACCGAGCCCGGCGTATTGCAGTCATTGCACGTGCGCGAAGGCCAACTGGTCGAAAAAGGTTCACTGCTGATGGAACTGGAAACAACCCAAATTGACAGTCAGCTCAGTCAGGAACAGCAACGCGCGTTTGGGCTGATGGCGCGCATCCAACGTCTTCGGTCCGAAATTGATGGGACACAACTGGATTTCGATGTTCAACTGATCAACGGCGCGCCTACCGTCGTGCAATCCGAAACTGCACTGTACCAAGGCCGGCAGGCTGAGTTGGAGGCAGAAATAGCCATCCTGGAGCGTCAGCGTCAGCAAAAACAGCGAGAGTTTGAGGAAGGCCTGGTCGATCAAGTGACGGCAGAAGAAACCCTGGTGGTCCTGGCCGAAGAGAGGGCCATCATGGCGCCGCTGGTCGAGCGTCAAATGGAGCCTGCAACAACATTGCTTGCGTTGCGGCGGAGTGAAGCCGAATGGCGCGGTCGCAAGGTGCGGGCAGAAGCTGTGACCAACAGGTTGCAAACGGGCTTGGACGAAATCGATGATCGGATTCAAGCGGTGCGAAGCCGGTTTCGCAGCGCCGCGCTGACGGATCTGGCGCTTGCTACTGCCGAGCTGGCTGCCTTGCAACCCGCCCTGCCCGCTTTGCGCGACCGGGCGTCAAGGGCACAGGTTCGGTCTCCGGTACGCGGCATTGTAAACCGGATTCATCGCTCCACCATCGGCGGTCTCGCCCGCAGTGGAGAGGACCTTGTTGAAATCGTGCCGCTGGACGACACATTGCTGGTTGAAGCCTATGTAAAGCCTGAGGATATCGCGTTTTTGCACGCTGGTCAGCCTGTGAAGGTCAAAATCACGGCTTATGACTTCGCACGATACGGGGCGCTGGATGGTGAAATCATCCGCATCGGTGCAGACACGGTCACACGATCAGAGCGGAATGACGAAGAGGTCTTTGTGGTCGAGATCCGAACCAAAAGCACCATGCTTGATGGGAATGGCATAGCGGTCGAAATCATACCTGGAATGATTGCCGAAGTGGACATTCTGTCTGGCCGCAAAACAGTGCTGGATTATATTCTGCAACCGGTTGTGAAGATAAAGGATCAGGCATTGCGCGAATGAGCGATAGGGTAATTGGGGACAGACGTGTCACTTCCGATACGGAAATCACGGTGTCAGCAGCTTCAGCACGGAAGGCTCGAAAGGGTTGAACAGGCATGGAAAACAACTCATCTGACCAAGTCTCGGCCGGTTGGATCTGCGTCTACTTCCAACCGACATCACCCAAAAATATATACCCCGCCCCGTAGATCGTCTTGATCAACCGCGGGTTCTTGGGGTCCTCTCCCAGCTTGGTACGCAACCTGGAAATCCGAACATCCATCGCCCTGTCAAAACTGTCTCCGGCTGCGCCGCCCAGGGACTCCTGCATTTGTCCCCTGCTGATCAGCCGCTTGGGGCTTTCCAGAAACAGCCGCAGGACTTCCCCCTCTGCATGGCTGAACGGCGTTTCGTCACCTGATTCACTTTCAAGCACGTATCGGTCAAAATGTGCGGTCCAGCCGTTGAATTCCGCCGTATCCGAATGAGAGGTCTGAGTGCGGGGTGTTCTTAATCTTGCCCTGATCCGCGCCACGACTTCCGCAGGGTCAAACGGTTTTGTAATATAATCGTCTGCCCCAAGTTCCAGCCCCGTAACACGGTCCTGCACCTGCGCGCGCCCCGAAATGATGATCACGGCCGCGCCTTGTTCCAACGCCAGACGATGAACCAACGCCAGCCCATCCGTATCCGGCAATGACAGGTCGACCAGACAGACATCGGGCGTCACACGGTTGAGCGCAGCCTCGAATTCTCGCGCGCGGGAAAAACTCTGCGTACGGAAACCGGCATCCTCCAGAGCGTCCGTTAGGATGCGCCGGATTTCGGGTTCGTCATCGAGGATGGTAACCAGCGGTTGCGTCATCAGGCGGCCTCGGTTTGGATCAGGGCTGACAATTGAGCCTGCGAAAATGGTTTACGCAACACCGGGGCCAAGGCAAGGGCGCGCTGGTACAACGGGTCCGAACTGGGCAGCGATGTCATAAGGATACATGGCAATCCCGGCTTCACCTGCCGCAAAATGTCCAGACCGGTACCACTTCCTTCGAGACGGATATCGGACAGGACCAGAGAAATGTCTTCAACGCTGTTTATCAACGCCAGCGCTTCATCTACCGAATTGGCCTCGATGACGGCGAAGCCCAGCTCTACCAGCATATCCCGAAACTGCCCCCGCAGATCTTCGCTGTCTTCGACCAGAAGTACCAGACCGTCTTGCACGGGCGGAGCTGGCCGATAGGGCAACCGCAAAACGACGGATGCGCCTGATGGCGTGTTCTTGAGGTTCAGATCGCCCCCGGCCAGCTTGACAGTGTCATACACCATGGGCAGTCCAAGCCCCGACCCGTCGCTTCCCTTGGTGGTAAAGAACGGGTTCAGCGCCTTTTCCAGCGCCTCAGGTGTAAAGCCCGGGCCGGTGTCCGATACGGTGATTTCAACCCAGATTTCTCCGATGGTATGCGCGCTGATTGTAATCTGGCCCGAACTGCCGCAGGCATCCCGCGCATTCAGCACCAGGTTCAGCAACGCATCCTGCACCATTCCCGGGTCCAGCATCAAAGCCCGGTCGGGCAAAGTGTTGACCACCGACAAACCGACGCCGCGCGGCAAGGAAGGCGAGGCCAATATTCTCAGGTCTTCCAGCAGCGCCTTCATGTCCGTGGCCTGAGGATGTGGCGTTCGGTTCCCGGTCATGTCCGCAATCCGATTCAGCAATTGCCCACCCCGACGCGCCGTTTGCTGTGTCGCGGCAACCAGCTCATGTGCTTCATCCGACAGGTCCATTTTGTTCAGTTTGGACTGCATCCCAAGGATGATCGTCAGCAAGTTGGAGAAGTCATGAGCCAACCCACTGGTCATCTGGGCGGCCATAGCTCGGCGGCGCGTTTGCTGCAAAACGACGCGCGCCTGCGTTTCTTCGGTGATATCAACCGACATTACATATACGCCACCGGCGTCATCCGGCGTGAATGAAACGCGGATACGGCGGGAATCCTGATCCTCGTTGAACTCGAATACGGAGGTTTCTCCGTCATAGGCTTTTGCCAGATGCGCTTTGACCCGCCGATACGCGGCGGCACCAAGCGCTTCGGATATGTGAAGCCCAAGAATCTCCGACGGACGTCCGGGCAGGACCGCGCTCAAACGGCGGTTGGAGTAGTCATATCGACCAGTGCGATCCAAATGCGCGATATGAGCCGGCATCATTTCGGTCATCATGCGTGTGCGGGCTTCGATTTCGGTCAGCTCGCGTTTGGCCTCTTCCAATGCCTTGATCGTGGCCGCAAGCTTTCGGTTGGTTGCTGACAGTTCTTCGGCGTGGCCGAGCAATTGTTCCGACAGTTCTTCCGATCGCGCCCGCAGCAGGTTTTCTGCACGCCGGGTGCCGGTTATGTCGGTATAGACCGCAACCCATCCACCCTGCGGCAGCGGCGCGCCTTCTATCGAGATAACCTGCCCGTTGGGCCTTACGCGTTCCATGTAATGAGGCTCAAACGCCAAAGCCTGCTCGACGCGCAGGTTCACCATTTCTTCCACACTTTCTTCGTCACCGTATTCGCCACGGCTGGCGAGAAAATGGATGGTATCCCGAAACAAGGCTCCGCGTTCGACCAGCTCGTCCGGCAGGTCGAACATTTCCTTGAACCGACGATTGCTCAGCACCAGTTTCAGGTTGCTGTCATAGATCGAAAGCGCCTGACCGATGAGATTCAGTCCGGCAGTCGTCATCGCCTTTATGCGCTGTTCGGTGATGTCCAGGTTCGTCTTCTCCACACCCCATGGGTACCATCAGAATTGATGCGCCGGTAGTGGAATTGATGAACGACAAAACGTCCCATGCAACTTGCCTGATCCAACTGAAAAGAGGACGAAAGCGGGCAGTGATCCTAATACCTGGAACGGGACTTCGCGCCTTCGGACGTGATGGAGTGCAACGACAAGGTATGATCCATGTTTCGCATCCGATGGCGCAGCATCTGTCTGCCCAACCGGGCAAGATCGTCCGCAAACTCGGGGTTTTCCGCAAGATTTTCGAATTCTCCCTGTCCCTGGTGGTCAAACAGGATCGGCGGGAGGTCAGCTGCAAATTCGATCAACGTGAATCGTTCGTCCCGCAATATTCCCAGACATGAATCACTGTTGCCCGTTCCCAACCGCTGTTGCCAGACGGTCGGTTCTTCGGGTTCCGAGAAATCCAGCTCGCTGAAGGAATAGCTGCGCCAGTCATCGGGAACGTCGCCATGCAACAAGGGTAGCAAAGACCTGCCATCCATGGCGTTTGGAACTGTCTGCCCAATCCAATCAAGGATTGTCGGCGTGACATCAATTGATTCGGTAGGAACGGTGACTTTTGCGCCGGCCCGTGCCTCGTTCCCCGGCAGGCGTATCATCAACGGTGTGTGATAGGCCGCATCGTACACAGTCATTTTCCCCCAGCTGTACCTATCGCCCAGCATTTCGCCATGATCAGCCGTTATGATCAGCATGGTATCGTCGTATTGCCCGCTGTCCTTGAGATACTGAACAACGCGCCCGATATGGTGATCGACCTCGGTCGCCAATCCCAGATAAACGGCGCGCAAAGTGCGTATATTTTCATCCGTTGGCTCAACATCAGCAAAGCCATGAACAAACTTTTCTGCCGTATAGGCGTCCAGCTTTGGCCCGAAAAACGGATGAAGCGCCTTCTCAGCGGCTTCGCTCGGCAATCGCTGCGGCAGCGGTATATCCGCCGGATCGTACATGTCGTTATACGGAGCAGGCGCAACCAAAGGTGGATGCGGACGGATGTACGTCAGATGAGCAAACCACCCCTGGCCACGATGAGGTGCAATACCGTCCAGAAACGCATCGGTCAGGAAGGCTGTGTCGCTGTGTTCCGCCCGATACATGGCCGGGTCGTTCAGCCTGGGCGTTTGACCATCCGGAGAGACAGGCTTGTAGACATCCCAATATGTATCGAACGTGTAGCCTTTCTTCATCAAATACGATTGCCAGGGGTATGACTCTTCCAGGCGCATTTCGACAACTTCAAGGAACCCGTTCATCGATTGCTCGTAAGATTTGAGCACGGGGTCGTTGGGATCATGGACTCGGGGGTCGGCAGACGTATCGGTGTACCCGAACAGCATCGGCATATAACCCGCCTTTCGCATTTCCGTGGCGATGTTCGGCGTATCATGACGCAGCGGCGTACCATTTCGCACGGAACGATGGTTCATCGCGTATTGGCCGGTCAAAATCGATGCGCGGGATGGCCCACAGGGGTTGGTGACAGAGAAGTGGCGCGTAAAACTCACCGCTTCGTCCATGAAAGCCCGCAGGTTCGGTAGCTTCACGTGCTCGGCCAGAGCGCCGTTCAGGCAATCTGCCCTCAATTGGTCGATGATGATGAACAGAACGTTCTTGGCGTTATGCATACCGACTTCTCCGAATTCCGCACCCAGGGTTCCGCAGCGGAATGTGTCCCGCTTCCGATCTTCGCGCAACCGATTAGTCGAGCAGCCCTGCGATTTCTTTTCCGGCCTGACTTGAACCGATAAAAAACGTTCCTGGTGTCCAGTTACGCTTGCTCCAACTCATGGTCCGGCGTGACGCCAAGACCATTCTTTGCGGCAAAAACCGGGTCACATGGCACAAAGTCATTGCGGGCATTGAATGTTTTACTTCACATGGCACCATGACGCAGCCAACGATAACATCAGAGCGCGACGCCAGCGGTAAACAAGTGCGCATTTCTGGTGAGTTGCTCACACAATCCCTGCAAACCGTGGAGCGTGATTTTGCGGCGGTCAAACCTTGCGGGGGCAATGTCATTTTTGATCTGTCCGGCGTCGAAGCACTGGACACGGGCGGAGCCTGGCTGGTTGCAGACCTGGGCCGGAGGTTCACGTCAAACGGTGCCACGCTGGAAATTCAAGGCGTGAAACCCGCGCATGCGGCGCTGATAGAAACCGTGACCCGCAGTATCCCGGACAAACCCGGCAAGCTCGAGGACCCTCGTGGATTTCTGGACTGGGTTGCTCATGTGGGTCAGGGCACATTCGGAGCCTGGAAGGATACCCTGTCGATCCTCGAATTTCTGGGCCTCACCCTGCACCGCTTGTTTCGGACCCTGATCATGCCGTGGCGCCTGCGCAAAGCGGCCCTTGTCACTCATATGGAGGAAACCGGGGTCAAAGCCCTTCCCATCGTGGCCCTGATGGGTTTTCTGATCGGTGTCGTGCTGGCCTTTCAGGGTGCGACACAATTGAAACAGTTCGGGGCCGAAATCTTTGTGGTCGAACTGATTTCGATCTCGATTCTGCGAGAGCTGGGAATTTTGCTGACCGCCATTATCGTCGCCGGCCGCTCGGGTTCGGCATTCACGGCCTCGATTGGTTCGATGAAAGTACAGGAAGAGATCGACGCCATGCGAACACTGGGCCTTGACCCGATCGAGGTTCTGGTTATTCCGCGTGTGTTGGCGTTGCTGATCATGCTGCCCATTCTTGGCTTTGTCGCAGATATGGCCGGCCTATTCGGCGGCGCCCTGATGAGCTGGATCGATCTGGGCGTAAGCCCGGGCATGTTTGTCACTCGTCTGAAAGAAAACACCGATGTCTGGCAACTTGCAGTTGGCTTGATCAAGGCACCGTTCTTTGCATTGGTCATTGGGGTCATAGCCTGCTGGCAGGCCTTGCAGGTCAAAGGGTCGGCCCAGAGTGTGGGGCAGCGCACAACCGCATCGGTCGTGCAATCCATTTTCATGGTGATTGCAATCGACGCATTGTTTTCGATTTTCTTTTCCGAAATCGGAATCTGACATGAACGATGGCGCTCAACACGAAACGGAACAGAACGCATCGCAGCGTGACGCCGTAATCCGCGTTCGCGGTCTCAGAAGCCAATTCGGAACGCAGGTGGTTCATGACGATCTGAACCTTGATGTCTGGCGCGGCGAGGTTCTGGGCATCGTTGGCGGGTCCGGAACCGGAAAATCCGTTTTGCTTCGTACGATTGTGGGTCTGAACAAACCAGCCGCCGGCAGTATCGAAGTGCTGGGCGTGGATGTCTTGAACGGCCCTGAAGAAGATCGCCGCAGGATCGAACGCCACTGGGGCGTGGCCTTTCAGGACGGCGCGCTGTTTTCATCGCTGACCGTATTGCAAAACGTGATGGCCCCACTTCGAGAACATACGGGCATCAGTGAAAAGCTGATGGAATCGCTGGGTGCGTTGAAGATCAGCCTTGTGGGTCTGCCCCAGCTGAGTTGCGGCAAGTTTCCATCGGAACTGTCGGGCGGCATGCGAAAGCGCGCCGCCCTGGCGCGGGCACTGGCGCTTGATCCCGAAATCGTTTTTCTGGATGAACCGACCGCCGGATTGGACCCGATTGGCGCGGCTGCATATGATGAACTGATCGGCGAGTTGCAGCAGGCACTTGGGTTGACTGTTTTCATGGTCACCCATGATCTGGACAGCCTTTACGCCATCTGTGACCGAATTGCAGTGCTTGCAGAAAAACGCGTGCTGGTTGAAGGTCCGATTGAGGATATGACCAAAGTGGATCATCCTTGGGTGCAGGAATATTTCACAGGCCCCCGCGCCCGCGCGGCGCAACAGAAGGGTCAGGACAGGTAAAGGCGATGGAAACCAGAGCAAATTACATCCTGATCGGCGCGTTCACCCTTGCGGGGCTGTTGGGCGTATTCGGCTTTTTCCTGTGGTTGGCGAAATTCGAAGTGACCCGCCAATACGCTTATTACGATGTATTGTTCGATAATGTCTCGGGGCTTTCGGCGGCGGGCGGGGTGAATTTCAACGGCCTTCCTGTTGGGCAGGTGATCTCTCTGAACCTGGACGAGGACGATCCCTCCAAGGTTCGCGTGCGAATAGAAGTGGATGCAGATATTCCGATCACCGAAGAAACGATCGCCCAGCTTCAATCGCTGGGTGTTACCGGCGTCGGTTACGTTGAACTTACCGGCGGGTCACCGACTGCCAAAAGGCTGCCGCAGGACAGCGTGATCAAAAGCAAGCGCAGCACCATCCAGTCATTGTTTGAAGGCGCACCAAAAGTGCTGGACGAGGCCGTTACACTTCTGGAAAGCCTGAACAAGGTCGTCGACGACAAGAACCGGCAAGCCGTGAGCAGCATTCTGGACAACCTTGCCTCTGCGACCGGCCGGCTGGACAAAACACTGACAAGCTTTGAATCCGTGGCCAGCGACATTGGCAGTGCAGCCAAGGATATTGGTGAATTTTCAAAACGTCTGGACCCTTTGATCGAAACGGCGGATACGACCCTCAAGACCGGCACGGAAACGCTCAATTCGGTCAAGTCCGCGTCCGAGTCAGCCAGGGCCGCGCTGGACGAAGCGAAAACGACGATCGAAACGGCAGACCGCATCTTGCAGCAAGACGTTCGACCTTTCATCGAACGCGGGTCCCAACTGGCCGAACGGTTGACCCTCTTGTCGGATGAAGGCAGCGTCACGCTGGGGATCGTGAACGAGACCGTGTTGAACGCCAACACGACACTTGGTTCGATCACATCTGCAATGGACACGGCCAAAGGTGCGCTGTCTTCGGCGGAAACGGCCTTTGAATCAGCCAACCGCGTCATGGAAGAAGACGTGGCGCCCGTTGCGGAAGATATCCGGAAAGCGGCCAACCAGGTCACCGAAACAGTCTCGAACATCACCGGTAAAATCGATCAGATTTCAGACGATGTCCTGAGCGCTTCGAACTCTGCCTCAGAGCTGTTGGGGACAATTGACGGCATCGTGCAGACCAACCGCCGGCAGGTGTCAGACTTCCTGCGCGTGGGTCTGCCGCAATTTATCCGCTTCGTCGAAGAATCCCAACGCCTGGTAATCAGCCTCGACCGTCTGGTGGACAAGGTCGAACGTGATCCTGCGCGGTTTCTGCTGGGCACCCAAGCATCGGAGTTCCGTCAATGATCAAGCCTGCAATTGCAATTCTGACGTTTGCATTGGTCGGTGGATGTGCCGGGTTGGGCACTTTGAAACAAGCCGCAAAACCCAACGATCTGTATCTGTTGACACCCAAAAGCACGTTTTCGTCGGCGCTGCCGCGAATACAGAAACAGATCGTTGTTGAAGAGCCAACGGCAACCGCCGCGGTGAACACGGATCAGATCGCCATTCAGCCCACCCCGTTTCAGGTTCAGTATTTGCCACGGGCGCGTTGGGTGGATCGCGCGCCTCTGATCGTTCAGACGCTGTTGATCGAAAGCTTTGAAAACTCTGGCAAAGTCGCTGCCGTTGGCCGGTCGACGGTTGGTCTGCGCGCTGATTACGTGATCGCACCGGACCTGCGCGAGTTTCAGGGCATTGTTGTCGCGGATCCCGAGAACGGAGACAAAATCCGTATCGAAGTGCGGATGAACATCAAGGTCATCGATGAATACGACGACAAGATCATCGCTTCGAATTCGTTTCAGGAAAATGTCGTTGCCGCAAGCGACCAGACATCAGATTTGATCAAAGCGTTTGATTTGGCCTTGGGGCGCGCGATGCGGGATTCCGTTGAATGGAGCATTCGCAGGATCAACACGCATGTGGCCAACAATCCCAGATCGAACCCCAGTTGAGTTAAGCCACATGTCAATACGGTGAGCGCGGGCGCAGTTCGCCCACGCCTGTTCTGGGTGAACGGTTGCTAGTAACGGATCGGGTCTCAGAAACGAGATGCCGAAGCGCGTTCCCAATCCGCCGCGAATTCCTCGGGAACCACATCTGCCAGCAACGCACCATCCTCCAGATAGGTGTAAAGCTCGCCATAGGTGCGCTCATGCTCGTCCGCCGTGCGCCGCAAAATGTCGCGCGGATGCAGCTCGGACACTTTTTCCTTTCCCATCGCACCCAAGAGTTCGCGGAAACTTTCCAGTGTCGCGTCGTGATACCGGTGAACGCGCCGCCGCTTTTGCGGGATGTTCACCGCCCGCCCGCGAACTGGATCCTGGGTGGCGACCCCGGACGGACAACGGTTGGTGTTGCAATGCAAGGCCTGAATGCAGCCCACCGCAAACATCATCGCCCGTGCCGCATTGCACATATCCGCACCAAGCGCGAATTTCTCGACCATGTCGTATCCGGTCGCCACTTTGCCCGCACAAATGATCCGGATCTTGTCGCGCAGCCCAACGCCACGCAGGCAATTGTTTGCAAAAATCAGCGCCTCGTTCAGGGGCATGCCCAGACGGTTGGTGAACTCGACCGGGGCCGCGCCGGTACCCCCTTCTGATCCGTCAATGGTGATGAAGTCCGGCAAAATTCCTGTCTCGAGCATGGCCTTGCAGATCGACATGAACTCGGACGGGTTGCCAATACACAATTTGAAGCCGACAGGTTTGCCGCCGGACATTTCGCGCAGATGCTGAACAAAATGCATCAACCCCGAAGGCCCTTCAAAGGCACTGTGAGTTGGGGGGGAAATCACATCCTGATGCTCGGGCACCCCGCGGATTTCGGCAATTTCGGCATCGACCTTGGCAGCGGGAAGAACGCCCCCATGCGCAGGTTTGGCACCTTGGGACAATTTGATTTCGATTGCCTTGACCACATCCTTTGTGGCCCTTTCGGCAAACTTGTCCTTGTCAAACCCGCCTTCCGGCGTTCGACATCCAAAATAGCCCGTCCCAATCTGCCAGATGATGTCGCCGCCTTCGGCCAGGTGGTGAGGAGACAACCCGCCTTCACCGGTATTGTGGGCAAAGCCTCCGTCCTTTGCCCCGCCGTTCAGCGCGCGGATGGCGTTGGCGCTCAGCGCGCCGAAGCTCATGGCAGAAACATTGAGACGCGAGGCGCTGTACGGCTTCGTGCATTGTGGCCCGCCCAACATGACGCGATCTTCGCTTTTGTCCACATGTTTGGGCGCAAGCGAATGATTTGCGCGGTGATATCCAACCTCGTTTATGTCGTATTGCGTTCCGAAGGCCTGCGTATCCATCTGGCCCTTGGCGCGGGAATAGACCAGCCCGCGTACGATCCGGTTGTAAGGTCGGCCGCTTTCGTTGGTTTCAACGAAATACTGTCGAATTTCCGGGCTGACGAATTCAAGCATGTACCGGAAATGCCCCAGAACCGGATAGTTGTTCAGAACATTGTGCTTGGTAGTCAAAACATCATAAAGGCCGATGACCGCGTAGGGCACCAAGATGACCAAAAGCCAATGTACGGGCGGCCAGAAGAACCCCAACAGCAACACGAGCGGCAGGCAGACATAGCTCAGAAAATAGTAGATCCTGCGTACAATCATGTTCCTGTCTCCTCGTGTTTCCGACCGGCAGTTGCGGGTTCCAACAGCACTCAACGTGAAACAGATTGATTTTTAATTGCAAGCTTTCGAGGGAATTTATCCGCCCAAAGACGAAAACGTGAAAGTGCGTTACGGTGGCTCAACAGTTGAACAGGGTGTCGCCAGTGGATATGCCACGCATACCAGAAGACGACAGGCATTCACTTGACCAAGACGCATTCCCAACACCGACGCGACCGAAAGAGCCTTATGTTTCTCGCCGTCTTTGCCGGAGGGGCGCTGGGATCGTTGTTGCGCGAAGTTTTCGCGCTGGAAATCCCCGGCCTCAGTTTCCTCACGTCGACCTTCGGCATCAACGTGGCGGCCTGTTTCGTCTTGGGGTGGCTGTATTCAATACGCCACAAGGTGCACGCGCATGTGCTACATCTGGGCGCGGTCGGATTTTGTGGTGGGTTGTCCACCTTTTCATCTTTTGTAGCTGATCTGGAACGTATTGCCGAAAGCGATCTGTGGGCCGTGCCGTTTGCTGTTGGGTTGGAAATCGCTTTCGGCATTGGCGCTGCGCTGGTCGGAGAGAAGCTGGGCAACCATTTTCATTCCGAGAGGTCACCGTCATGAATGACCTCTATCTTCATGCGATGTTCGGACTGGGCGGAGGCCTGGGGGCGGTCCTACGTCATTGGCTGGCTTTGAAAGTGCAGCACGATTTGCCCTTTTCAACGTTGATCGTAAATGTACTGGGCAGCCTGCTGCTGGGGATCTGGATCGGCTATCTGGGCGGCCCTGTCGACATCCCAGAGGATCAAAGACGGCTGGTCTTTGGATTCTGCGGCGGGTTTACCACCTTCTCCAGCTTTGCCTATCAGTCTCTTGAACTTCGGCGCGAGCGGACTCTGGTTCTGGCAGCTGGCAATATCCTGATCAGCCTGGCGCTGTGCTGGTTTGCCCTGTGGCTTGGGCTGACCTTGACGCGCTAATGCACATGAGCGGCAACATGTGACCCGGGCTTCGGAGCGCGACAAAAGAAAAGCAATGGAATAGTGGCCAAGGCAAGCAGACCCAGATTGTTGAACACGGTCAAATAGGAAATCATCTCGGCCTGCTTCATGATTTCCTGGCCCAGAATGGCAGCACCTTCAGCGCTGTCTGGCGCAATGCCAAGCGGGCTCAGATACGCCTGCGCTGCGGGGTTGTAGGGCGTCACATTCTGGCTGAGCACCGCCGTATTGGTCTGCAACCCGCGTACAACCCAGGTGCCGACCAGCGAGATGCCAACCGACGATCCCAATTGCCTTGTCACGTTGAACAGACCAGAGGCTTCGTCCTGCCGGCCTTTACTGATGCTCTCGAAAGCCAGTATCGACATCGGCACGAACACAAGACCCATCCCGAGGCCGCTGATGGCCCCCGGCCAAGCGAGCTCCCAAAAACCGGCATTGAGGTTGATGGCCCCCATCATGAGATTCCCGACCGCCGTCAGCAACAGACCGATGCCCGCCAGCAGGCGCGGATCAAAGCGGTTTACCAGAACTGCGCCGGTCAGAACCATGGACAGCCCTGCGGTCAGGCCACGCGGAATGAACAGATGGCCCGACGCGATGACTGGGAAATCCAGCAGACTTTGAACAAGCGTCGGCAAAATCGCGATGCCCCCGAACAGAGACACGGCAAAACCCGCGATGATCAGATTGCACAGGGCAAAGTTTCGATCTGCGAACAGACGCAGGTCCACAACCGAATTGCGAGAGGTCAACGCGTGAAAAATGAAACCAAACGCCCCGATAACTGCTGCGATCACGGCCACCTGGATGACGCGGGACGACATCCAGTCCAGTGTCTCGCCTTGATCCAGAACGAATTGAAGGCACCCGATTCCAAGAGCCAGCAGAGCAAGGCCTTTCCAATCGATCTGAACCTCCTCGGTTTTGTCTTCCGGCAATTCTCCGGCCAGCAGAAGTAGTGCAAGGGCCGCCACGGGAACGTTGACAAAGAAGACCATCCGCCAGGAAAAATATTCGGTCAGGATCGCACCGACCGTTGGCCCCAGAACCGGCGCCACCACGACGCCCAGACCGAAGATGGCCATTGCCTGTCCGCGCTTTTCCCGCGGGAAGGCATCGAACAGAATGGACTGGGACAAAGGGATCAGGAAAGCGCCGAACATGCCCTGAGCCAGCCGAAAGGCAACGATGACCTCAAGGCTCCAGGACATGCCGCACATCATCGACATGACGGCAAAACCAGTCACCGCCGTGAGGATCAACCGTCGTCGGCCCACGCGTCGGGCGACGAACCCTGTCAACGGCATGATGACCACCGCGGAAACGATATAGCTGGTCAGAATCCATGTCGCCTGATCGGTCGTCGCCCCGAATGCGGCCTGGATATGCGGCAACGCCACATTGACAATCGTACTGTCCAAGACTTCCAGAATGGCGCTGAGAACAACGGCGATCACGATCACCATGTTCACATGGCCGGACGCCGCAGGGGTCATTTGCCGTCCACCGGACCTGTTGTATCTATGACAACTTTGCTGCTGCCTCCGACACGCAAGGGCGCATCGGTCGGGTCAAGCTCGATCCGAACCGGAAATCGCCGGGTGACCTTGACCCAATTCCCGCTCGCGTTTTCCGAGGGCAACAAGGAAAACGTGTCCCCGGACCCTCGCCCGATTGACGCCACCTTACCTGTAAGCGTCGTCCCAGGGAGCATATCGACACGTATCGTGACTGGCTGCCCCGGACGAATGCGCGTCAATGCGGTTTCTTTGAAGTTCGCGTCCACCCACCAATCGGACGATTCGACAATCGAAAATTGCGGGGCATTGGCGGACACCGAGGATCCGGGGCGAAGGGTCAGATTGGCGATCCATCCGTCGGCCGCGGCATGGATCTTGGTCCAGGCAAGGTTGGTTTCCGCTATTTCAAGCTGTGCCCGCGCAGACAGGATATCATCCTGTTTCGCCTGCAACCCACTTTTCAATGCCAAAAGGCTGGACTGGCTCGTCGTCAACCTAGCAGAGGCTTGGGCGAAATCCGAGGCCGTCTGATCCAGCGATGCCTGTGCGACATCGCCTGATGCAAACAGGGCTTTCGCACGTTCAAAACTCTTCAATGCAGTATCGTAGGCCGATTGGGCGCTGTCCACCGAAGCCTCTGCGGCCGCAATCTGTGTGGAATAGGATTTGGCCTGTTGTATCGCACTGTCCAGATTGGCTTTGGCTGCATCCACCGAAGCCTTGAATTGAGTGTCGTCGATCGTGAAAAGCAGATCGCCGTTTTTCACTGGCTGGTTTTCTATCACATGTACATCGGCCACCTGCCCTGTCACCTGCGCAGCGACATAAATGATGTTCGCGCCCAGATATGCATCCTGAGTGGACGGGTAGCGCTCTTCGTGCCTCCAGAACAGAACAAGACCGACTGTAATTGCTGCAAGTATCAAAGCCACGGCTGCGATTTTGAGTGGCTTCATTTTCGTATCCCTTTCTGCACACGACCCATGAGCATCACATCACATGCATGTGCATTCGTATTGCCAGATTGCCCAGCACCCAGACCGTTCCAAAAATCATGATCAACAGAACCATCGTGGAAAACAGAACCAGATGCAGGTCTTCACGACTGCTGCGCCGGCGATCGATGTGCAGGAAATAAACAAGTTGCAGAACAAGTTGGGCCAGACCCAGCAATCCAATTGTCAGGTAAACACCGGGGGTTTCGATCCCAAACAGATGGGCCACGCCGAAGGTCGCAAAAGTCAACAGCAGCGAACCACCGTATCCGATCACATAGCGCCGACGCTCGCGACGGTGCATTTCAGAGCGCTTATCCATAGGTCAGACCTCCGAAAAAAACGATGGTGATGATCCCGATCCAGATCAGGTCCAGAAAATGCCAGAACAGTGCCAACCGCACCACACGCGAGATAATGACGTCCGTCATCCCTTTCACGCGCAGCTGAATACCCAGAACGATCAGCCACAGGCACCCTGCGGCGACGTGCAGACCATGCAGCGGAACAAGTCCGAAGAAGGCCGACAAGAAACCGCTGCGCTGCGGAATGCCACCTTGTTCCGCCATGGCCATGAAATCACGCACCTCCAGCACCAGGAAGCTGATGCCCAGAAAAAGCGTGACGCCAAACCACAAGACAATGCGAGCGCGCGACAGATTGTATTTCAGCGCCAGCATGGCAAGGCCAACCGTCAGGCTGCTTGTCAACAGGATGAGCGTCTGCGCAAAGACGCTTTTGAGATCAAACAGCTCGTGCGGGCCGGGACCACCGGCCTGTGCATCGATCATCGTGATGTAAATCGCAAACATCAGGCCGAAATAGACCAGGTCGCTCATCAAAAAGACCCAGAACCCGAAGGTGACGACCTCGGTCGCCTTGTGAGCACTCGCGTGACGTTCCCCCAGGTTGATACCCGGATAGCTGTGGGTGGGCGCGCGCTTCATGTCACCGCCTCCAGATCGGGGCGGGCGAGGCCGCGATTTTCCGGAGACGTCTCGAAATCGCGATCCACCGCCTTTTCACCGTGAACCAGTGCGAGCCAGGCTTCGTGATCCTTGCGCACTTCTTCCGCCGGTATGGTCAGCTCGGTACTGTCGTCGAACGTCCATACGATCACCGCCAGGATCATCAGAACCGTCATCAATGCAGCCAACCACCAGATCCACCAGACCAGCGCGAACATCCAGATACCACTCATGACACACAGAACGAAGCCAATGCCTGTATTGCGCGGCAAATCGATATCTTCATAGGCGTCAGGCTTTGGGTAGGCTGCCCCCTTTTCCTTTGCTGCCGCAAAATCATCCCGGTCCGTAACGGTTGGGATGATCGCAAAGTTGTACGGCGGCGGCGGCGACGGTATAGACCATTCCAACGTCCGCCCATCCCATGGATCTCCAACGGGAACGCGGGTCTTTTCGCGGTCGCGAATGCTGACCCAAAGTTGGATCAGAACCGAGAGCAACGCGCAGGTAATCACCAGCGCCCCGACGATCGCCACCATCATGAAGGGATGGAAAGATGGGTCATCATAGCTGAAAGAACGGCGCGGCATCCCCATCAGCCCGACGAAATAAAGCGGCATGAAGGTCAGCAAAAACCCTAAGGTCCAGAGGGCGACGGTCACACGGCCCCAGAATTCGTTCAGGCGAAAGCCGAAAGCCTTTGGAAACCAGTAGTTATAGGCGGCCAACAGCCCAAACAGCACACCCGGCAACAGTACGTTGTGGAAGTGGGCCACCAGGAACAATGTATTGTGCACCTGATAATCCACGGTCGGATTGGCCAGGATCACCCCGCTCAGGCCGCCAATCACGAACAACATCAAAAATGCCAATCCGTACAGCATCGGCACCGAGAACCGGATGCGCCCCCGCCACAAAGTCGCCATCCAGTCATAGACTTTTACACCGGTGGGAATGGCGATCAGCATCGTTGCGATACCAAAAACAGCGTTGATCAGGGCGCTCTGCCCCATGGTGAAGAAGTGGTGCAGCCAGACGGTAAACGACAAAACCGCGATAGACATCGTAGCGATGACGAGCGAGTTGTAGCCGTAGAGCCTCTTGGCCGAAAAAGTCGCAAAAACTTCGGAGTAGATGCCGTAAGCGGGCAGAACCAGCAGGTAAACCTCGGGGTGGCCGAACAGCCAGAACAGATTGGCGTAGTTCATCATATTGCCGCCGAGGTCATTGGTGAAAAAGTGGAAGTCCAAATAGCGGTCCGCAGCCAGCAAAAGCGCCGCGACGCCCAACGGCGGCATGGCAAAGACGATCAGGATCGAACTGCATATGATGGTCCAGCAATACATCGGCAGCCGCATGAAGGTCATGCCCGGCGCGCGCATCTTGTAGATCGTAACGGCAAAATTGATACCGGTAAGCGTCGTGCCGACGCCCGAAACAACGATCGCCCAGATCCAGTAGTCCGGCCCAACGCCGGGATTGAAGGCGGCCCCGGTATAAGGTGGGTACGCCGTCCAGCCGCCGGTCGAGAACCGCCCCACGACCAGCGAAACCATAAGCATCATGCCGGAGGACACCGTCAGGCCCAGACTGATCTGGTTCAAGCGTGGGAACGCCACATCCCGCGCCCCGATCATCAGCGGGACGACATAGTTCGCGATGCCAAAGACAAAGGGCACCGCGACAAAGAAAATCATGATCGTGCCATGGGTACTGAACAGCTCGGCGAAATGTTCGGCTTCCAGGAATCCGTCGCCCGGGCCGGCAGCCTGCTGCGCGCGCATGACAACGCCTTCCAACACGCCGCGCGCCAGCATGACGATGGCAAAGACGACATACATGATCCCTATCTTCTTGTGATCAACACTGGTCAGCCAATCGCGCCAGAGGGGCGTCCACAACCGAAACCAGCTGAGCAGGCTGACCACGACGACAACGCCAACCAAGACGATTGCGGCCGCGGCGTTGGCAACGATCTCATTCGCGTTCGGGTTCTGGATCAACCCTGTGATCGGAAGCGCATCCCAGTTGAGGCGGCCGAGGAATCCTGAATAGGACGGCGTCATTGCTGCACCTCCTGCCCGAAGGATGCCGTTCCCGGCTGTTGATCCACCGGCAGTGCTTTGCCGCTGTGATAGCGGTGCAGGATCATTTGAAACAAATCTTGTTCCATCGTGAAGTACAGCGCGTCCTTTGGCATCTTGTCGGTGCCCAGCGCCGCCTGCACCTCATCCCTGTCTGTCCGCATCGCGAGCATCTGATACGTTTCCGGGTCCAGTCGGATACCATTTTCGCGGACTTCCCGGGCCCAGCTTTCAAACTCATCACTGTGCATGGCAACGGTACGAAATTTCTGTTTGGTAAAACCCCGCCCGTTGTACTGCGTGTTCTCGCCTTGCATGACCTCGGGGACGTCCGCGACCAGATGCAGTTGCGTGGTCATTCCCGGCATCGCGTAAATCTGGCCTGCCAGCGCAGGGATCATGAAGGATTGCATGACGGTATCGGTGGTCAGCGTCATGGCCACTTGCCTTTTGGTGGGAATGCCGAACTCGCCCACACTGGCGATACCAAGATCGGGATAGATGAACAGCCACTTCCAATCCAGCCCGACAACCTGCACTCGCAAGGCCGGGTCTTCACCAAATGTCGACGCATACGGATCAAGCCGATGGGTGGCCTTCCAAAGGTAGAACGACAGGAGCGCCACAATCACAACGGGCACACCCCACATGAGGAATTCCAGTTTCGCGGAAAAATCCCAATCCGGTCGATAGGCTGCGTGACTGTTCCTTCGGCGGCGATATCGAAACGCGATCAACGGCACCAGTATCAGGACAGGGATAACAGCCACCATGATCAAAGCGGTCGCCCGCAGCAGATGCGTTTTCTGGATGGCGGCAATGGGTCCTTGCGGATCCATGAAACTGTCGCTGGCGGAAACCATGTGCGGCATCGACACAATCAGGATCACCGCCATCGCAAGCAAAGGGATTGGATTGGGCGTTTTTACTTGTGCCACAACTGACTGCCCTTTCCTCAAACAAATTTTATTCGACTATCCACAAGTGCGTGAATTTTCTCAAGAGTTTTTCAAACCACAAATTGCCCAAGTCTAACCCGATTCAACTTCGGGTATATAGAACCAAGGATGCGCGGTATCTTCCCGTTGACTTGCAAACCCAACCGGGACAGACAAAATGAAGATGCGTATTCTGGTATTCTCTTTCGGGTTGATCCTGCTCTTTCAGCCCTCGTTGGCGCAGGATCGTGCGGCGATCGAACGCCAGTTTCAGTCGTGGTTGCAGGAAACCGTTTGGCCCCGGGCAAAGGCCAAAGGTGTGACACGCGAGACGATGCAACAAGCCCTCTCTGACGTGACCCTTGACTGGAAATTGCCGGATCTGGTGCCACCGGGAAGCGCGCGCAAAACTCCGAAGGTCCAGAAACAGGCCGAGTTTGGCTCACCCGGTCGCTATTTCAATCCGGGGTCGGTACAAGGCGCAACGTCAGCAGGACGTAAAATGGCACGGCGCCATGGCGCAACTCTGGCGGCGGTCGAAGCCGAAACCGGCGTTCCTGCCCGCATTATTCTGGCGATCTGGGGAAGAGAGAGCGGATACGGACAGGTTCCGATCCGGCATGATGCTTTCAGGGTACTGTCGACCAAGGCCTTCATGAGCACCCGTGCAGACTATTTCACAACCGAACTTGTTGCCGCCCTGCAAATCGCAGAGGCAGGGCACCAGCCCGCCCGGCAAATGAAAAGCAGTTGGGCTGGCGCTTTGGGTCAGCCTCAGTTCATGCCGTCCAACTACTTGTCTTATGCTGTCGACGGCAACGGCGACGGGGCGGCTGATATTTGGGGGTCACCCGAAGATACGATTGCTTCAATCGGAAACTACCTCATGAAGCACGGCTGGGTTCCTGCACGGGACTGGGGATTCGAGGTTTTCGTACCCCAAAATGTCTCTTGCGCTTTGGAAGGCCCTGATCAGGGGCGACCTATTCAGGACTGGGTTGAGATGGGGGTACGTCGCTTCTCGGGCAAACCCTTTCCGGCCCATGAGCTGCGTGGTGACGGGTATCTGATGATGCCGGCAGGACGATATGGTCCAGCTTTTCTGGTTACGCCAAACTTCTACGTTCTGAAGGAGTACAACAAAAGCGACCTGTATGCCTTGTTTGTCGGCCATGTTGGCGACCGTATTCAATACGGAATCGGCGATTTCAATGACGCTTGGGGAAAGGTCGGCGGGCTGTACAGATCCGATATTGCCAAGATGCAGCAGGCGTTGGAACAAAAAGGGCATGATGTCGGAGGGATCGATGGGCTGCCGGGGTTCAAAACGCGTCGTTCGATAGGTCGATGGCAAGAGACCGTGGGCATCGAACAGACCTGCTTTCCGGATGCGCTGATGAAAACAAGCCTGGCCCCGTGAGGCAAACCAAGGTGTCCAGCCGACTCTGACATCCGGCCTGCTCATCGATCCGATGTGCAACAATCAGGCGTTCCCAGAACCTATCTATGGAACCGCGTGACAATTGTTGCCCATTCGAGAACAGAATTTGAAAGGGCAAATCAAAAACTCGGATGCGTTGAACAAGGCGGTCAGCCGCCCTTTTGCCAAGGAAGATACTCTGTCCGTCTGCACCCTTTGACGCGGCTTGTCCTTCAAGCCGTTTGCTTCCGAAAAGAGGGTTGTGGGCGACTTTGGGCGGGTTGCGGTTTTCCGCATGGGAAAACCACGCAAAAATAACATGATACGCGGCGCGGCAACCCGGTCGGGTCGGTTCGTGGAACGCCATGATCTGCAAGACACGTCGCGAAGAACAAGCCTACGAATTTTTTCTTGATGGACCGGTGGTGATGTGTCCCGCTTTACACTGTGCAGTCAGCCAATGATCCAAGCGCGTCGTACATAAAGGTTATATTGATACCGCATCAGACCGGGCTTTTGACTCCTCCTTGGCAAGGTGGCACGATTTGACTGATAGCAGCCTGATCCATCAGGCATCATTGATTGACAGGGTATTGCAGCCTATGAGGACATTCCGGACATTTCCTGTACTGCTGGCAAAACTTGATAATTGAGAGGCACCATGACACGCAAAGTTACCAAAGCGGTTTTTCCAGTAGCGGGCATGGGAACGCGTTTTTTGCCAGCAACCAAATCCGTTCCGAAAGAAATCATGACGCTGGTGGATCGTCCGCTGGTGCAATATGCAATTGACGAGGCCCGTGCAGCCGGGATCAAGGAGTTCATTTTTGTAACGTCGCGCGGGAAATCCGCGCTGGAAGATTATTTCGATCACAACCTGGTGCTGGAGCAGGAGTTGAGAGCCAAAGGCAAAAACAAGCTTCTGGACGTGCTGAACAAAACGAATATGGAAAGCGGCGCGATCGCTTATATCCGCCAGCACAAAGCTCTGGGGCTGGGACACGCGGTCTGGTGCGGCCGGCGGCTGATCGGCGACGAACCATTTGCCGTCATGCTGCCTGACGATGTCATCGCCGCCGACAAACCCTGTCTGCAACAGATGATCGAGGCCTACGAAGAAACCGGTGGCAATATGGTCGCAGCGATGGAAGTTCCGAGGGAAAAGACAAGCTCTTACGGCGTGCTCGATGTTGGCGACAATATCGGGTCTGTCGTCCCCACCAGAGGCATGGTTGAAAAGCCTGACCCATCAGAGGCACCATCCAATCTGGCGGTCATCGGCCGGTATGTGCTTCGGCCGTCCGTTTTGAACAACCTCAACGCAAAAAAAACCGGAAGCGGCGGCGAAATCCAGCTGACCGACGCCATCGCCCAGGACATTGCCGCCGGAGTGCCGGCCTACGGTTATAAATTCGATGGTCAGCGTTTTGATTGCGGTTCAAAATCAGGCTTTTTGCAAGCCACCGTTGCTTTTGCTCTTGCCCGCGAAGACCTGCGCGATGATCTGAGCCAATATCTGAATGACATTGTCGCCACGGGGAAAGCTGCTCAGTAGTCACAGATTGTTTTACTTGACTAAAAACAAGGCACGTGCGTGACCAGTACAGTCTAACCCGTCATTCTTTGCGGAGGCTCGGGAACACGTTTGTGGCCCCTGTCACGCAAAAGCTATCCCAAGCAATTCGTTCCTCTGGTCGGCGAAACAAGCCTGTTGCAGAATTGCGCGGAACGGATGCTCGGTCCTTCTCAGGCACCGTAAGCAAAGCCACTTGTTCTGACCAACGAGGCTTTTCGCTTTATTGTCCCGGAACAATTGATGGCCGTCGGAATTGACCCCGGGCCAATTCTGATCGAGCCCGAAGGTCGAAACACCGCCCCCGCTGTTCTTGCCGCAGCCTTGTATCTGGCGGCGCGAGATTCCGATGGCATCATGCTGGTGGCGCCGTCTGATCACGTGGTTCCGGACATGGACGCCTTTCATCAAGCCGTTGCCGAAGGCGTACGGGCAATAAGTGAACGGCGCGATCTGGTAACTTTCGGCATCACTCCGACGCACCCGGAAACCGGATACGGCTATCTCAAACTCCGCCATCCGCCGGATACGACCCATGAGGCTGTCCCATTGGATCTTTTTGTGGAAAAACCTGACCGCAAAACGGCCGAGGCGATGCTGTCGGATGGCAGCTATCTTTGGAACTCGGGGATCTTCCTGTTTGCAGTTCGCGATATCCTGGCAGCCTTTGAACAGCACGAGAGCGAACTGATCCCGCCGGTTCAAAAGGCCGTTTCCGAGGCAAAAACGGATTTGGGATTTCTTCGACTGGACCCAGCGGCATGGGCGGGTGTGGAAGACATTTCAATAGACTACGCAGTGATGGAAAAGGCCCTGAACCTGAGCGTGGTGCCTTATTCCGCTGGCTGGTCCGATGTCGGAAGCTGGACCGCGGTTCAAGAGCTGTCGAACCCCGATGAAGACGGTGTGGCGACCAACGGAGAAGTAACGGCAATCGACTGCCGCAATGCACTGATACGGTCCGAGTCGCCGGCGCAGGAAGTCGTGGCAATGGGTCTTGAAAACGTAATCGCCGTTGCGATGCCCGATGCGGTTTTGGTCGCGAGCATGGACAAGGCCCAGGACGTGAAACAGGCCGTTGCAGCGCTGAAGGCCAAGGGGGCGAAGCAGGCAGAATCCCTGCCGGTGGATCATCGTCCGTGGGGCTGGTTCGAAAGCCTTGTGATCGGAGATAGGTTTCAGGTCAAACGCATCCATGTTCATCCTGGCGCGTCGCTCAGCCTGCAATCTCACAATCATCGTTCCGAGCATTGGATCGTGGTTGAAGGCACGGCCAAGGTCACCATCGATGATCAGGAGCGTTTGGTAACCGAAAACCAATCCGTCTATATCCCACTGGGAGCGACACACCGAATGGTAAACCCCGGGAAAGTTCCCATGGTTTTGATCGAAGTTCAGACTGGCACCTATCTGGGTGAAGACGACATCATCCGATACGACGACATCTACGCCCGAGATTGACTCTCGGGCATTGCTCTGCACGGGAACGCCCATCGGCGGGTTTCCCGCAGACATCAGAATCTTACCAAAATCTTCCCTGGGCGGTCGGCCCGGTCAGACAGGATTGACGCGCTTTGCGGCAGGGTAGCGCGCAACCGAAGCTTCGGACCGACGCCACAGGAGGACCCCCCGTGTCACAAACATCCCCCCGATTGAACCTGCCCTTGCTGCAACCGGCACAAGCGCAAAAACACGTTACCCACAACGAAGCCCTGAGACAGCTCGATCTGGTCGTGCAACTCTCGGTACGGTCAACAGATTCTGGGACACCTCCTGTTGTTCCCGCGCAAGGCGAAGTTCATGCTCTTGGAGCCAACCCGACCGGGGACTGGGCAGGACATGCCGGTGAACTTGCCGCCTGGCTGGACAACGCCTGGCATTTCGTTACCCCCGACATTGGCTGGCGCGCCTGGGATGAAGCGGCCGGAGATCTGAAATTCTGGACAGGAACAGCCTGGGCCCCCCTGCCTGTCAGCACTCAGAACCTGGACGGAGTCGGGGTTGCGACCAATTCAGACAGTACGAACCGTTTGTCCGTTCGCAGCCCGGCGACCTTGCTGAGCCACGAAGGCGGCGGGCATCAGCTGAAGATCAACAAAGCCAGCGCAGGTGATACCGCGTCGCTGTTGTTCCAATCGAACTGGACGGGTCACGCGGAAATGGGACTGTCTGGCTCAACCGAATTTTCCATCAAAGTGTCTCCTGATGGAGGCAAATGGACTGAAGCGATGACCTTTGATCCCGTAGCCGGAACCGTGTCGGGGGCAGCTGTTCAGGCCGATGCCAGCGATACGACTTCGGGCCGACTGATGCGCGCCGACTACGGATACGGCCCTGGAAACCTTCTTGGAACAGTGGCGGAAAACGCAGGTGTTCCGACCGGCGCTGTCATTGAGCGCGGCAGCAACGCCAACGGAGATTATGTGCGGTTTGCCGACGGCACTCAGATCTGTACGGCCACGCTTGCGCCCGTGGCGTGTACGACTGCTGAGGGTGCTCTTTTCAAAAGCGGCCCAATAACCTGGGATTTTCCGGCTGACTTTTCGACGCCCCCGAACCTGAACGGCACCGGAGGCGTTGCAACCCGATTTACCGGGTTTGATACACCTTCGTCGTCCCAATCGACATTCATTGTCTTCTCGGCGATCTCGGATGCGGCAGCCTTGGCGCCATCCGTCACAGCAATTGGTCGCTGGTTCTGACAGGCAGGGCCGCCTGGATACCGGAACAGGCGGCCAATCCGACCGCAGATCGGTTGAGACCCGTTCCGCGTTTACCCGCGCCACCGGGTTTGCAGCCCTTCATCACGCCGAAAAGCAGGATGGTTGCTGGAACCCCTGCTCGCGAAACGCGGCAAACAACGCCTAAAAAGAGGTTTGCACACACCTAACATGCACGCCCCCCCGACTGACGTCTCGTACCAAGTCGAATCCCAAAACAGTATTCGTTTTCAATCAATCAGAACCGGTAGGTCGCCCCGATCACCGGCCCGGACTGATGGAACTCGAAATCATTGCCGCCGATCTCATGGTCGAAGGCGATATAGCGATATCCGCCGCGGATCACCCATCTGTCATTGATGGCATAATCCGCCGTCAAAAGAACCTGCCACGTTTCGCTGTCACTGCGGAAGCCGCCATAATCAACGAACCCGGTTCCCGTCCATTTGTCGGAAAAAACGTAACGTATTCTTGCGCCAATGACCGGGTCTACCCAATCGTCGTCAACAACGGTCGTGCGCCCAGGTGCCGAAGCGGACGTTAGTGTGAAATTGGTTTCGGTACTGAACCATCTGAAACCACCGGCAATGTCCAGTTGAACGGAAGGATCTTCATAGACCCGATAGGCCACGTACCCACTTAGGAACTGGGTGGTGAATGATGTGTCGAGAGTGGATCCAGACGGACCGGCACCACTGTTGCTGAAGGATAGATTTGTATAATTGTAGTCAGCAAGCAGGCTCCAACGCCCATTGGATGCCGCAAACGCGCCCATAAAGGCGAAATCCAGGTTGCTCAGAGCGTCAGAGAAACTCAACGTGCCGTCCAATGTTCCTGACGGGGTTTCGATAGACGTTTCCGTTTCAGGCATGAAAAGGTAAATCGTCGCTTCATGGGACCAATCGCTTTGCTGCGCGGAAGCGGTTGTGCCAAACGCCGCAACCAAGGCCAAACCCGCGCCTTTCATTGCCAGTTCTGTTTTCATCTCGTCCCTCCAATGTTTCAGATGTAATTCAGCTTTTTGGTGATCCAGAACAGGATTTCCGCCAACACACTGATTGCGCCCGCCTTGTCCGTAATTACCAGTGCCGTGCCAGAAGTCCCGAATGGAAAATCTTCGATATTGATCTGGTCCGGAACTTCGATCAGCACCGGATAGCTGGACACGCCAGCCAGATCGCGCAGTGAAGGAAGGCCCGTGCGCGAGTCAACAACGCCCTCTGCCGTTCCTACGGGCAACGATATGACGGTCCCAGGTATTTCGCCGCCCGGCTGGATTCGCAGCGCAAGGCGGATCTGGTCGCCTACGGAAACGTTCATGCGACTTGATTGGGGCAAACTTGCGATCAGATGGCGGTCATCGGGGACAACAAAAGAGATCGCCCCCTGTGCGATAGATACACGATTTCCGGGACGCAGAGAAACGGCGGTGACAAAGCCGTCTTCCGGCGCGCGCACGACTGTTTGCTCCAAATTCCAAAGCGCCTGCGCCAAAGCCTGCTCAGCCTCGACCACGCCGGCATCAATGCCGTCGATCTTGGCGGCAATCCGCCGCTCCAGACCGGCTTTGCGCGCCTCGGCCGCGCGCAGGCTTGCGGACAATTGATCGATGGCAGACACGGCTTCCTGCAACTGGAAGGTCGTCGATGCCCCCCGCTTCTCAAGATCGACAATGTCGTCACGGCGCTGGACGCCAAAGGTCAATTGCGCGGTGAGGGATTCAATGTCGGCTTCCGCCGCTGCCAGGTCGGACTGTAACTGATCTGCCGCAGAACGCGCAGTTTCAAGACTGGCTGTCAGCCGGGCGACTTCGATCCGAAAAGGTGTATCGTCAATCCGGAACAGCGGATCCCCTTTCGCAACCCGCTCGTTGGGGCGAACCGAAACGTCAACAACAGTACCTGACACATTGGGGGCAATGTTGGTGGCAACACCCTGCACCGAAACAGGCCCTGTCGGTGTGGTGTGGTTGAGGGCACCGATTACAACCAGAGCAATGATTGCGGCACCCCCATAGACGACAGATTTCCAGAACCGGTTCCATGGAAGCAGCCCCAGCTTGGAAAACACCACCCAGATCACTCCGAAATAGAGACCTAAGACAATAAGCATATGTTTACTCCATCGCGCAGAGCTGCTGATACCAGCGGGGCGCAATATTTGTTTCGGATGCGGCTAAGAAGTACGCCAACGCTTGCCCTATTTGCGTGTCGATTTCGCGGCCGCGCATTTCTGTTGACGCGCGCGGCCTTGTTTCATTGTTGCGCCGAAGATCGTTTGACCATGAAAGCCTCAACTGCCTGTTGCGTTTCCGGCCGCAGGTTTTCAATTCCTTCATACGGCATTCCTGTGGCCGGGCCAGTATCGGGGAACAGCTCTTTTCTCGCCATGTGACGTCCCAGAATGCGGACGAACTCCTGCCCGCCCCAAGCACCAACTTCGGTCGAAACCGGGTATTTTTCGTGGGTGTCGCGCATCACATCAAAGAAATCTGCAATGATCGCGTTTTGACCCGGCCCGGGCAGGTTGAGCTTCAGCTTGTCCTTGACGACCGCCTTTGGGGTACTCACCGAATAGATGATCACGTGATCACGCCGACCTTTGCTTTCATCTTGAAACAGGATCGAGGCAGATTGATCCACGCCATCAATCAACCGGTCTCGGGGAATATGCTGAACCGCGCCGCCCAATCTAGCCAGCGTCGTATAAAGATCAGACACATGAATAATGTTGTTGATCATGCTGTCTGGTTCAATCAGACCCGGCCACCTTATGAAAGCGTCCACGCGAACCCCGCCTTCGGTCGTATCGCCTTTGCCTCCGCGAAAGACCATTGGCGTAAAACCGGATGCCGGTGAATACTTGGTGAAATGGCCGTTGTCGCCCATCAACACGACAATCGTATTATCTGTCACGCCAAGCTCGTCCATGCGCGTGAAGATTTCGCCCAAATACGTATCCAACTCTTGCAGTTTGTCGGCGTACAGACCTCCATTGACGCTTTCCGGTCCGTCACGCCCGGCCCGCGTGTTGTCCAGCGGGATCATCGGCCAATACTGTAGGAAGAAAGGCTCAGTACCGCCGGCCAAGCGTTCCAGTTCACTCAGGGTTTTGTCCTGAAAAGCTTGGTTCATCTCGTCATACTTGGCTGCGTTCCAACGCTCACCCGGCTCCATTCGGATCTCACGAACAGGTCCGCCGGCATTTCCTTCGATCACCGTGGCCATGGCCGATGCATCGGGGCGGAACCAGTCGTCGATCGTGTAATCGTCGACAAAATCTGCGATACCAACCGAAACCTGCTCGCGGATTGCATCGTCATTGAAAATCGTCAACTGGCCCTGTTGATGAACGGCGTGCTGCGCATAGTCGAACCCCTGGTTCATTGCCCAGCTCTCGGCAATGTCACCCATGTGCCACTTCCCGACATGCGAGGTTGCATATCCTTCGGCCTTCAATACCTCGGCAAGCGTTACTTCCTCTTCGGGCAAACCGAAACCGGCGATGTCGACGGTCGTATCACCCATTCCGATCCGAACCGGCAGACGACCGGTCGTCTGGGCCACACGTGTCGGGGTGCAGGATGGCTCTGTATACATGCGCACCATGCGCATCGCTTCGTCAGAAAAATCGTTGATGTTTGGGGTGCTGATGCCGCGTACCGCGTTCAATTCTGGGATACCCATATCCCCAAAACCGATGTCATCGACCAGAATACTGATGATGTTCGGGGGGTTGCCACCGTTCTCGTCTCGAAATGCCGCGAGAGCCTGATCAACGGCTGTATCGTCCTGTTCCCAGGCATCCTTGTTCTGGGCCTGTAGGATATAAAACTCGGAATCATGCGCAATGGGTGCATCCTGCGCGTAGGCAGGTGCGCTGATCGCCAGAGAACCCAGCAAAAACAACTTGAGATCCATTTCTTTAGGTTTCCTTTTTCCTTGGGTTTTCTTCTCGCTCCAGACCCTGTGCGATAAGATCGTGGGTGACACTGGAAAGCGTCTGTCCGGTTAAATCCGCAAGACGCGTAAGCCTGTGACGCTGTGAGGGTGTAAGAAGGGTCACGATCCGTTCCGACCGCACTTCTGCTTTCGGAAGCGGAGGGCGACCACGTTTGGGCGCGGCAAGCGGATCGGGCAATTTCATTTGAACATATTCCTATGTTTCGACTAAGCTTTTCATGCAAACTACAGGGGAGATATTTTGCACCGCATCAAAAAATCGACAAAACTAGACTTGGCCCCGCCCGAAGCGCCCCGGTTTTTTGCGGCCACTTTCCGTGATCCGAACCAAATCGCCGCAATATCCAAATGGGATATGGATTTCCGCCAGATCGAAGACGGCGAAATGCAGGCGGATTTCAAGGTCAGATCCGGCCCGCTTATTTCCGTTATGAAGTTTGGTTTCTCGCGGCGTGTGCACCAGATCGGCGCGTCTCCGAAGGGCCACATCACCTTTGGCATCCCTACCCATTCAAGACTGACGGACTGGAACGGTACCAGCATCGAAACGCCACCGTTTCTGTCCTTCGGCAGCGGCGATGAGTTCGACTGTATCAGCGACAGCGGGTTCGGCGGATATACGATGACCGTTGAAACTGAGAATGCGATGAAAATAGGCGAGAAGCTGGGGATCGCAGTCTCTGATACGGAATTCGGGGCATTTTTGTTACCTGCAACGCCACCTGATCGCTCGGCTGCGCTTTTGAACGACATTCAGACTTTGTTGGCGAACCCAAATTCGTCAGAACAGGGCGAAGCCCATTTGATCGAAGCGATACTGCGGATCGCTTTGGGGGGCGGGGCGGATCGCAGGGAGCCGCGGATAAACCGAAAAGCTCTGGCACTTGCTGCGGCCATTGATCGGATGACGGCGACCCCGGACGAAAACGTCCCCATCAGCGAGATCTGCGGGGATATCAGTGTGTCATTGCGCACATTGGAACGCGCGTTCAACGAAAAATTCGGTATCGGCCCAAAGGCCTATTACACAAGGCTCCGCCTTAACAGGGTTCGCAGCCTGCTTGCAGAACAAGGCAAAGATCTGTCAATTTCTGACGCCGCAAACCGATATGGCTTTTGGCATATCGGGCAGTTCTCACAAGATTACAAAAAGTGTTTCGGCGAATTGCCATCGGCCACTGTCGATTGAAAACACTTGGCTTTGTGCTGTTTATGACCATGGCCTTTCATCGAAGCAAATCCGAAACCGCGCAAAAGCTCAGCAGGTCAGGCTCGGGCCGCATTCCATTTCAGGCACATGCGCCGTCATGATTCACAAAATCTTGCTCAACTCGCAACTTCGCCGCTGTTCAAAAACCGCTTATGCGATCTATCAGCCAGTACATTGACACTGAGCCGATCCCATACGCGGTCAAGACCGTGGCATGTTTGCCAACCGGACGCGCGATCAGCCGCCAGGTTGCCATCAGAAGAGCCAAGGCAGCAATAAAACTCAGCTGCCCGGCTTCGACACCGAGGTTGAAGGCCAGCAATGCCGCGGGAATATCGTCAGGGGGCAACCCGATATCAGCCAATGCCCCTGCAAAACCAAGGCCGTGCAAAAGCCCGAACCCGAAGCAAACGATCCAGGGTTTCTGTTTTGAAAGCCGGAACCGTCCTTCGCCACCTTTGACGATCTCCACCGCTAGAAAAACGATGGACAGTGCGATAACGGCCTCGACCGGTGGTCCGGGAACATTCAAAACGCCCATCGTTGCCAGCGCCAAGGTTATTGAATGCGCAAGTGTGAACGCTGTTACGGCTCCGACAAGTTTCCATGGATCGCGGACCAGAACAAACAGCGCAAAGACAAACAGAAGGTGATCCCAACCTTCCAGTATGTGTTCAAATCCCAACTGGGAATATGCGGCAAACACTGACCATGTCGACTGTTCAGAAGGTATGATTTGAACATTGATATCCGGTGTAAAACGAAGCGTAGTAGGTTGCGCATCCTGGGGATGCACACGCGCCAGCACGTCGTTTCTCTGAGTCTCAAGGCCCTCAATGGCAATGGGTTGGCCCGCGATACCCGCCTGGCATTCGACGACCCAGGACGAAACCCACCCTCGACCGTCGGAAATGGGATCCGGGCCACGCGCCGGAGTGCAGCCATCTGGCAAAATTGCGTCAATCGCCATCGGTTGGCCATTCACGTCGGGCTTTCGCCAATGAACGCTCCAAGTGTCAGAGGCAATCTGACGAATTTCCAGATATCCAGGATCAAGCGCGTGCGCAGCAGCGAAATTTGCAGGCCACACAAACAGCAGCGCAAACAGGAAGCAGATCAAGGTTCTCATTTGGCCGGGCCAGAAAGATCGGGGGCCACAATCTCGTATTTTTCGGCCAAAGACTGATATTGCGCTTGCGCCAGATCTTCACTCATCGCGCGGCGCCAGTCCCGCAGTACCGTATTGTGAATTTCAGCAAGTGGCGGTGTTCGGCTGGGCTCGACAGCAACGACCTCGACAAGGTGGATACCGTAACCTGACCGGATCGGACCCGTCCACTGACCTGTTTCGACCTCTGTGATGCTTTTTGAAAACCCTCCTCCAAAGACCGACTCGACAACCCGCGTCGCGGACAACGGCATTGACGCCGGCAGCAAGGTCGAACCGCCCAGATCGGGAATGTCCTGCTTGGCGCGCAGGCTGGCCAGGGCTTTCTCGATTTCGGCCTCTCCGGGCTCCTCTCCAAGAAAGACCTGATTAAAGGCCACCATGACAGGCGTTGCATAGCGTTCCGCGTTTTCCTGAAGAAAAACCTCCAGATCTTCGTCATTCGGAACGATGGAAGTGGCAATGGCTTCGGTCAGATAATCCATTTTTTGGCTCAGCCGGGTCCTTATCAAGGGATCTCCGCGATCCAGACCAAGTTGTCTTGCCTCCCTGACCAGAACCTCTTCACGAATGGATGCGTCGACCAAAGCCTTCAGTTCCGCATCGCTTGGAGGGCGTTTCCACTGCGCTTCGAAACGAGCAGACAAAAGCGCAACGTCATCCTCGTCGAGTGTTATTTTCTCAAGATCTTCAACGCTCTCGCTTTCCGGTGCTGCAATATGGAACCAAACAAAAATTGCCGCCCCAATCAAAAAAAAATGGAGCAAAGGTTCTTTCAGTACTCGCATCAAGCCTCCTGCGTGAAACGTGGCCAGATTGTTTGTTCAAATGTTGGCGTCATCGGGTCGGGTTTTGCATGACGATGCCCTCCGCGTGTTACAGTAACGCGGAGGACGCACCGAGGTAAGGTCATTGACTCGGCTTGTGTTCCAATCGCAGAACGGATCACTCTGCCGGGGTGTACCAGATCGGGGACGAATAGGCGCGTTCCTGATGCGTAAGCACTGCATCCTCGGGCAATTCGATACCATATCTCAACTTGTCGTACAGGATCCAACGCGGCGTTGGAATTTCGATGGCGCGGACGTAGTAAAACGCGCGTGCATTCGGATCGAAATCCGGGTCTGACCATACGGTGACAAGTTCGGCCGTTCCGATTGTGTTGGTCCAGCTGGCAGTCTCCACGTCCACAGTGTTTCCAACCGCAGGGACTTTGCCGTTTTGATCGACCTCGCGGTTATCCGACCATGCGACGTCGTAGACCTTCTCCTGCAAGGCACCTTCAGAATCGAGCCATCCCTTTATCACTTGAACACGGTCCAGATTGGCACCAACCGGGTCGCGCAGAGCGGCAATCAGGAAGCTTGGCGCAGCCTCACCCTCGCGCGGGCGCAGGTCCGAACCCATTGGCACCCCTTTGGTATAACCAACATTGGCTAGGAAACGGGTTTCAACATCTGCTTCACTGAAATCCCATCCGCCAAAGAACCGCAGACCAATCCTTGGCCCCGTCGTTGCATAGGTTTCGCGGCGCTTGAACGCGTCAAAGATCGCTGCGCGTGTATTCTCGGTAGCCCAGACGGCCGTGTATCCGGAGGCGACAAGCAAATCGCCGGGAATTTCACCAAGGTCATTGGCTATGAACGGATGCTTGATACGCGAGGCTGAGGGTTCGACGCTGACGGATTTTCCAAAGAAGTTGTCTTCTTCGGCCGTGGCCAGAGAGGTATGGCTGTCCGTCGCACCCCCCATGCCGAATTTATAGGGGTTCACGCCAAACTTTTCTTCCAGCATCAATCCGCGTTTCAATGCCTCTCGGGCGTATTCTCCGGCCAGCATGTCATCGGTTTTCAACTCGGTTATGTCCAGATTGCCGACGTCCCAGTTCTCGTAATCGGCAAATTCGTCATCCGGGCTCAGGAAAGGATGCGCTTCACCGTCGCCCTTTATCTGGGTGACTTCGTAATGGGGCTCCCATTTTGCGCGGTCCGCGACATATTCCTCGTCAACCTTGCCGCCGTGATACGTGTCTTCGGTCGGGAACATCCACCCATTCGACAGGTTCCCGTTATGGGCAAAGGCAACTGCACGCCCCCCCGTTTTTTCCTGATACTCTTCAAGCCAGGCGTAAAGCGCCTTTGGATCCGTATCACCGTAGGGCGGTTGCGTGACCGGCGGCACCATTTGAAGCGCCCTGATTGGACCATCGCGCAGCATGACATTGCGGTGCAAGTTGAATCCTTTCGGTACCGAGGTCCATTCAAAGCCGATGAAAGCGGTAAAGGTGCCGGGGTCATTGTGCCGCTCTGCCGCCAGAACGATGCTTTCCCAGGTAAAGGCAAATGCATCGGCACCGGGGCTGTAGGATTCCAGCAGGATTTCCGGCAGTGTCATTTGCGAAAAATTGGTGATGATGTCGAAAGCCGCTTTACCGGCTTCTTCCCCGCCGGCCTTGTACCCCTCGTACCACTCCAGTCCTTTGGGATCAGAAAGAACGCCCGGCTTGCCAGCCTGCAAATCCGGCGCGAACCCCATCAGGTCCGTGTGATCCGTGAGAACCATCCAATCCAATGGTCGTGACAGTCTTACAGGCTGACCTGTTGAAGAAATGACCTGCTCACCCTTGGCGAAACGCCATGCCTCATCCGGCAGCAAGGTGTTCCCGAAAGCACCCGCATCCAGCGAAAGCCCGGTGTGAAGGTGAGTGTCCCCCCATAATGGGCGTTCAGGAAATGTGCGTTGGGCGTAAGGGGAATAGGGCTGATCAGAAAACAATCCCTCGGCAGCATCTTCGCTGGGTACGGCGTCGGCACCAACAACAGCAGGGACCAATACGAGTGAGATTATGCAAGCAGATTTCCGAAACAAAGTGACCTCCCAGTTCAGGAATACTTAGCTGTGAGGGCGAATTTCATCGCGCCATTATTATATTCCCATTTTCTTATATCACATTCTGTTGGCCAAAGGGTTATTTTAATCTGAGAGCTGCAAACCCGCGCAATCAGGGAATTCGGCGAAAGCCCATAGGGTGATCGCTAATCGTGTTCACCTGACAAGACCCGTCGGATCATCTTATCTGATAGTAAAATGAAAGCTTCCGGCTGACGCCCCCAGGCGGGCGCGGGAAAGGTGCGGCGGTTCGAACCTGTTCTTTGGCTGCGCGCTCTATTTCCGGCGAGCCAGAGCTTTCGACGACATCAACCCAAGCCAATGAACCATCCGGGTCAATCTGGAAAAACACCCGCGCATAGCCACGACCGGCAACGTAAACGATTGGCGCCCTGTTCAGATGAACAAGAACCTGACCCGCATAGTTCGTGGTGTCCGAATTTCCCGGCCCCCGCCCGCCTGAACGGGTGCCGCCCCGGTTTTGTCGGAAGGCGTCGACACCCTCTCTTTGATACGTCGCCAGAGGTGATTCAATCGTCTGTTCCGGAAATCTCAGAGCATCAAAGTTGCTTGACGGATCCAACGCACCCCGCAGAGTGGGTTGCGGGCGTCGGTCTGGAAGGCGAGGCCGCAATGACGTGGCCACGGCCTGTTCGGATCCGTCCACGCTTGCATCGGGTACGGTCAGTTCGGCGTCGTTATCCAGAGGTTCCGACGCTTCTTCCGGTATTACAGGTTCAAGTGGGGACGTGTTTTCCGGAACAACCGGAGCCACCTCGACCGGTAACGCGGCGATCTGTTGCTGTTCCTCGGACACCGGTTCTTCGGCAGAAGAAGGCTCAACCGGAGCAACCGCCTCTTCCTTCGGCACCTCGGGTGTTTCGGCCAACGCTTCGGGCCTTGCCGACACAGCGCCTTCAGCTTCGGCGGCTTCGCCTTCGTCCTCCAGGTTCTGGTCTAAAGGGTCCACGACAACCTCATCCGGCGCCCTCGGCTGGATAATAGTTGAATCCCCGGTATCGGGCGTGAACGTCTCTTGCGGATTCGGCGAGGCCACGCGGGCATCACTTGTCGGAACTTCTGCCTCCTGCGGCTGGGTTGGCGGTTCCACCGGAGGGGTTGGCGGTTCATCCGGCGCAGGCGGTACGGGTTCGATCGTGGTATCGGCCAACTCTTCGAACGCGTTGCTGAGTTCGATCGTGTCGGTACCGGTTTCCCCGGAAGCCGGGTCTGACAAATCTGGTACCGTGACAATCAGGCCGATCAGATGCACCAGTACGGAAATCGAAATTGCAATGATTGCAACAAAAACGGACCGCCTGATCATTCGAGGGCCTGTTCGGTCACCAGAAAAACGGTTGGCGCACCCAACCGGCGCAAACTGCTGGTGATCTCCATCAATCGAGAGGCCGACGCATTCCTGTCTGGAACGATCCGCACGGGCCCCGAGTCATGCGCGGCCATGAAAGCTTCTGCCTCGATCGGATTGCCGCGAAAACTCAATGTCCCGTCCCGATGAAGAACAAGCGCATCCGGCGGCTCGCGACCGTCAAGATCCGCAGTATTCACCAGATCCAGATCGGGATCCAATGGCGGTGCAATCGTACCCGTAATCAGAAAAAAGATCAGGATCAGAAAGACGACGTTGATCAGCGGAATTGTGGAATCGCGATTTCGACCGGGTCGGATGTAACGGATCATTGCCTCACTCCAACACCCTGACTGTCAAACCTTCGCGCCCGCGCAAAGGGACAAGCAGGTCCACAAGGCGTTGCGCGGTTGTCCCGGGATCAAGGCTTACCAGCACCTGACCGGCCTGGACCTGATCGAACAATTCCTCAAGCGACAGGGGTTGGCCGTTCAGGACAACACGTGTGGGGCCAAGTTGCACGAAAAGGCGCTCGGGCGGTGCAGCGTCGGCATTCCCGCCTGTGGCGGCGCTGCTCAACTCGATCTCGCTGAACCGCGAAAACGTTGAGGACAGCATGAAAAACAGCAAAAGCAGAAAGATCACGTCGATAAGCGGCGTCATCGACATGCGACGCCGCACAAAAGGTGCAGTGTTACGCATGTTCTGGGGCGACCGGGACCTGTGCCGCCGCTTCCGTGCTTTGGATGGAATGACCGGGAACCAGAACCGTACGCAAAGCCTTGTCCGCAAAAACACGCTCGCGTGCGGTTCGGCTTTCAAGCCAGGACAAAACCATCGACGTCGGCATCGCAACGGCCAGACCCACAGCCGTGGTGATCAGGGCCACCCAGATCCCGCCGGCCAAAAGTGACGGATCAACCGATGATCCAGCGGTTTGCAAGCTTTGGAATGCACTGATCATACCCAGAACCGTACCAAAAAGACCCAGCAAAGGAGCCAACTGCGCCACGGTGTCCAGCAAACGAAAACCACGTTCCAGCCCGGCAAGCGCCAAACCCGCTTCGGCATCCAGCCGGTCATCGGCCCCCGGAACACCAGATGCGTTCATCGCCGCGCCCACAATAGGGGCAAGATAACTGCTGCTGTCCGCCAGCCTGGCGCGCGCGGCACTGTGATCTCCTGCGTCCCAGGCCGCCAGAGCTTCAGACAGCACCTTGTGCCGCCCGACACCGCAAGCTGCAAATTGCCAGAGTTTGTAGAGGGTGACCGCCAGCGTCAAAACCGACATGGCGATCAGTATCGCCACCACCGGCCCGCCGAGGTCAAAAATCTCACGAAGTGCAGCTATAGGACTCATCCCAACAACTCCATTTCCACCCTGCTGCTCAGCGTCAGGGTGCTGTCGCATATGTCACTTTCGGTACCATCCACGACGCAGGAGTTCGCGCCGTTGATCAAGGCTTGTCCAACTGTGTCACATGTTCTGTTGGGAAGGTCGAACTGGCGCACCCGGGGCCGGTCGGCGGGCAGATCGCGAAAATCGAACAGAGAAAGGTTCAACACACCACCTTCGGTGTCGAAAATGACGGTTTCGAACACGGCACCGTCGATCGGCTGCCCGGTTTCATTCTTGACCAGAAACGTCAACCTGCACGCGCTGGCGACATCCTCGGCCGAGTTCAGCTCCACAAAGAGCCGTGCAGCGGAATCGGATTGTGCAGACGCTGTGGACAGCAAACAGCCAGAAAACATGGCCGCGACCATAATGCGACGAAACAGCATGAACAGACTCCGTGTTGCAGCGCTGGAACAATCGGGCAGCGACCGTCAGCTTGCCCATCTGCGTTTCTACCCGAGGGACATGTCACATTAAAGAGCCGCGAAGGGTGGCAAAGCAAAAGGGTCGTCAGCGCGTGTTGATATACGTACGTTCACGGCAAGACATACGGTGCGCAATCAGAATTTCAACTGCGCACAAAGCTGCTCCGCGCATCTGGACAACCAGCAAGTTGATGTCGGATCTAATTTGAAAAGTCGCACTTTTTCCAAACAGGTGCTTAAGCCGCAACAAAAAGCGTGAAACTGCGCTCGATCCAGTCTTCACAGAAAATCACTCAAAGCGGTTTTTGAACGTCGTTTTCACTTAATTCTTGCTAAAAGCGCGAAAAATAATGCATATTTGTCTACATTTTTAATGCATATGAATAATAATAACGTGTTTTTTTAAGAGGCAAGCGTCGAGCACAGCGCGGTTTCCGTGCTTTAAAGCCCATTGGGGGAAGGGGTTCGAGTTTGTCGTTGTTAAAGATTGTAATGGTTCTTTGCGTTGTCGTGGCTATACCGTCGCAGACCATCGCCAACATCGGAAAAATTATTAGCGTCAAACAAGGCGCCCAAGTTGTTCGCGCGGGAAAAGCACAACCCGTTTATTCAGGAATGGAGGTTGCGTCCGGCGACGCGCTCAGCACTGATCAGACTGGCGTAATCCAAATCGTTTTTGTGGATGACACCAAGATTGCCATTGGCCCCAACGCACGCATGGTTCTGGATGTGTCCATGTTGCGAAATAACCGCAAAGCCAAGAGCTTTGCCGTTCAGGCTTTGGGTGGCAGTTTTCGGTTTATTTCCGGTAAAAGCCGAAAGAGAGCTTACTCGATCAGGACTCCCTCGGCGACAATGGCCGTGCGCGGCACCACCTTCGACATGTGGATCGTGTCGGAAAAACAAAGCGCGATGCTTGTCCTGCAAGGTACGGTCCGCATGTGCGGCAGTCAGGGCGCGTGCAGATCTTCGGGGCGTCAATGCAGCATGTTCGCAACAAGCGGAGATGGAGGAGTAGGACGGCCTGCCGATCAGGCGCAATACGAACAAGCGCTGAAAAGCGGGTTTCCATTCGTTCAGTCCCAGGAAGGGCTGCTGCCCCCTTTGCAGGTACGGGTTGAAGGGTGCTCAGGTGATGGAGCGCCCATACGGCGCATCGAGACAGACCGGTCGGAAGCCCGTAGGGACCCTCCTCAGCAACGCGAAGCGCAGAATACGGTCACTGGCCCTTCGCCTTCCGCGAACAATGAACCGGCAAGAGAAGAACCGGACCATGCAGAACCCGAACGCGAAGAACCAGAGCAGGAAGAGCCCGACAGAGAAGAACCGGAGCAGGAAGAACCTGAACCGGAAGAACCTGAACATGAGGAACCCGAACGGGAAGAACCGGAACCTGAGGAGCCCGAACGGGACGAACCAGAGCGGGAAGAAACTGATCCGTAATTGCTCGGGAATTGCTGTTGAACACGCAGTTCCAGTTCCATTTGTCTGGAGGATGGTTTGAGCGACAAGCTGCGGAAATCCAGGAACGGGCGATGGGCCTTCCGCCTCGTGGGGCTGGGTCTGATCCTTTTGGGTTGCTTAATCCGGGCGTGGGATCCGTACCCGGTTCGAATGACGCGCCTGATCTATTTCGACGTTTTGCAAAGATTATCCCCGCGGGAGTTCAATCCCGAACTCCCCGTGCGCGTCGTGGATATCGATGAGGCCTCGCTTGCCAGCTTTGGACAATGGCCCTGGCCCCGCACTTTGGTTGCGCAGTTGGTTCAAAATCTGGGTGACTACGGCGCTGCGACGATTGCGTTCGACATGCTGTTTGCCGAACCTGACCGGTATTCGCCGTCTCGCCTTCTGAATGATCCATCGCTGGCGGGCGTACTGACTGTGGAACGCCATGCCGAAAAGCTGGACAACGATGTCTTGCTTGGGATGGAAATGGCCTACTGGCCCGTGGTGCTGGGCGTGGCCGCGCGATTGTCGGCCAAAGGTGAGCCCATTGCGGCCAAGGCCGGAATCATTGAATTCGGGGAAAGCCCCGCCGAGGGGCTGATCTCGGTTCCGCATTGGACGCCGATCGCGCCACCATTGGATCGGGCGGCGGCGGGTGTCGGCGGGGTCAATGTCTCGCCCATCGGAGGAACCGGCATCGTAAGACGGGCGCCGGTTCTTTGGAACGGTCCGGACGGTCCGCTGCCAAGCCTTGCCGTCGAAGCCCTCAGGGTCGCCCTGGGTGAGACCAGCATTTTCGTGGAAGGCGCGCCTGACGAGGCTGGCATCATGCTGGCCGTCGAAATCGCCGGATACCGTTTACCGACAACCGAGAATGGCGAACTTTGGCTGAAATACCGGCGGGACAGCCCCGACCTTTACATTTCAGCCAAGGATGTCCTGGAAGGTACTGAAGACCCCGGGCTGCGATCCGAAATCGAAGGAAGAATAATCCTGATCGGAACCTCCGCTGCCGGTTTGTTCGATATTCACCAGACGGCGCTTGGCGAAAGCGTCCCCGGTGTTTCAATTCATGCCCAGATGATCGAACAGATTCTGACCGGTGATATGCTCAGCCGGTCTGACGTGACCGCAGCACAGGAACTGCTTGCCTTTGCGTTTCTGGGGCTTGTGGTGATTGCGGTCATGTCCAGCCTTGGTGCCATCGCATCCTTCATCGCCGGTGGCATAGCCGCCGCAGCCGTTCTTGCCATCAGCTGGCTGGTTTTTCAAAACCAATCCATCCTGTTCGATGCCACCTTTCCTCTGATTGGAGGCATCGCAAATTTCGGTCTGCTGGCGGGGTATCTTTTTGTTTCGACCGAGCGCGAAAAGCGCCAGATTCGAAAAGTCTTTTCGCATTACGTGGCCCCGGAAATCCTTGATGAAATGGAGAATTCGGGCCACCAGCTGCAATTGGGCGGAGAAAGTCAGGAAATCACCGTGATGTTTTCGGATATCCGGGGATTTACCGCTCTGTCCGAGTCCGCGTCGGCAACGGAACTTGTATCCTTGCTGAACGCGCTGTTTTCCAAGCTTGGAGATCAGATCCTGCATGAGCGTGGCACGATCGACAAGTTCATCGGTGACGCCATCATGGCCTTCTGGAACGCGCCTTTACCCGTCACGGACCATCCATGCCGCGCAGGGCTTGCCGCGCTCAGGATGCGGCGTGCCTTGGCACAGTTCAATGCATCCGAGATCATGCGGAACCGAAAGCCGATAGCGCTGGCAACCGGAATCGCCACGGGGCAGGCCTGCGTCGGCAACATCGGATCGCAAAAACGGTTCAACTATACGGTTATCGGAGACGTCGTGAATGTTTCGGCACGGATCGAACAATGCTGTCGAACGGTCGAGTATGACATAATCGTCTCAGACGCGGTGTATCAAGCCGGTCGAGATGATCTGGCATTTCTGCAGGCAGGCCATGTTGACCTGAAAGGCAAAGCCAACCCAGAGCCCGTTTTTGTTCTGGTCGGAGATTCCGCTTTGCGGAAGACGGACGCGTTCCAGGAACTCGTTGCACGGCACGGTAAGTTGATCGCAGCATTGAGAACCCGAAAGCCTCAGGGCGACATCCTGCGCATGTGTCAGCATTGCGAAGAACTTGCCGCAGATATCGAACCCGGATTGCGCCAGTTCTATCGCGCTTTGGCAGGTCGCGCGGCCGATTTCCGCGCGGTCTCATCATCCGGGCCGGTCATGTTCACCCGATATACCAGAATAGCCGGTGGTGTTTAGGTGGCGCTGCAAGGAAATGACGGCTGAAGGATCCTTCAAACCCCATCACAAGGCTTCTGCGATGGATACAGCCTGACTTAGGCCCCCAAAGCCCTGCGTCAGTGAGTGTCACGCGAGACGCGCACCCTGGGCGTCGAAGCGATAGACCCTGCCTGGAGAATATCCAAATCGGATGCTCTGACCGGCTTCAACCTGATGCTGCCCGAACAGGCGCGCGGTGATCTGGTGATCCTGCATCATGGCAATCACGTTGGTGTCACCGCCCAAATGCTCGACATGGGTGACGTTTGCGACCACCGGACCGTCGTCAGACAAAAACAGGTCTTCCGGCCGGATACCCGTTGTAATGTCTGCGCTTTCGCCGATCATGCTGGCAGGAAAGAAATTCATCGACGGCGCCCCAAGAAAACCGGCCACGAACTGGTTGGCAGGATTGTTGTAAAGCTCCATCGGGCTGCCGACCTGTTCCACACGCCCGTCGCGCAGAACGACGATTTTATCGGCAAGAGTCATTGCCTCGGTCTGGTCATGGGTCACGTAGATCATCGAAGCGTCAAGCTGACGGTGCAGGTTCGCAATTTCCAACCGTGTATTCATACGCAGAGCCGCATCGAGATTGGACAGAGGCTCGTCGAACAGGAACAGCTTTGGTTCCCGGACGATGGCACGACCGATGGCGACGCGCTGGCGCTGACCACCGGACAGTTCGGAAGGATACCGGTCAAGGTAAGGTTCAAGGTTCAGCATCTTGCTTGCCCTTTCGACACGCTCATCGATGACCTGCCTGCTCTGGCCCTCCTGTTTCAGCGCCAATGACATGTTCTTGCGCACGTTCAAGTGGGGATAGAGAGCGTAACTCTGGAACACCATCGCGATACCGCGTTTCGAAGGCGGGGTGAGATTCATGAGCTCTCCGCCGATGCGCACTTCGCCCGAAGTCACATCCTCGAGCCCCGCGATGACACGCAGAAGGGTGGATTTGCCACAGCCCGAGGGGCCGACGAAGACGACGAATTCACCCTCGTCAACGTCGATGTTGATATCCTTGAGGACCTCGACGGTGCCGAAGGATTTGTTCACGTTTTGCAGCGTCAGGGCGGTCATGTGCGTGCCTCTTTCAGCGAAATGGGTTGGCCGGTACGGATGCTTTCATCAGCGGCCAGGCAGATGGCCAGCGATTGCACGGCATCGTTCATGTGGCGGGTCAGATCGATATCTTCGGCGATGGCGCGCAGCATATAGGCTTGCTCGGCATCGCAGAGTTGCTGATGGCCGGGCTCATCCGGCATCTCGATTATCCGGTCGCCGTCAGGGCGGTGGACCAGAAGGCCGCCAACCTTGGTGTGGCCGTCGATATCCGCGGATGCGCCCTTGTTGCCATCCGTGATTGAAACCGATCCGTTGGGTGACACGATATCTTTCACGAAAAAGGCGGTCTCGGACATCATCGGGCCCCAGCCGGCCTCGTACCAGCCGACCGAGCCGTCTTCGAAAATCACCTGAAACTGGCCGTAATTGTACATGTCTTCGGCAATCTCATCACTCAGGCGCAGGCCCATGCCATGCACGCGGACGGGATCGGAATCGGTGATCTGGCACATCACATCGACGTAATGCACGCCGCAATCGACGATAGGCGATGTCGTCTGCATCAAGGCCTTGTGGGTTTCCCATTCGGCCCCGCTGCTTTGCTGGTTCAAGTTCAGACGGAAGACATACGGCCCGCCGAGATCGCGCGCCTCCGAGATCAGTCGCATCCATGACGGGTGGTGCCGCAGAATATATCCGATCACCAGTTTCCGGCCGGTTTCCACTGCTTTTGCGACCACGCGTCTGGCGTCCGCAACCGTCGTGGCCAGTGGTTTTTCAACAAAGACATGCGCACCTGCTTCCATTGCGGCGCAGGCGAAGTCTGCGTGGCTGTCGGAATAGGTTGCGACGACGACCAGATCGGGGTTTGTCTCGGCCAGTGCCGCCTGAAAATCCGAAAAGGCCGGATAGCCTGACAGGTCGTGATGGTCTACTTGACCTGTGCGATTGACCAGCCCCACGATCCGTGCGTCGGGGTGACGATGATGGGCCAAGGCATGGCTCAGACCCATGTTGCCAAGACCAGCGATCAGAACCCGGGTCATTTGACAGCTCCTGAGGTGATGCCACGGATCAGCTGGCGCGAGAAGATCACGTAGAGCACCAGAACCGGCAGGATCGCCATGCTGAGCGCGGACAGAACCGCGTTCCAGTCGGTCACAAACTGGCCGATGAAGACCTGGCTGCCCAACGTCAGGGTTTTGGTCTCTTCAGCGGGTGCCAGGATCAAGGGGAACCAGAGATCGTTCCAGATCGGGATCATGTTGAACACGGCGACGGTTGCCATGGCAGGTCGGACCAGAGGCAGCACCAACCGGAAAAAGATCGTGTATTCCGAAAGCCCATCGATGCGCCCCGCATTCTTCAGGTCATCACTGACCTGACGCATGAACTCGGACAGGATGAACACCGCCAGCGGCAAACCCTGTGCCGTGTAGACGAAGATCAGGGCCCAAAGCGTGTTCACAAGCCCTGTGGCGACCATCATCTCCAGGATCGCCACGGTGCCGATGCGGATCGGAATCATGATCCCAAGCGCCAGATAAAGCCCCATCAACATGTTGCCCTTAAACCGGTATTCGCTGAGGGCAAAGGCGGCCATGGCGCCGAACAGAAGGATAAAGGCCAGTGAAACCACGGTGACGATCAGCGAGTTCTGAAAGTAGAGAAAGAAATCCCCCTGCTTCATCACCGTCTGGTAGCCGATCAAGGAAAAGCTTTCGGCATCAGGCAAGGCAAGCGGCTCGCGAAAGATGGCACGGCGCGTTTTGAAGCTGTTGATGATGATCACGAAAACCGGAAACAGGGCGATCAGAGTGTAAAGGATCAGCGCACCATGCATTGCGACGGTGTTCAGTGGATTCGAGCGTGCCTTGTTCATTGCAGAGCCCTCACAGCTGATACCGGCGCATCCGGGTCTGGATGCCGAAAAGGTAAATGCAAACACCCACAAGGATGATGGCGAACATGGCGCCGGCAATGGCGGATCCCATATACGGATCACCCAGTTGCAGCTGGAAGCCAAAGAACGTGCGGTACATGAAAGTGCCCAGGATGTCGGTCGAAAAATCCGGCCCCGCCAGAGCGCCCTGAGAGACATAGATCAGGTCAAACGCGTTGAAATTGCCCACGAATGTGAGGATCGAGATGATCCCGATCGAGGGCAGGATCAGCGGCAGTTTTATTTTCCAGAAAGCCGAAGCTCCTGTGATCCCGTCGATCTCTCCGGCTTCAAGAATTTCTTCGGGGATCGACAGAAGGGCCGCATAGATCAGCATCATCGGGATGCCGACAAATTGCCAGACCGAGACAAGCGCCAGAGTTGTCAGCGCGTATTCTTCCTTGCCCAGCCAAGGCGCGAACAGGGATTTCAAGCCAACCGCGTCCAACATCGAGGGCGCAATCCCCCAAAGCGGAGACAGGATCAGTTTCCAGGCAAAACCCACGATCACGAAGCTCAGGATCGTCGGAATGAAAATGGCCGACCGGTACAGTGCGGCAAAGCGCAGTCTCGGGTGTGACAGGATCGCGGCCAGAGCGATTCCGATGGGGTTCTGCACCAGCATGTGGATCAGAAAGAACCAGAAGTTGTTGCCCAGCGCATTCCAGAATTGCGCGGACCAGAGCGGATCAAGGAACAAGGTTCGGAAATTCTCCAACCCCACATACACACGCGCCTGATCGACTTCGGTAAACAGCGCAAGGCGGAGCGTGTTGAACAAGGGCAGGATCATCACCGCCGTGTAAACCAGCACCGCAGGTGCAAGAAAAACGGCGATGTGCCAGCGTATGCGGCGGGTCTGCATGGGGATCTCCGGGGAAAAGGTGCCGGACGCGACGGGCCGCGTCCGGTGAGAGTGGTTCAGGTCTTACTGATGCGGTGCGTACCAGCTGGCCAGCCCGTCTTGCAGTTTCTTGCCCAATGCCTCGGGGCTTTCGGTGCCCTTGATGGCTGCAACGGATGCACCCCAAGTCTCGTTTTCGAGGTTGGGCGTGCCACGTGACAGGATCTGATAGGTCGAACGGATGGTGCTCTCGCACTCATCCCGCCATCCGACAATTTCCTTGGCAAGGGGGTCTTCCAGTTCAACCGGAGTATTGGACAGAGGGAAGAAACCGGGAACCGCATTGCCGAAAATGCTGGCGAATTGCGGGCTTGCGACCCAGGCCAGGAAAGTGCGGGCAGCCTCCTGGTTTTCACTGGCAGCGTTCAGACCGATGCCGATATCTGTATGGTCCGAGATATAGCAGGTGTCACCGGCATTTTGGACCGGCGGCTTGAAGGCGCCCATCTCAAAATCTGCCTGCGTGTTGAAACCTGCAATCTCCCAGCTGCCCGCCGGGTAAATTGCAGCGCGGCCCAAAGTGAACAGGTTCTGGCTGTCGGGATAGGTCTGCGCCTCATATCCGTCACCCAGATAATCGGCCCATTTCGCCAAAGTGGCAAAAGGCGCGACCCACTGAGGGTCGGTCAGATTCTGCTCGCCCCGGATCAATGCCAGACGGCCTTCTTCACCCTTCCAGTAGTTCGGGCCGATATTGTTATAGCCCATCGTTGCGGCTTCCCACTGGTCATTGGTGCCCATTGCCATCGGAATATAGGTGCCGTCTTCCTTGATCTTGTCCAACACTTCAAAGAATTCTGCCTCGGTGGTCGGAACCTCCAGACCCAGTTCGTTGAACGCATCCTTGTTGTAGATGAAACCGTGGATCACCGATGCCATCGGAACACAAAAGCTGGCCGACCCATCGTCTGTCTGCCACGCCGATTTGGCTACGTCCGAGAAATTGTCCATCGCATCCAGATCGGACAGGTCGGTCAGATGGCCCGCTTCGTACAGCGCCAGAGAAGCATCGAACGGGCGGCAGGTGATCAGATCACCGGCGGATCCGGCTTCCAGTTTGGAGTTCAGAACCGCGTTGTACTCCGCCGGGGCTGAAGGCGAGAAAACAACTTTGATACCTGGATTGGCCGCCTCGAATGCAGGGATGATCTTTTCCTGCCAGAGAGCGAGATCATCGTTGCGCCAGCTTTCGATCGTCAGCGTGGCGTCTTGTGCATAGGCGCTTGTGACCAGCGCCGTGCTCATCAGAGCCAGGCTCAGAACTTTGCGTTTCATTTGGTTTCTCCCAGGTTGCTATGTTCGTTATCTTCATTCAGCCGGTTCATCGCATGACGCAGACGGCCATTCGTTTTAGCCAGTCGCTTTTGTGCATCCTCTGCCGATGCGGCACCTGCGGCGAAAAGTGCCGCGCACTTAAGGTTCCCATCCGCAGCCCTCAGGGCATCATCAGCACGTTCAGGTGATACACCGGTAAGCTGGCACACGATTACGTTGGCGCGTGCGCGCAGTTTGTCATTGTCCGCCCGCAGATTGATCATCATGCCATCCTGAATATGCCCAAGCTCAATGGCCATCAGCGTCGACAATGTATTCAGGGCTATTTTCTGCGCAGTGCCGGCCCCCATCCGGGTTGAGCCCGAGATCAATTCCGGAGGGGTCGCAAGCAGAACCGCATGGTCCGCCAGTTGCAACAATTGCGAGCCCGCGTTGTTTGCAATCCCGATCACAGGCGTCCCCCGGTCGCGCGCCAGTTTTGCGGCGGCGACGGTATAAGGCGTGGTGCCGCTGGCCGAGACCGCGATGAGCGTATCATTGGCAACCATATCCGACACCTCTTGCGCCAGCCCATCAACAGCGTCCTCTACATCCCCCGGCATGTCTGCCGTGGTCGGCATTCCACCCGCCATATGAATACGGATCTGCTGCGACGGGATGGAAAAGGTACCGCCAAGCTCCAGCGCGTCCGAGGCCGCCATGAGGCCGGAAGACCCCGCCGCAATATACCGAAGCGTGCCGCCCGACCGGATCGTCTGGGCCATGGCCGTCGCCCCGCTGCAAATCGGGCCAAGCGCATCAAGCACTGCCGTTGCCGCTGACACCTGCGACCGCGCCAGCAGGCCGGCCACTTCGGCCAGCGGACGCGTATCAAGCCCATGCGCATCCTGATGCAATTGTTCTGTCGCCGGCGTAATCAAGTGATTCTCCCCCAAGAACTCTCGATATCATACCTTTTAAATACCATTAGTCTACCATTTATTTTTTTCCATATTTTTGGTTGATATAGCATGAAATTCGCCGCTTTGGTCGCAATTAGGACTTCAAAACACGTAAAAGGTATTATAAAGGTCTGTATATGGTAAAGTCATCAAAACCCATGTTCCTGGCCGCCGACGGGGGCGGAACGCGCTGCCGCGTCGCCGCTTTTGTCGATGGCAAAACACACAGAGTCGAAGTCGGCGCGGCAAACGTGTCCACGGATTTCAAGGCCGCCTGCATCGAACTGCGGCGCGGCCTGGAAGCTCTGGCCGTTCAGACGGGCCGTTCGCCCGAGGAGCTTGCGCAAGCGCCCTGCTATCTGGGCCTGGCCGGGATAACAGGTGACGCGATTGCCCGGAAACTTGCGGCGGCATTGCCATTTCGGCACGTCCGGATCGAAGATGATCGCGCAGCAGCTTTGCGCGGCGCATTGGGGGCCAGAGACGGGTTTGTCGCACATTGCGGTACCGGTTCTTTTGTCGCCATGCAAAGGGGTGGCACGATGAAGTTTGCCGGCGGGTGGGGCCCTGTTCTGGGCGATCAGGCTTCCGCGCAATGGGTTGGCAAACGGGCGCTGGCCAGGACGCTGGAGAACGCGGACGGCACGACCGGCCCTTCGGCATTGGCGCAGGATCTGCTGTCTCGATTTGGCGATGCCGCAGGAATTGTACGGGCCGCCGCCGACATGACGCCATCGGACTTTGGCGCCCTCGCCCCGCTTGTGACCGAGCTTTCCAATCGCGGGGACGACTTGGCCAGATCCATCCTGCGGGACGGTGCGGGCTATCTGATCGACGTGATGAAGAAATTGGGCTGGAACGTTGGCCTGCCCGTTTGTCTGACCGGCGGAATCGGCCCCCTTTACGCGCCGTACCTGCCTGCGGAAATGCAATCTGCTCTGGTCCAGCCCGCGGGCGATCCACTGTCCGGCGCACTTGCATTGGCACAGGCGTATCTGGAGGAAATCGAACATGAACATAGCTGATTTCCTGCGGCCCGAAGGATGGTTGGGGCACAGCTCGGGCCCGCGCTATGTACAGCTCCGTCAACGGCTTGAACAAGGGATCAAGGACGGCATCCTGCCTCCCAACAGTTCGCTGCCCCCTGAAAGAGAAATTGCCGAGATCACCGACCTGTCCCGTGTGACCGTGCGCAAGGCCATTCATGAACTGGTGCGCAAAGGTGCAATCGAGCAACGGCAGGGGTCTGGGTCTTTTGTTCGCGAACCCGTCGCGAAGGTTGAACAATCGCTGTCCCATCTGACATCGTTCACCGAAGACATGGAGCGGCGCGGGCTCAAGACGACCTCGACATGGCTGGAACGTGGGGTTTTCCTGCCATCCCCGGAAGAAATGATGGCATTGGGCTTGTCGGCAAATGAACAGGTCGCGCGTATCTACCGCCTGCGAGAGGCAGGAGGACGCCCGATGGCGTTGGAAAAAGCGGCCCTTCCGCTCGATATCCTGCCGAACCCCACCGAAGTGACGGGGTCGCTTTACTCTGTTCTTGAACAATCTGGTCTGCGACCGGTGCGCGCGATCCAGAAAATCTCGGCCATCAACCTCGAACCGCCCGAAGCAGAGCTTCTGGATGTTGCGGAAGGTACGGCCGGGCTTCGGATTCAACGCACCTCATATCTGCAAAGCGGGCGGGTCGCTGAATTGACCCGCTCGATCTACCGCGGTGACGCCTATGACTTTGTGGCCGAGCTGCGCCTGTCAAATTGAAAGCCTGGGAAAATGCCTGACACAACCACTCAGATGCGGCGCGAGATCGATGAGATTCCCGACGCCGTAGACCGCCTTCTGACCGAAGGTGCAGATTTGATCGCGCAAACCGCCAACGAGATCCGGGCCAGCGACCCGCGGTTCCTGATCTCGGTGGCGCGCGGATCCTCGGATCATGCGTGCAGCTTTCTGAAATATGCCTCGGAACTGCTGCTTGGTTTGCCGATGGCTTCGGTCGGACCGTCGGTGAAATCCATCTACGGGGTCGACATGCGGTGCGAGGATGCAATCTGCATCTCGGTCTCACAATCCGGTCAGAGCCCGGATATCGTGCAGCTCACGCAGTCGCTCACATCCGGCGGAGCTTACTCGGTTGCGATCACGAACAACCCTGCCTCTGCCCTGGCCGAGGCGGCTGCGGCAACACTACCCATTCACGCGGGCCCCGAACTGAGCGTGGCGGCGACAAAGACATTCGTGACGTCTCTGGTCGCCGGGTTGTGGCTGATTGCGCAGGTGAAGCGCGATGATCACCTGCTAGGCGCAATCCATGGTCTGCCCGAAAGCTTGTCGACCGCAATCGCCTGCGACTGGAGCGCCGTGGCAGACGCGGTTGATGGTCGCTCTTTGTTTACTTTGGGGCGCGGCCTGTCTTTGGCCATTTCCAACGAGGCCGCGTTGAAATTCAAGGAAACCTGCCAGATCCACGCAGAAAGCTATTCGGCGGCCGAGGTTCTGCACGGCCCGGTTTCCATCGTGGATCAGGGCTTTCCCGTGCTTGCTTTGTCGTCCGGGGATGCAGCAGAGGACAATCTGGCCGAAGTTGCAGACGCACTTGCGTCCAAAGGCGCTGTGGTTTTCGCCACAACTGGTCGCGTGAAACACGCCACAGAACTGCCGCATGTCCGGACGTCCCATTGGATGACGGACCCGATACCGACAATCGCCGCGTTTTACGGAATGGTGGAGAAGGTGGCCACACAACGCGGGATCGACCCGGACACACCACGCCATCTGAAAAAAGTGACGGAAACGGTATGACCAGTTCCACCATCACCTTTGCCGGCGGCCCGATCTTCGATGGCACTGAATTGCGTGACGGATATGCCGCACGGTTCAGAAACGGTGTGCTGGATGCGTTGGTCCCCTTGGATCAGATCGCGCAGGACGACCAGATCGAGGACCTGCATGGCGACATCCTCAGCCCCGGCTATGCTGATTTGCAGGTGAACGGCGGCGGGGGCGTGATGTTCAACGATGATCCATCGGTTCACACGCTGACCCAAATCGCCCGTGCTCATCGCGCGCTGGGTGCCACTCGCATCCTGCCAACCCTGATCACGGACACGGCCGAGAAAACCCGGGCCGCAATTGATGCCGCCATCAAGGCCGTTCAGACGGGTGTTTCCGGTATTGCGGGCCTGCATCTGGAAGGTCCGCACCTGTCTGAGCGGCGCAAGGGCGCACATGATGCTGCGTTGATCCGCCCGATGCAGCAAACCGATCAGGAAATTCTGATCGACGCTGCAAAACACCTGCCTGCTTTGATGGTCACGCTGGCCCCCGAAAGCACAACCCTGCAACAGGTTGAAGCACTGAAGCGCGCGGGGGTGATCGTCTCTCTGGGGCATACGGACGCGCCTTTTGAAACCTGCCTGGCGTTTTCAAGGGCCGGGGCGCAGTGCGCAACGCATCTGTTCAATGCAATGAGCCAGCTTGGCAGCCGTGAACCGGGACTGGTCGGCGCGGCTCTATCCTGCGGGTCGTTATCGGCGGGCTTGATCGCGGATGGCATCCACGTTCATCCCGATACGATGCGGATTGCCTGGGCCGCCAAACGCGGACCAGGGCGGATTTTCCTTGTCAGCGATGCGATGGCAGTCGCCGGAACGTCACTGAGCAAGTTTCAGTTGGAAGGACGCCGCATCCGGCGGGAAAACGGCAGGCTGACTTTGGAGGATGGCACTCTGGCCGGGGCAGACTTGTGCCTGACAAAGGCGGTGCGGGTTCTGACGGAACAAGCAGAGATCCCCGTTCAGGATGCACTCGCCGCAGCGACAAGCGTTCCGCTTGGGATGATTTCCGGTAAAAGCACAGGACTGAAATCTGACCTGTCGCAGGTGATACGGATTGCCCCGGATCTGTCCGGGGTCAGACCGGTGCAACCCTGACCCAATCCTCGTTGATCCGACCGGCTGCGCAGCGCGCGCGATGCCAATGCTGCATGCGTTTGTTGGCGGCCGAATTCTGATTTTTCAAATCTTCACGAATAGAGCTGTCAACTTTTTGCGGGTGGTCCGCCCCGATCCTTCGGCGCATATTTCAGGCATATGACATTTTTCAGGAGCATGCATGACCGCCAAGTATTATTCTCCACACGGTGGGCACCCTGGTCAGGAGCAATTGCTGACTGACCGCGCCGTATTTACTGACGCTTATGCAGTGATCCCAAAGGGAACGATGCGGGATATCGTGACCAGTTTTCTGCCGTTTTGGGACGACACCCGCTTATGGGTGATATCACGCCCGCTCAGCGGCTTTGCTGAAACCTTTTCGCAATACATCATGGAGGTTCAGCCCGGCGGTGGCTCTGACCGGCCCGAGACCGATCCCGAAGCCGAAGGCGTTTTGTTCGTGGTCGAAGGTACAGCGACCTTGACGGCCGACGGCGCGACCTACGAGCTGACACCCGGCGGCTATGCCTACCTGCCCGCTGAATGCAACTGGACCTTACGAAACCGAGGCGGTGAGACCCTGCGCTTCCATTGGATTCGAAAGGCTTATGAAGCGGTGGAAGGGCTTGACCGCCCGGACGTTCTGGTTCTCAACGAAAATGAGATCACGCCGACGCCGATGCCCGGAACCGACGGAAAATGGGCCACGACGCGCTTTGTCGACCCAAGTGATTTGCGGCACGATATGCACGTGACCGTGGTGACTTTCGAGCCCGGCGCCGTCATTCCTTTCCTTGAAACACATGTGATGGAACATGGTCTGTATGTTCTTGAGGGAAAGGCCGTCTACAGGCTGAACAATGATTGGGTAGAGGTCGAGGCCGGCGATTACATGTGGTTGCGCGCATTCTGCCCGCAGGCCTGCTATGCAGGCGGGCCGGGTAAGTTCCGTTACCTGCTGTACAAAGACGTGAACCGACATATGGCATTGCGGCCGGGGCCAGCGGCTTATCCGCAGCACCGGCGCCTCAGGACAGCGGCGCAGAAATAGTCCCGCCGATGGCCAGAGTTAACTGATGCGCCGCCTCGATGACGGGGCGGCTTAGGCGCACGATTTCGGCTTCGCTGACGCGGCTTGTCGGTCCGGATACTGAAATCCCGGCAACCGCCTCTCGGTTGGTATCGAAAACCGGCGCAGCGATACAGCGCATTCCCGCATTCTTTTCTTCATTGTCTATCGAGAAGCCCTGTGCCCTGACCTTGGCAAGATCTTCTTTCAGCGCGGTCGGGCTTGTAATCGACCGGTCCGTGAAGGCCCGCAGTTCCGTCTTGGCCAACAGCCGGTCCAGCCGATCTTCATCCATATATGCCAGCAGAGCTTTCCCGATGCCCGATGCGTGCATCGGAGACAGCGTGCCCGGAGGGAAAAACGCCCGGATGCTGGCATGGGTTTCCACCTGGCTCAGGAACAATACCATTCCTTCTTTCTCGACCCCCAGGTTTGCGGTCTCGCCGGTGGCCTCCATCAGCTTTCGCATCACGGGTCGGGCCCGGTCCACAAGGCTGGTGCGACGCAGGAAGCGCGAGCCGATCACGAACGCACGAGGACCGATGTGCCAGACCTGCTCGTCATGATCGAACTCGACAAGGCCCCTGCCCTCTAGTGTAACGAGAATTCGGTAAACTGTGGCGGGCGACTGGCCCATTTCGTCGGACAGCGCGGTCAACGCCTTGCCCTGCGCTTCACTCAGATACTCAAAAACTTCCATCGCACGGTCGAGAGATTTGATCGTGTTTTGCGCTGTCTTGTCGTCCCATCCCCGTGGTCTTCCACGGGCTCTTCTGCGGACTTCGCGAGTATTGTCTTGAGAATCCATAAAAACCCTTTGATCATTCGTGAAAGCCTAATTCATCATATGAAAAATATAAGACACTGACAATAATATATTAAATCTTAATAACCAAATTTTGAAAAGCATTTTCAAAAATATATCGGGCTGAGCGAGGGACGCTTATTGTGTGGTCAACGACGGAAGGAGACCATCCATGAGCTTTCAAAACCCCGTTTTCATCCCGGGCCCGACCAACATCCCGGAAAGCCTACGCAAGGCTTGCGACATGCCCACCATCGACCATCGCTCGCCGCTGTTCGGGCAAATCCTGCACCCCGCGCGCGCGGGTGTTCAGAAAGTCCTGAAAAGCAACAGCGCCGAAGTCTTCATCTTTCCGTCGACCGGAACAGGAGGCTGGGAGACCGCGCTGACCAACACCCTGTCGGCTGGTGACAAGGTTCTGGCGGCGCGCAACGGCATGTTCAGCCATCGCTGGATCGATATGTGCCAGCGTCACAGTCTGAATGTCGAGATCGTCGAAACCCCTTGGGGCGACGGGCTGCCAGCCGATCGTTTCGAAGAGATTCTGACCGCCGACACAAGCCACGAAATCAAGGCTGTTCTTGCCACGCATAACGAGACGGCAACCGGTGTGAAATCGGATATTGCCGCTATACGCAAGGCGCTGAATGCCGCCCGTCACCCTGCCATGCTGTTCGTCGATGGTGTTTCATCGATCGGGTCCATGGATTTCCGTTTTGACGAATGGGGTGTTGATGTGGCCGTCACGGGCTCGCAGAAAGGGTTCATGTTGCCTGCGGGCCTTGCCATCGTCGGGTTCAGCCAGCGGGCAATGGGTGCGACCAGCACAGGCACCCTGCCCCGCACCTTCTTTGACGTGCACGACATGGCGAAGGGTTATGCCAACAACGCCTATCCTTATACCCCTGCTGTTGGCTTGATGAATGGCCTCAACCAGGCCTGTGATATGTTGCTGAGTGAAGGTTTGGAAAACGTCTTTGCTCGGCATCACCGTATTGCCGAAGGAGTACGTGCCGCGGTGGGCGCGTGGGGGCTGGAGCTTTGCGCAGCGAACCCGTCGGTATTTTCTGACACCGTCAGCGCGATCCGCACGCCAAACGATTTCAACGCCACCGACATTGTAACACACGCGGCCGAAAAATACGGCGTTGCCTTCGGTGTCGGCCTTGGCGAAGTCGCGGGCAAGGTATTCCGCATCGGACATCTGGGAAGCCTGACGGATGTCATGGCCCTGTCCGGGATTGCCACCGCTGAAATGTGCATGGTCGACCTGGGCCTGAACATCCATCTGGGCTCGGGGGTAGCGGCAGCGCAGGAATACTATCGCGGTCATCCCGGTGCAGTTCAGAAGGACGCCGCATGATGAAGGACTGCAACATGTACATCCCGACCTACGAGGACATGCTGGCGGCACATGATCGGATCGAGCCCATTATCCGCCGCACCCCGGTCCGCACATCAGACTATCTGAACGAGCTGAGCGGTGCACAGCTGTTCTTCAAATGTGAAAACTTCCAGGAACCGGGTGCCTTCAAGGTGCGCGGGGCAGCAAACGCCGTGTTTGGCCTTGACGACGAACAGGCCAGGAAAGGCGTTGCAACCCATTCTTCGGGCAACCACGCCTCGTGCCTGTCCTATGCGGCGATGAAGCGGGGCATACCGTGCAACGTCGTCATGCCGCGCACAGCGCCGCAGGCCAAGAAAGACACGGTGCGGCGCTATGGTGGGAAGATCACGGAATGTGAGCCCTCCACCTCGTCGCGCGAAGCGACCTTTGCCGAGGTTCAGGCGGCCACGGGCGGCGATTTCGTCCATCCCTACAACGATCCGCGGGTGATTGCCGGGCAAGGCACCTGTTCGCGCGAGTTCATCGAGCAGACCGACGGTCTGGATGCAGTTGTCGCACCTATCGGCGGCGGTGGCATGGTGTCCGGCACCTGTCTGACACTATCGACGCTCGCCCCGGAAACCGCGATCATCGCGGCGGAACCGGAACAGGCCGACGATGCCTATCGCAGCTTCAAGGCCGGCCACATCATCGCGGATGACGCACCCAAGACGATTGCCGACGGGCTGCTGGTTCCACTGAAAGAGCTGACCTGGCATTTCGTGTCGAACCATGTCTCTGAAATCTACACGGCCTCAGAGCAAGAGATCATCGATGCGATGAAACTGACGTGGAAACACCTGCGGATCGTGATGGAGCCATCTTCGGCCGTTCCGCTGGCCACGATCCTGAAGAACCCGGACGCATTCAAAGGCAAGCGTGTCGGCCTGATCATAACCGGTGGCAATGTCGATCTGGACAGGCTGCCCTGGCTGAACGCGTGACATCAATCCCGACATAGGAATACGGAAATGAAAGATATGACCAATCTCGACGAATTCGAAGTAGGCTTTGACATTCCGGCCAAGCCCGGAATGGATGAAGCTGATATCCAGACCCCCTGTCTTGTGCTGGATCTCGACGCGCTTGAACGCAACATCAAGAAGATGGGCGACTATGCCAAGGCGCACGGCATGCGCCACCGCGTGCATGGAAAAATGCACAAATCGGTAGACGTGGCCAAGTTGCAGGAGAAGATCGGAGGCGCCGTGGGCGTCTGCTGCCAGAAAGTTTCAGAGGCCGAAGTGTTCGTGCGCGGCGGCATCAAGGACGTTCTGTTGTCGAACCAGGTGCGTGACCCCGCCAAGATCGACCGTCTTGCCAGCCTGCCAAAGCTGGGCAGCCGCATCATCGTCTGTGTCGATGATCTGGACAATGTCGCGGATCTTTCAGGCGCAGCGGTGGATCACGGAACACAGTTGGAGGTCTTCGTCGAAATCGACTGCGGCGCTGGCCGGTGCGGTGTGACGACAACATCCGACGTGATCGAAATCGCCAAAGCGGTCGAAGCCGCCGAGAACCTGAAATTCACCGGCATTCAGGCCTATCAGGGCGCAATGCAGCACCTCGACAGCTATGAGGCGCGCAAGGAAAAGCTCGACACCGCAATTTCGATGGTAAAAGACGCGGTTGAAGGCCTCAAAGCCGAAGGCATCGAATGCGAATTGGTCTCGGGCGGCGGCACCGGCTCATATTACTTCGAATCCAACTCGGGCGTGTACAACGAACTGCAATGCGGGTCCTACGCCTTCATGGACGCCGATTATGGCCGGATCCTGGACAAGGACGGCAACCGGATCGATCAAGGCGAGTGGGAAAACGCATTCTTCATCCTGACCAGCGTCATGAGCCACGCTAAGGCGGACAAGGCGATCGTCGATGCGGGCCTCAAGGCGCAATCGGTGGACAGCGGTCTGCCCGTTATCTTCGGCCGAGATGATGTCGAGTACATCAAATGTTCGGACGAACACGGCGTCGTGATGGACCCGAACGGTGTGCTGAAGGTCAACGACAAGCTCAGGCTGGTTCCGGGGCACTGCGACCCAACCGCAAATGTACATGATTGGTATGTCGGCGTTCGCAACGGCAAGGTCGAGACCGTCTGGCCCGTATCCGCCCGCGGACGCGCTTATTGATCCGAACTTGCTCTGTTTGGGAGGGCTGGCTCGGAAGCAGCCAGACAGCCGCCCGCGTGTATGCTCTCCTTCCGGCGGTGGCACGCGGGCGCACGAATGTTTGATTGGAGAATGAAATGCTGATCGTACCCGAGCGTGAGATCGCTGACCTTATGACCCGACAAGCGGCTTTTGACGCGGTCGAACAGGTCTTTGCCGCAATGGCGTCCGGCGACGCCTACAACTTCCCTGTCGTGCGTGAAGCCATCGGGCACGAAGATGCACTGTACGGCTTCAAAGGGGGGTTTGACCGCGCCGGCCTGACGTTGGGACTGAAGGCGGGCGGCTATTGGCCGAACAATCTGGAAAAACGCGGGCTGATCAACCACCAGTCCACCGTTTTTCTTTTCGACCCCGACACGGGCAAGCCATCTGCGATGGTCGGCGGGAACCTTCTGACGGCCCTTCGAACGTCGGCAGCATCTTCGGTATCGATCAAGCATCTCGCACGCAGGGACGCCAAGGTCATAGGCATGATAGGCGCTGGCCACCAGGCAGCCTTTCAGCTTCGCGCGGCACTGGAGCAGCGCGCCTTTGAAAAGGTCATTGGCTGGAACTACCACCCTGAAATGCTGCCGAATATCGAGAAGGTCGCCAATGAAGCCGGCGTTCCGTTCCAGGCGGTCGAGCTTGACGAAATGACTGAGGCGGATGTGATCATTTCGATCACTTCGGCCTTTGCGCCATCGCTGATGGCGAACCATGTCAGCGCCGGAGCTCATATCGCCTGCATGGGCACGGACACTAAAGGAAAACAGGAAGTCGAAGCCGCCCTTCTGGCCAGGGCAAGCGTGTTCACGGACGAAGTCGCGCAATCCGTCAGCATCGGTGAAGCGCAGCACGCGGTGGCCGAAGGCCTGATCCAAGAAAGCGATGTGGCGCAGCTTGGCGCGGTCATCAACGGCACCGATCCGGGCCGGATATCAGACAATCAGATCACGCTGTTCGATGGCACGGGTGTGGGCCTTCAAGATCTTGCGGTCGCCGCGTCCGTGGTTGACCTCGCCGTTCGGAAAGGGGTCGCGATCGAGGTCGATTTCTGAAGCCAGACGGCGACACCTTCTTGGGCATTGTCTCGGCGGTCCTTTTGGGCGGAGAGCTTTTGACAGCAGATCTCCATTAAATGGTGACCAAAAAATGAAACGCGGCGCGCCAAGGCGCGCCGCTTCATGTTTTTTCCAGGAAGATCAGTGTATCAGGCCGAACGCATCAGACGTGGTCGTCTTGCTCGATGGACCCAAGACCATGTCCGGCCATGCCGCCCGAGACCTCTTCCGTCGCTTCGTCGGAAAGTTCTTCGGGAAGCACCAGATTCAATACAATGGCGATGACGGCGGCGGGCAGGATTCCTGATGTCGCCAGAACCTTCAATGTGCCGGGCAAGTATTGCAACGCGTTGGGTTCCAGCTGCAAACCCAGCCCAAGGCTCAGGGCGATTGCAAAAATCACCATGTTGCGCCGGTTCCAGTTCACGTCCGACAGCATCGAGACCCCTGCGGCAACAACCATGCCGAACATCACGATCACGCCGCCGCCAAGAACCTCGATCGGAATGGACGAGATTATCGCCCCGATCTTGGGAATAAGCCCGCAAACGATCAGGAAAACCGCGCCGATGGTCACGACCATGCGGCTCATGACTCCGGTCATGGCAATCAACCCGACATTCTGGCTGAACGACGTGTTGGGCAGCGCCCCAAACAGGCCAGAGATCGCAGTACCAAGACCATCTGCATAGGTCGCGCCCTGTATTTCCTTGTCGGTGGCTTCTCGGCCAGCGCCCCCTTTGGTGATACCGGATACGTCCCCAACGGTTTCAACGGCGGAAACAAAAGACATTGCACAGAAACCGATGATGGCCGCGACCGAGAACTCAAGACCAAAATGCAGGGGGTTCGGCAGAGCAAAGGATGCCGCGTTGCCGACGTTGCCCAGATTCACTTGGCCAAGCAGGAAGGCCACGGCGTATCCGACCAGCAGTCCGATCAGAACCGCCGACACCGACAACATGCCCCGGGCAAAGAATTTCAGGCCAAGCGTGACCACGATTACGGTTCCGGCCATGAACCAGTTCAAACCCGAGCCATATTCCTCGGTACCTATGGCGGGCACACCGCCGGCGGCATATTGAATGCCGACTTTGACAAGGGCCAGGCCGATCATGGTCACCACAAGGCCCGTAACCAGCGGCGGAAGAGCAAAGCGAATACGTCCAATGAACAACCCGAGGAATGCGTGGAACAATCCACCAACAACGATACCGCCCATCAGAACGGCAATGGCGTCGACGCCCTTTCCAACCACCAGCGGGATCATGATCGGGATGAAGGCAAACGATGTTCCCTGTACGATCGGCAACCGGGCACCGACCGGGCCTATGCCAACAGATTGAAACAACGTGGCGACGCCCGCGAAGAACATCGACATCTGGATCATGTAGATCATCTGCGGGAAATCGGGGCTGTTCGAGCCAAAGCCGAAACCGGCCGCACCGCAAACGATAATGGCTGGCGTGACGTTGGACACGAACATCGCCAGTACATGCTGGATTCCAAGCGGCACCGCCTTCAACAGCGGCGGAGTATAATTCGGATCGCGGAGTTGTTCCGGCGTTCCGATGGATGCATCTGACATTTGGTCTTTCCTCCCTTGAGGTTCGCAGCCGGCTCCTCTTCCGGCAACGCGCCTCATTCTGTGATTTCAAAAACCTCCTCGAACCAATGCTCTTCGAGGTTGGGCCCGGCCCCAATTCGGTCGACCACCGCAAAAAGTCCGGGCGCATGAAGCGGGGTCAGAACGCCATGCCAGGTGTTGCGATGATAATTCACTCCCTGTCCGGGCGCTGTTTTGAAGGCGATGGGCCGCCCGGGTGTTCCGTTTTCATCCGGGGCCACAACCACGACAAATGGCTTGTCCGACAAAGGCAAAAAGGCTTGGCTGCCATCCGGATGGCGTTCAACCATTTCCAACTTGATCGGCAGGCTGAAGGCTTCGGACTGAAACACACTGATACCCGCGCGCCCATCGTGGAAATCCAACACGGCCCGGTCGTGATAGCGGGCGCATTTACCCTGATTAATAAGCTTGTCCACCTGGCCAGCCGCTTCGATGACATCGCCGAAAGGTGCAAATGCCTCTGACGTCAAGGGGCGGAGTTTCAAGGCAGCCGTCATTGCGCGAACTTCTCGATCAGGCGCAATTCGGCAATGCGCTCGACCTGATGGCAGGCTTCGGCAAATTCGCTGTCGCGGTCATTGTCGATGCGACGGCGAAAGGCTTCCAGAATGCTGGCTTTGGTGTTGTCTTTGACGGCAATGATGAAAGGAAAGCCGAACTTGGTCGTGTAGGCTTCGTTCAACGCCGTGAACGTTGCGCGTTCTTCATCGGTCAGCATGTCCAGACCCGCACCGGCCTGTTCCGCGGTGCTTTCCTTGGTCAGGCGGCCGGCGGCGGCCAGCTTGCCCGCCAGGTCCGGGTGGGCTGTCAGTACGCCAAGGCGCTGCTCGGGCGAGGCGGAACGGAACACACGCGCCAGCGCGTTGTGGACACCAGCGGCATTGTCATGCGTCGGGCCCAGTTCCAGTTCATACGCACCTTCGGCAATCCACGGGCTATGCTCGAACACGCCGCCGAATTCCAACACGAAGGTTGGTCGATCCATTTCGGACGGGGTCAGCCGTTGCACCGGTGGGTGTTCCCTGGCCCAGTGGTCGGCAATCTGCTCGCGCGTTGCGAACCAGACACCGTCGTGGTTTCTGAAATAATCAAGTGCGCGTTTCAGCGCCATGGCGCGACCCGGGCGACCGATCAGACGGCAGTGCAAACCAATCGAGAACATCTTGGGCGCGCCCGCCTCACCCTCGGCATAGAGCAGGTCAAAGCTGTCTTTCAGATAGCTTTCGAATTGTTCCCCATTGGTGAACCCAGCCTGGATTGCAAAGCGCATATCGTTGCAGTCCAGTGTATAGGGCATGATCAGTTGATCCTTGCCCCCTGCCTTGATCCAGTATGGCAGATCGTCGGCGTAGCTGTCGGCGATATAGGCAAAGTCGCCTTCCCTGGCGGCCAGTTCGACCGTATTCATCGAACAGCGGCCGGTATACCAACCACGGGGCGGCTGACCTGTAACCTCTGTGTGCAGGCGGATTGCTTCGCGGATCTGGGAACGTTCTTCTTCTGCGCCCATGTCCTTGTGTTCAATCCACTTCAAACCGTGGCTGGCGATCTCCCAACCGGCATGCTTCATCGCCGCAACCTGTGCAGGTGCACGCGCCAAAGCAGTTGCAACACCGTAGACTGTAACAGGCAGATCCTGCAAAAGGCGATGCACGCGCCAGAACCCCGCGCGGCTGCCGTATTCATAGATCGATTCCATGTTCCAATGCCGTTGCCCCGGCCAAGGGGCGGCTCCGGTGATCTCGGACAGAAACGCTTCGGATGCGGCATCGCCGTGCAGAACGTTGTTTTCACCGCCCTCTTCGTAATTCAGCACGATCTGAATGGCGATTTTGGCGTCGTTCGGCCAGTTTGCTTTGGGAACTTGCCCACCGTAACCGGTCATGTCTCGTGGATAAGGCTTCACATCGGTTTCCTTCTTCTTGAATTGATCAATACCCCAGATAATCAAAGATGTTTTTCAAAAAATGCAGAAAGCAGCTTCCCGCAGACTGCCTTTGCTCCTGGATGCGAAATCAGACTAGTAACTGTATAACTTGAGGAGTAGCGCAAATGACCGGTTACCTTACAACACATGTTCTGGATACGGCCCGGGGGTGCCCCGCCGAAGGATTGAAAATCGAACTGTTCCGCATTGAAGGTGCAGACCGCCAGTTGCTGAAAACTCTGGTCACCAATGACGACGGCAGGACCGACGAACAAATTCTGCCCGAAGCAGAGTTTTCAACAGGTGACTACGAACTTGTCTTCCATGCCGGGGATTACCTTGATGCCTGCGGCACACCACCTGAAAACCCGCGCTTTCTGAACGTCATCCCGATCCGGTTTGGAATGTCCGAACATTCGCATTACCACGTGCCTCTGCTGCTTTCGCCCTTCGGGTACTCGACCTATCGCGGCAGCTGAGCGACCTACCGGGCCGTATTTGCCGCCGCAATCGACGACCCGATGCGTTCGATTATGAATTCCATGAAAAGCCGCGTTTTTGGGTCCTGCATACGGCGGTGCGTAAACAGACATGCCATCTGAATCGGTTCTGGCGGCGTCTTTTCCGCCACCGGAACCAGTGTCCCGGCCTTGAGATGTTGAGCGATCTCAAAAATCGGCTTCAACGCGATACCATGTCCGCCAAGGGCCCAGTCTGTCAGCACGTCGCCATCGTCTGACTCGTAGCGCCCGGAAACCCGGAACCGTTTTGGCCCCGTATCGGTCCTCAAGAGCCATTGAAACTCGGTCGCGCCCGGGAACCGCAAATTGAGACATTCGTGCTCATCAGCGATCAACGCGTCCCCGCTTTCGGGCATCCCGCGCTTTTTGATGTATTTCGGGGATGCACAAAGCACTCTTTCGACATCCGCGATCTTGCGAATACGCAGGTTGCTGTCCTCTGGCTGACCAAGAAAAAATGCCAAGTCCAGACCTTCGGTTGTCAGATCTACCTTTCGGTCGGTAAGCCTTAACCGAACGTTCACCTCGGGGTACTCGGCAAGAAACTTCGGGACCTGCGGCGCAATCAACCGACGCCCGACCCCCAAAGGCGCCGCGACATAGAGTGACCCTTTCAGGTTTTCGGTAAGATTGACGATCTGGGCTTCGGCACTTTCGACTGCTTCTAGGATCTCTGCCGCGCCACGATAGAAAGATTTTCCCTGCTCGGTGGGGGTCAGGCTGCGTGTCGTGCGTTGGAACAAACGCACGCCAAGATGCTCTTCCAATTGCGATATACGCGCCGACGTGACGGCTGGCGAAACCCTCAGATCACGGCCCGCGGCGGACATGCTGCCCAATTCATAGACCCGGACAAAGGTTCTGATGTTATCAAGGTAGGACATTTTTTTGCATTTTTTGATACTGCTTGGTCTTTACCAGCAATACCAGAACAAAACACACTCGCATAGAGTAACCGGAAGAAAGAATCTTAGGAGCAAAGCCATGTATGACTTGGCCGTGATGTGGGAGTGGATCGCCTTTTCCGTCCGCTGGCTGCATGTGATCACCGCGATGGCGTGGATTGGGGCGTCATTCTACTTTATCGCGCTGGACCTCATGCTAAAGCCGAACCCAGCCCTGCCGGACGGGGCCTACGGCGAAGAATGGGAAGTACATGGCGGCGGCTTCTACCACACCGTCAAATATCTGGTTGCGCCCTCACGCATGCCCGAGCACCTGACCTGGCACAAATGGCAGAGTTACACGACCTGGCTGTCAGGTGCGGCGTTACTCATGATCATATACTGGGTCGGGGGCGAGCTGTTCCTTCTGGATCCAACCAAAGTGGACCTGGCGCTGTGGCAGGGGATTCTGATTTCCGGCGGATCACTGACCATTGGTTGGCTGCTCTACGACCAGATGTGCAAATCCAAGCTGAGCGATCACCCGACCGTTCTGATGCTGCTTTTGTTCGTGATCTTGGTGATCATGTCCTGGGGTTACAACCAGATCTTCACCGGTCGTGCCGCGCTTTTGCATCTTGGCGCCTTCACTGCGACGATCATGACGGCCAACGTGTTCTTTCAGATCATGCCGAACCAACGGATCGTGGTCGAAGACCTCAAGGCCGGTCGGACACCTGATGCCAAATACGGCAAGATCGCCAAGGTACGATCCACGCACAACAACTATCTGACTTTGCCGGTCGTGTTTCTGATGTTGTCGAACCACTATCCGCTTGCTTTCGGCACCGAGTATTCCTGGATCATCGCCAGCCTGATCTTTCTGACGGGCGTCACCATCCGTCACTATTTCAACACGATGCACGCAACCGGGAAAGGCCCGCACTGGACCTGGGGCGTGACGGTTCTGCTAATGGTCGTGATCGCCTGGCTGTCGTCGGTGAGAAACACCGAGACATGGGAAGACGCCGAAGCGCGCGAGCTGACGCCATACGAGCAGAAATATGCGTCCGCCGCGGGCTTCGAAGACGCCTATGACACGGTCTTGGGCAATTGCTCGATGTGCCACGCCCGCGAGCCGGTGTACGGCACCATGAAATGGGCCCCGAAGAAAGTTTACCTTGAGACACCCGGCGATGTCGCCCGACATGCTGACCAGATCTATCTGCAAGCCGGGATCAGCCACGCAATGCCGCCACCATCAGCAGTGCAAATGGATGAAGAGGCACGCCAAACCCTCATCGCATGGGTGCGTGAAGTCAGAAACCAATAGTCGCCTGCGCGCGAAACCATGACAGCGAACCGGGCCGTGATGCCCGGTTTTCTTTATGCGAAAAAGCGTTTGCTGTGTTGCGCGATATGTTCGACAAACAGGCGCACCTTGGGATCTTGCAGCTTTTTGTGCGGATAAAGACACCCGAAAATCGTTGGCAAGGGGGGCGTCTCGGGCAGGACCTCGACCAGCCGCCCATCCTCGAGAAACTCCCGCACGTCAAAGCGCGGCTTGTTGACGATCCCACGACCGGCCAAGGCCCAGTCGGTCAGGACATCACCATCATCCGCGTCATATTTACCGCCAACTTCAAGCTTTCGCGGTCCCATGTCAGTGCGAAGGGTCCAATAGTATTCCGGAGACCTTGGATAACGCAGCAACAGGCAGTTATGGGGCATGTGCAGCAAATCATCCGGTGTTTTGGGCGTCCCAAACTGCGACAGGTAATCGGGCGAAGCGCACAGAACACGATCACAATCCGCGAACTTCCGCAGTTTCATGGTTGAATCGCCGGGTTCACCAATGAAAAAGGCGATATCCAGACCGTCGGCCAGAATGTCTACCTTGCGATCAGACAGACGCATGCGAATCTCTGTTTCCGGGTAGCGGTCAGAAAATTCCGGCACCAGAGGCGCAACGATTCTGCGCCCGACACCCAAAGGCGCGGTGATGCGGATCGCCCCCCGAGGCGCGTCGGAAAAGCTGGCGACACGCGCTTCGGCGTGATCAAGCGCCAGCAGGACCGCCTTGGCTTCATCGTAGAAAACCGTCCCCACTTCGGTTGGTGTCATCGACCGGGTGGTTCGGTTGAACAGCCGCACACCCAGATGGTTTTCAAGCTCTTTCAACCGTTTGCTGGCCACCGCCGGGGTCAACCGAAGATCACGCCCGCCAGAGGTGATGCTGCCCAGCTCCATCACTCGGACAAAAACACGCAGACTTTCGATGTAAGACATTGGATCCTCCCAGCAGCGAAAGAATGCGCCATGGCCCCATCTTTTTCAACGATCTGTTGAAAGTATTTGCCGTTTGCAGCGATTTTCCACCTCAATCTTTGCTCCTATGGTTCCACTGACCACCCTCCGGAAGGCAGGGGCAGAGGGAGAATTCCATGACGCATCGCACCGACATCCGATTTGTCCTGAATGGCCGGGACGTGTCCGTCGCAAATGTTTCGGCAGACCAGACGCTTCTGGATTTCCTGCGGCTGGACCGCCGGCTGACAGGTACCAAGGAAGGCTGCGCCGAAGGCGACTGCGGTGCTTGCACCGTTCTTGTCGGGCGGCTTGGTGACGCTGGTCTGACCTATGCTCCGGTCAATGCCTGTATCCGGTTTCTTGCCTGCGTCGATGGCTGCCATGTGGTCACGGTTGAACACCTGTCCGGCCCCGATGGTCGCCTGCATCCCGTTCAACAGGCGATGGTCGATCACCATGGCAGCCAATGCGGGTTCTGTACGCCGGGCTTCGTCATGGCCCTCTATGCGCTTTGGATGCAAACTCCGAAACCGACCGAAGTGCAGGTTGAAACCGCATTGCAGGGCAACCTGTGCCGCTGCACCGGGTATGAGCCGATCATCCGAGCGGCCATTGCCGTCAGCCGCTACGGCACCCCGGCATCTGATCATCTGAACACCGAACGCGAAACCATGACCGCGCGTCTGGCGGCCCTGAAGGACGGGCGGCGCGTGGTCTCCGGACCCGAAAACAACCTGAGCATTCTGCCATCCAGCGTCGATGATCTTGCCGAATGCCTGCAAGCATATCCAAACGCAACGATCGTGGCCGGAGCCACCGATGTGGGCCTGTGGGTGACCAAGTTCCTGCGCGACATTGGCCCCGCCATTTTCACCGGTCATCTCGAAGACCTGAAAACAGTCGAAAGACAGGGGTCTCTCCTCCTGATCGGTGCCGGCGCCAGCTACACCGATTGCCAGGACCTTCTGTCTGAACACCTGCCACACCTGTCCTCCTACTGGGATCGCATCGCAGGGTGGCAGGTGCGGAATTTGGGAACCGTCGGTGGAAACATCGCCAACGGCTCACCCATCGGGGACACGCCGCCGGTTCTTATCGCGCTTGGCGCGGAAATCACTCTGCGGCGCGGTTCCGAACGCCGAACCCTGCCTCTGGCTGACTTCTTCATCGACTATGGCAAGCAGGACCGTCTGCCAGACGAATTTGTCGAAAGCATCCGCGTGCCCCTGCCCCGACCCGATGATCTGGACGCGGCTTACAAGATTTCCAAGCGCCGAGACGAGGATATTTCTTCCGTGGCCGCCGGACTGCACATGAGCGTCACAGACGGGATCATCAGCGATGTGCGCATTGCATTCGGGGGCATGGCCGCCACGCCTAAACGCGCATCGACAGCCGAGGCGGCGCTGAACGGCCAACCCTGGGCACGCGAAAGTTTCGAAGCCGCCGCTGAAGCGCTGGCCGAGGATTTCTCACCTCTCACAGATTGGCGCGCATCATCGGACTATCGGATGCTGACCGCCCAAAACCTGCTGCGCCGGTTCTTCCTTGAAAACGACCACGCAACCGACACCCCCGTTCAACTGACTTGTGCCTGATCAGGAGACGACAACATGAAAGACAACGTTTCCATCATTGGATCGGCTCACACCAGTGTAAACCATGACAGTGCGGTCAAGCACGTCACAGGGCAGGCCGACTACACGGACGACATTGCGCTGCCACAAGGCGCGCTGCACGCGTATCTCGGCGTTTCAGACGTCGCGCACGCCAAGCTTCTGGGTATCGATTTCAGCGACGTTCTGGCAACGCCCGGCGTGGTCGGTGTGCTGACCGCTGATGACGTGCCGGGGGCCAATGATATCAGCCCGACCCACCTGAACGACGAACCGGTTTTCCCGACCGACGCCATACAATTCCACGGCCAGCCGTTGTTTGCCGTGATTGCCGAGACCCGCGACATCGCGCGCCGCGCTGCGGAACGGGCAAATATCGAATACGAAACCCTGCCCCACGCGTTGGACCCGATCACCGCGCAGAAAGCAGGATACCCGCATGTCACAGCGCCCCTCAAGCTGGAGCGGGGAGACGTGGCACCGGCTCAGGCGGCCGCGCCCAACCGGATCAAAGGCCGCATGAGCGTTGGCGGTCAGGATCACATGTACCTTGAAGGTCACATCGCCTTTGCGATTCCCGGCGAAGACGACGACGTGGTGGTGCATTGCTCGACCCAGCACCCGTCCGAGGCGCAGCACATGGTGGCGCATGTCCTTGGGGTGCCGTCCAATGCGGTCGTGGTCAACGTCCGTCGCATGGGTGGGGGGTTTGGCGGCAAGGAAAGCCAGATGAACCTGTTCTGCGCAGTGGCGGCCATGGCTGCCAAAAAGTGGAACCGCGCCGTCAAAATCCGCCCCGACCGGGATCAGGACATGACCGCAACCGGCAAACGCCACGACTTCGTGATCGACTATGATGTCGCCTTTGACGATGAAGGTCGCATTCAGGCGGTCGAAGGCAGCTTTGCCGCGCGCTGTGGCTTTTCGGCAGACCTGTCCGGCCCCGTGACCGACCGGGCGCTTTTTCACGCGGACAACGCCTATTTCTATCCGAATGTGCGTCTGAACAGTCGCCCGATGAAGACCAACACCGTATCGAATACCGCGTTTCGTGGGTTTGGCGGCCCGCAGGGCGTGATCGCGGCGGAACGGATGATCGAAGAAATCGCCTATGCCACGGGGCAGGATCCGTTGGATGTGCGCAAGTCCAATTTCTATGGCACCACGGACCGCAACGTGACCCCGTATCACCAAGAGGTCGAAGACTGCATTCTCGACCGGCTGGTCGGAGAGCTGGAAGAGACCTCGGAATACCGCCAGCGCCGTCAGGACATCATCGCGTTCAACAAGACATCGCCGGTTCTGAAAAAAGGCATAGCGCTGACACCGGTCAAGTTCGGCATTTCTTTCACTGCGACCTGGTACAATCAGGCCGGTGCGCTGGTGCATGTCTATAACGACGGGTCGATCCACCTGAACCATGGTGGCACCGAAATGGGCCAGGGTCTGAACACCAAGGTTGCTCAGGTCGTGGCCGAGGCCTTCCAGGTCGATTTCAACCGGATCAAGATTACCAAGACGACGACTGAAAAAGTTCCCAACACCTCGGCCACTGCGGCGTCCAGCGGGACCGACCTGAATGGCATGGCGGCGTTGAACGCAGTCGAACAGATCAAGGAACGTCTGGTGAAGTTCGCATCCGAGACCTGGAACGTCTCGCCAGAGGAAGTGGTCTTCCACGCCAATCAGGTGCATATCGGCCAAGACGTTCTGGCCTTCGATGCATTCATCAAACAGGCCTATCTGGCGCGCGTGCAACTGTCGGCGGCCGGGTTCTACAAGACGCCAAAAATCCACTGGGACCGGGCCAAAGGACAAGGCCGCCCGTTCTATTACTTCGCCTATGGTGCGTCCTGTTCAGAGGTCGCGATTGACACACTGACCGGTGAATACCGCGTGGATCGGACGGATCTGCTGCACGACGTCGGACGTTCGCTGAACCCTATGCTGGACAAAGGTCAGGTCGAAGGCGCATTCATTCAAGGTATGGGATGGCTGACCACTGAAGAGCTTTGGTGGGACGATGCCGGCCGCCTGCGCACCCATGCTCCGTCGACATACAAGATCCCGCTCGCGTCAGACCGCCCGCGCATCTTCAACGTGAACCTTACCGATTGGTCGGAAAACCGCGAGCTGACCATCAAACGCTCCAAGGCCGTCGGTGAGCCGCCGTTCATGCTGGGAATTTCGGTGTTCGAGGCCCTGTCGATGGCCGTTGCCTCGGTCGCTGATTACCGGGAATGCCCCCGCCTTGACGCGCCGGCCACGCCCGAACGTGTGCTCATGGCCGTCGCGCGGCTGCAAGCCGGGTCCTGAGCCATGGTTGCCCCGGGTTCTCTGAACGAATTTCTGTCCGCGCAGCATAGCGTGATCCGCATTGCGTTGACCCGAGTCCGCGGGTCTTCGCCGCGCAATGAGGGGACAGAAATGTTCGTCGCGCCCGGGGCGTTGTGGGGAACCATAGGCGGTGGACAATTGGAATTCCTCGCCATCAACGCCGCGCGGGACATGCTGCGTGACGGTGCGTTGCATCAGGATCTGGACGTGCCACTTGGCCCCGAGATCGGGCAATGCTGCGGCGGCCGGGTCGAATTGAACCTGTCCCGCATGCGTGCGTCCGACAAATGGGCCGCGACGGAACGCGCGGCCCGGAACGAAGATGCTTTGCCTCATGTCTATGTCATGGGGGCGGGCCACGTGGGGCGTGCCCTCGCCAATCAGTTTCAGCATCTGCCGGTGCGCTGCATCCTCGTCGATACCAGACCCGAAGAGATCGCGCTTTGCGCCGCTGATGTCGAAACCCGGGTCAGCGCGATTCCCGAAGCCGAAATCTGGCGCGCGCCCGCAGGCAGCGCCTTTGTCGTTCTGACCCATGATCACGGGCTGGATTTTCTGCTGACGACCGCCGCGCTGGAACGAAATGACGCCGCTTATGTGGGGATGATCGGTTCCGCCACAAAGCGGGTAAAGCTCAGGAACTGGGCGCAGAAACACTGTGACGGACAGTCCATCGAACATTTGAAATGCCCCATTGGGGCTAGCGGTAGCCGCGACAAGCGGCCCAGCGTCATCGCCGCCTTCGTGGCGGCCGAAGTGATGGCTGAATTGACCTCTGAAACTGCCGCGACCGCCCTGACCGGGGCAAACCAGGCACCCCTGCGGGGCCATCATCACGACCGGAAAGGGAGATCGGCCTGACACCTGTCGGGCCAAACCGGTCACATCAGAGGAGGAGACCGTCATGGACGGGAGGACCTATGAATACAAGCTGTTTAGCCGCAGCGATTTCAGCGCTTTCTGGGCGCTGTTTACCGACAACCTTGTCAACTTGCTGATCCTGTCCGGGGTCTGCCAATTCGTGTTTCAAATGCCTGCGGACATCGTCTTTGGCCGCATCGTTCCCGGCGCCGCCATCGCGATTTTGGCCGGTGTCGCTATCTACACTTACCTCGCCAAATGGGCGGCAAACGCGCAGGGCAAAGACGTAACCGCGTTGCCCTACGGCATCTCGACGCCGGTTATGTTCGTCTACCTGTTCGGGGTGATCGGACCCATCTACTGGGCGACAAATGATCCAATGCTTGCCTGGCAAGTGGGTATCGGCGCCGGGTTCATGGGCGGCATCGTCGCGGCTCTGGGCGCCGTGGTTGGGCCGTATCTCAAGCGGATCACGCCACGCGCGGGGATGCTGGGGACGCTGTGCGGCATTGCCCTGGTCTTCATCGGCTCTGTGCCGCTGGCCGAAGTGTTCGAGAACCCCATCATCGGCTTTACGTCGCTGCTGTTCATCCTCTGGGGGTTGATCGGCCGTTTCCGCCTGCCGGGCAATGTTCCGGCCGGCCTTGTCGCGATTGCTGCCGGTACCGTGATCGCCATTCTGCTTGGCGAGTCCAAAATTGATGTCAGCGGCATCGGGTTCTACCCGCCGATCCCGTATTTCGGTGACCTGATCTCCGGTGTACAATATCTGTTCGCCAACCCTGAGCTGTTCCTGGTGCTGATCCCCGTGCAGATCTACAACTTCATCGAAACGATGAACAACGTGGAATCCGCCGAAGCGGCAGGCGACCATTACCCTGTCGGGCTCTGCCAGGTGACGGACGGCGCAGGCACGATGCTGGGCGCTCTGTTTGGTTCGCCATTCCCGACAACCGTTTACATCGGCCATCCAGCCTATAAACGGTTGGATGCCCATGCGGGGTATATTGTCGGTGTGGCCGTTGTAGTTGCCGCCGCCGCCTTTCTGGGGTTCCTGTCCTTTCTTGCGGGGCTGATCCCGATCGCCGCAGCCGCACCGGTACTGGTGTTTGTATCAGTCAGCCTGATCACCAACACGGCCTGGGCTGTAAAACCGATGCACATGGCCGCGGTATCCTTTGCAATCCTGCCCCATATCTCGGCCTTCCTTATGGTCAAATGGGGATCGTTGATGAACGCGCTGCGCAGCAGCGGTGTCGAAGGGTTGCCATCCTTGGGAGATCCTGATCTGACCTCGGCCCTTCTGATGGAAGGGGCTCATTACGAGGGGCACCTTGCCCTGAGCCAGGGGGCGATCATCACCGGTCTCGTCTGGGGTGCCATCGTGGCCGATGTGATTGACGGGCGCTTCCGGATGGCCGGCGCGTTTGCTGTCGCAGGTGGGCTGATGTCTTCGATCGGCATCATCCATTCCTACACGCTACAGATGCCTCAGTTCGACGGGATAACCATCGGATATCTGATCATCGGTGCGTTCCTGTACGTCTACCCGGTGTTCGCCTCCAAAGAGGATCTTGAGCATCGTATCATCGTACCGGACGAGCCCGACCTCATCGATGACGACTCACCCGCTCAACAGGCCTGATCGGCAACGGGGCAGTCGCATGGCTGCCCCAAAAACCATCCCTTCCCGTTCAATCGCGGCCGTTCAAGAGGCAGAGTTTGCCCTACGGTCGCTTGTTGATCTTTCTCTCGCCTATCTCCGAGCAGGGCATTTGGTTCGCACAGGTCTTGCAGAGGATCACCCTTGTGAACCACGCATCTGCGCCGCCTGGGCATCTTCCAACACGAACACGGGCGCCGCATCGGCTGGGTCACACAAAACAGACGACCACAGGTGATGTGCGCGGGGTCAAGACCCTCACCCGCAAGCCCCGCAATCGACCAGGCGTGACGAATTTTGTCGTTTGCAGGCTTTTGTGTCGCTTTCCGGCTTGTTGCGGCATGCTGGTATGAACAAGAATACCTGCTGATGAACAATTGTTTTCCAAATCCCATGGACCGCCGTGCCACCGGCTGTGACCTTGTGATCCCAGCCTGATCTCAGGGCCTCTGGCCCTTACGCATCACGCTGTGACTACGGATTTTTCGGATAACCTCATGACAACTCAAACGCTGCGCCTGGCCATCGATATTGGCGGCACGTTCACGGATACGGTTCTTGTCTCTGGCGAAGAGACGATACTTGCCTCGACCAAAACCCTGACCACACATCACAACCCCGCCGACGGAGCCATGCAAGGCGCAGCGCGCGTAATGCAACAGACAGGGCACCGTCTGAGCGAAGTCACCGGTTTCATTCACGGCACCACGCTGGCCACCAACGCGCTGATCGAAAAACGCGGCGCGGTCGTGGCAACCGTGACCACCGAAGGGTTCAGGGACATTCTGGAAATCGCCTACGAGCGGCGCTATTCGCAATACGACATCAATCTGAACAAACCTGATCTGCTGGTGCCGCGTGAGCGCGCGCTGACGGTCCGCGAGCGCGTTTCGGCGGATGGCAAGGTATTGATTCCGCTGGAAGACACAGCCATCGACGCGCTGTTGAAGGACATCGACGCCAGCGGAGCGGAAGCCATCGCCGTCTGCCTGATGCACGCATATGCAAACCCCGAGCACGAGCGCAGGCTGCGCGATATGCTGGCGGACAGGCGACCCGATCTGACCATCTCGATTTCGTCGGACGTCAGCCCCGAAGCGCGCGAATTCGACCGGCTATGCACGACAGTCGCCAACGCCTATATCCAGCCTCTGATGGCAACGTATCTGGCCCGGTTTGTCGAACAATTCGAGGCCCGGGGCGTCACCTGTCCGATCCTGATGATGACAGCGGGTGGTGGAATGTGCACCATGCGAACCGCCGCGCAGTTTCCGATCCGGCTGGTGGAATCCGGCCCCGCCGGTGGTGCCATTCTGGCCGCCCGCGTCGCCGCCCGCGCCGGTCTGGATCAGGTTCTGTCCTTTGACGTCGGCGGCACCACCGCCAAACTGTGCCTGATCGACAACGCCCGTCCTCAGACCTCGCGCCAGTTCGAGATTGCCCGCGCCGCACGGTTCATCAAAGGCTCCGGAATGCCGGTACGTATACCGGTCATCGAAATGATCGAGATCGGCGCCGGAGGCGGTTCGATTGCCGGGGTTGACCGGTTGGGGCGGCTGACCGTGGGGCCAAAATCAGCCGGATCCGAGCCCGGCCCCGTCGCCTTCATGCGCGGTGGAACCGAACCCACGGTGACGGACAGTGATATTGCACTGGGATATATCGTACCCGACACGTTTGCCGAGGGGCATATTCAGCTTGATCCCGACGCTTCGAAACGGGCGCTAGGCCGGGTGATCGGGTCAAAGCTGGATCTGGATGCCGTAGGCGCCGCCGATGGCGTCAGCCGCATCGTCGACGAAAGCATGGCCAGCGCGGGTCGGATGCATGCGGTGGAATCCGGCAAGGACCTTGGCCCACGAACAATGATAGCATTTGGGGGCAACGGGCCATTGCACGCCAGCCGGGTCGCGCGATCCGCCGGGGTCAGCCGCATCGTGATCCCACCCGATCCCGGTGTCGGATCGGCCGTCGGTTTCCTGTTCGCTCCGGTGTCTTTCGAGATCGTCCGCTCGCGTTATACGTTGCTGGGCAGCATGGACCTGAACGGGATCAACACGCTGTTCGAAGCCATGAGTTCCGAGGCCAGAGAGGTCGTCTTCCAAGGGGCCGGCGATGTCCCGACCCAGACGCTGCGCACTGCCTTCATGCGCTACCACGGACAAGGGCACGAGATCGAGATCACCCTTCCCGACCGCCCCCTGACCGCCGAAGATATCGAGCCGCTGACCGCTGCATTCGAACAGGAATACCGCAAGCAATTCTCGCGCCCAGTGCCGGGGATGCAGATCGAGATCCTCAATTGGGCGGTGCGGGTCGCGACCTGTGACAGCTTCGTGCCGGCGGTTCCTGAAACGCCCCGGTTGAAGACAATCTCGGCGCCGGAAACCCGTCCGATCACCTGTGACGTGGACGGAGTATCGAAACCAGCGGCCTTCGTTGCCCGAGCGGATCTGAAGCCCGGCGACCACCTTCACGGCCCCGCATTGATCACCGAACCGCAGACAACCACGCTCGTATCCGCCGACTTCTCGGCGCATGTGGATGCCATTGGAAACCTCGTCCTCGTTCAGGACCAGAAAGGAGGCGCATGATGTCGTCCGATCTTTCACACGATCTTTCGCCCGCCCGATTGCAGGTGATGTGGAATCGTCTGCTGGCCGTGGTCGAAGAACAGGGCCAAACCCTGATCCGCGCCGCCTTCAGCCCGATCGTACGCGAATGTGGTGACATCTCTGCCGGGATATTTGACGCCGATGGCCGGATGCTGGCGCAGGCCGTGACCGGCACACCAGGGCACATCAACACCATGGCCGAGGCGGTGCAGCACCTGCGCCGGGCTTTCCCGGTTCAGACCATGAAGCCGGGCGACATCTACATGACGAACGACCCATGGCTTGCCTCGGGGCACCTGAACGATTTTCTGCTGATGATGCCCGCATTCAAGGATGGCAAGGTGGTGGGCTTTACCTCCTGCACCTCGCATCTTGTTGATCTGGGTGGGTTGGGCATGGGCCCCGAAGGTTCCGACATCTATGACGAGGGCCTGCTGATCCCGCCCTGCAAGCTGGTTGAACAGGGCACTCCCAACGCTTTGCTGCTGGACGTCATCCGCGCCAACAGCCGCGAACCCGTCGCCAATGATGGCGACATCTATGCACTGATCGCCTGTTGCGAAGCCGGGGTTGCAAGGCTGCTGTCGATGATGGAGGAATTTAGCCTCGACGATCTGGAGACGCTCGGCTCGTACATCATCGACACGTCGCGCCGCGGCACGCTGGAGGCCATCGCCGACGTGCCCGAAGGTGTCTACAAGAATGTTCTGAAGATGGACGGCTATGAGAATGAGCTGGAGCTGCACGCCACCCTGACTGTAAGGAAGGACGGCATGCATGTGGATTTCTCGGGCACCTCGGGCTGTTCGCGCAAGGGCATCAACGTGCCGCTGAACTATGCCACCGCCTATACGGTGTTTGCCTTGCGCTGCATTGTCGGCGCGGACATTCCCAACAATGCGGGATCGCTGGAGCCGTTTACCGTTGACGGGCCAAAGGGCTGCATCCTGAACGCGCAGCGCCCGGTGCCGGTTGCGATGCGGCATACCCTGGGTCAGGTCACGCCCGATCTGGTTCTGGGCTGCCTGCATCAGGCCCTGCCCGATGCGGTCCCGGCCGAAGGCGCAAGTTGCATGTTCGACTTGCCCATGCGCCACGCACCCGAAGTGGCCCGTGACGGCGGTCGCGAATTCGCGGTGGAACCCGTGCACAATGGCGGAACCGGCGCGCGACCTCATGCCGATGGTCTGTCGGCCACGGCCTATCCGTCGGGCGTGTTCGGCAGTCAGGTCGAGATCACCGAAAGCGTCGCACCCGTGACGATCTGGCGGCGCGAACTGCGCCCAGATTCCGGCGGCGCGGGCAAGTATCGCGGCGGGCTGGGGCAACGGATCGAGATGACCTCGTCCAACGGGGCGCCCTTTATCGTGTTCCTGTCGGTCGAACGGCTGAAATACCCGGCGCTTGGCCGTATGGGCGGCAAACCCGGCGCCCCCGGTCGCATCCGTTTCAGGGACGGTGCAAAAGATATTCCGGGTAAAGGAGAATTGCGGGTGGAACACGGTGATTACCTGATCTTCGATACACCGGGCGGCGGCGGCTTTGGCGACCCTGCCGAACGCGACCCGGATGCGCTGGCGCTGGACATCAAACGCGGGTTGGTAAGTGCGCAAGGCGCCAGGATTTACAGGGGTGACGCATGATCCGACCGGTTCCTTACGTTGGCGCCATGGCCGCTTATGCGCTGGCTGATCCGAACGGCGCAGACACGGTTTCACTGGCGCAGAACGAAAGCGCCTTTCCCGCAAGCCCCGCCGCCGTTGCGGCCGGGCAGGCAGCGCTGGCGGATCTGGCCCTTTATCCTGATCCGGAATGGGCCGAAATGCGCGCAGCCATTGCCGAGGTGCACGGGCTCGACCCCGCGCGCATTTTATGTGGGGCGGGCTCGATGGAACTGATTGGCTGTCTGATCCGCGCCTTTGCCGGGCCGGGCGATCAGGTGCTGGGCACACAATATGGCTATGCCTTTGTCGCCTCGGCCACAGCACAGGCACAGGCCGAATATGTGGCAGCGCCCGAGGTCGATTTGACCGTATCGGTGGACGCGCTTCTGGCCGCTGTCACACCTGCCACCCGCATCGTGTTCGTCTGCAATCCGGGCAACCCCACCGGCACGCTGATCCCGAATGACGAAATTGTCCGCCTGCAATCGGATCTGCCTGGCGATACACTGTTGGTGGTGGACCAGGCCTATGCGGAATTTGCCGATGCCACGAACGATCCTGCGCAGATCTTTGCGCTGGTGGATCGGGGCGATACCGTGATCACGCGCACATGTTCCAAGGCCTACGGGCTGGCGGGGGCGCGGGCCGGCTGGGGCTGTTTCCCAAGCGAAATCTCGGGCGAGGTCCGCAAGCTTTTGAATCCCAACAATATCTCGATTGCCTCGCAGGCAGCGGCGGCGGCGGCGATACGGGATCAGGCCCATATGCGCAACGTGGTCGCACGGACAGCCGAAATTCGGGACCGGTTTGCGCAGGAATGCCGCGAACTGGGCCTGAGCGTGCCGGAAAGCCACACAAATTTCGTGCTGATCCGCTTTGCCTCGACCGCGCAGGCACAGCGCGCCGACACGGCCCTGCGGGCGGAGGGCCTGATGATGCGCGGCATGGGCGGCTATGGTTTGTCGGACTGTTTGCGCGCCACGATCTGTGCGCCCGAGGTGATGGACAAGGCCCGCGACATCTTGAAAGGAGCACTGACATGACCGAGACCCGCACAGCCGCCAGGATCGGTGTTCTGGTGCCCTTCACCAACACCAATCTGGAACCGGATATGGAGATGCTGCGACCGCCAAACACCACCATCCATTTCCAGCGCATGGGCGGCTATGACGTGGATGAAATTCCCGGCTCGGATCAAATGGCAGGCTTGGGCGCTTCGGATATCAGCCACGATCTGCGGATGATCTCGGGGGTGCGGCCCGATGTGGTGCTGTACGGCTGCACCTCGGCCACCCTAACCCATGGGCCGTCTTTCGACGCTGTGCTGGCGCAACAGATCAAATCGGAATCCGGTGCGCTGTCGCTGACCGCGGCCGGATCATTGATCGCCGCAATCAAGGCACTGGGGGCCACGAAGGTCGGCTTTTCCTCGCCCTATCTGGGCGAAATCAACGTACAGGCGATGGATTTCATGGCCCAGAACGGAATCGAGACCGTTCGATGCGCCGATGTGGGCCGAAAGCTGGGCAATTACGGTCAGGGAGAGCTGACCCCGGACGAGGTCTATGAACTGGCCTGTCAGGCCGATCACCCGCAGGCACAGGCCATAGTTCTCAGCTGCACCGACATGCGTTCGGTCGAGGCGGTCGACCGGATTGAAGCAACGCTGGGCAAGCCGGTCGTCACCTCGAATCAGGCGATGATGTTCTGCCTTATGCGGGCGCTGAACCTGCCGCGTCATGACGCGCTGCCAGGGCGATTGTTCGACCTGCTCTGACCGGATCAGGGCGCAAGGCGACAATGTAAAAAAGAAAGCTCACCTCGAACGGGTCTTGGATCACCCAGACTTGCTCCCAGCTCCAATTCAACCTGTGCAGCGGGCGGCAGGGCCTGCATCATCGCCGCCATCAGGATCAAGGGTGCGGATGTGCCGGTCGGAACGTGTTTCAACGGCAGCTTCGGCAGATTTTACGTCTGGTCGGCGGGGGCGTAGATCAACGCGCCAAGGTCTGAGAATTTCGAGCCCGGCGCGCCCAGCCCCAGAACCGCATCACGAATGGCGGCGGCACGGGATGCACCCAGTGATGGTGTCGCAAATTCCATGAATTTGTCGATCACTTCTGCCTCATTCATTGGTGCCTCGGGTCCGCCGCGTGCATGTACGTCGCCCGACTCGAGTATGCGCCCGTCGATCAGAGTGATGCTGACATCGGCGAACCGGCTTTCGGGGAAACGGTCGGAATGGCGTGCGGCCTCTGAAACCGAGATACGCTCGACGATCGAGGCGACCAGCGGGTCGGCCAGGCCCGCACCGGTGATGTTCTCAACTCCGATCCGGCCATGCGCAACCATTGTCGCGACGGCAAATGGCAGCGAATACTGCGCCTTGGACGTATCATCCGGCATGCCCTGGAAAAGGCAGGCGCTTTCCCGAAACGTGTTTACATGAATCGCGGCAATATCGCGGTAAGTCAGGTCGTTTTCACGCATGAGTGCACGGGTGGCATCAATTGCGGCGTGGGCCCAACGGCAGATCGGGTAGGGTTTGACATATTGATGCTCCATTTGCCAGAAATCGCCCAGATCTTGCCAATGGGGGGCAACGTCTGCCGCTTCGATGGTGATGGCCGGCGCCCCGGTAAAGCCTTTCTCGGCCAATACCGCTGAAGAAATGCCAACCAACGCGCCCCAGCCCGAACCGTCATGCAGCATGGTGGGATTGGCGATCTCGCGCATCATCTGGCTGCGCGGGCCATGATATTCGGCGATCCCCATGGCCTGCCGCATCTGTTCGGCCGTCAAACCGCGCAAGCGCGACGCCACGGCCACCACGCCAAGCGCGTTCCAAGCTCCGGATGTGTGATAATCGCTGACAGTGTCATGCAACGAAATGCCCGCGCGTCCCGCGACCTCGTATCCAACGATCACCGCCGCCAACGCTTCGGGGCCTGAAAAATCTTGAACGGTTTCAGCCAATGCCGCCAGTGCGGGAACGACGACAACCCCGATGTGGCCTTTGGTCGGATTGTATCCATCATGTCCGTCCAAATTGTCGGTCTGTGTGGCCGCTGCATAGGCCGCACCCGCGACGCTGACGCGTCGACCGTCGAAAAGCATGCGCGCGCTCAGCCCCGGGTCGCCCGCGCCAAACAGCGCTACCGCACTCTCGCGCGCAATCCGTCCGGCCTGCATCGGCCCCGATCCTATGGTGATCCCCAGCGTATCCAGCAGCATCAACGCCGCTGCCTTGCGTGCGGTATCAGGAAATTCCTGCGCGGCACGCTTCAGCGCAAAATCTGCAACGGTCTCAAAGGTATCTGTCACGGTGTCCAGTCGAGGTTTTTCTTTCGGGTTCCGCTTACTTTCGGGTTCCGGTTACAAGAAAAAGCCTATGTAAGTTTGCGCATAGCGGCACGAAAACAATCATGGGGCAATGGCCCCGGATTATTTGTGACTAGGACCAGATCACATTTCGAGGCAGAACCATACGTGTGAGTCGCTCATGGGCAAGACAGCAAGCCCTGGGCTTATTAATTCTTTGCGATGTGCCTTGCCTGAGAAACGTCCGCCATGATGAATCTTCCACACCTGACCTTTCTGCGCTCGTTCGAAGCGGCGGCACGGCACCTGAGCTTCACCGCTGCTGCCGAAGAGCTGAACTGCACCCAATCTGCCGTCAGCAATCATGTCCGCTCGTTGGAAGAGTTTTTGCAGCGCCCCCTGTTCGTGCGCCATCCCCGGTCCCTGTCGCTGACAGATGTAGGAGAGGCCTATCTGCCGTCAGTGCGCCATGCCCTACAGGAAATCAACGCCGCCACCCAATCGGTCATCGTGCGGTCGCATACCCGCAAGGTGGTGGTATCCTGCCCGGTCAGTCTGGCCGAGAACTGGTTGCCGGATGTGATCCGTGGTTTCAACGCGGTGCATCCCGACATAGATCTGACGGTTCATGGCACTGTCTGGGCTGATGTCGAACCAAATGTTTCGGATATCTCGCTGACGATCAACCATGTCGACGATGTGTCGCCGGACGCCCAACGTTTGTGGGTCGAAAAGCTGGCCTTGGTCTGTGCGCCCGGCTTTCTGGTCGATGGCGCGCCGCTGACCGACCCCAAGCAATTGCAGAATGCACCGCTGATCCACATCCTGGGCCGCCCCTCCTATTGGGAGCACGCGGCGCGGCATTTCGGGTTGTCCGATCTGAGCCAGAAGGGCGGGTTGCGGACGAATGTCTCGAATTTGGCGATGGAAATGGCCGCCAAGTCACTGGGATGCGTCGCCCTGCCCCGGTCGCTGGCCCGGTCCTATGTCGAGCGGGGGCTGCTGATCGAGCCTTTCCGGTTTGATCTGAACAGTCCCTGGACCTATTTCATGCGTCTCAAGGAAAAACCCGTTTCACCACCGGTCCGGCTGTTTCAGAACTGGCTGTTGCAAGCCGCCGCTGAAATGGACAGCTGATCGACCGGTCATTTGCCGGGGCATGTCACGCGGCCCCTATTTTCCCTTGCCAGCCAGCTTGTTGGCGGCGAGAACGCGCAATCACTTCCGCGCGTCATCAATACCCAAGGCAGGGGCTATTCCAGCCATCAACAGCACCCTCTGCGCAACCGAGTTTCGACACCAACCAGTTCTTCCTGATCCTCGGTTCCGCTGAACAAAGCCGGCATGATCGCGATTTCGAAGGGCTTTGCACCATCTGCGCTTCTATTGCCTCAATATCCGCAAGAATCTATGGGATGCATCACGCAACTGCTGACGGCCATTGAAACCGGCGTCAGTTTCTTTGATTGTGCCCACGCCGTCCGTGGTAATTGGTAAGAAGGATTTTTGGATGCGTATTGCAATGATCGGCACCGGTTATGTTGGCTTAGTGTCCGGTGTATGCTTTTCGGACTTTGGTCATGACGTGATTTGCGTCGACAAGGCTGAGCAAAAGATCGACATGCTCAAGGCCGGAGAAGTGCCGATCTATGAACCGGGCCTGGATGTGCTGATGGCAAAAAACGTTGCTGCCGGTCGCCTGAGTTTTTCAACCGATCTGAAAACAGCAGTTGATGGCGCCGATGCGGTTTTCATCGCGGTCGGAACTCCGACCCGACGAGGGGACGGCCACGCGGATTTGACCTATGTGATGGCCGCGGCGGAAGAGATCGCCCAAGCGGTTACCGGTTACACGGTCATCGTCACCAAATCGACCGTGCCGGTGGGAACAAACAGAAAAGTTCAGGAAGTCGTTGCGGCAGCCAACCCCACAGCCGAATTCGACGTGGCCTCGAACCCTGAATTTCTGCGCGAAGGCGCTGCAATCGACGACTTCATGCGCCCCGATCGCGTCGTCGTCGGTGTGGAAAACGATCGCGCCGCCGAAGTGATGGCCGAGATTTACCGACCGCTTTATCTGCGTGACTTTCCGATCCTGACCACCGATCTGGAAAGCGCCGAGATGATAAAATACGCCGCCAACGCGTTTCTGGCGACCAAGATCACTTTCATCAATGAAATCGCAGGCCTGTGTGAAAAGGTCGGTGCGGATGTCAAGGAAGTTTCCCGCGGCATCGGTCTGGACGGACGAATTGGCAACAAATTCCTGCATGCGGGGCCGGGCTATGGTGGCTCTTGTTTTCCCAAGGATACCGCCGCGCTGGCGCGGATCGGGCAGGATCATGCATATCCGATGCAGATCACGGAAACCGTCATTCGGGTGAATGACGAGGTCAAGAAGCGGATGATCGAGAAAATCCGCGACGCCTGCGACGACCGCCTTAACGGCAAGACGGTGGCGGTTCTGGGTGTCACTTTCAAACCCAACACGGACGACATGCGCGACGCGCCATCACTGTCCATCATTCCCGCTTTGATCGGCGGAGGAGCCAAAGTGCGCGTCGTCGATCCGCAGGGCAAAGCGGAAGGCGATGCGCTATTGCCCGGGGTCGAATGGTGCGACGATCCCTATGCAGCGGTCCAAGGGGCTGACGTTGTGGTGTTGCTGACAGAGTGGAACGAGTTCCGCGCGTTGAACCTGACCGAGCTGGCCGGTTCCATGAACTCTGCCAGAATGGTGGATCTGCGCAATATCTATTCAAAGTCACAGGCGCTGAAATCCGGCTTTGAAACCTATGTCGGCGTTGGACGCTGAAGGCACCCCGCCTTTTGGATCAAACACGCCCACCGGACCCGCTTGGGTCCGGCAGGGATCTGCCTTCACGGGCTATTCGGTGGCCCAGATCTTGCGGCGGCGTTCCTTGACCATTTCATTGCCTTCATCGGTGCCGTCGTGGAACGTGTTGAACCATTCGTCCCAAGGGGTTTCCCAAGTGCCGTAGTTGCAGTCGAAAAACCGATGGTGCAGCTGATGAAAGAAATCCCCGACCTGAAACTTGGCCTTGTTGCCGAACTTCACGTGCTCGAACCCGGCATGAGAGGTCGGAGCGCCGATGCCGTGATGGAACAGCAGGAAAACGGCGTGGATCGGATGCGACGGCAGCAGGAAGAAGATCATCGTATCGAACATCAGGAAAAAGCTCTCGACCGGATGCATCGCAAGCCCCGACCAAGGGCCGGTGTTGATGTTGCGGTGATGCCAAGCGTGGACTTTTGTATAAAGCACACCCACATGCAGCAGCCTGTGCAGCCAGTAGAAATGGAACCCGGCCCAGATCGGCACAAAGACGGTCATGGCGATGAACCAGATCGGGTTGCCGTCTAACGTGATCATCGTGATCCAGCCATTGGCATAGGAATACAAGATCAGACATTCCCAGAACGTCCAGAACGTCAACGCCGGGCCCAAGGTCCAGAACATGTTGTCCCAGACCTGATTTTTGAAAGTGAACACCTTGGCGCCCTTCATCATCGGGCGCATGTCATAGCGGAATTCGTCCTGCTGCGTGCGGAACCTCCAAAGGGCCAGGTGCAAGCCGCCTGCGACCACCATCAGGATACAGAAATTGCGGAACCAGATTTCCGCAACCCAATCCCAGCCGAAGGTCTCGACCCTGCTCAGTGAAGGCGTCAGATAGGTCCAGGTGATGACCGCAAAGACCAGCAGCAGCGCCCGCAATGCAAGCGGATTCCAGCTTTGCAGCAGGTATTTCAACGCGGCCAGAGGTTTCATCGGCCAATCCCAATAGGGCGCGGTCTGAATCGGCAGTTGAGGCGTGTAATTCCAGATCTTGCGCTTGGCTCGTGGCGGCAGGGCGGGGTCTGACATAGAAGGCTCATTTCATCTGTTCACTGATCACAAGCCTAAGGCGGGGGATCAAAAGCTCAGACCCAATTGTCTTGCCGGTGAGGCTAAGTTTTGCTTAGCCTGTCGGAATGAACACCCGCGTCCCTTCCCTCAACTGGCTACGCGTATTCGAGGCTGCGGCCCGAACCGAAAGCTTTGCCCGTGCCGCGACCCAGTTGAACATGACGCCTGCCGCCGTCAGCCAGCAGGTCAAAGCGTTGGAGACACGGCTGGGCACTCCGTTGTTCCACCGCCACGCGCATTCGGTCACGTTGACCGAGACCGGGCGCGCCTATCTGCCGTCGGTACAGCAATCCTTGCTCATGCTGGAAACGGCAACCGCGGGTCTGTTCGGTGAAACCCGTGAGCAAAGGCTTTACGTTCAGTCGGTGCTGCTGTTTGCACATGGCATTCTGGCCGGGGGTGTTCCCGGATTTCAGGCGGCGCATCCTCAGATCAACCTTTCGCTTTCGACCGGCAATGTCGTGTCGGATTTTGCCAATCGGTTCACTGACCTTCAGATCGTGTTTGGCAACCCCGCGCTGTTTGGCTCGGAAAGTGACGAGTTGATGCGCGAACATCTCTATCCCATCGCCCCACCCGCGATTGCTGCCCGGATCGAGACGGCAAAGGACTTGTTCGACTTCACCTTGATCGAAGTTTCGACCCATCGGGCAAGCTGGCCGCATTGGTTCGAACACCAGCGGCTGCCAGCGGGCCGGGCACGGTACTTTTTTGCCGACAACTCGGTGATGGCGGCCGAGCTCTGCGCCAGCGGATGCGGCATTGCCTTGGCGCGCGCGCCCGCGTCAGATCGGATTATGAAGCTGTCGGGTTTGGTTCCCTGCCTGCCAGACATCTCATGTCCGGGGCAGGAAGCCTATCATCTGGTCTACCCTTCCCGAACGGCGCTGCGCCCGGCCGCGCGTACGTTTCGCGATTGGCTGATGGATTACAGCGCCGCCGTCCAGACGCGGTAACGCCCCTGCCCGGTGACCTCGCGAACCAGACCCCGCTGCGCGAACAGGTCGAAATTGCGCTGTACCGCCGCGCGGGAAGCCTTGGTCAGGTCTTCGGCCAAGGGCGCGGATACCATGGGCCAGGCCGTCAATGCATTGATCAGCCGCGGTGGAGTGCGGCCGCTCAGATCCTGCGTGACGTCTTTGGCTTTCGCCTCCCACGCGCTGATCCGATCCAGATGCAGCAACGCCGCAAGGGCAGCCTGCCCTGCGCCGCCGATCCATGCGCTCAGTTTCTCCGAAGGATCTCCCGAGCCGCGCAGCGCGCGCGGCCCGGACAAGGCCAAGGGCATGAACAGCGCACCGCCACGCCCCATGGACGCTGCATGACGCGCGGCGATGACGGCGGCTTCCGTGTCCTGCCCGATGCCTTGTGACACCGCCCGCCACGCATGAAACGCAATTGCCGACTGCGTGACAGGATGCAACCCTTCGGCATTTTGCATGACCTCGGCCAGATCAATGATGGATTCCGGGGTCGCGTCGGCCCCCTGAGCCAACCGGTCAAGAAACGCGGTCAGACCACGTTCCCAACCGCCGGCGGCAGGCGGCGCACCCGAACTCAGGCGTCGCACGGCCCATCCGGCCCGAAACAGGGCCTGCACGTCATCATGAGTCGCGCCGATGCGCAAGCCGGTCCACAAAGCCAATCGATCCACGCTGATCCGGTCTCCGGTCCACCACCCCAGATCGGACGTCTCCATCAATGCCAAGCGGTGCGTCCAGCCCTCGGGGCCCGCTCGCAACCGTTCGTCCAGCGCACCAAAAGTCAGGGCCAGATCCGCAAGTTCCGCAGAAAGGTCGGACTGCGCAGCCCGCCAATCGCGCGGATCGAACAGCAGGCGCTGCTCGCGTCGCGGCCCGGGCAGGAAAAAACCCTCGTCTTCCTCGACTTCATCCGGCGGCAAGAACCACAGGTCGTCCTCTTCGGACGGATCGCCGTCATAGATGCTGGCGGGGCCAAGATCTTCGGCCTCGTCTTCAGGAAGGGGCAAGGGTTTCTTCGACGTCATACCCCGCATTCTTCGGACATTACCGTTGGTTCACAAGGGGTATTCCGTCAGCCCGCAAAGGTTCGGGTCAGAACATCCAGTTTGCTGCTCAAATCGGTCTGCGGAGAGCTGCCCAGCAGCATGTAACCGTAACCATCCTGCGCCCAGGTCGCTGTTGCCAAACCGCTCAGAACGGCCTGTTTGACCTCTGCCTTCGGGGCGTTCGGCCCCTGGCGGATAACACAGAAGGCAAAAGGTTGACCCTGCTCATCGGCGAAAACGACCTGAACCAAGGGCTTTCCCTTGAACGAAAGAACCTGTGCTCGCTTCAACTCCAACCCTGGCAGGGAGTCCAGCGCTTCACGGTTCAGAGACCTGCCAAGTGCTGCCTCGGCCATCGCGAATTGTTTGTCCAGCGATGCCTCGGAACTGTCCAGCGAGACTATCGTCTCGGGCACATAAAGCGACTGATAGATCGCTGCCTGCTGCGCCCAGCCCAGTTCTGCCGGGCGCGTCGCCCAGAACGTCAGGGCGACGGCTGCAACCCCGACGCCCGCGGCCACGGCCAGAAGGCGCAGAAACCCGCCATTGGTGTTTCGCGCCACGGGTTCCGGCAAATCGACCTTCGGCGCCGCGGTGGGCAGTGTCTCAAAGACCTGCCGAACGACAGGCGCAAACGGATCCAGCGCCATCAGGCGGCGTTCAAGCTCGACATCATCCTCAACCGCGGCCTCGATGGCGCGGCTCTGAGCCTCATCCAGCGTGCCTTCCAGATACGCCAACAGCGTCTCGTCGGAAAACGTCATTTGCCACTCCGTCGCGCGGCGTCTGCCGCCTCAAACTGCATCACGGTTTTCAGTTTCCGCCGGGCATTCGATAGCCGGCTCATGATTGTGCCGATGGGAACGTCCAGCAATGCAGCGGTTTCGCGGTAGCTGTACCCTTCGACGAACACGAGCATGACCGTTTCCCGCTGCGCTTCTGGCAGCTGCATCACTTGGGTAAACACTTCAGCCGCAAAAATATTCGTTTCTGAATCCGGCAAAGTTGCGACCAGTTCCGATTCTGGGGTCACGGACAGCGCCTGTGCCCGCCGGACGGAACGAGACCGCACTTCGTTCAACCAGATTGACCGGCAGATCGTCATCAGCCAACTGTCCAGACGATCATGCGACGTTACCTGATGATGCCGCTCGAGCGCACGCAGGCATGTGGCCTGCACCAGATCGTCCGCCACATCCGATGCCCCCGACAACGCCAGAGCAAACCGCCAGACGCGTCTTGAGTGCATCTGTACGGCGTCACGAACGGCCTGTTCGGAAGTCATCTCGGCACTCATCGAATAAAACGCGACCTGTGTGTGTTTGTCAGAAACGGACCCGGCCCGCAGGGCCAAAACTGACATAAACCGCGGAGGAAAGAAATGAAACTTCAGTTGAAGGCAGTCACGTTTGCGTCGGCAATTGTTGCAACACCCATATGGGCAGCGGGTTGGACACTGGAGTCCGATCGCTCGCATCTGGCCTATGGAACGATCAAGAAAAACGCGGTGGGCGAGGTCAACAGCTTCACCAGCCTGAGCGGACACGTGACGCAGGAGGGCGTGGCCGAAATCGAGATCGACCTGTCCTCGGTCGAGACCAACATAGAAATTCGCAACGAACGGGTGATCGAATTTGTATTCCGCCAAGCACCCACTGCGCGCCTGACGGCCGAATTCGACATGGCGAAGGTTGCAGGGCTGGCCGTGGGTGAAACCACCACTCTGGATGCTGCTTCCGTGCTTTCGCTGGCCGGCACGGAAGTTGAGTTTGACGCGGAAATGTTCGTCGCACGCTTGTCCGAGACGTCAGTGCTTGTTTCGACAAACGACATGGTGTTTCTCAGCACCGAAGACGCCGGTGTCAACGCCGGCGTGGACAAGCTTATGGAATTGGCAAGCCTGCCCGGCATCACCCGAACGGTACCGATTACAGCCCGGCTGATCTTTCACACGGATGAAGAACAGGCCGCGACGGCATCGGAAGCCACAGAGGTTGTTGCTGCCGCAGCTGTTCAGGGTGACGCGACGGCCGGCAAAAAGGTGTTTCGCAAGTGCAGCGCCTGCCACAAATTGAAAGAAGGCCGCCATGGTGTTGGCCCGTCCCTGCACGGCATTCTCGGCGCAAAGGCCGGTCAGGCCGAGGGATTCAAGTATTCGACAGCGCTGGAAAGTTCCGACATCGTCTGGACCCATGAAACCCTGAGCGCATTCCTGACGGATCCCAAAGGGTATCTTCAGGGCAATCGAATGCAGTTTCGCGGCCTGAAAAAGGACAAAGATATTGTTAACCTTCTTGCGTATTTGCAAGAAGAGGGGTGACGGCAACACCCAAGAGACCTGCTGAATTTCGATTTCACGCAACCGGCCCCGGGATCGGATACGATGCTTGTGCCCGTCCCCTGTCTGGTTTCGGATCAACACGTGTTCAAAGTCAGGAATTACAGCCTTCTATCAGCGGATTCATGCCGGACATACGACTCGTTTGTGGCAAAACAGCCCGTATTTTAAGGCGTTTTTTGCGGATCCTGTCGCGCCACCAACCCTGCCTGCGCCCGTACAAAGGGGCAAATCGCGGTTGTTGTTGCGCTTTCCAACTCTTGTCCGATCGTCAACCAGCCATTATTTAGCGGGCGTACAGCTCAGATGGTCGGGATGGGCCGCTCTGCCGCAGCATGGCATCTGTCCTTTAGGCCCGACAAGATATAGGTTAACTGAGCGTGCGCACAGTTTCACGATTTGGAGAACGCAATGATAAAGCGCGCCTGGAACAAGTGGCGATCAGGCTATATGGGCCGCCTTGTAGGTGAAAGCTTTTACGCGCAAGGCAAGCTGTATGGTATTGCGGTTCTGGCAATGATTGCCGTGGCGGTCACCACGGCCGGCTCCGCATATATGATGGAATTCATTGTCGATGCCATGACCAGCCCCGACTTGCAGGGTTGGGTACATTTGATTGCGCTGGGGGTTGTCCTCCTGTTTCTGGTCAAGGCGGTCGCATCCTATATTCAGGCTATCTTCCTTGCCCGCGCAGGCAATCGGATCGTGGCGGAACAGCAGGACAAGGTTTACCGTAAACTGCTCAGACATGGGGTCTCGTTCTTTTCGACCAATGAATCGTCGGACCTTCTGATGCGCACCACCCATGGTGCGCAGGCGGCCAGAAACCTGATCGATTTGCTGGTCACCGGGTTTGTCCGCGACACCCTGACTCTGGTCGGGCTGATTGTGGTCATGGTGTATCAGCAGCCCGTTCTATCCGTCTTGTTCTTTGTCGTGGGTCCGATTGCCCTGTTGGGTGTTCGCTATCTGCTGAAGAGCGTACGTACGATCATGCAGGCCGAATTCAAGTCGCTGGCAGAAATTATTCGGGTGCTGCAAGAGACCTCGGCAGGGATCAAGGTCATCAAGGTCTTCTCACTCGAAGACCGGATGATCAACCGCATGGACACCGCCATCCGCAAAGTTGAAGAGCGGTCGAATGACATCGCCAAGTTGCAGTCCATTGCCAGCCCTCTTATGGAGTTTCTGGCCGGCCTCGCCGTGGCGGGTGTGCTTTTGGTCAGCACGATGGGAATTGCGGGCACGGAACAACCCAGCGCGGGCCAGTTGATGTCCTTTATCACGGCATTGCTGATGGCCTATGAACCTGCCAAGCGGCTGTCGAAAATGCGCGTTCAGATCGAAACCTGCATGGTTGGTATCAGCATGTTGTTCGGCCTGCTGGATCAGGACGACACGATGGTGGAAAGTCCCGAAGCCCATGACCTGATCGAAGGCCCCGGCCAGGTCACGTTGCGTGATGTGACTTTCGGCTATCAAGGTGCCGTGCCTGTAATTGAAGATATGAATATCACGTTCGAGGCCGGCAAGACCACCGCGCTCGTCGGTCAGTCCGGCGGTGGCAAGTCCACGTTGTTCGGCCTGATCATGCGTTTCTATGATCCCGATCAGGGCAGCGTTGAGATTGATGGTCAGGATCTACGCGAGGTGAGCTTTGCCTCGCTGAGACGCAAAATATCCTATGTCGGTCAGGATACATTCCTGTTCTCGACATCGATCATGGACAACCTGCGCTGCTCGTCCCCTGACGCCACGGACGAAGAAGTCATAGACGCCGCCAAAGCCGCACATGCGCATGATTTCATCATGGATCTGCCCGAAGGCTACAATACGCAGGTTGGCGAAAACGGCACCTTCCTGTCAGGTGGCCAGAAGCAGCGAATTGCGATTGCCCGCGCTATTCTGAGAAAAGCCGAGATCCTGCTTTTGGACGAAGCCACAAGCGCGCTGGATGCTGAATCGGAATCGCTTGTCAAAAAGGCTTTGGACACCCTGACAAAGGACGTGACCGTCGTCGTCATTGCGCACCGACTTTCGACTGTTCTGGAAGCGGATAAGATTATCGTGGTTCAGGATGGCTCGATTGTGGAACAGGGCAATCTGGACGAGTTGATGAAAAAGAACGGAAGCTTCCGCAATCTGTTCAATCAGCAATTCAAAAAACACGCACCCTCGGCGGAAGTGGCAGAGTAGCCCCTGCATTCGGTCTGGCACATGCCTCCCTTCTCTGGGCAAGACCTGTCCGGAAGAGCGGCGGAGTATTCTCTTCACGCGCGTCCGTGCATCGAAATCATCAAGCCCAAGCCGCCCAAGGGATTTGGGCGGCTCGGGCCGCATCTTGGGAAGTAAACGGTCCGGTATTGCGCAAGGGTTCGAAGATGGCGGTCTTCGACGGTAGCGACACAAACATGTGGCTTGGTCGCCCACGTCGGCGCCTTGGCGGGGTGGTTCTCCCACAAGAAGTCACCGTCGCTTCTATTGCGACCGCCCTGTTTGCCACCCAATCACACCAACGCAGAAACCTACTTGCACTACAAGGGGTACAGACACGCGACCTGATGCGGTTCTCCGGCCAGTTCAGGCAATGTTGCCCTGCACTGATCGGTTGCCAGCCAACATCTTTGCGCAAAGGCGCAACCTTTTGGAATATTCATCGGCGACGGCAGTTCGCCCTCAAGCTTGATCCGTTCTTTTCGGGCCGTGGGATCGGCCCGGGGCGTCGTGGACAGCAACGCCTTGGAATAGGGGTGGCGCGGCGCGGCGAACAGCTGTTCTTTGGGTGCCTTTTCAACAGCACGCCCCAGATACATCACGATCACGTCGTCTGCAAAATGCCGAACCACGGAAAGATCGTGCGAAATGAACAGATAGGCGAGGTCAAGCCGTTCCTGCAAATCCACAAGCAGGTTCAGGATCTGTGACTGGATCGAGACGTCCAGTGCCGAAACCGGTTCATCCAGAACCAGGACCCTGGGATTCAGCATAAGGGCGCGTGCAATGGCGATACGCTGACGCTGTCCGCCAGAGAACATATGTGGATAGCGATCATAATGCTCGGGCCGCAATCCCACCATCTCGATCATGTCGCGCGCTTGTGCCTCGCGGTCTGCGGCGGACATGTCCGGACGATTGATGATCAGCGGTTCCTGCAAGATCTGGCCGATGCGCTGACGTGGATTCAACGATCCATACGGATCCTGGAACACGATTTGCACCGTTTCCCGCATCTTGCTCCACCGCGACGGGGTAATGTCGACACCGTCAATCGTCAGCCTGCCCGACGTCGGCTCTTCAATCATCGTGACCAATCGGGCCAATGTTGACTTGCCACAGCCGGACTCTCCGACGATGGCCAGAGTCTTTCCCGGTTTCAGTTCGAAATCCACCCCCGAAAGGGCCTTCACTGTCGCTGACTTGGACAGCAACCCGCCCTTCACCGTGTAAAAACGGGTCAGATCTTTCGCCTGAACGATGGGGTCGGTCATGCCAATTCTCCGGCCGCAATTTTCTCTACGTAGTGACAACGTGCCTTGCCGAAGGCATCGGCATGAGGGGTCGGTGGTATTTCAGCGCAAGTTGCATCAGCAAACCGGCATCGCGGGCTGAACAAGCACCCTGCGGGGCGATCGAACTGGCCCGGCACAACGCCGGGAATCGTCGGGAGAATCTTGGAGGTCGCGCGCTCGGGCAAAGCGCTCAGCAGGGCGGATGTATAGGGATGGCGCGGCGTGCGGAACAAATCACGCACGGGCTGCTCTTCGACTTTTTGTCCGGCATATTGCACCTGAACCCGTTCGGCGGTTTCGGCCACCACCCCCATGTCATGAGTGATCAGCACAAGGCCCATATCGTGTTCGTCCCGCAACCGAACCAGCAGGTCGAGTATCTGCGCCTGAATGGTGACATCCAGCGCGGTGGTCGGTTCGTCCGCAATCAGCAGCTTGGGCTTGCAGGCGATGGCCATCGCGATCATGACGCGCTGGTTCATGCCCCCTGACATCTGATGTGGAAAGGTGTTCAGGCGGCTTTCCGGGGCCGGGATGCCGACCTGGTCGAACAGCTCAATCGCGCGCTGGTGGCGGTCCTTGCGGTTCATTCCCAGATGGATGCGCAGGGCCTCTTTGATCTGGAATCCCACCGTGAAACAGGGGTTCAGCGACGACATCGGCTCCTGAAAGATCATTGCCATTTCCTTGCCGATGATCTTGCGGCGATCACGGGCCGAAAGACCGGCCAGATCCACCCCCTCAAAGCGCATCTCGTCAGCGGTGATCGTCGCGGTCCAGGGCAACAACCCCATCAGCGCCAGCATCGACACCGACTTGCCCGAGCCGCTTTCGCCGACGACGGCCAGCAGCTCGCCCCTGTCGACCGACAGATCGACACCGTCCACGGCGCGGAACTTGCCCGAGGCCGTGGCGAATTCAACAGTCAGGTTGCGGATCTGCAAAAGGCTCATGCCATCAGCTCCGTTTCAGTTTCGGGTCAAGCGCATCACGTAGGCCATCACCCATCAGGTTGATGGCAAGAACGGTGACAAGAATCGCCAGACCGGGGAAGGTGACCACCCACCAGGCGCGCAGTATGAATTCGCGCGCTTCGGCCAGCATGGTGCCCCATTCCGGAGTGGGCGGCTGCGCGCCCATGCCCAGAAAGCCCAAGGCAGCTGCATCCAGGATCGCCGTCGAAAAGGACAGTGCCGCCTGTACGATGATGGGTGCCAGACAATTGGGCAGCACGGTGATGAACATCAGCCGTGACCTGCCAGCACCGGCCACACGCGCCGACGTGACATAATCCTTCTGACGTTCCGCCAGAACCGACGCGCGGGTCAGGCGCACGTAGTGGGGTTGGAAAACGATGGCGATGGCAATCATCGCGTTGGTCAGCGACGGGCCAAGGATGGCCACCAGCACCAGCGCCAACAGCAGCGACGGGAAGGCCAGAACGATATCCATCACCCGCATGATCAGCGTATCGACCCATTTGGGGGCAAAGCCCGACAGCAGGCCAATCATCACGCCACCCGACACGGCCACACAGACGACGACGATTCCGACAAAGAAGGAATAGCGCGAGCCCATGATCAGGCGCGACAGCATGTCCCGACCCAGCGGATCGGTGCCCAACGGGAAAGCCCAGCTTCCGCCCTCCTGCCAAGCAGGCGGTTGCAGGATATGATCGCGGAACTGCTCGGTTGGGTCATAGGGGGCCAGAAGGGGCGCAAAGGCGGCACAAAAAACGAAGGCTGCAAAAACCCAAAGCCCGATGACAGCGCCGCGGTTTTCGCTGAAGTAGTACCAGAACTCGCGCAGGGCGCTGGGGCGGTCTTCCGTTCTGGGCGGGGTTGAGGATAGTTCGGCCATCACCGCCTCCGAATTTTGGGGTTGATGATGCCATAAAGGACATCGACCAGCAGGTTCACCAGCATCACGATCACCGCGATCATCAGCAATCCGCCCTGAACAACCGGGTAGTCACGGCGAAAGATGCTGTCGACCATCCACTTTCCTATGCCCGGCCAACTGAAGATGGTTTCGGTCAGAATGGCCCCCGCCAGCAAAGTGCCCACCGATAGGCCGATCACCGTAACAACCGGAATCAAAGCGTTTCGCAGCGCGTGCAATCCATTGATCCGCGTTGGTGACAAACCCTTGGCGCGCGCGGTGCGGATGTAATCTTCGCCCAGAACTTCCAGCATCGCCGACCGGGTCTGGCGTGCGATTACCGCCAGCGGAATCGTTCCCAGCACAATCGTCGGCAGGATCAGATGGCGCACGGCTGATCCGAATGCTCCTTCCTGACCCGACAGCAGGCTGTCGATCAGCATGAAGCCCGTGACGCTGGGAAAGTAATACAACAGGTCGATCCGGCCCGAGACCGGCGTCCAGCCCAGATTGCCCGAGAATATGATGATCAACAGCAGCGCCCACCAGAAGATGGGCATCGAGTACCCGACCAGCGCCGAGGACATCAGCGCCCGGTCAAAGAACTTCCCTCGGTTCACCGCCGCGATCACACCCGCGGGCAGACCCAGCGCAACGGCAAAGATCATGGCGCACAGGGACAACTCCAGCGTTGCGGGGAACAGCGAAAAGAACTCATCCCATACGGGTTTCCTAGTGACAAAGCTTTCGCCCAGATCACCTTGAAGCACTCCGGTGAGGTAATCCCAATACTGCTGCAACACCGGCTTGTCGAAACCCAGCTTTTCGACCATTTCCTGATAACGTTCTTCCGTCATGCCGCGTTCTCCGGCCATCACGATGATCGGATCGCCGGGCAGCACCCGGATGAACATGAACGAAATCAGCGTCACGCCCAGAAATGTCGGAACAAACAGGCCAAGACGGGTGAGGAAATAGCCAAGCATCAGCGACCTATGATTGTAAGTTCTTTGGGAAAGCGGGTCAGTGACCGACAGCCATCCCCGGTGACAAGGACGTCATCTTCTATGCGAACGCCGAACTTGTCCAATTCATACAGACCGGGTTCGTTGGTCCAGACCATGCCCGGCAGGATTTTCTGGCTGTTGCCGCGCATGATATACGGCGCCTCATGCACATCCCGGCCCAGACCGTGACCTGTCTTGGTCCGGATACGATCGGCAAAGGGCGAGGCCTCAAGCACGCCTGTGACGGCATCGTCGATGTCATGCGCTGTCACGCCGGGGCGGCAGGCTTCGAACCCGGCTTTGTTGGCGCGCAAAACCGTGTCGTAGACATCCCGGCCTTCGTCCGTGACGTCCTGAACGAAAAAAGTTCGCGTGATGTCGGCCGCAAAACCATGTTTTCGAGCGCCAAAGTCGAACAGCAAAGCGTCGCCTGCCTTGATCCGGTAGTCGGCGCGCGCCTTGCCGTGCGGTCGTGCCGAGTTGTCCCCCGCAGCCACGATGGGGGAAAAGGCCAGCGACTCGGCGCCTTCCGCAAAAAGCGCCTGTATCAGCGCCTGCTCGATATGTTTTTCGGTCTGACCTGTGCGAACACCCGCAATCACACGCTGCAACGCGCGTTCCGAAATATCGATGGCCGCTTGCAGCGCGGCGATATCTTCTTCGGTTTTGATGATGCGAAGGCCTGAGATTTCGTGTTCGCCGTCCACAATCTGCAGATCCGGAATTGCGCGGGTAAACGCGTCTGACACGAAAAACCGCATCACCTGACCTTCGACGGCCAACGATCTGATCGGACTATGCGCTGCCAGCGCGGAAAAGGCGCCGTCATAGCCGGTCTGATCGCGCCAGTCGAACACGGCACCCTCAAATCCAACCAGATCCCATGAGGCGAGTTCCAGATTGGGCACGATCGCCGCCGGATCACCCTGGGCCGGAATCACCACGACAAAAGGCCGCTCGTGGCTCATGAAGGATTTGCCCAATGCGCGGGTGAAATTCGGACCCGGCACCAGGGCCACTGCGTCCACTGACATATCCAGTGCCAATTGGCGGTATTCGGACAAATCCGGCATTCTGCCCGACCTCCTCAATAAGAAAGCCGGAGCCACCACTCTGGTGGCTCCGGTTTGCGAGTGGTGGTTTATTCGACGCTCACACCATAGAAGATGTGACCGCCCAGAGGGTGCACCTTATAGCCTTGCACCTTGTTGCTCATGGGCATGTAAACGACCGAATGCGCGATGGTTGCCCACGGAGCCTGCTCCTTGAACACAACCTGCGCTTCTTCATACAGTTTGGTCCGCTCGGCCTGATCCGTGCTTTGCTTGGCCTTCAGGATCAGGTCTTCGAATGGCTGATGGCACCATTGCGCCCGGTTGGATGCTTCGACACCGTCACAGCCCAGCAATACCGCCAGGAAGTTGTCCGGGTCGCCATTGTCCCCGGTCCAGCCCAGCAGAACAGCACCGTCCCGGTTCAGTTCTTTCGAGCGAGACAGGTATTCACCCCATTCGTACGAGACGATTTCGACGCCCACACCGATCTTGGCGAAATCCGCCTGGATCAACTCGGCCATGCGACGGGCATTGGGGTTGTAGGGGCGCTGGACGGGCATGGCCCAGATTTTCATCGACAGGTCCGAAACACCTTCGGCCTCAAGCATCGCCTTGGCCGCTTCGGGATCATAGGGATCGTCCACGATGGCGTCGTTGTAGCCCCACATGGTAGGCGGGATCGGGTTCTTAGCCACCTGGCCCGAGCCCTGGAAGACCACGTCGATGATCGCCTGCTTGTCGATCGCCATGTTCAGCGCTTTGCGCACCTTCGGATTGTCGAATGGCGCCATGGTGGTGTTGTAGGCCAGATAACCAACGTTCAGGCCCTCTTGTTCCAGCATGTTGATGTCCGGATCATCCTTCATTGCCTGAATGTCGGCAGGGTTCGGATAGGGCATCACATGACATTCGCCTGCTTTCAGCTTTTGATAGCGCACAGATGCATCCGGTGTGATGGCAAAGATCAGGTTTTCGACCTGCGCCGGGTCTTTCCAATACGCATCATTGGCCGCGTAACGGATCACCGCGTCTTTTTGATAAGCCACGAACGAGAAAGGTCCGGTTCCGATGGGTGCCGTATTCAGTTTTTCCGGCGTACCGGCTTCCATCATTCCCGCAGCGTATTCCGCCGACACGATTGAGGCAAAGTCCATCGCCATATTGGCGACAAACGGTGCTTCGGGCTTGGACAGGGTAAATTTCACCGTGTAGTCGTCGATCTTTTCGATGGACTCGACCAGATCAGGCATCCCCATACCCTGGAAATATTCCCAGGTTCCGCCTGACACTTGATGATAAGGGTGGTTTTCGTCTTTCTGACGCATGAAGGAGAAAATCACGTCATCCGCGTTGAAGTCGCGGGTCGGCGTGAACGCGTCATTCGAGTGGAACTTGACGCCCTGGCGCAGCTTGAAAGTGTATTCCAGACCATCATCGCTGGCCTCGACACTTTCGGCCAGGCCGGGGACCACATTGGTCGTGCCCGTTTCAAATTCAAGCAACCGATTGTAGATCGGATGTGAAGACGCATCAAAGGTCGTCCCCGCGGTGTACAGCGCAGGATCGAACCCTTCAGGCGATCCTTCGGAACAATATACAAGTGTATTTGCCTGCGCCACGGCACCCGTCAGGGCGATCGCAGTGGTTGCGGCCAGAAGTTTGAGGTTCATGATTTTCTCCCAGAAAAGGACTTATAAAGACAATCGCATGGCTCTTTATCGCCAGAGCATTCAGTGACAGCACAGGTCGTCGCGATCCCTCTGTCTAATGTATCCAAAATACAAAATCTAATGTCAATAGTGTCTTTCTGCGGATATCTTTGAAGACTCTTTCTGCTATTGCACCCTGATTTCCGGAATTCATTCTCATCTTCGCTGCGAAAACGATACGACGGCCCGAATCCCCCTTCCGCGCACTCAGACCTTGCTGTTCACGGGTGCGGATTGCATGCTCTCATGGCCTGCGCGCTCACGTCTTGTCCGTATGCGTAACCGCACGCCAATCCCCCGAGGGAGGGTTGGTCAAAAGTTTCGTTGCGCGCAACTTCATGGCGACGGACACAGGGTCCCCGCCCCGTATTTTGTCCGCGACCTCAAACGCATCTATCGCCTGCTCGAACCGGCCGGAACGATAATGCGCAAGACCTTGTTCGTAGGTCTCGATCCAATCAAGGGAACCTTCAGAACCGTCGGCCATCGCAATCAGCTCATAGACCACCAGTTCCTCGGTCCGGCCAAAGACCGCGAGCGTGTCCAGCTCTCGGACGACAATTGCGTCGCCTGCTTCGCGCCGGGTCTCGGGGCCGATCAGAATACGCGTGCCATACTCCTTGTTGGCCCCTTCCAATCGGCTGGCCACATTCACGACGTCACCGATCGCCGTGTAGTTCAACCGCTGCTCTGACCCAATGTTGCCAACCAAAGCTTCACCGCTGTTCAACCCGATCCTGACACGCAGGGAATTTCCGGCCTCGTCCTCGATGCCCGCATCTTCCACGGTCACGACAAGATCCAGAGCCGCGCGGCAGGCATTTTCGGCATGGAGCGCATCCTTGCGCGGTGCCCCCCAGATCGCCATGACCGCGTCACCCATGAATTTGTCGATCGTCCCTTCATGGCGCGCGACGGCTGCTGCGGCCGCAGAGAAAAAGGGCTCCATCAACTGGATGATTTGGGGGCCGAGTTTTTCCGACAACCCGGTGAATCCGGTCACATCGCAAAACAACACGGATATCTGCTTCATGTCGCCACCGGGCTGCGTTTTGATGCCCTCGGCGAGCAGCATCTTCACAAGATCGGTCGGCACGTACTTTCGGAACGCGGACAACCCTGCTGCCATGCTGGCCGTTGCCGCAGACAGATTGGCAAGCTCGGACAGGTTTGAAGGCCGGCGTGGAATGCGTTCGACGTCGAAGCGTTCGATCTTGCTCAGATCCTCGGCAATGCGCGCCAAAGGATTGGCCACAATTCGACGGATCAACCAGATTGCCAGGGCGGTTGAGACGATCACGACCCCGATCAGGATATAGATCAGGTCTATCAAGGTTGCATTGATTCCCGACAAAAAGGCCGCCTCCGGAATGACCGTAGCGACGCGCCACCCGTAAAAACCCAAAGGTGTCAGGGCCACCGCATAGGGGACGCCATCGATCACCACGCGTTTCGTCGAACTGCCCGCAGTCTTGCCATCCGGGTCGCCCAACAGTTTTTCCCCCGAGATCTTGGCAACCTCGTACAGCTCACCCTCGCCCATGCGCGCCGGTGTAACTTCGTCCGCTTTTGCGTCGGGAACAGCAATTACTTTGCCATCAGCATCCAGAATAAAGGCGGCTCCGAATTCGCCGGGCTCGAGCGTCGCCAGAAAGCGTGACAAACGGTCGGTTTCGATTGCGACCGCAAGAACACCCTGCCGTGCCCGGTTGACATCGATCGGCCCCGCAAATGCGTATACGGTCTTGTCACTGCCCGGAAGATCGCGTGCTTCGATCCATCCCATCGTGTCCAGAGACATGAAATTGTTGAACCAGGCATGATCACGAGGATCATAGGAGGTCGGAACAAAGGTCCTTTCTTCGAACTGAATATCCCCGGGAATAAAAATGTATCGATCGGTCCGCAGGTTCCGGTCGCGGATTTCCTTGTCGATCTCTATCATCTCAAGCCCGCTGTCGCCCAACCGATGCGATGCGAAAAAGTTGCCATCCGGCCAGCCGAAGAAAATCCAGGAAATATTCGGCTGCGCCTGCAACTGAGACAGAAAGACGAACTCTCGTTTATCGGCCTGCCGTGTTGCGATGACATTCTGTACAAAGATCGTGCGTACCGCCGACCATGCGGCTTCGGCGGATCTGAGGGTTGCCCCGACTTCGATGCGGACCGCGTTTGCAATCTGGCTGTTGATCTCAGCGGCAAGCATGCGGCTGTTGTCACGCGCGGTCGTCCACCACAGCGAATGAACAACGAAGGTCGACACGCCGATGGATACGGCGACCAGCATAGATACAGCAATGCCGACACTGAACCGCATGAAAACCCCGAAAAGAATGTCCTGTACCACAGTATTCGGTTGAGATCGCAGGAAGAGCAAAGCTTAGTTTGCTCCTACCCCGAAAAATCACGCAACTGTTAAGCACATGTGTATGCCGCGACCGAAATCCACGGCACCTGGTCACTTGCCGATGCCCAGAGGACAGACCTTGCGCGTGGCGGAAATCAACTGCCCTTGGGTCCGGATTTGCGACGTTTTGGAACTGCGTTGCCACCCTTGGCGGATTTGACGGCCGCCGCGCGTGCACGATTCTTCTTGCTGTTTGGCTTGCCCTTTGGCGGCGGCGGACCTTTCGGCGCGTCTCCGGCTGGTTTGGAGCGACCTCTCCTTTGCTCGACACTGCCGGGCTTGCGTTTTTTCGGTTTTGCGCCCGAAGCGCTGAACTGGCTTTTTGCGTCGTCATCCGACGCTCGGCGGGTTTCGGTCGCGGGCACGGTCTGGGCAGGCTGAACCTCGGGCTTGGATTGGCGGCGGCGGGCTTTCCGCTCAGCCGGAGAGTTTTCCGTTTTGTGTCCCGAAGGTCCGCCTTTGAACTTTCTTTTGAGACCGGACCGACCGGTTGACGACAGGTCCGGTGCTTTGTCCAACCGCACAAGGTCTTTGGTTTCTTCGATTTTCATCTCTGGACCAATGGCCGTCAGAAAGCGGTCGACACTTCCCTCACTGATTTCGAAATAAGTTACGTCCGCGGCAATCCGGATGGCACCGATGTCGTCTTTTGTCAGATCGCCCGCCTTGCAGATCATCGGCAGCATATGACGGGGGGACGCATTCTGATTGCGCCCTTCGGACAATGAAAACCAGACGCCTGGCCCAAAAGATGCGCGTGGTTTTGGGGCGGCCTGATCGACCGCCGACAGCTCTTCCGGGGCGGAATGGCGCAGTTTGTATTGCCTCAGGTAAGCGGCTGCGATTTGTTCGGGCGTGAAGCGAGCAATCAGTTTTTCAACAGACGGGCGTTCGCTTTCCGTGACCTCGACCTGCCAGTCCTCTGATGCCAGCATCCGAGCCTGATCACGCTCGTTCACCTCGTCGGCAGACGGGGCCGATCCCCATTCTGCTGTCAGCTTGGCAAATTTCAGAATGCGCTCTGCCTTTTTGCGCGATGATGGCGCGACGATCAGGGCACTGACGCCCTTGCGGCCAGCGCGACCCGTGCGGCCAGACCGGTGCAGCAGTGTTTCATGGCTGTTGGGCAGTTCGGCATGGACCACCAGATCAAGGTTGGGCAGATCGATGCCGCGGGCCGCAACATCGGTTGCGACGCAGACCCGGGCCCGTCCATCGCGCATGGCCTGCAACGCGTTGGATCGTTCGCTCTGGGTCAGCTCACCGGACAGGGCCACGACAGAAAACCCCCGGTTCGACAGGCGCGCGGTCAGGCGCGAAACCATCGCTCGGGTGTTGCAGAAAACGATGGCATTGGGGGCCTCGTAATATCGCAGCACATTGATTATCGCGTTTTCACCATCACGCGGCGCCACCGTCATGGCCCGATACTCGATATCCGCATGCTGGGTCAGTTCGCCGACCGTGCTCACACGTTCCGCGTCGCGCTGATACCGCTTGGCCAGATTGGCAATTGCGCGTGGCACAGTGGCAGAAAACAACAAGGTCTGACGATCTGCGGGTGTTTCATCAAGGATGAACTCAAGATCCTCGCGGAACCCCAGATCCAGCATTTCATCCGCTTCGTCCAGGACAACCGCTCGGATAGCTGTCAGATCGATTGAACCTCGATTGATATGGTCGCGAAGTCGTCCCGGAGTGGCCACAACGATATGGGCGCCTCGGGCCAACGCGCGACGTTCATCCCGAATGTCCATGCCCCCGACGCACGAGGCCAGAAACGCTCCCGCTCCGGAATACAACCAGCCAAGTTCCCGTTTTACCTGAAGTGCCAGCTCGCGGGTCGGTGCGACAACCAGCGCCAACGGCGCTTCGGGTTTGCCGAGCGTTTCTTCATCGCCCAGCACCCTGTGCGCTATCGCCAGACCAAACCCAATGGTCTTCCCTGATCCGGTCTGGGCCGAAACCAGCATGTCGCGCCCTTCCAGCTCGGGCTGGGTGACGGCTCGCTGAACCTGGGTCAATGTATCATAGCCCTTGCGCGCTAGCGCATCTGCAATGGTTTGTTTCACGGTGGTGGTTCTTTGTATCGGCCAGGTGATAGGCGCTGTGCGGAATTGCGATCAGCGGATCATCCAAGGGTAAAGACAGCCCCTTATCGGCTGCTATCCCGGTTGTATAGACGGGAAAACGGGCATTTTCGCCGAAAAGCTCCTCATAAGGTAACACCCTGACAGGTCAGACCCTGACGCAACCGCCAGGGCCGGGCCGCGTCAAGCCTAGGTCAACGCGGGAACATAATTCAACATCTTGCCGGCAGCTGCCTGCTGTTGGGCGTCGGAAACATGCACCGGGCACGCATAACCGTGCCGATCATTTCGATGACATCGACCGTCGTCGATGCGACATGGGTCAAACAAGAGCCCGAGCGGGATCGTTCCTGATCTTGTTGGCCCAATCTCAAGCCCCTGTTGCCCGATGAAGTACTCTGCCACGGGTCAAACCACTCACTTTTTCGATGATGGCATCGGCATCAATACAGTGGTGGCGATAGAGATCACCGATCGTTCCTGTCTGGCCAAAATGTTCGACCCCCATCGGAATGGTCTGATGACCGCGCACAGCGCCCAGCCACGACAATGTTGCAGGATGCCCGTCAATCACGGTGACCAGATTGCAGTGCGCTGGCAGACCAGACATCAGGGTTTCGATGTGGGATAGTGCGGCGGGGTTGCCGCGCGACCGCGCGCGTTGTGCAGCCGTCCAACCGGCATTCAGCCGATCCGCGGACGTCACGGCCAAAACGCCGACATCGCGGCGACCCTCGCCGATGATACCGGCGGCCTTGATTGCCTCGGGCGCGACAGCACCTTGATAGGCGATTACAACTTCGCAATTGGGCCCCGGTTTTCGCAACCAATAGGCCCCGTCAATGGCACCCTGCCGAAACTCGTCATCCACGCGTTTGCCGGGCTGCTCAATCGGGTTGGTCGTCAGACGCAAATAGACGGAACCGCCGGTTTCATCGCGCAGCCATGTGCGCTCGTCCGGTTGTCCTTCACCGTCGCGTTGCAGATAGTCGAAGGCCCATTCCATGATCACCGCCAGTTCATCAGCAAAGGCGGGTTCAAATGCAGCCAGCCCGTCCTGGCTCATGCCGATCAGCGGTGTGCCGACGGATTGATGCGCTCCGCCTTCAGGTGCCAGTGTCACGCCCGACGGCGTACCAACGAGAATAAAGCGTGCATCCTGATAGCAGGCATAGTTCAGCGCATCGAGGCCGCGACTGACAAAGGGGTCATAGACGGTGCCGATCGGGATCAACCGTTTGCCAAACAGGGAATGCGACAGACCCGCCGCTCCCAGAAGCAGCATCAGGTTCATTTCGGCGATCCCAAGCTCGATATGCTGCCCTCCCGGCGTGAATTCCCATTTCGCCGTCGAAGGGATCCGGTGTTCTATGAAGGCATCGGCTTGCGTGGATCGGGCAAACAGCTTGCGCCTGTTCACCCAAGGCCCCAGGTTCGTCGTGCCGGTGACATCCGGAGAGGTTGTCACGATGCGTTCGGTCAACGGGCCATCACCTTTTGACAGATCGTCAAGGATCTTGCCAAACGCCATCTGGGTCGAGATTTCACGGCTGGTGTCGACCTCGATCCTTGGCACGTCCAGCTTGTCATCGAAATAGCGGCGCGGACCCTTGGCAAAGAACGGTGCCCTGGCCAGAAAATCCTTGAATGCGGCGGGGTCCTGTACTGTCGCAAGCGGCTCCCATTCCTCGCCGTCTGGCACGCCCATATGCGACTGCCACGCGGCGAACTGGCTGTTGTTCATCAGCCCGCCGTGATTGTCCTTGTGACCTGCGATGGGGGTGCCCCACCCTTTGACGGTGTAGGCCAGGAAACAGGTCGGGCGATCATGATCGATGGCGGCAAATGTCCGGGCCATGGTCTCGACGCAATTGCCGCCAAGGTTTTCCATCAGCGCCGCCAGCTCTGCGTCCGTCCGCCGTTCAATCAAGGCAGTCACATCCCCCTGATCCCCCAGATCGTCCATCAAGCGCTGCCGCCAGACTGCGCCCCCCATGAAGGTCAAAGCCGAATAATCCTGATTGGGGCACGCATCGATCCAGTCGCGCAGGCGATCGCCACCCGGTTCTTCAAAGGCCGCGCGTTGCAGAACCCCATATTTCACGCGCACGACATCCCAACCGAACGCATCGAAGATCTTTTCAATCCGTTCGAACAGCCCTTCGCGGACGATGCCATCCAGGGATTGCCGGTTGTAGTCAATGATCCACCACGTATTGCGCAGGTCGTTCTTCCAGCCTTCCTGCAATGCCTCATAGACGTTGCCTTCGTCCAGTTCTGCGTCGCCTACAAGGGCCACCATCCGCCCCATCGGAGCATCCGAGCCCCAGCTTTTGGCCTTGATGTAATCCTGAATGATCGAAGCAAACGAGGTGATCGCGACACCCAAACCCACAGACCCGGTGGAAAAATCAACGTCGTCGATATCCTTGGTCCGGCTGGGATAGCTTTGCACACCGCCAAAACCACGGAAGTTTTCCATCTTCTCGCGCGTTTGATTGCCCATGAGATACTGCATCGCATGGAAAACCGGCGAGGCATGGGGTTTGACAGCCACCCGGTCTTCAGGGCGCAGGGCCGAAAAATAGAGCGCGGTCATGATCGACACCATCGAAGCAGACGACGCCTGATGGCCACCAACCTTGATCCCATCCACCTTTGGCCGGATGTGGTTGGCATGGTGGATCATCCAATGCGACAACCATAACAGACGTTGTTCAACGATCTTCAACTGGGTGGGATCAATGTGCATGGCGGTCTCCGGGTTCAGGCGGCGCTGCGGGCAGGATAAGGCAAAGCTTGCTCCAGGTCTGCGAGGATATCTTCGACATCCTCAAGCCCGACGGACAAACGGATCAAACCATCGCTGATCCCATGCTCGGCCCGTTCTTCCGGGGTATAGGTCGAATGCGTCATGGATGCAGGGTGCTGGATCAGCGTTTCGGCATCGCCCAAAGACACCGCGCGCTGGATCATGTTCAGACGATTCATGAATTCGATCCCACCGGACAGGCCGGACTTGATCTCGAACGCGATCATGGCGCCGGGTTGGGACATTTGCCGCTGCGCGACATCATGCTGGGCAAAGCTTCTCAGCCCGGGAAAGTAAACCTCGCCGACGGCGGGATGGGCCTCGAGGAAATCAGCGACGACCCCGGCGGACGCGCAATGACGATCCAGACGCAGGTTCAGTGTTTTCAGGCCACGCAGGATCAGCATCGCGTTGAAAGGGGCCATGACCGCACCGGTCATATCCTTCATTCCGACCAGGCGGATTTCGGCGATCTGTTCGGCGGTGCCGACAACCAGACCAGCGACCACATCGCCATGCCCGCCGAGATACTTGGTGGCAGAATGCAGAACGATATCCGCCCCGTGCTCGATCGGGCGGGTCAGATAGGGGCTGGCATAGGTGTTGTCGACGACAACCGTTGCACCGACCGAATGCGCGATCTCGGCGCTGGCGGAGATGTCCACCAAGCGCATGTTCGGATTGGCCGGCGTTTCGAAATAGACAACGCGGGTTTTGTCGGAAACGGCGGCTTTTAGGTTCTCTGGGTCTGTCATGTCGACATGGGTGATCGTGACCCCCCATTTCGCCAGTCCGTGGCGCATGAAGGCGAAGGTGCAGCCATAGAGCGTTTTGTCTACGATGACTTCGTCCCCCGGCGACAGCAGGGTCCAAAGCACTGCCGTGATCGCCCCCATTCCGCTGGAAAGGGCCAGTCCGGCCTCGGCCCCTTCAAGCACGGCAATGCGTTGTTCCAGAAGGTCACATGTGGGGTTCGAAATACGGCTGTAGATATGACCTGCGCGTTCACCGGCAAACATCTCTCCACCAGCCTCTGCGGTTTCAAAGGTAAACGTGGACGTCAAATGCAGCGGTGGGGTAAGGGAGCCGTCATTTTCCAAAGGGTTGTAAGCGTGGTGAATGGCGCGGGTGGCAAATCCGGTTGAACGAGTCATTGCAAGCTCCTGTTTCAAGCTGGCGCCAGTTTGCACCTTTACTTTGGGCTTTTGCTTGCAAATAGTACCAATACTGCGATCCGTATTGGCAGATTCTGCCAAGTTTTAGGTTGAAATGGACGATAAAGACAGACAGATCATTCGGGCGCTGCAAAAGGACGGGCGCATGACGAACCAGGACCTTGCCGACGAGGTGAGCCTGTCTCCGTCGCCGTGTCTGCGCCGGGTCAAGAACCTCGAAGCGCGCGGGATCATAAAGGGTTACAGCGCAGATGTGGACGCCGCCGCATACGGCATAGGCATTACCGTTTTTGTGCGGATCCGGTTGGAGCGGCACAATGAAACGGACGTTCAGAATTTCGAAAAACGCGTTCGGATGATCGACGAAGTTCTTGAATGCCACGTGCTGACCGGGGCGATGGACTACCAGTTGCGGGTGTTGGTATCGGATCTCGAGGCATATGAAGAGTTCATTCGAAACAGAATTCACCCGATCGGTGGGATTGCTTCGATCGACACCAGTTTTGTTTATGGAACGGTAAAGAAGACCGCTGTTTTTCCACCCTGATGGAACGCCCGGCCAATCTGCAAACTCAGGTTGAGGTGCATGTTTAACGGGCGCGGGGATGAGGAGTCACAGCCAACAGATGACGATGGCGACGCGGGCGAGAAGACCTTTGAGCCTCGGTCGCACAGGGTTGCGACGCGCCACCAGCCCTTGATCCTGTCGAACAAGATCTTGACGCGATTGCGCCGCTTGGCGTGCTTTGCAGGCAACCAGCACTGTTTGCGACCCTGGTTTCTGGCACGTATCCCGAAGATCAGACATGTTCACCGCTCGTTTTTTTTCGAACCGTGAACACGCTGACCTGCCAAGTTCAATGGGTTCCGGGCCTAGTAGGCGACCATCGTCAAAAGCTCATATTCCGCAACCATTTCATCATCCTGCTGGGTCAGGGTGACATGCCAGCGGACTTCGCCGTATTCCTCGTTCCGTTTGGTCTTGGCCTTGACCGTCAACCGCACCTTGATGGTATCACCCGCCTCGACGGGCTTCATGAATCGCAACCCGTCAAGACCCGTGTTTGCCAGAACCGGGCCTTCGTTCGGTTCAACAAACAATCCGGCTGCAAATGACAAAAGCAGATACCCATGGGCCACACGGCCCGGGAAGAACGGGTTCCGTTCCGCCGCTGCCTGATCCATATGCGCATAGAACGTATCGCCGGTGAAATTGGCAAAGTGTTCGATGTCTTCCATCGTGATTGTACGGGGCGCCGTGTGGAGGGTCTCGCCAATCGCCAGCTCGTGGAACCGGCGCGTGAACGGATGGGCTGGCCCTTCGACCTCGTTCGCGCCGGGAACCCATTTGTTCCCGATCGCGGTCAGCAGATCGGGCGACCCCTGAATGGCAGTCCTCTGCATGTAATGCTTCACGCCACGCACACCGCCCATCTCCTCGCCGCCACCAGCGCGTCCGGGGCCGCCGTGAACCATATGCGGCAGCGGAGAACCGTGGCCGGTGGATTCCTTCATCGAGTCGCGATTGTTGAAATACAGCCGCCCGTGATAGGCCCCGGCCCCCAGGGCAACGTGCCGTGCCACATCCGCGTCACGGGTTATGACCGACGCCACCAGCGACCCCTGCCCGCGATTTGCCAGTTCGATCGCATGGTCAAGATCGCGATACCCCATCACCGTGCTAACCGGGCCAAAAGCCTCGGTGTCATGGACGCGTCGGGCCGCATCCGGATTGGCACAGTGATACAACATCGGCGGCAGGAACGCGCCTTTTTCGGCATCCGCTCCATCAACCTCAAAATCGTCAGGGTCGCCGAAAACGCGCTCGGCTTCCTGCCCGATGATTGCCGCCTTTTCCAGAACATCGCGTTTCTGACCGTTCGAGACCAGCGCACCCATGCGTGTGGTTTCCAGCCTTGGGTCGCCGATGACCGTTTTTGCCAACCGCGCGGACAGAGCTTCGATCACCGCCTGCACCTGAGGCTCTGGGGCAATGATCCGGCGGATCGCCGTACATTTCTGCCCGGCCTTCGTGGTCATCTCGCGCTGGACTTCTTTGACAAAAAGATCGAATTCCGGCGTTCCGGGCTCGGCATCAGGGCCCAGGATCGAGCAGTTCAGACTATCCTGCTCGGCCACGAAACGAACTGAATTCTCCAGAATCACCGGGTTGGAACGCAGTTTCGACGCCGTTTCCGCAGATCCGGTGAAACTGACCACGTCCTGCATGGTCAGACGGTCCAGCATATCGCCCAGACCACCCGAAACCAGCTGCAACGCGCCAGCAGGCAAAATGCCGGAATCCAGCATCAGCCGGACGCATAGTTCGGTGACGTAGCACGAGTTCGTTGCTGGCTTTACGATGGCCGGAACGCCTGCCAGAAGGGTTGGAGCCAGCTTTTCCAGCATCCCCCAGACAGGAAAGTTGAACGCGTTGATGTGAACTGCCACCCCGTGCAACGGGGTACAGATGTGCTGCCCCAGGAAGGTGCCATTGCGCGACAACTGCTCGACCTCACCGTCCAGATAGACATGTCCGTCCGGCATCTCGCGGCGACCTTTCGAAGCGAAGACGAACATCGTGCCGATACCACCGTCTATGTCGATCAAGTGGTCGGACTGGGTCGCACCTGTGCTGAAAGACAAGTCATACATTGCCTGCTTGTGCTGACCCAAATGAATGGACAACGCCTTGAGCATCTTGGCCCGCTGGTGGAACGTCATCTGCCGCAGCGCCGGCCCGCCGACATTGCGCGCATAGTCCAGCATCCCCTGCACATCCAACGCGCTGTTGCCGGCCGTGGCGATCACCTCGCCGGTGACCGCGCTTGTTATGTTGCGGGCACCCGCACCGGGCGAAACCCATTCACCGGCCGCGAAGCTGGAAATCTGTTGGATTGTCATGAGCGTCTCCTCATTTGTTGTGTGAACTTCGCGCGGCCATATGCCCGTCTCACGAAATCATAATATAAACCGATCGGTCGGTCAATAAATTGGCGAATTGGCAACCCAAACCGAACATCTCAGACTTGAGCTGGCAGTCGCGCGAAACCCCGAAACCGGATGCGCCCGCCCCGTTCGGCGCCGTCAGTGATGCGATAGGTCGGGAATCGCGCAAGAAACCGTCCGACGGCCACGCGACCCTCCATACGCGCCAGGGTCAGGCCGACGCAGGTATGGGGACCTCCGGCAAACGCGTGATGCTTGTTGGGACGTCGATCCAATACAACCTCATCAGGTTGTGCAAACTGCCGCGGATCGCGATTGGCCGCGCCGATACACAGGTGAATGTCCGTACCTGCCGGAATGGTCTGACCGTGGAACATTACATCTTCGGTGGTCAGACGATTGCCAAACTGATTTGGGCTTTCCAGCCGCAGAAACTCGTCCACTGCCGTGTTGATCAGATCTGGATTGGCCAGAAGCTCGGCCCGTTTGTCGCGGTGCCGTTCCAACAGTTCCAATGCGTTGCCGATCAGGTTGGTGGTGGTCTCGTGCCCTGCATTCAGAATGAAGATGCAGTTCTGGTACAGCTCGACCTCGGTCAAGCCACCATCGGTGTCATCCTGCATCAAACGTGTCAGGACATCCGTCGCAGGATCTCCGGGATTGGCCCGGCGATCTTCTATGACATGCCGAAGATAGTCCTTGAAATCATATACCGACCGGTTGCCCCACTCTTCCTGCTCGGGCGTCAATTGAGGTTCCAAAGCGCCCAGAATAGCCAAAGACCAATCCCGCAAAGGGCCACGTTCCGATCTGGGAATGCCAAGCAGGTTGCCGATGATCTCGATCGGGATGGCACCGGCGAAATCCTCGATCAACTCTACCGAGCCCTTGGCCTGCATCTCGTCCAGCAGCCCATCGACAAGTTGAATCAGGCCCGGTTCCATCTGCGCCAGCGCCCGCGGGTTCATCGCACCGACCATGACCTTGCGGACGCGGGTATGCAGAGGCGGATCATTGAACACAAGGCTGGTGGTATGGTGTTCGTACAGCGGGCTGTCGATACCGTATTTGGGGCCGAAAACCGCCTTTTTATCCGATATGAAACGCTCGGTATCCCGGTACACCAGATCCAGGTCGTCATACCGCGACAGGACCACCGAACCATCGGGCTGCCAGCAGACGGGCGTGTCTTCGCGCAACGCGGCGTAGGTTGGATAGGGATCCGTATGAAACCCGTCCGGAAGCGCAGTCAAAGAGAACATCAGTGACCCATCGCTCCCATTTGTTCGGGAAGGACCAGAACCAGCCAAGGCACCAGAACGATTAGAGCCAGACGGAAGATGTCTGCCACCCAGAACGGTGTGACCCCCTTGAAGATTGTTCCGGTCGATACGTCCCCGACCACGCCTTTCAGAATGAACACGTTCAGACCCACGGGCGGCGTGATCAAACTGATCTCGGTCACGACGACGACAACGATGCCGAACCAGATCGGATCATATCCCAATGACGTGACCAGTGGGAAAAAGATCGGAACCGTCAGCAACAGCATCGACAGCGATTCAAAGACGCATCCCAGAATGATGTAGATCCCGAGGATCATCAGGATCACGACGTAGGGCTCCACCTCATATGCGGTGACCAAGGCGATCAACGCTTCGGGCAGACCGGCCAGGTTGATGAAGTTCGAAAAGATCTGCGCGCCGATCAGAACCGAGAACAGCGCCGCGGCGGTGTAACTGGTTTCCTTTAGCACTTCAAAGGTCGACCCAAGGGTCAGCCCGCCGCGCGACAATGCGATCAGGAATGCCCCCATGGCGCCCATACCGGCGGCTTCGGTCGGGCTGAAGGTCAGGTTCAGAGGATAGAAATCGAACGCTCCGTACAAGCCGCCGATCACCAGGAAGAACAAAAGCAACACCGCCCAGACCGAGCGCAGGGCCGACAGGCGTTCGCCCCAGCCGTGGCGTTCACCGGCGGGGCCGGCCTCGGGCCTGCGCCAAACGGTCCAGCGCACCGCGAACAGATAGAAGAGGATGCCAAGTACACCGGGGATGATGCCCGCAACGAAGAGTTTGCCGATCGATGTTTCGGTCAGCAGGCCGTAGATCACCAAAATGACCGACGGTGGGATCAGGATACCCAGCGTGCCCCCCGCTGCAATCGACGCGGTCGACAGCTCATCCGAGTAGCGGTACCGGCGCATCTCGGGCATCGCGACTTTGGACATGGTCGCAGCCGTTGCCAGCGAGGAACCGCAAATGGCCGAAAAGCCGCCGCACGCGGCAACCGTCGCCATGGCGATACCACCTCGGAAGTGGCCCAGGAAGGCGTTTGAAACCGCGTATAACTCGCGCGCGAGCCCGCCCTTGTTCACGAACAGGCCCATGAGGATGAACAGTGGAACGACCGAAAGGCCATAGTCCTGTGCCGTGTCCGTAATCTGGCGACCCACCATCGACATGGCGGCCTTCAGCCCGCGCTCGGACAGAATGCTGCCACCGCGTTCATATGCGAACCCAAGCGTCCCCACGAGGCCCATCGCAAACACGATGGGCAAACGTACCAACACAAGAACCAAGACAAGGGCGAAACCGATCAGTGCGGCAGTCATCAGGCGTGCTCCGACAAGGTTTGGGGGGCAAAAATGTGCAAAAGACCGGTGATGACCATCGCAACGGCCGTTATTGCAGTGAAGGCGGCGATGAACCAGCCGACATAGAAGACAGGGATCGACAGGTATTCGGTGACATCCCCGTAATCCCTTGCACGTTCAGCCAGAACCCAAACGCGCTGAATCGGCCAGATCAGCATGATGCCGGACACCAGATAGACAATTGCATCGCGCGCCCTGCTCAGCCGCAGGCGGGAAAAAATTCCATCGGTCAGATCAACGGCGATTTGCCCTTTCCCGGCCGAAATCATCGGCAGAACCGAGAACACAAGGATCGCCATCAGAATCCGCGTCAGTTCGGTTGCCGCCTCGATCGGAGCATTGAAGACTGAGCGCAGGATGACGTCAAAAAAGGTCATCACCATCAGGATGAACAGCGCCACACAGGCCAGCACCGTCGGAATGATACTGACGCGACGCGCGAAGGTCACGATAGATTGCATGATTGGCCCCCAACGGGTGAAGATGGCTGGCGGGTCAACCCCGCCAGCCCGGCTGCGTTACTGGGCAGCCATTTCGTTAACGATCATGTCATAAGCGGCTTGCGCATCAACACCGGTGCCATTGACCTCTTCGATGACCTTGGCGCGCACATCGGCAGCGATCGCATTGAACTTTTCCAGATCTTCAGCAGAGGCTGCATTGATCGCGTTGCCCTCGGTCTGTTCGGTCGCTTCACGGCCGATCGCGTCGATCTCATCCCAGATTTTACCGATTTCGCGGCTCAGCGGTTCGCCGAAGACCTGTTCTTCCAAAGCGGCCTGCACATCGGCGGGAAGATCCGCAAAAGTGTCTTCGTTCATGATGAACGCAAATGACCCGCGATACAGGCCACCCGGAACTTCATATACGTTTTGCGCCACTTCGGTCAGCTTGAAACCCTTGCGGGATTCAAATGGCATGACCACACCATCAGCAGCTTTCGACGCGAGTGTCTCGTATACTTTCGGCGCAGGAACCTGAATTCCGGTTGCGCCCAGCGCGGTGCCGACATCTCCGCCGACACCACCCGGGATACGCACCTTGAGGCCCGATACCTCGTTGAGGTTGGTCACCGGGCTGCTGGAATGAAGCTGTGCCGGGCCGTGTGTGTGCAGGGCGATCACTTTCACACCGCGATGTTCGTCCGCCGCCTTGAGATACTTGTCGTATGTACGCCAATACGCGACCGAGGCCGCTTCGGCCGAGCCCTCATATCCGGGCAGCTCAATCATCTTGGTGGTGACGAAACGACCGGGCTGGTATCCGTGGAAGATGATCGACGCATCCGCCGCGCCATCCATGATAAGGTCCATCTGCGCCGGCGGCGGGGCAATTCCCAGCTTCAGTTCAGCTGTGACTTTGCCATCGGTGGCTTCTTCGACCATTTCCACGAATTTCGGCCACATCTTCGCGTTGATGCCGTGGGTCGGCGGTGCCCAGCTGGAAATCGTCAGCGTATAATCCGCCGCCAGCGCCACTGTGCCCGAAACGGCCAGTGCGGCCGAGGCCAAAAGAGTGCTCAACTTGGTGAACTTCATGGTTTTGTCTCCTCCCTGTGAAACATGACTCGAGAATGCGTTAATGGTCACTTTTGTAACCATCAACATGTTAATTGTTTTCCAATAGGCCCGCGAGGCGCCACGAACCGGGGCTTTCTTTCGCTACGGTTAGCATATTTGCGGCGCACCGGCTGATGCCGATTTCGTTGCAATAGTTCATGGGTCCTCCTCTCCAGCGGGGAAAGCCGTATCCATGGATTTGAACCATATCGACAGCTTCGGCGTTTTCCGCGATCCCCTCTTCAATGATCAAAGCACCCTCGTTGGCCAAGACCGCCAGCAACCGCGAACAGATTTCCTCGTCCGAAAAATCCCTGCGGGTGATGCCCTGCTGGTCGGAATAAGCTTCGATCAATGCCTCAACTTCGGAATCCCGAACCGGATCGCGACTGCCCTCTTCGTAGCGGTACCAGCCTTTGCCGACACGCTGGCCGAAACGCTCGCGCTGACAAAGCTGGTCCGCGATGGTGACATAACGTTCGTTCGGGGCGCGGTTGGCGGCATTGCGTTTGCGGTTTGCCCAGGCAATTTGAAGACCGGTCAGATCCTGAAGCTCGTAAGGCCCCATCGGCATCCCGAACGCCCGCATTGCACGGTCCACCTGATAGGGAAGCGCCCCATCTGCAAGCAGATAATCGGCCGCGCGCCGATAGGCGGCCAACATGCGGTTGCCAATGAACCCATCGCAGATACCCGACAGCACCGAAACCTTGCGAAGCTTCTTCCCAAGCGCGACCGCAGTTGCGACCACTTCAGCAGACGTTTGCGGAGCTACCACGACCTCGAGCAATTTCATGACATGGGCCGGGCTAAAGAAATGCAGGCCGATGCATCGGGCCTGATTGCCGACGCCCGCGAAAATTTCGCGCGGGTCCAGATAGGACGTATTGGTGGCCAAAATCGCATCGCTGCTCATATGCCTTGCCAGCTCGTCAAATACCTGCTGCTTGACGGACAGGTCTTCAAAGACGGCCTCGATCGCCAGTTCGGCATCCGCAGCGTCTGCATAACTGTTCACCGCACGAAACGCAGCAAGGCGATCCCGAAGCTGCGCCTCGGACATCTTGCCTCTCTTGACCGCGCCTTGCAGCAGACCCTCGACCCGAGTGTGTGCTGCGGCCGCGGCGTCAGCGTCTCGCTCGATCAACGTCACGGACAGCCCGCCGTTCAGGGCCGCAGTTGCGATCCCCGCCCCCATCAATCCCCCTCCGACAACGGCTATCCGTGTTATGTCACGGGCGGCCACGTCTTTGATCAACGAAGGTTTGGACACGGTACGTTCAGCAAAAAACGCGTAACGCAAAGCGCGGCTTTCCGGGCTTTGGCGCAACTCCAGATGGCGCGCGCGCTCTTTCGGTTGTGCGGTGGCAAATGGCTCAACCGACCAACCAAGCGCCGTCAGGTTTTCCAGCGGCGATTTCTGCCCCCTGGCGCGTTTCTTCAAAGCCTGGCGGCTCGCCTCCAACAGATCCGGCGCAAATTCCGCCACAGCACGCTGGCTGACAGGTATTGGGCGTTCGGGCAGATCCGCTACCAAGTCCAGAACAGCAGCCTTGGGGTCTTCGGCGACAAGGTCGACACCGCCAAGCTCGGCCAGTGTCTCTGCCCTGAGAATTTTGCCCGAACAGGCCATGTCAATTGCAGCCTGCATCCCGACCAGACGCGGCAATCGTTGAGTGCCCCCTGCCCCGGGGATCAAGCCCACATTGACTTCCGGCAGGCCAAAACCCGTTCCCGGCGCTGCGATCCGCCACGCACAGGCCATGGCGATCTCGAACCCGCCACCCAGCACGTTGCCATGCATGCAAGCTATGAACGGAACCTCGCTGTCTTCGATTTTCTGAACCACGTCAGGCAAATGTGGCTCGACCGGCGGTGCATCGAATTCGGACATGTCGCCGCCCGCAACAAAGGTCTTTCCAGCACAACACAGCACCGCCACGCGCGCGCCCTTGACCGCATCAACCGCGTCAGACAGCCCTTGCCGAACACCTGTCGACGTCGCGTTTACCGGCGGGTTGTCAATTGTGACCCACGCCACGTCGCCTTTAAATTCAACGCTCACCAGCGACGACTGCGACATTTGCAATCCCTTTGATCGGTTCAGATTCGGTTCGGGTTTATATATTGACCAACCGTTCGGTTAATGCAATGATTAAGTTGAAACGAGACCAGATGAGACAGTCATGAGCGATACGATTCTTGTACAAGACAACGGGAACTGGGTCGAAATCACCCTGAACCGCCCGGACAAGCTGAATTCGTTCAACGAAGAAATGCACCTGGCGCTACAGAATGCGCTGAAAGCCGCGCGCGACGACGGGGCCCGCGCGATATTGCTGACCGGTGCCGGGCGTGGCTTTTGTGCCGGTCAGGACCTCGGTGATCGCGACCCGTCGAAGATGGATGGCCCACCGGATTTAAGCAAAACGGTACGCACGTTCTATGCCCCTCTTGTCCGTTTGATCCGGTCGATGAATATCCCGGTGATCTGCGCCGTGAACGGAGTAGCCGCCGGGGCAGGTGCAAATCTGGCGCTGGCCTGTGATATGGTTCTGGCCGCGGAACGTGCGAAATTCATTCAGAGCTTTTCCAAGGTGGGCCTGATTCCCGACACGGGCGGCAGCTGGCACTTGCCGCGCCTGTTGGGCGAGGCGCGCGCCAAGGGGCTGGCCCTGACAGCCCAACCCCTTCCGGCCAAACAAGCCGAAGATTGGGGGCTGATCTGGAAGGCCGTGGCCGACGATCAATTGATGACCGAAGCGCGCGCTCTTGCCGCGCAATTGGCAAACGGCCCCACCCTCGGGCTCGGGCTGACCAAACAGTGCATTCAATCGGCTGCCACCACGTCCCTCTCGGATCAGCTCGAGATCGAAGCGGACGCAATGAAGACCTGCGGGGAAAGCGCGGATTACGCCGAAGGCGTATCCAGTTTTCTTGAAAAGCGGGCACCGAATTTCCAGGGACGCTGATGATGACACCCAAGGAACGTGCCACGAGATCCGCTGAAGCGATGTGGGCGAATGACCAAGCCAGCAAATGGTTCGGGATGGATCTGGTCGACGTCGACGAAGGCCGTGCAGTCCTGACCCTGACAGTCGGGGACCATCACTGCAACGGGCACGGCATTTGCCACGGGGGCGTCACTCATGCCCTGGCCGACAGCGCCTTTGCCTTCGCCTGCAACAGTCGCAACGTGGCAACCGTCGGCCAGCATACGATGATGAGCTATCTCGCGCCCGGGAAAAAGGGGGACCTCCTGACCGCAACCGCGACAGAGGTTGCCGTCACCGGCCGCAGTGGCATCTATGACGTCCGCGTCACCAATCAAGACAACACCCTGATCGCCGAGTTTCGCGGAATGTCCCGCGCGGTCGGCGGGCAGAATTTTCAGGAATAGCTTCGCGACTGGAGGAGTGACGCGATGGAAGATCTTTCCCCAAACAAAGCGGATCTGGACCCGATCGAGATCGCCTCGATCGACGAAATCCGTGCGACGCAGCTTGAACGGCTCAAATGGTCCGTTCGCCACGCCTATGAGAACGTGCCGATGTACAAGCAACGGTTCGACGAATCCGGTGTGCATCCTGACGATCTTCAGCAGCTCTCGGATCTGGCGAAGTTTCCGTTCACGTACAAAAATGATCTGCGTGACAACTATCCGTTCGGCCTGTTCGCCGTTCCACGCAGCCAGATCATTCGTCTGCACGCCTCGTCCGGTACGACTGGCAAGCCGACGGTGGTGGGCTATACGAAAAACGACATCGACAATTGGGCGGATCTGGGCGCAAGGTCCCTGCGCGCATCGGGGTTGCGCAAGGGAGACATGGTGCACAATGCCTATGGTTACGGGTTGTTCACCGGCGGTCTTGGCGCACATTACGGGATCGAGCGGCTTGGCGCGACCGTCGTCCCCATGTCCGGTGGGCAAACCGAAAAGCAAGTCAACCTGATCAACGATTTCCGGCCCGACGGGATCATGGTTACGCCTTCCTATATGCTCAATATCCTTGAACAGTTCCACAAGGCGGGGCTCGACCCGCGTGAAAGCTCGCTGAAGGTTGGCGTGTTCGGTGCCGAGCCCTGGACAGACGCCATGCGCGCCGAAGTCGAGGAAGCGTTTGATATGCATGCGGTCGACATCTATGGCCTGTCCGAAATCATGGGGCCCGGGGTGGCCAATGAATGCGTGGAAACCAAGGATGGCCCGGTGATCTGGGAAGATCACTTCCTGCCTGAAATCATTGATCCCGCGACCGGAGAGGTCCTGCCCGATGGCGAAACTGGCGAGTTGGTGTTCACGACCCTGACCAAGGAAGGTTTGCCGATGATCCGCTATCGCACGCGCGATCTTACCTGCCTGTTGCCGGGGACAGCACGGTCCATGCGCCGGATGGCCAAGATCACCGGTCGCAGCGACGACATGATGATCCTGCGCGGCGTCAACGTCTTTCCCAGCCAGATCGAAGAACAGGTCATGGCGACGGGGGGCCTTGCCCCTTATTATCAGATCGAGCTGTACAAATCCGGCCGCATGGACGCCATGCGGGTTTATGTTGAATCGTCCCCGGATTCCACCGACGAACTATCCAAGACGGCCGCGGCACGGATGCTGACCAAGCGGATCAAGGACGTCGTTGGCGTCTCAACGGAAATTGTTGTAGGTGACCCCGGCGACGTCGAACGCTCTCAGGGCAAGGCGAAGCGCGTCGTCGACAATCGCGATAAGGAATAAGCCGTGGCCCGTACAATCGCCAAAGATCACGACCAGAAGCGGAAGCAAATCCTGAAAACGGCCGCCAAAGTGTTCGCCGACCAAGGGTTTGATCGCGCCTCAATGACCCTGTTGGCAAAAGAGTGCGGGATTTCCAAGGCAAACATCTACCACTATTACGACAGCAAGGATGCCATCTTGTATGACATCCTTGAAACCTACCTGCGCGAGCTTCGCGACCGTATCTGCAATGTGGAACTGAGCGGTCTTACGTCTGAACAGAAGCTGCGGAAAGCAGTGCGCGAAATCCTGTTTGCCTACCAAGGCGCAGATGACGAACACCGGGTGCAGATCAGCGGCATGAGCGCCTTGACCGAGGAACAGCAGAAACTTCTGCGCGGGTATCAGCTGGAATTGGTGAATTTTGTGCGCGAAATCCTCAAAGAACTGGCACCGTCGGCCTTCAACGATGACAAGGACAAGCTGCGCGGCACCACGATGTCAGTTTTTGGGATGCTGAACTGGTATTACATGTGGAACAGCGGAGCAGGGCCCAAGGCCCGCGAAGACTATGCCGATCTGGTCAGCACTCTGACCGTCCATGGTGTCCAAAAGCTCTAACTGAGGCCTTTCGGGCAAAACCGTTCCAAATCCAACACAGGGGTGCCTGCCCTTGACCCGTTGCCACAGTGGCAGGTTCAGGGCCGCAACGTGTTTTCCTCATCCTGACCAATCAATGCGGAACTCTTCCCGAAACGCAAAACGCGCCAGATGAGCCTCGATGACCTGTTGCCATCGGGCCAGATCACCGCGCGCCCGGGTGGCGGCGATTACGGTCAGGCTGGTGTCGCCCGCCGAAAGGGTGACGCGGTTCCCGTCCGGAAAGCTCACGCTGCCTTGTGTTTCATCGAATGTTACCTGAGCCTTGTGCGACCAGTGTTTGCAAAGCTGTTGCAGGTATTTCGACGCCGCGCCTGTCTGCGCGATTCCCGAAGCCACCTGATCGGGCAGCAGGCTGAGCCCATCAGCGGCAGCGGCCCGGATTGCCTTGGCGAACAAAGTCACATCGATGTCCGTGGCCACGAATGTTGCCCCCAGATCCAGGCATTTTCGCTGCATGACCGGGTCCAGCGACAATATCCCTGCCGGCTTGCCTGCCGCAACGATGCGCCGGATCGCATCAAGAACGGCCTCGATCACGTCCGGGTGCCCGGCATCGCCGATATGGCCCATATCTGCGGCCAGATCCGACGGGCCGACGAACACCCCATCGACGTCGGTCGCCAGGATGTCGTCCAGCGCCTCCAGCCCAAGCCTGTTTTCGACCTGCACCAAAAGACAGATCTGCTCGTCCGCCGTTTTCAGATAATCCGGGATAGCCGCAAAACGCGAGGCCCGCGCCAAAGCGGAACCTACGCCCCGAACGCCACGAGGTGGATACTGCACGGCCCGCAACAGTTCGCGCGCCTGATCGCCGCTTTCGACCATCGGCACCAGAATATTCTGCACACCGGCATCAAGATATTGCTTGATCATCCAGGTCTCGCCAATCGGCAGGCGTGCGACGGGGGTACTGCCAGATCCTTCAATCACCCTCACCTGCTCGAGGATCGAGCGCAGATCGTTTGGCGCATGCTCACCGTCGACCAGCAGCCAGTCAAACTGCGCGGTTGCGGCGATCTCGGAGGTATAGGCATTGGCCAAGCCGATCCAACACCCGATCAAAGGGGTTCCAGACGTCAGCGCGGCCTTGAACGAATTGATTGGCGCAGGCATTGGCGCTCCTTTCAGGCGAAATTGATATCGACTGAGCCGAACGGTCCGAAATCCGCGTGGATTTCTGTTCCCGGGGGGCATTCGACCGGGCGGATGAAGCTGCCGGACAGAACAATCTGGCCCGGCGCGATGCTCTGACCGTATTGCGCCATGCGTCGCGCCAGCCAAACGACGCTTTCGACCGGATCGTTCAGCACCCCCGCGCCCAGACCGGTTTCCTCGATCTCGCCATTGCGGAAGGTCAGCGCCCCAACCCATCGCAGATCAAAGGCATCCACCCTGTGGCGATCGTTGCCCAAAACGATACCGGCATTCGCGGCATTGTCACTGATCGTGTCAAACACCGTACGGGCATTGCCGGTTTTGGGATCCACCCGTTGAATCCGCGTATCCAGAATTTCGATGGACGGCGCGACGTAATCCGTCGCCGCGATGATATCTGCGCGGGACACGTTCCCCCCACCTATGGCCGATTTCATGACAAAGGCAATTTCGGCCTCGATCCGGGGCTGGATGAAGCGCCCGGCCGGAACGGTGGCACCCCGTGCAAACACCATGTCGTCAAACAGAATTCCACTGTCAGGAATGTCGATGTTCAACGCGTATTGCATGGCTTTCGAAGTCAGGCCGATCTTCCACCCGATCACGTTGCGCCCTTCGGACAGTTTCTGGCGACAGATGGCGTTCTGCACCTCGTAAGCGTCATCCATGCCCATCTCGGGGTGGCGCAGGCTGAGCAGGCCAATCTGTTCATGCGTTCGTTCCGCCTGCAACAGATCAGCGGCCGCGCGAGCATGGTCTTCGGGCGTCATACTTTTTCGTCCTCAACCGTGTTTCGCAGAGTACCGATACCGTCGACCGAGACCTCGACCACATCACCGGGTGCCAGGAATTTCGGCGGATCGAACCGCGCGCCCGCCCCGGTCGGTGTACCGGTCACAATGATATCGCCGGGCTGAAGCGTCATGAAAGTCGAGATATATTCGATCTCGCGCCGGATCGGGAACATCATGCGGTTCAGCGTATCATCCTGTCGCAGCTCGCCATTCACACGGGTTTGAAGACGCGCCTCATCCAGCTGAGCCGCATCCGTGAACGGAACCAGCCACGGGCCGATGGCCCCGGACCTATCCCAGTTCTTGCCTTGTGTGACATTGAACTTGGCGTGCCGAACCCAGTCGCGAATGGTTCCCTCATTGCACAACGTCAGCGCGGCGATGTGATCATACGCGTCTTCCTGTGGAATGCGGCGGCCAGCCTTGCCAATCACGATGGCAACTTCGCCTTCGTAGTCCAGCGTGTGGTTTTCCGGCGGGCGGATCAGAGGCCGGTCATGGCCGGTAAAGCCACTGGCGAAACGCGGGAACAGGGACATGTATTTGGGCTGCGCGCTGCCATCTTTGTATTCTGCGTTCCGGTCGGGAAAGTTCACTCCGACGCAAAGGATACGTCGCGCATCCGGCATCACCATGTCATAGATGAAATCGGGATGGGTGACAGGTTTCCCCCCGGCCGCCTCTGCCAGTTGATCGAACGCCCCGGCCGCGATCACCTCATAAAGGCTGTCGTGTTCAGGGAATTCCTGGTTCAATGCAATGGCACCACCGTCGGTGATTGCCCCGAAGAAACGTTCTTCGCCCGAAACGAAAGTGGCAAACTTCATTTCATGGCCTCCCACACGTCCCGGATCACGTCCGCCGCCATCAGCACGTCGTCGCGGGTGGTATCGAACTGCCCGACCTGAAAGCGGATGATCTTGCGGCCGTCGAACATGCCCTGCGTCAGGTAAATCCGGCCGTCGTCATTCAGCGCGTCCACCAGACGCTGCTGCTGAGCATCGTCCCCCGGGCAGCGGAAGGAAAACAGGCTGAGGATCGGGCCGGTTGTAATCTCGAACCCCTCGATCGCACCAATCTTTTTCGCCAGTTCGCCGGCCCATGCCACATGGTTGCGGATGCGTTCGCGCAATCCCTCCAACCCATATGACCGCAACAGGAACCAGATTTTCAACGCCCGGAACCTGCGGCCCAGCGGGATGGTCCACTCCGAGTAATTCGTCACCTCGGCTCCGGTCGTCTTGAGGTATTCCGGTTCGATTTTCAGCGTATCGAGCTGCGGCGTGGCGTCCCTCAGGAACTGGATCGCACAATCGAATTGCGCACCCATCCACTTATGCGGGTTGAAGACGATGCTGTCATAGCGGTCGGCGCCCTGCCACAGAGCCCTGCGGAATTCGGGGCAGATCATGGCCGAACCAGCCCAGGCGGCGTCAAGATGGGTGTAGAGGTCGTATTTTTGCGCAATATCAGCCACGGCCATCAGATCATCGCAGGCCCCCACACCTGTGCCACCGGTAACCGCAACGATCCCGGCCGGGACATGTCCGGCGGCGATGTCATTCTGAATGGCGGCCTCAAGCGCCGAGGGGACAATTCCGAAATTCGGCCCCTGCGTGGGCAACTTGACCAGATTGTCCTGACCGATCCCGGCAACCCAGCATGCCCGGTCAATCGACGAATGCACCTGATCGGAACAATAGATCCGCAACGCTCCCTTCGCGTTCAGGCCCTCCCGGTTGCCGGTAAAGCCGGTGGCCCGTTCCCGCATGGTCAGTACCGCCGACAAGGTGGCCGAAGAGGCGCTGTCCTGTATGACGCCGGTCATACCCTCGGGCAATCCGAGGGCCTGCCGCAGCCAGTCGACCATGACGCCCTCGACCTCGGTCGCGGCAGGCGAGGTCTGCCACAACATGCATTGGGCCGCGATGGTCGTCACCAGCATCTCGGCCAACATGGACGGGGGCGCAGCGTTGGCCGGGAAATACGCAAAAAAACGCGGATGCTGCCAATGGGTGATGCCCGGCATCACGATCCGTTCGAAATCGGCCATGATGGCGTCCATCGGCTCGCCTGTCTCGGGTGGCGTTGCAACAAGCTGTGCCGCGATTTCCCCCGGCGCGGTCTGCGCCCGCACGGGACGTTCAGCAAGTGTCCTGTGATAATCCGCCGCCCATTTCGAGATGTGCTGACCCCAATACGAAAACGTGTCCCAGTTCATCTACTGACTTTCCTTTGTGACGGGATCACCGCCAAATCCTTTTGTTCCGTTGCGTGCGTCACACCGAAAAGCTGACATTGGCCTGACCGGTGCCAGAGCTGCCGAAATACGGGGTGTAAATGTCGATCTCACCCTTGTAGCTTCCCCAGCCCAACGCGCCAAACAGCAAAGCGGTGTCGTTCATGGCGCATTCACCGGTGCATTTCTTTGCATAGTCCGGTAGCATTTCGAGAAACTCCTCAAATCGGCCCTGCTGCCACAGCTCCAGAACGCGCATGTCCATCTGGCGGTTGAACTCGCCATTCACGGCATTCAGCCCGTCGACCGAGCGTTCGTTCGGCGTGAAGTCGTGGCTGAGCGAGCCGGACGCCAGAATGGATACATTGCGGTCCGAACGTCGGATACCTTCGGCAATGGCCTCGCCCCAGGCCCGGTTTTCCGCAATCGACGAGAATTGATTGACCGCCACCGGCAAAACCCGGGCATTCACGCCATCATTGATGAAATGCATCGGCAGCAGGGTGCCGTATTCCATGCCCATGTCGGGGTGCGAATGGCCCAGCGCCCGCTCTCCCCGTTCGCGCAGAACGTCAAGGATGGTTTCCCCAAGTTCATGATCGCCGCGATAGTCGAATTCCATATCCGCCAACATATGCGGCAGTTCGTGACTTATGAACCGGCCCTTGTGATGTTCCTTCGTGTTCAGGTGAAACCCTTGATTGGTGATCCAATGGGTGTCGAACACGATGAACGTCTCGACCCCGCGGTCGATCGCGTCCTGACGCAGGCGTGCATATCCATCAATGGCGGATTGCCGGATGCCTTTGTACTTTGGCATCGTGTGGGACATCCAGATGCTGGGCACATGCGTGATCTTTGCGGCCTGTACTATCTTTCCCATGGCAATTCCTCCTCGTGTAATGGGCTTGCCCCGGCCGGGGTCGGCCTGCGTGATCTATTTACCCAACTGCATGATGTCGTGCTGACCGGTGGCAAAGCCGATATGTTTCTGTTCCATATAGAATTCAAAGCTCCAGTCGCCGCCATCCCGGCCGATGCCGGACGCCTTGACCCCACCGAACGGCGTGGGCAGGTGACGCACGTTCTCGGAATTCACCCAGATCATTCCAGCCTCCAGCCTGTCTGTAAACCGAAGCGCGCGGGTCAGATCATTGGTCCAGACATAGCCGGTCAGGCCATATGGCGTGTCGTTGGCGATCTCCAGCGCCTCATCCTCGGTCGAGAACGGGATCGAGGTCAGGACAGGGCCAAATATCTCTTCCCGGGCGATGCGCATCTGGTTGGTGGCATTGGTGAACAGGGTCGGCCGGACGAAATAGCCCACATCCCCCACCTTGACGCCACCAGCGGCGACAGTTGCGCCATCTTCCTTGGCGATGTCGAAATAGCTCGTGACCTTGTTGTAGTGTTCTTCGGTCACCAACGGCCCGATCTCGGTCTCGGGGTCCAAGGGGTGACCTACCTTGATGTTGTTGACGCGTTCAATCAGTCTGGCTTCGAAGTCTTCCTTGATCGTGTCCTGCACCAAAAGCCGCGAAGACGAGGTGCAGCGCTCGCCATTGATCGAATAGATCATGAAGATCACGGCATCCAACGCGCGGTCCAGATCCGCATCATCAAACACGACAACCGGGTTTTTTCCACCCAGTTCCAGATGGTTGCGCTTGTGGGTATCTGCGCCTTGCTTGACGATCAGACTGCCGGTACGGCTTTCGCCCACAAAGGCAATGGCCTTGATCAGTTCATGCTCGCACAAAGCCTTGCCAGCGTCGGGGCCAAATCCGTTGACCGTGTTCAGCACACCTTTGGGCAGCCCTGCCTGTTCGGCGATTTCCACCAGAAGGCGGGCCGTCAGAGGGGAATCCTCGGCGGGTTTGTGAACCACCGTGCAACCCGCAGCCAGGGCCGGCGCGATCTTCCAGGTCGACAGCATGAACGGCGTGTTCCATGGGGTGATCACGCCGACCGGGCCAATCGGCACACGGGTCGTCACATTCATCAGCGTCGGAGACTTCAGGTGCTGCCCATCCCGCGCCTGTATCACCTGATCCGCAAAGTACCGGAAGTTCTCTGCCCCGCGCAAAGCTGCCTTTGACATGAAACGCAGGGTCTGCCCCGTGTCCCAGCACTCGCACAGCGCTATTTCCTCGGCGCGCGCTTCTATGGCATCAGCCACATTCAACAAGATGCGACGGCGTTGGGTGGCGGGCATGTCTCGCCATTCGGCAAAGGCTGCGTGGGCGGCCTGGGCCGCCGCGTCGATGTCAACTGCCGTGCCATGGGCAACATCACAGATCACGGATTTATCGACGGGCGAGACCGACTGAAACACCCCGGCAGATCCGTCCCGGTCTTCTCCCGCGATACGGTTGCGGATGCCCGATTCCCGGAACCGGTCCAGAAAGCCGTTCAGCTTTTCGATGTTTGTGTCCAGTGCGCTCATGCGTCAGGTCTCCTGCGTGGTCGCCGACAGGTGGTCGCGGATCGTACCGGCCTTGGGCGACAGCTTGGGGTCGATGTCACGCATCTCAAGCGAGAGCGCGATGGAATGCTGTGAAAAAACCGGCTCCAGGTATGTTTTGACCGACTCGAATATTCGCTGTGTCGCATCTTCTTTGACATCCGCGGATCGACCCGCCCGCAGGCGGATCGAGATATCAATGAACCCGTGCGCCGGGTTGCCGTCCGCTATGGCGTAATGATCGACCCGTGTCGCGCGCACACGAATACCGGGCATGGGAAAGGTCTCGATTCCGGCCGCCGTTGACCGAATGCACTCGCACAGGCCATCCATGTCGATCCTGTCTTCAAGATTGCCGGAATATTCGACATGGAAGTGAGGCATGGTCTCTCCTTTAATAGTTAACATGTTTAGTTTTTAATGCACCCCCTGTCAAGAGATTGCTTTGTTAATCTTTGCAATTCACGGAACGGCGTTCTAGAAGGCCGCATGAACACTCAAAGCCATTCCAAAAGTACGGCCCGGTCCCTTCCGATCGCGTTGTTGCGTGCCCGTGAAACCGTCATGGCTCCGATCCGGGATATGCTGCAAGGCATCCAACTGACCGAGCAGAAATGGCGCATCCTGCGCGTTCTGGACGAGTTGGGCGAAGTGGAGCAAAGCACCATCGCGCACGAGGCGTGCCTGCTGCTGCCCAGCGTGACCCGCATTTTGCGCACGATGGAGGCCGACGGCCAGATCACCCGCCGTCAGGACAGCGACGACAAACGCCGCACCATGGTCAAGATCACCGAAGCAGGCCGCACCATCCTAAGGGAAAACCTGGCCACTTCACTTACGATCTCCAGCAATATCGAAACGCAGATGGGCAAGGAGAAGCTGGATCAGCTGCTGGACCTGCTCGAGGAGCTGCAAGCCATCAAAGTCTGACCCCGCCAGGTTCCGACGGGGTCGGTTGACCGCCTGCTGACCGCCTACAAAGTGGCAAGACCGGTATCCAGCGCCGACAGAATTTTGGCCACATCTTCCGAAGTGACGATCAGCGGCGGCGACAGAATGATGTTGTTGCCAGACACACGCACCATCACGCCATCTTCATATGCGGCTTTCTGAACCTGAAGCGGCAGGTGTTTTGCGACAGGCGCCTTGGTCGCCCGGTCCGAAACCAGTTCCAATGCACACATCAGCCCCTCGCCGCCCCGCACGTCCCCGATCGCGTCATGCTTGTCGGCCAGCTTTTGCAACCCGGCAAACAACTCGTCCCCGCGCGCAGCAGCATTTTCCCAGATCCTCAGCCGGTTGATCTCGGACAGGGCGGCCAAGGCCGCGGCCGCACCGACCGGATGGCCAGAATAGGTGTACCCCTGATCCACGGATGCCAGGCCCGTGGTGTCACTTTCAAACACCTCTGCGACCGCACCGGAAATCATGGCCGCGCCAAAAGGGAAATACCCGTTGGTGATCGCCTTGGCCGTCGTCATGATGTCGGGCTGAACACCCCAGTGCCGCGCACCGCTTTCGCTGCCGGTGCGACCAAAAGCGGTGATGATCTCGTCCGAGATCAGCAGGATGCCGTGTTTCGAACAGACCTCGCGCACCATAGGCATGAAGCTCTTGTGTGGCGGGATCACACCGCCCGCGCCCAGCACCGGCTCCATAATGAAGGCGGCAACAGTGTTTGCACCCTGAAAAGCGATCTCGGCCTCAAGCGCCTTGACGCAAAGCTGCGCCAGACGCTCGGGGTCGGTTTCGTCAAACGGGTTGCGATAGGTCCACGGCGCAGGCACGTGAAAACAGCCGGGCATCATCGGCTCATACACCGCGCGGAATTTCTGGTTGCCGTTGACCGAGGCGGCAGCATAATGGGTGCCGTGATAACCCTGCTTCAGGCTGATGAACTTGGTGCGCCCTGCTTCACCCCGGACCTTGTGATATTGACGCGCAAGCTTCAGCGCAATTTCGACCGAATCCGACCCGCCCGACGTAAAGAATGAACGGGTCAGCCCGTCGGCCTCGAAGAACTGGGCCAGCTCATAGGACAGCTCGATCGCCTTGTCGTTGCTGGTGCCGCGAAAGGTCGAGTAATAGGGCAACGCGTTCAGCTGATCCGCTATGGCCTGTTTCACCGGTTCACAGGAATAGCCCAGATTGACGTTCCACAACCCCCCCACGGCGTCCAGCGCCGTGTGGCCATCGACATCAGTGATGTTGACCCCTTCACCACCGCTGAGAATGGTCGGTGGGTTCTTCCGGCTGTCGGCTGGGTGCGCCATCGGGTGCCAGAAGTACCGGGCGTTGTTTTCCTTCAGAAAGTTGGAGTCTTTCATGTCGCGGGTCTCCGAGTGTTGAATCCGCCCTGGGTCACGGGTGGAATCCGGTTGGAAAGGAGTCGGGCAACTGGCCGCCAAAACCAGCAGTCAGATCAGCCGAAAGTGAATGCAGCGTGGACAGTATTGCCGGAAGGCGGTCGCCGGTTGCCCGGGTTTCCGGGACAGCTATCGCGATGGTACCCAATGCGACCTGATCGATGCCGAAGATCGGCGCGGCATATCCAAAAACACCTTCTTCGTAACTGCCTCGGCTGTCGGCCCAGCCTGAAACTCTGATCTTTGCGACCCGTTCCTTGATAAGCTTCGGATCAGTAAGCGTGGCTTGCGTAAACCGTGCCTGCACGTGCTGATCCAACTGCTCCAAGAGGTGAGCCGGCCCGAAACTGAGCATGCAAAGACCTGATGCCGTCGCATTGAGCGGAAGCATCTCGCTGGGATCCAGACTGACGCGGACACTGTGCTGCGTTGTTTCCACCACAAGCGCCGTCTGCAACCCCGTTTTCTCAAGCAAAGACAGATGCAGGGATTCACCGACCACCTGCATAGCGGCCTGCATTTTTTGACGCGCGTCCTCAATGCCGGGTCTGGCGATCTCTCGCAGCGCGGCCAAACGCAAAGCCGCCGGCCCGATCGCATAGGATTTCGTCATCGGGTTCTGTTCGATCAACCCGAACTCCTCGAGCGCGCGCAGGTGCCGCAATGCCGTTGCTTTGTTCAGCCCGGACAACCGCGCCAGGTGACTCAGCCCGATCTCAGGGCGGGCATTGGAAAAGTAGTCCAGCATTTTTAGGGCGTTAAGGGCTGTACCCATGTGCGTGTGGTCCTCTTGCTCAGGTAATACTTGACAGAACTAACTTAACAAAGCAACATTATTATTGTTAACGCGGTTCAAATATTGAACCACTAACGGGAGGTGTCAATGAAGAAATTTCTAACAGCCGCCGCTTTTGCGGCTTCGGCCACTGCCGCACTGGCAGAGTACCCTGAAAAGCCGGTAAGTTTTGTCGTCCCCTGGCCTCCGGGTGATCTGGAAGATGTCCTTACCCGGATGATCGCCGACGAATTCCAGGCCATGTACGGTGTGCCTGCCGCTGTGGTGAACAAACCCGGCGGTGGAGGCGGCCCATTCCCCGGCGCGGTCGAGGTGGCAACCGCTCCGGCGGATGGCTACACCATCGGCTCATTCGTCATCGGCGTACCTGTCATCGGTCCCGAAATCGGAATTCCTGAACTCAACCCGAATCCTTTTGATCCAATTGGCATCTTCCTGACCTATCCCTTCGTCATCGCGGCCAGCAAAGACGCGCCGTTTTCAAATTGGGAAGAACTGGCCGACTACGGCAAGGAAAATGACGTGGCGCTTGGCCATTTCGGATCGGTTCTGCCCCCCACTCAGGTCACATTTGCAGCCGCGGTCAGCAGCGGGTTCGACTTTGCCAGCGAAGCGGCATTCGACGCCCTGGATTGCAACACGCTGGCCTCAGGCGACGTGGATGTCATCAATACGACGCTACAGCTTATCCTTCCCTGCCTTGATCAAGTGAACGTCCTTGCCAGCATCGGCGGCGAGCGGATTTCACTGGTTCCGGATACGCCGACGATCGTGGAGCTCAATCCGGATCTGCCATTGGCCCTTTGGAACGGGCTGTTCGTGCACAAGGACACGCCTGCCGACGCGCGTGAAAAGATCACGGCTGCCGCGCAGAAAGCGTTGTCCTCGGACAAAGCCATGAAGCTGGCTGAGGAAACGGGCGCCCTGATCTACTGGCAGGACCCGGACGCTTCGAATGCTCAGATCGAGCAGGACAAAGCCTCTTTCGCCAAGATCGAAGAGATTCTGGGCGAATAATCCGAAACAGGCCCGGCCAGATCGAACAACGCCGGGTCTGTTTGATTCAAACAGGAGGCCAAAATGATAGCAAAGACGCTGCAAGACATGTTCCGACGGTATCGACGTCCTGGCGATATTGTCTTTGCCTTCCTTTTCTTCGGCTTCTCCCTGTTCCTTCTCAGTCAGATCGGCGCTGAGACTCAGGCTGTCAAACGAACCAAGTGGTTTGCGCAACCCGCCCTTTGGCCCAAGATCGCGATCTGGGGCATGGTTTTGTTCAGCGGCCTCCACTTGCTGGGCTCCTTCCTGTCCCCACGCATTCCCGGACGGTTGCGAGAGGTGACGTTCTGGTTGATGTCCCTCGAATACGTTGCCTATTTTCTGATCTATGTCGTGGCGGTTCCGTGGCTTGGATACCTGCCATCGACCATGCTTTTTGCAGCCCTGCTGACGATACGATTGGGGTTTCGATTGCCCGGGGCTTTTTGCGTTGCACTTGGCTTCGGCGCGGTCGTTGCAGTCGTTTTCCGCGCGTTGCTTCAGGTGAACATTCCTGCCGGTCGGATATACGAATACCTGCCCGACGGGCTGCGCGCCTTTGCGCTGACCTACCTGTGAGGCCAAGATGGACAATCTGATTTCCGGCTTTGCAATTCTGGCGCAGTGGCAGGTCGTTGTGGCGCTGATCATCGGATCGGTGGGCGGGGTCATCATCGGCGCGTTGCCCGGCGTCGGCGCTGCTGTCGCAATTGCCATCCTGCTGCCCGCCACCTTCGCGTTCGAGCCCATCGTCGGCCTGACCCTTCTGTTGGGCATCTACGGGTCGTCCATGTATGGCGGCGCAATCCCCGCCATCCTGATCAATACGCCCGGTACCGCCGTCAACGCACTGACCACCTATGACGGCTATCCCATGACCAAGCGCGGCGAGGGCCACCGGGCCCTGTCGCTGGCCTATTCGGCGTCGTTTTTCGGCGGCATCTTCTCGATCCTCTGCCTGATCATCCTGTCACCCGTATTGGCCTGGGTTGCCCCGCATTTCGGCAGCCGCGAGATATTTCTGGCCGCACTCATGGGCATCCTTCTGGTGATCCTGGCCCATCGCGGACAGACCTTTTCGGCCGCGATGCTGGCGTTCTTCGGCATCTTCCTCAGCACCGTCGGTCTGGAACCCGTCAAATACACCAAACGTTTCACCTTTGACCAAACCTGGCTTTCGTCAGGTGTCGATCTGATCGTGGTGGTTCTGGGGCTGTTCGCCATCAGTCAGGCGCTGCTGTTGCTGGTCGACAAGGAACACGCGCCGGGCGAAGCCCATGTGCGCGGCAGCATCTTCGCGGGCCTCAAAGAGCTGCTGGGCCTGAAACGCATCGCAACGGTGTCGTCATCGCTGGGTGTGCTCATGGGCATGGTGCCGGGCACAGGAGAATTCACATCACAGTTCCTGTCATACACATACGCCCAGAAAACCTCTGAAGACCCCGACAAGTTCGGCGATGGGTCACCAGAAGGTCTGGTGGCGTCCGAGGCGGCCAACAATGCCGTTCCCGGGGCTGCGATGATTCCACTGCTGGCGCTGGGTATTCCGGGCGAGGCGCTGACCGCGATGATGCTGTCCGTCTTCTATGTTCACAATGTGATCCCCGGACCGCAGCTTTTCGCCGACCAGATGGATTTTGTCATGGCGCTGTACATGTCGCTGATCCTGCTCAACGTGATCGTTCTGGTCTTTCTTTTGTTCTCGACCAACCTGCTGCTGAAGATCATTCAGATCCCGACGCGCTTTCTGGGGATCATGATCCTGACGCTGTCCTTTGTCGGGGTATTCAGCCTGCGCAACTCAGTCACGGACTGCGCCATTGCCGCCGGGTTCGGCGTGTTCGGGCTGATCCTGAAGCGCCTGAACCTGCCCATAGTTCCGATCATTCTGGGCATGGTTCTGGGCGGAATCATGGAAGTCAAACTGCGCAGCGCCATGGCGCGGGTGAAGTCGCCGCTTGATTTCATCGACCGGCCGATTGCCGCAATACTATTCATCATGATCCTCGGGATCATTCTGCTCCACGTTCGCTCGCTGATCAAGGAACACAAGGAACGCATCACACCGCAGCCGGTTCTCGACGAAGACACAACTCAGCAAGGATAACCCCCATGGACCAATCCTCGATTGATGCGCTGCGTGCGCAGGACATTGCTCCGCGCGGGCATTTCATAAACGGCCACAGTCAGGATGGCGAAACCGGGGCCCGGCATCAGGTTCTGTCTCCGATCAACGGCCAACCTCTGGCGCTGATCGCCGAAGGCACACCGGCCGATGTCGACATGGCCGTGCGCGCGGCGCGCGATGCTTTCGAGGACGGGCGATGGTCGCGCATGGCCCCTGCCGGCCGCAAGAAAGTGCTGCTGAAACTGGCTGATCTGATCGATGCCCGCGCACTTGAACTGGCCGTGCTGGGCGTGCGCGACAACGGAACCGAGATCACCATGGCTTACAAGGCCGAGGCACTCTCGGCGGCGGCCACTTTCCGGTATTATGCCGAGGCGATCGACAAGATCTACGGACAAATCGCCCCGACAAACGGTGACGTTCTGGGTCTTGTGCATCACGCTCCGGTCGGGGTTGTCGGGGCCATCGTGCCCTGGAATTTTCCACTGATGATCGGCAGCTGGAAAATTGCACCGGCACTGGCCGCAGGCAATTCCGTCGTGCTGAAACCTGCCGAAAGCGCCTCACTCAGCCTGCTCAAGATTGCCGAGCTTGCCGCAGAAGCCGGAGTGCCCGATGGGGTGTTCAACGTCGTGACCGGGCGTGGCTCAGTCGTGGGTGAGGCGCTGGCCCTGTCGATGGATGTCGACATCATGGTGTTTACCGGGTCGGGCACAACCGGGCGGCGGCTGCTGGAATATTCCGCGCGGTCGAACCTGAAACGCTGCTATCTTGAACTGGGCGGCAAATCCCCGAACATCGTTTTTGCCGACGCCCCTGATCTGGCCGAAGCCGCCAAGGTTTCCGCGGCGGGCATCTTCCGCAACTCTGGTCAGGTCTGCGTCGCCGGATCGCGCCTGTTGGTTCAGCAAGAGATCTACGAGGACTTCGTCGCCGAGATCAGCCGCCACGCCGAAGGCTTTCGCGTCGGCGACCCGCTGGATCTCAACAGCCAGATCGGTGCGGTCCACAGCCTGCCAGAGCTTCAGGCCAATCTGGATTTCGTCACGAAGGCCGAGGCCGAAGGCGCCGAACGCCGGACCGGCGGAAACCGCATCCTGACCGAGACCGGAGGCTATTACATGGCGCCGACCGTGATGGCCAACGTGAAAGAGACCGACACTCTGTTCCAGAATGAGGTCTTTGGCCCTGTTCTGGCCGTCACGCCCTTTGCCGACGAAGACGAAGCGCTGCGCCTTGCCAATGCCACCGTTTATGGGCTGGCCGGTGGTGTCTGGACCTCGAACCTCAGCCGCGCGCATCGCATGGTGGCTGGCATTCGCGCCGGCGTTGTGCATGTCAATACATATGGCGGTGCCGACCTGACTGTGCCGCTGGGCGGCGTTCGCCAATCCGGCAACGGGCACGACAAATCGCTGCACGCGATCGAGAAATACTTCGATCTGAAAACCGCCTGGATAAAACTCTGAAAAAAGGCCGCCCGCATGACCCTTCCAGCAAAATCCGCGGAACTCATTGAACGCCGGGCCAAGCTATTGGGCCCTAACGTGTCGACGTTCTACGACGAGCCGGTTCATTTTGTAAAAGGCGAAGGCGTCTGGCTGTGGGATGCGGACGGGCGCAAGTATCTGGATTGCTACAACAACGTGCCTCATGTGGGGCATTGCAACCCGCGCGTGGTCGAGGCGATCTGTCGTCAGGCGCGCACGCTCAACACGCACACCCGGTATCTGCATGACGGGATTCTGGACTATGTGGAAAAACTGACCGGAACGATGGACGACTCCCTGGATACGGCCATCCTCACCTGTACCGGCTCCGAGGCAAATGACATTGCTCTGCGAATGGCCGAGGCGATGACCGGAAAACGAGGGATCATTGCCACCGACGCCACCTATCACGGCAATACCGCGCTGGTCAGCCAGTTGAGCAAATCGAACATCCCGACGGTCGGCTTCGGTCTGGGCCGGTATTTCCGCTTTGTCAGCGCACCCGACAGCTATCGCCATCCCGACCCGGATGGGTCAAAATTCGCCGATGCCGTGGCGGAACAGATTGCGGAACACGAAAAGGCCGGCACCGGTTTTGCCGCATTGATCCTCTGCCCTTATTTTCTGAACGAGGGGTTTCCCGACAATCCGGACGGTTGGCTGGCACCCACGGCCAAGGTCGTCCGCCAGGCCGGGGGCCTGCTGATCTGCGACGAGGTGCAATCAGGCTTTGGCCGAACCGGCACCCACATGTGGGCGCATCAGAAGTTGGGCGTTGTGCCGGATGTCATGACCTTGGGCAAACCCATGGCCAACGGCCATCCAGTAGGCGGCGTGGTCACAGGTTCCGAGATCATTTCGGCATTCCGCAAGGGATATCGGTACTTCAACACGTTTGGCGGAAACCCTGTTTCCTGTGCTGCCGCGATGGCGGTTTTGGAAGAGATCGAAGACCAGAGCCTGGTCGCACACGCCAGATCCGTTGGCGACCATGCGCGAAAACGGCTGAACCTTTTGAAAGAAAAATATGACGTCATCGGAGACATACGCGGCTCGGGGCTGATATTCGGGGCTGAAATGGTCCTTGATCGCGACAGCAAGGAACCCGCCGGTGAATTCACTGACCGTATCATCAACGCCATGCGCCAGCGCGGGATCATTCACTCCAAGCTTGGGCGTCACAAGAATACTCTGAAAATTCGCCCGCCCATGCCATTCTCTGTCGAAAACGCGGATCTTCTTTTCGACACGCTGGACGACGTGTTGGCGGAAACGCCACGGGTAGCATGAAGCAGATCGTGGAACATGCGCTGTCCCTTTGGGGGCTGGCTGATGGCCAGGCGTCTCTTGTGGCGGCTCGGGAAAACCGCGTCTATCGCGTTCAGGCAGGCCAGACCGCCTATGCCCTGAGACTGCATCGAAAGGGCTTGCGAACGGATGCCGAACTCCGGTCAGAGCTACAGTGGATGGCCGTTCTCGGCAAAAACGGGGTCCGGGTTCCAACGCCCGTCGCGGCCTCAGATGGGCGCTATCTGCATCTGGTGGAGGGCATTCAGGTCGACATGCTCGACTGGTTGCCGGGCCGCCCTTTGGGTGCGACAGGACAGGCTTTGACGCATCAGGACAGGACAGGCGTCTTTTGCTCAATCGGCCGGGAAATGGCACGGCTGCACCACATCAGCGACCGATGGACACCTCCTCAGGACTTCGTGCGTTGGTCATGGGATCGCAGCGGGCTGCTTGGAGACGCCCCTGTCTGGGGTCGTTTCTGGGAAAACCCAACGCTTGGAAAAACGGACCGGGCCCTGTTCCTGGCGTTCCGGGATATCGCAGATCGTGACCTTCGGCGCGCGGAAAATCAGTTGGATTACGGCCTGATCCACGCCGATCTTGTCCGCGAAAACGTCATGGTTGACGGTGACAAACTGTGGCTGATTGATTTCGACGATGCCGGGTTCGGTTTTCGCCTGTTTGATATCGCAACGACGCTTCTCAAGAACCTGCACGAACCTGATTTCAACCAGCTGCGCGGTGCTTTGCTGGCGGGGTATCGATCTGAGCGACCGATCTGTACCCACCAACTCGACCTGTTCATGGCACTGCGCGCCGTAACCTACGTGGGATGGGTTGCATCCCGCCTGAACGAAGATGGATCGGGCTTACGCAATGAGCGGTTCACTGAAACCACCCGGGCGTTGATGTCCCAATACCTTCAACAGCACACTTAGACAGGAGGCACCAATGGCCGAAAAGACAATCCTGCTGATTGGTACGTATGATACCAAAGAGCCCGAAATGCGGTTTATCGAAAAGGCGGTCAGAGCGCAGGGCGCTGACGTGCTGACCATGGATGTATCGGTTCTGGGTGATGCGTCCGAACCGACGGATATCTCGAAACACGACGTTGCCGCTGCCGGTGGCATGACAATAGAACAGGTCATCGCGCAAGGAAACGAGAACAAAGCCTTTCGCGTGATGTCCGCAGGAGCCGCAAAAGTTGTTGCACAAGCCTATTCAGAAGGTCGATTTGACGGGATGCTGGCCACGGGCGGGACCATGGGTACAGACCTTGCGCTGGATTGTGCACAGGCTTTGCCGATGGGCGTTCCCAAATATATCGTGTCAACGGTCAGCTTCTCGCCTCTGATCCCTCCGCACCGGTTGGCGCCGGATGTTCAGATGATCCTGTGGGCCGGCGGCTTGTATGGCATGAATTCGATCTGCAAATCGTCGCTCAGCCAGGCTGCCGGGGCCGTCGTGGGCGCAGCCAGGGCGGCGACCGCAACCGATCGCAGCAAACCTCTGATCGGGATGACCAGCCTTGGTTCGTCCTGCCTGCGCTACATGAAAATTCTGAAACCGGCACTGGAAGACCGCGGCTTTGAAGTGGCCGTGTTCCACTCTACCGGCATGGGCGGCATGGCCTATGAAAAACTGGCGGGCGAAGGCGCGTTTGCCTGCGTGATGGACTTCTGTATGCAGGAATTCGGCAACCTGATGGCGGGTTCCGTTGTCTCCAGCGGCGATGACCGGGTCACCAATGCCGGGCGCGTAGGAACGCCCCAGATGGTGGCGCCCGGTGCGTTGGATCTATTGGATTTCGCGGGTTGGCAGGACATCCCCGAGCAATATGCCGATCGCCCGTTCCACGAACACAACCGCCTGATCAAAAGCTCGGTCTTCAACGGGGCTGAACGGCGCGCGTGGATTCGGGAACTCGCCAACCGACTGGAAGCCGCAACCGGGGCCGTGCATTTCTTTTTGCCCGTTCAGGGCGTCGAGGCCTGGGACAGGGAAGGCGAAGAGGCGCATGATCCAGAGGCTCTGGCCGAAATGGTGGACGAGGCGCGCAAGGTCATGCCCGGCCGGGTGCCGATGACCGAGCTGGATGTTCACATCAACGACGCGGCTTTCTGTCAGGCTGTTCTGTCACGATTTGACACGTGGGTGGAAACCGGCGTCATCAGAACAGACTGAACGCCATTGGCAGCATCGGGAAAGGGAAAAACAACCCTGCGCGTTGTCTTACAGCGAATGGGGGCACCTGTCCGGGTTGTGCAGGTCGGTTCCTTGACCCTCGGGCACCCAGTCCTCAGGCGGACGGTTCCAGAACGTGTTGGGGTTTTCTACGTCCATCCCGGCCCGTTTCAAGCTGCGCAACGCGGACCGGATCAGAATGACCGGTCCTTCATTGGATGTTGCGCCAAAAGCGTCTCCACAACGTTTTGAACGGTCGGATGATCGGCTTGCTCCCACCCCCAAGACGATCAATCAGCCAAGGGCGTTTCTTGAACAATTTATCCATCCTGTAGCCGGGTACGGGCCCATGTCGGTTGCTGGTAAAAAATTTTTTATGGATGTTGGATCCAATATCCTTTATTCGTGATCACGTCTTTGATTCAGGGAGGATCACATGCTCAAGAAACTCGTCGCTTTGGCGGCCTTCACCACTTTCACAACAGGTCCTGCGATGGCGGACACGCTCGACGATGTCGTGGATCGCGGTACTCTTCGCTGCGGCGTTGTTCTGGACTTTCCGCCGATCGGGTATCGCGACGCCAACAACGAACCGGCGGGTTTTGACGTGGATTACTGCAATGATCTGGCCGCGGCGCTTGAAGTTGATGCGGAAATCCTGCCTTTGACCTGGGCCGAACGCCTGCCGGTCATCGTGACCGGGCGCGCCGACGTCGTGTTCGGCGCAACCTCGGACAGCCTTGAACGGGCGCGGACCGTGGGCTTCAGCATTCCCTATGCAATCTACTATGCGCAGGGCGTCGTGAACGCGGACAGCGGGATCGAAACCTTCGAAGACATCCGCGGCAAACGCGTCGCCGCCGCGATTGGCACCGTGCCGGAACAGGAATGGCTGAAGATTGCCGCCGAATGGGGTGAGGAAGGCAATTATCAGGGCTATCAGTCGGAAAACGAGGTGTTTCTGGCGGTCGCGCAGGGCAAGGCCGATATCGGCATCACCACCAACACCGCCGTTCTGCCGATCACCCAGCAGTATGAAACCGTGCTGGCCGGCCCCCGTATGCCCTGGACGACCGACTACACCTCGGTCGTGGGCAAACGACAGGACGTCACCTGGCTGAATTTCCTGAACCTGTTTGTCACGCATCAAGTGCGTTCGGGCCGGTATCAGGAACTGTGGGGCAAATATGTCGGAGGCGAAGCACCCGAGCTGCGCATCCCCGGCGTGATGTACTGATTTCACCCCCCAAGTGCTCTTTCGTCTGGTTTCGGCCGGGCGAAAGAGCCGGTCAATTCGGAAAAAAATGTGTTCGATTACAACTTCCACTGGCGGCCGGTCATGAAAAGCCTGCCGGACTTGCTTGAGGCATCGCTGCTGACCTTGCAAGTCGCGGTTCTGGCGATGATCCTTGGCATCCTCATCGGCCTGTGTCTTGCGCTGACGCGGCTGCACCTGAAGGGGCCGCTGTACTGGTTCGCCTCGGCCTGGGTTGAACTGGCCCGAAACACGCCCGCCCTGTTTCAGCTGTTCTTTTTCGGCTTCGGGCTTGGCGCATTCGGCCTGCACCTTTCGCCATACTTCATCGTGCTGGCGGGTTTGACCTTCAATTGCGCCGGCTATCTGGCCGAAAACTTTCGCGGCGGTTTCCAGGCCGTCCCCGAGACGCAGTTGCGGGCCTCTCGTTCCCTGGGCATGACCGCTTGGCAGGCTTACACACGCGTGGTGATCCCGCAGGTGTTTCGCATCGTCTATCACCCGATCACCAATCAGATGGTCTGGGCCGTGCTCATGTCCTCGCTGGGCATGCTGGTCGGTTTCCGCGAACTGTCAGGCGAGACGCAGTTCTTTGCCTCGCGCACCTTCCGCATCTTTGAATATTTCGCCGTCACCGCGGTCATCTACTATGTGATCGTCAAAATCATTCTCGGAGCCTCACGCCTGCTGGCGACCCGGCTCTTTCGCTACTGAAGGACGCTCGAATGGAACCCACTGTCAGCTTTTTCAGCGGCTTCACCATCAATGATCTGTGGTTTCTGGGCGAAGCGGCCCTGCGGACACTCTGGATTTCGGTTCTGTCGATATCCATCGGAACGCTTCTTGGCGTGGTATGCGGGTGGATCCTGTACGAGGGCAAGCTGGCCGCAGCCCTGACAGTGGCCCCGTTTCTGGATGTTTTCCGTTCCGTTCCGCTGATCATCCAACTGGTGCTGTTCTACAACTTTGCGCCCATTGTCGGGCTCAATCTGGACCCGTTCGCCTCGGGCGTGGTGATCCTGTCGATCTACACGGCCGCCTTGGTTGCGAATGTCGCACGCGGCGGGATCGAGGCCGTCGGTGCGCCGATGCGCCGTGCCGCGCGCAGTCTGGGCATGACCTATTGGCAGGATCTGCGCTATGTCGTCTTCCCGATTGGCGGGCGCGCGGTGTTCCCGGCCTGGGTCGGTGTCGCATTGGGAGTGATGAAGGACAGCGCGTTGGTTTCGGTGCTGGGCTATGTCGAACTGCTCAAGGCCAGTCAGATCCTGATCACCCGGACACAGGAACCTTTCCTGATCCTGACAATCGCGGGCGCGTTCTATTTCGCGCTCAGCTATCCGATTTCGCGCTATTCCGCGTCTCTTGAAAAAAGGTGGGCCCAATGATCGAAATTCGCGACCTGCACAAGTACTTCGGCGCGCTGCATGTGCTGAAGGGCATCGATCTGGATGTGCAGAAAGGAGAGGTGCTGTCGGTGATCGGCGCATCGGGCTCCGGTAAATCGACCCTGCTGTATTGCATCAACGGGCTGGAACCGATCCAGCAAGGCTCGGTCATAGTGGATGGCACGGATGTTCATGCCAAAGGCACCGATATCAACAAGCTGCGCACAAAGCTGGGAATGGTGTTTCAGCAATGGAACAGCTTTCCCCACCTGACCGCATTGGAAAACGTCGCGCTGGCCCCCAAGATCGTCAAGGGACTGTCAAAATCAGAAGCCCGCGATATCGCCGCCCGCCAACTGACCCATGTTGGCCTGGGCGAAAAGCTGGGCGTCTACCCATCCGCCCTTTCGGGTGGCCAGCAACAGCGTCTGGCCATCGCCCGCGCGCTGGCGATGGAGCCGGAATACATGCTGTTTGATGAGGCGACGTCAGCGTTGGATCCTGAACTGGTGGGCGAGGTTCTCGACACGATGCGCCTTTTGGCCGAAGAAGGGATGACCATGATCTGTGTCACGCACGAGATGGGTTTCGCACGCGATGTGTCGGACCGGGTTGCTTTCTTCCATCAGGGCGTGATGGAAGAGATCGGTCCGCCCGGGCAGATATTCGGTGATGCGCAATCCGAACACACCCGTAAATTCCTGGCCAACGTGCGCTGAGTGCACTGGCCCCCTGAAACAACGAGGAAGATCACCTTCATGTCCAAGAATATCTTTACCGGCACCATGCCAGCCCTGATGACCCCGTGCAAAGCCGACCGGACCCCGGATTTCGATGCCCTGGTGAAAAAGGGCAAGGAAATGATCCAGGCAGGCATGTCTGCCGTGGTGTATTGCGGCTCGATGGGCGACTGGCCGTTGCTGTCGGATGCCGAACGCATGCAAGGTGTCGAACGCCTGATCGACGCCGGCCTTCCTGTCGTCGTCGGCACCGGTGCGATAAACTCGAAATCTGCCGTGGCGCTAGCTGCACATGCGCAAAAGGTCGGCGCGGCAGGGCTTATGGTCATCCCACGTGTGCTGTCGCGCGGATCGTCCATCCCGGCACAGCGCAACCACTTCAAGGCAATACTGTCAGCCGCGCCGGATATCCCGGCCATCATATACAACAGCCCCGTCTACGGCTTCGCCACCCGTGCTGATTTGTTCCTGGAATTGCGTGCAGATCATCCGAACCTTGTCGGGTTCAAGGAATTCGGAGGCAAAGGCGACCTGCGCTACGCCGCGGAACACATCACCTCGAAAGATGATCAGGTCACGCTGATGGTGGGCGTGGACACCGAGGTTTATCATGGCTTCGTCAACTGCGGCGCCACGGGTTCGATTACCGGTATCGGCACCGCCCTGCCCAAAGAGGCACTGCTGCTGGCCGCCCTGTGCCAGAAAGCGGCGGCGGGCCATGCCGAAGCGCGCCTGCGCGCGCGCGAGCTTGAAGAAGCCTTTGGCGTGCTGGCCAGCTTTGACGAAGGCACCGATCTGGTGCTGTACTACAAGCACCTGCTGGTCCTGAACGGTGAAGAGGAATACCGACTGCACTTCAACGAAACCGACGAGCTGACGGATGCCCAGCGCAACTATTGCGAACAGCAATACAGACTGTTCCGCACATGGTTTGCCGACTGGTCCAGCCAGGGCGGGGTCATCGCTGAATGCATGTGATCGACAGCCATACCGGAGGCATGCCCACGCGGGTCATCCTGAACGGCGGCCCCGATCTGGGGTCGGGCCCACTGGCCGAGCGCGCGCAACGCCTGGCCACCGAGCACAAGGATTTCTACAAATCGGTCCTTCTGGAACCACGCGGTCAACCCGGCATGGTCGGGGCGCTTCTGGTCGCCCCGGAAACGTCTGGCTGCGAAACCGGCGTGATCTATTTCGATGCCGACGCCGTTCTGGGCATGTGCGGTCATGGCACCATCGGCCTTGGGGTTACCCTGGCCCATCTGGGCCAGATCGGTCCGGGGACGCACAGGGTCGAAACGCCGGCCGGCGTCATCTCGGTTGACCTGTTGGACGCCAATACGGTGCGCGTCACCAATATCGAAAGCCGCCGGGTCAAGGCTTCGGTGTCGGTTGACGTCGAAGGCCATGGAAAAGTGACCGGCGATCTGGCCTATGGTGGCAACTGGTTCTTCATTGTCGATCCCAGCCCGATGGACGTGACGCCCGGCAACATCCGTGCCCTCACCGATCTGACCATTGCAATTCGCAAAGCCTGCATCGACCAGAACGTGCGTGGCGAAAACGGGGAACCGGTGGACCACGTGATCTTGCAGGACAAATCCCCGGACAAAGACGTTCACAGCAGGAATTTCGTCCTGTGCCCGGACGATCAATATGACCGATCCCCGTGCGGGACCGGCAGTTCGGCGCGTCTGGCCTGTCTGGCGGCGGATGGGGTTCTGGCTCCGGGGGTTGAGATCGTGCAGGAAAGCGTGATCGGCAGTTCCTACCGGCTGAGCTATCAGCCCGGCCCCAATGGCGGCGTCATTCCGACCCTGACCGGGCAGGCGCATATCATGGCCGAGGGCAGATTGATTTTCGCGCAAAACGATCCGTTCCGTGGTGGGATCCTTCTTTGACAAAATTATCGGGGACTGGCGCAATCCAGCCCCCGGAACCGAACCACAGTTTGAGAAGATCTGGCCATGCTGCAAGACAACCCGACGGATACCGTTGTGATCGGTGCCGGTATCATCGGCATCAGCACCGCACTTGAATTGCAAAAACGCGGCCGGCGCGTGCTGGTGCTGGATCGCGAAGGCGTAGGAGCCGGTGCCTCGAAGGGCAACGCCGGAGCCTTTGCATTTACCGACATCGTGCCATTGGCCACCCCCGGGATCATGCGCACGGCTCCGAAATGGCTGTTTGACCCGCTGGGTCCACTTTCAATTCCTCCTTCTTACGCTTTGAACATCGCGCCGTGGATGCTGCGGTTCTGGCGGGCCAGTTGGCAGGATCGCTATGCTGCGGCCTTGTCTGCGCAGGCTGCTTTGATGGATCACAGCCGCGCGGCGCTGGAACGCCAGATCGCGGATGTCGATGGCGAAGCGCTGATGCAACGCGACGGCCAGTTGCAGGTGTTCGAGGGTGAAGCAGAATTCCGCGCCAGTCTGCCCACATGGGACAGGCGCAAGGATCACGGCATCCCCTTTGACCTGCTGGACAACCCCGACGCGATTGCGGAAATCCAGCCCGGGCTTGACCGACGATTTACCCATGCGGGTTTTACACCCACCTGGATGAACACGGTCGATCCGGCCAGCTGGACAAGACATTTGGCCACCCGGTTCACCGCCCGCGGCGGTCAGGTTGAAATCGCGGTAATCAACGCGCTCGCACCGATGGATTCGGGCGTTCGCCTTACGACTTCGATCGGTGAAATTGAAGCAAGACAGGTGATCGTGGCCGCCGGGGCCTGGTCTCACCAACTCGCGAAAACCCTGGGCGATCGCATCCCTCTTGAAACCGAGCGCGGATACAACACCACTCTGCCCGAAGGGGCCTTTGACCTGCGCACCCATCTGACATTCGGGGGACACGGGTTCGTGGTGACTCGGATCAACGGCGGTGTGCGCATCGGAGGCGCGGTCGAGTTGGGCGGGCTGGAACTGCCACCCAATTACAAACGCGCCGACACGTTGCTGGCAAAGGCCGGTCGCTTCATGCCTGGCCTGAATTTGGAAGGCGGCACGCAATGGATGGGCTTCCGGCCGTCGCTTCCCGACAGTTTGCCGGTGATCGACCGCTCGGCCCGTGCGTCACAGGTGTTCTACGCCTTCGGACATGGCCATCTGGGCTTGACGCAATCCGCAGGCACGGCGGAACTGGTCGCGGATCTGGTCACGAACGCCAAGCCCGCGCTCGACATGAAGCCTTACGCATCCACACGCTTCTGATCAGGAGAACACCTCATGAAAATCACCGCACTGAACGTATATCAGGTGGATCTTCCGCTGAAGGAAGGCCGCTACAGCTGGTCCAATGGCAACTATGTCGAAGTCTTCGACAGCACCGTTCTCGAGATCATCACGGATGAAGGTCTGAAGGGGTATGCCGAATGCTGCCCGCTGGGATCGGCTTATCTTCCGTCCTTCGCCCTTGGCGTCAGGGCCGGGCTGGCCGAATTGTCGCCACATCTGATCGGACAGGATCCGCTGAATATCGGCCAGATCAATCGCACCATGGATGCCGCCCTGCGTGGCCACCCCTATGCCAAGGCGCCTGTCGATATCGCCTGCTGGGATCTGCTGGGCAAGGCGACCGGGCAACCGCTTTACACCCTGTTGGGCGGCGCGGCACAAAAGGACGTGGTGCTTTATCGCGCGATCAGCCAGGAAGCACCGGACATCATGGCGCAAAAGATCGAAGGCTATGCGGCTGAAGGATACACGAAGTTCCAACTCAAGGTGGGCGGTGAAGCCAATGACGACATCGACCGCATTCATGCCACCCGCGCGGTTCTGAAAAAGACCGACCTGCTGGTGGCAGATGCCAACACCGGCTGGACCCGGCACGAGGCCGCGCGTGTCGTAGGCGCCATCGCGGGCATGGATGTCTATGTGGAACAACCCTGTTTGACTTATGAGGAATGCGTGTCGATCCGCCGGCGCACCGCGCTGCCCTTCGTGATGGATGAGGTCATCGACACGCCCAACACATTGGTCCGCGGCATTGCCGACGACGCCATGGACGTGATCAACCTGAAAATCTCAAAGGTAGGAGGTTTGAGCAAGGCAAGGCTGATGCGCGATCTTTGCGTCGCACATGGTATCCCGATGACCATCGAAGACACCTGGGGGGGCGATATCACCACCGCCGCCATCGCTCATCTGGCGCGGTCGACACCGTCCGAGTTCACGTTCTCGGCCACCGATTTCAATTCCTATGGTACCGTGGACATCGCCGAGGGCGCGCCAAAGCGAGTCAATGGCCGGATGACCGCAGCAGATCGCCCCGGTCTGGGCGTCACACCGATCTTCGACGCGCTGGGTGCCCCCGTCGCGCAATATAGCTGAGGTAAACATGCGCAGCAGCAAAACCGTACATGTGATCTCGGCCCATGCCGAAGGTGAGGTTGGGGATGTCATCGTCGGGGGTGTCGCCCCACCGCCGGGCGACACTCTCTGGGAACAGCGAAGCTTCATTGCGCGGGACCAGACCCTGCGCAACTTTGTTCTGAACGAACCACGCGGTGGTGTGTTCCGGCATGTCAACCTTCTGGTTCCGCCAAAACACCCCGAGGCGGACGCCGCCTGGATCATCATGGAACCCGAAGACACGCCGCCCATGTCGGGGTCCAACTCGATCTGTGTCTCAACCGTGTTGCTGGATGGCGGGATCATTCCAATGCACGAGCCGGAAACCCATATGGTGCTCGAAGCACCGGGCGGGCTGGTCCGGGTACGTGCGGAATGCCGCGATGGCAAGGCACAGCGCATCTTTGTCCAGAACCTGCCCAGTTTCGCCGACAAGCTGTCCGTCCCGCTTGAGGTATCCGGACTGGGCACGATCACGGTAGACACCGCTTATGGCGGCGACAGTTTCGTGGTCGTCGATGCGCAGGCGCTTGGGTTCGCAATCGTCGACCACGAGGCCCGCGACATTGCCCGGCTGGGGGTTAAGATCACAAACGCCGCCAATGAGCAGCTTGGATTCTCGCATCCCGAGAACCCGGACTGGGATCATATATCGTTCTGCGCCTTTTGCGGCCCGTTGAATGAAACGGAAACCGGCCTGAGCAGCAAGTCCGCCGTGGCGATCCAGCCGGGTAAGGTCGACCGTTCGCCGACGGGCACCGCTGTATCCGCGCGCATGGCGCTGATGGCGGCCAAGGGGGTGATGAAACCCGGCCAGACCTTCGAGGCTGTCTCGATCATCGGATCGCGATTCACCGGGCGGATCATTGACACTGCGCAGGTCGGTGGCCGTGCGGCGATCGTTCCTGAAATCAGCGGTCGCGGTTGGATCACCGGAATTCATCAGCACATGTTGGACCCTGACGATCCATGGCCCGGTGGATATCGCCTGTCTGACACCTGGGGCGTTTGACGTCAGAAGGCACGGTTTTCGAAAACGGAAAAGTCTGAAGATACGCGGCCTCGTTGCGGTTTCATCATCAGATTCAGGCCTTTTTTCAAATCTCGGGCAGGGGTTGAACATGGGTCGAAATCCAAGTTCGGCTTGGAAAAGTCCGTGATTGCGGGTAATTGTATCCAAAAACCGTGGCGGGATATTGGAAATGGCAGGAAAACGCGCGATCACGAAACAAAGCCTACCGGACGTCATCGCAAATGATCTGCGTGAACGTATCCTCAGCGGCGAACTCGCCGAGGGTGAGACGATCCGGCAGGAAGCACTGGCCGAGGAATATGATGTCTCTCGCATGCCGATCCGCGAGGCGCTGAAGCGCCTGAATGCCGAAGGTCTGGTGCAATGGGCCAACAATCGCGGCGGCTCGGTGACCAAGCATTCCCTCGACGAAATCGGTGAAATTTTCGATCTTCGCATCCTGATCGAAGTCGATCTGTTCCGCCGAGCCATCCCGAATATGGGCCCAGGGGAATTTGCGCGTTGCGACGAAATCCTCAAGCAGATGGAAGCGTCGTATGATGAAAATGACGTCGGCAAGTGGGGGATATTGAACTATCAGTATCACTCGGCGCTTTATGCGGCGTCACAGCGGAAGCTGACCAACGAATTGCTGGACCGCGTCAACCTGCAATCGGATCGCTATGTCAGGATGCATCTGAGCGTGATGAAACAGCGCGAACCCGCAAAAAAGGAGCATCGTGATCTGTTGCGGCTGGCCCGGGAAGGCAATGTGGACAAAGCCTGCGAGGTCTTGGCCCTGCATATTCGCCGGACCAAGGAACAGCTTCTGGAAATGATCGCATCGAAGCGCGGGACAGACGAACCCTAGGGCGGTCTTGCATGTCCCGTCATTTTGGATACATTATCCATTAATCTGGACATCCCGAAACACGAGGCCCAAATGACCTTTACCCCGCATGGCAAGCATCTGATCGCCGGCAACTGGCTTGCTGGTGACGATTTCTTTGCATCACAACCCGCACATGGGCCATCGCATGACTTTTCGAAAGGCCGCATTTCAGGCGTCGACGCTGCTGCGCAGGCCGCAGAAGAGGCGTTTTGGAGTTATGGCTATTCCACTCGGGAAGAACGCGCCGCCTTTCTAAACGCCATTGCCGACGAGATCGAAGCGCGCGCCGATGCAATCACCGAGATCGGCACTCAGGAAACCGGCCTGCCCGAGGCTCGGCTGCAAGGTGAGCGGGGCCGCACGTCGGGGCAGCTGAGGCTGTTCGCAACGCATATCCTCAGCGGCGATTATCTGGACCGGCGCCACGACAGTGCGCTGCCAGACCGTGCACCCCTGCCCCGGCCCGATCTGAAAATGATCCAGCGCCCGATCGGCCCGGTCGCGGTGTTCGGCGCATCAAATTTCCCGCTGGCATTTTCCACCGCCGGGGGGGACACCGCCGCCGCACTGGCTGCCGGCTGCCCGGTTGTCGTCAAAGGCCACGGCGCCCATCCGGGCACCGGCGAGATCATCGCCGAAGCCATCCTTGCGGCCATCCGCCGTTGCAACATTCATCCCGGCGTTTTCAGCCTGATCCAGGACGGCGGACCGGCTGTGGGTTCAGCCTTGGTGCAGCACCCTCTGATCAAGGCGGTCGGATTCACCGGATCGCTTGCGGGCGGTCGCGCCCTGTTCGACCTGTGCGCCGCGCGCCCCGAACCGATTCCGTTTTTTGGTGAGCTTGGATCGGTCAATCCCATGTTCATTTTGGATGCGGCACTGGCAAACCGGGGTGAAGACATCGCCAAAGGCTGGGCCGGCTCGCTGACGATGGGCGCTGGTCAGTTCTGCACCAACCCGGGCGTCGTCGTGATGCCGGCAGGTGAAGCAACGGACCGTTTCGCCGAGATCGCACAGGCCGCATTGACCGAAGTTCCGGCGCAGACCATGCTGACCGACGGCATCGCCAAAGCCTATCGCAACGGTCAGGCCCGTGTTGCTGAAACCGCTGGCGTTCACGAGGTTCTGGCTTCGACATGCGATCAGCGCGATGCGACCCCTTTCCTTTACCGAACAAGCGCCGCAACCTGGCTGGCCAACACATCCCTCGCGGAAGAGGTGTTCGGCCCGCTGGGCATCATCGTGACTGCCGAGACACCCGACGAAATGCACAACGTCGCGCGCGGATTGCACGGGCAGCTGACCTGCACCCTGCATATGGACGAGGCCGACATGGGCATGGCGCAGTCCCTGTTGCCGATCCTTGAACGCAAAGCCGGGCGCGTGTTGGCCAATGGCTTCCCCACAGGGGTCGAGGTATGTGACAGCATGGTCCATGGCGGCCCCTACCCGGCTTCGACCAATTTCGGTGCCACATCCGTGGGCACATTGTCGATCCGACGTTTCTTGCGTCCTGTCTGCTATCAGAATCTGCCGGATGCATTGCTGCCGGAACACTTCTCATAGAGAAATCGGTCGACACCCGCCAATACCCTGAAAGCACGATGCGCAGCAGGGTGTCGGCGGTTGCAACTGCGCAGTGTCAGGGGAATGAGGCACACGCCCCTGGATCCAATTGCACAGTTTCTTTTGGGTAACAGTGCTTTTGTTCATTCGGTTCACGGCAACGCAATCACGGCCCCATCCGTTGGCACTTTGGTGAACTACCTGTATGAAATGACCCGTGTTGCCCAGTAGCAAAACCAATTTGCCACGACCCATGAGATGATCGCCCCATTCGAGATCAATTTCCTCGCTGCATCCACCTCTCTTTTCATATCTCAAGAAAGGTAAACCTGATGGCTAACCCTCTGTATGATGGCCTGTTCGGCATCCACGCCGGCAAAGGCACACCTTTTTTGCAGCTGCTGGACGGGACAACGATCTCTCACCAGGATTTCCTCGGCAAAGCGGCGCAGATTGCGCATGTGGCCACGCATTTGGGCCTGAACCCCGGTGACCGCGTTGCGGCGCAGGTTGAAAAAACCCCCGAGGCGCTGGCGCTTTATGCTGCCTGCGCCCAGGCCGGTCTGGTGTTCCTGCCGCTGAATACCGCCTACACGGTCGATGAATTGACCTATTTCATCGAAAACAGCGGGGCCTCGCTGATTATCTGCGACACCGAAAGAGAAGGAAAACTCACCCCTGTCGGCGCGCAGCTGGGCGCCCGGGTAGAGACACTGAACGCGGATGGCACCGGGTCTCTGACAGATTTGGCCGCGACCATGCCGACACGTTTCGAAACCGTCGCCCGCGATGGCGAGGATCTGGCAGCGTTCCTTTACACGTCGGGAACCACAGGCCGGTCCAAGGGCGCCATGCTGACCCAGAACAATCTGCTGTCGAACGCACGGACACTGGTCAAGGAATGGCGCTTCACCTCGCAGGATGTGCTGCTGCATGCCCTGCCGATCTTTCACACGCACGGGCTGTTCGTCGCGACCAATATCATGCTGGCCGCAGGTGGATGCATGATCTGGCTGCCCAAATTCGATCTGGACCAGATCATCGACAAATTGCCCTGTGCCACGTCGATGATGGGCGTCCCGACCTTCTATACGCGCCTGTTGGACGAACCGCGTTTTACCAGGGAACTGGCCACCCATATGCGCCTGTTCGTTTCCGGGTCGGCACCACTGCTGGCGGAAACCCATGTGCAGTTCGAAGAACGAACGGGTCATCGCATCCTTGAACGCTATGGCATGACTGAAACCAACATGAACACGTCAAACCCATATGACGGCGAGCGGCGCGCCGGAACGGTCGGGCACCCACTGCCCGGGGTCGAACTGAAGATCTGTGATTCAGACGGCAATACCCTGCCTGCGGGCGAGATCGGCATAATTGAAGTGCGCGGGCCCAACGTCTTCAAAGGGTATTGGCAGATGCCTGAAAAAACCGCTGCCGAACTGCGCGACAACGGCTTTTTTATCACCGGTGATCTGGGCCGCATCGACGAGGATGGGTACGTCCATATCGTCGGTCGCAACAAGGATCTGATCATTTCGGGCGGCTACAACATCTACCCAAAAGAGATCGAGATGGTTCTCGATGATCAACCCGGTGTTCTGGAAAGCGCCGTGATCGGCGTGCCACATCCCGATTTCGGTGAAACGGTTGTTGGTGTCATCGTGGCAGAGCCCGGCCAGACCCCTGATCCGGAGGCGATAACGGGCGCGGTCCGCGAAGGTCTGGCCCGGTTCAAGCATCCGCGCAAGCTTATCGTTCTGGATGAACTGCCCCGCAACACGATGGGTAAGGTTCAAAAGAACATTCTGCGTGAGCGATACAAAGATCTCTTCATGACCGTGTGAGTGAGTCTCGGCAAAGCGGGGATCAGCGGATGCACCCCCTGAAAAGAAAATCAGGCGAGGGTGTCCCCGCCTGATTTGTTACATGATTCAGGCAACCAGATCGAACCGGTCGTTGTTCATGATCTTGGTCCATGCCGCCACAAAGTCGCGCACGAACTTCTCGGCATTGTCGTCCTGAGCGTAGACCTCAGCATAGCTGCGCAGGATCGAGTTCGATCCGAAGACCAGATCAGCGCTGGTTGCGGTGAACTTGACCTCACCCGAGGCGCGGTCGCGCAGTTCATAGGTGCCTCCGTCAACCGGATGCCAGCTCAGCGACATATCCGTCAGGTTGACGAAAAAGTCGGTTGTCAGCTGGCCCACCCGGTCGGTGAAGACGCCATGTGGCGATCCGCCATGGTTGGCACCCAACACACGCAGACCACCGACCAGAACGGTCATCTCGGCCGCGGTCAGACCCAGCAGTTGCGCGCGATCCAGCATCATCGCCTCTGGCGACACTGCGTATTCCTTCAGCTGCCAGTTGCGGAATCCGTCCGCCAGCGGCTCAAGTACCGAGAAGCTGTCCACATCGGTCTGCTCGATCGACGCGTCGCCGCGACCGGCCGAGAACGGAACCGCCACGTCAAAGCCCGCGGCCTTGATCGCCTGCTCCAGCCCGACATTGCCCGCCAGAACGATCACGTCGGCAATCGAGGCGCCGGTTTCCGCCGCGATCGGCTCCAGCACACCCAGCACTTTCGCCAGACGTTCGGGTTCGTTGCCTGCCCAGTCCTTTTGCGGCGCCAGTCGGATGCGCGCTCCATTTGCGCCGCCGCGCTTGTCCGACCCGCGGAAGGTTCGGGCACTGTCCCAGGCGGTGGTGATCATCTCGGCGATGGTCAGGCCGCTGTCTGCGATCTTGGCCTTGACGGCATCTATGTCGTAATCTGTCGAACTGGCCGGGATCGGATCCTGCCAGATCAGATCTTCCGACGGCACGTCCGGGCCATAATAGTTGACGCGCGGACCCATGTCGCGGTGAGTCAACTTGAACCAGGCACGTGCAAATGTATCGGCAAAATAGTCCGGATCCGCCATGAATTTCTGACAGATCGCGTTGTAGATCGGGTCGACCTTCATCGCCATATCCGCATCGGTCATCATCGGCATGCGACGAACAGAGGGGTCGGTCGGGTCGACCGGCCTTTCGTCTTCGGGCATGTCGACGGGCTGCCACTGATGGGCACCTGCGGGTGATTTGCCCAGTTCCCACTCGTAACCGAACAGATAGTCGAAATAGCCCATGTCAAATTTTAACGGCTCTTTCGTCCACGCCCCTTCGATCCCCGAGGTAAAGGCGTTGGCCGCTTTGCCGTTCTGATCAGGGTTTTCCCATCCCAGCCCCTGGCTGGACACCGGGCAGGCTTCGGGCTCGGCGCCGATATTGTCGCCGGGCATCGCACCATGGGCTTTGCCGACGGTGTGCCCCCCGCAGGTCAATGCCGCGGTCTCTTCGTCATTCATCGCCATACGCGCAAAGGTTTCTCGGATATGCAGCGCGGTTTTGGCCGGATCCGGGTTGCCGTTCACGCCTTCGGGGTTCACATAGATCAGGCCCATATGCACCGCACCCAGAGGGTTTTCCAGCGTGCCGGGGGTTTCCAGATCGCCATAGCGGTTCTCGGACGGGGCCAGCCACTGGTTTTCAGAACCCCAGTAAACATCTTTCTCGGGGCCCCAGATGTCTTCGCGACCAAAGCCGAAACCAAAGGTCTTCAATCCCATGGATTCATAGGCCACCGTGCCCGACAAAACGATCAGATCGGCCCAGGACAGCGCGTTGCCGTATTTCTTTTTCACCGGCCACAGCAGACGGCGGGCTTTGTCCAGGCTTGCATTGTCCGGCCATGAATTCAGCGGCGCGAACCGGATGTTGCCCGAACCGGCGCCACCTCGACCATCCCCCAGACGGTAAGACCCCGCCGAGTGCCACGCCAGACGGATCATCAGCCCGCCATAGTGACCCCAGTCAGCCGGCCACCAGTCCTGGCTGTCGGTCAGCAACGCCTCGACATCGGCACGAACCGCCTTGAAGTCCAGGCCCTTGACCGCTTCTCGGTGATTGTAATCCGCATCCATCGGGTTGGTGCGCGTGTCGTGCTGGCTCAGAATGTCCAGGTTCAGCGCATCCGGCCACCACTTGGTGACGGAATTGCCCGTACCAGTATTGCCGCCATGCATGACAGGGCAGCCGCCGGATTGGTGATTGTGGGGGGTACCGTCCATTGTAAATCTCCTGAGTATTTACCTAGGGGTTCAGATATCTTGACTCGTACCCCACGGCTTCGATAATTGGAAATTTGTAATTACTATCATTGTGATTAATTTTTCATATGAAAGCACTCACCCTCAAACACCTGCGCTATTTCGAGGCGCTCGCCACGCACGGCCACTTTGGCAAGGCCGCCGCGGCCAGTGCGATATCGCAGCCTGCGCTTTCCATACAAATCAAAGAGCTGGAGGCAATCATGGGTGGGCCGCTGGTCGAACGCGCGGCCCGGCAAACCCGCCTGACAGCACTTGGCGAGGACGTGCTGAAACATGGCCGCGAAATCCTGACGCGGGTCGAGGATTTGGGGAAATTGGTGCAATCTCCCTCAGGCCCCCTGTCCGGCCGCATCAGAATCGGGGTCATTCCCACGGTCGCGCCCTATTTGCTGCCCTCGATCATCAAAGCTTTGTCGCAGCGTTTCCCACAACTGACCATCGAACCCAAGGAAACGATAACCAAGACGTTGATCGGTGAAATACTGGATTCGAAACTGGATTTCGGTGTCGTTGCCCTGCCCGTCTCGGAACCCAACCTCCGAGAGTTCTCGCTGTTCAACGAAGATTTTCTGCTGGTTCGCCCGGCGCAGGATGCCGACCTGCCGATGCCAAGTTCCTCGCAGCTCAGAACCATGCGCCTGCTGTTGCTGGAAGAGGGGCATTGTTTCAGGGATCAGGCCCTGTCCTTCTGTTCGATCCGCAACATCGAACCGCAGCACATCATGGAGGGCAGTTCGCTTTCCACACTGGTTCAGATGGTCGGCGCCGGCATCGGTGTGACCCTGATACCGGAAATGGCGGTCGGGCTGGAAACCCGATCCGCGGATGTGTCCATTGCCCGGTTTCAGGACACGCCGCCGACACGGACGATTGGTCTGATCTGGCGAAAGACCAACCCGCTCAGCGAAAACCTATTGAAGATCGGCGCGATCATCCGCAAAACAGCCGAAGAAAACACGTGGGGCGTGAAACCGTCACAGCCTGAAACAACAGGCTGACCCGCCCGAAACGATGTTCCTCGGCACGAAGCCCAGACCCGGCGCAACCCGTCAGTCGTCACCCGTGTAATAGCCGATCACATCATTCTCGGTCGTTGCCCCCAACCCGTTCAGCAACCGGTTTGAATAGTTGAAATAGGCGCAGACCTGATTGACCTCCAGGATCTCGCCATCCTCACAGCCTGCAATCTTGAGCGCTTCGAAGTCGGACTTGACCATTTTGCCGACATCCGTCGTCAGCTTGGCGGCATAGCGCAGCAGCGCCAGTTCCTTGCCCTCGAATTCATCCTCGGGCCGATGCGCCTTGAGCGCGACGAAAATCCGGTCACTGCGCGGCTGATCCTTAAGCAGGTTGCGCACGTTCATGAAGTGATGGGTCAGTGAATAGGTGCAATCGTTCAGGATCGAAGTATAGCTGGCGACAACTTCGAGGAACCAGAATGGCAACTGGTTGTCATCGGAATGCAGGACCGAACGGTACAGCGTCACATGCCCGTTCATCGTTTCGGGCCGCAATGAATGCACACGCATGACCGTATCCACGGTGCCATGAGGGGTGCGGGCCTTGTCCAGCAGCTCTTTCAGGCGGCCCTCGGCCTTGTCGTCCGAGATCATCTCGATCCAAGCACTCATTGCTGTGTCTCCTGTCCTGTTCGGGCTCAGCTTATGTACAAAGCCCACAAGCATGTCAGTTAATTTTTTTCTTAAGATGAAATTTTTTCTGGATCACGGAAACGTGAAAGATGTAAAATACCAGCGCGGGGGATTTTGTTGAGGATCAACGCGAATGCACAGTCCAGAGCTTATGGCAGGTGCCGAAAACCTGTTGTTCAGATGCGGCGGCCTGGCGGCGGGCGACCAGTTGCTTGTGGTCTGCGAAGATGCGGCCAACGGGTATTACGATGCCGAGATCACCGAGGCTATCTTGGACTGCTCGCGACAGAACCGGATCAAGACCGCAGTTCGAACCCTCGCATTCGATCCCATGGGTTCATCGCTGCCAGCGGATCTGAAAACGGCGATGGAAGCGGCGGATCGCACCTTGTTTCTGTCCCGCACCGGCGATCAGATTCGTTTCGACGCGGGAATGAGGGACGTTCGGCCCATCATGTCATATGCGCTGGACGCCGGAATGCTGGCCTCGGGTTTCGGGCGCGCCAACTACACCGGGTTCGTTGAACTGAAAAACGCGGTCAACCGGCTGCTGGCCAGTGCCGGGCACATCCACGTAACCTGCCCACTGGGCACCGACTTCGCGGGCCCCGGCGCCGCCTTCCCCCCAGCAGGTGCAGCGGATGTCAGCGTGGCGCGTTTTCCGATGTCGGTCTTTGCCCCGGTTCCCGCGCAAGGGTTTTCCGGAGTACTGGTTCAGGACGGGTTTCTGGTCGGCACCGGTTCGAAATTCTACGAACCATACGGCTGTGATCTGCGCGAACCGCTGACCATACGGTTCGAAAACAACCGCCTGACCGGCTTTGACGGCCATCCCATGGATGTGCATTGCGCGCAGATGCATTACGAAAAAGTCGGCAGGATGTTCGGCCTTGACCCCCTGACCATGCACTCCTGGCACGCAGGCATCCACCCGGGCTGCGCCTACACGACCCCGGCGCGAAGCAATTTTGAACGTTGGAGCGGGTCGGCCTTTGGCAATCCACGCCTGCTGCACTTTCACACATGCGGGCATTATGCGCCGGGTGAGATTTCGCTGAACGTGCTGGACCCGACGATCCGCGTGGATGGTGTTTCGATCTGGGATGCCGGTGTTCTCCGGGCCGATCTGTTGCCCGGTGGGGCTGAAATTCTCGACCGGTATCCCTGCATCAAAGCGGTGTTCGACGCCCCGGCCCGACACGTGGGCCAGGGCGCGAACGGGCGCTTGTCGGCCTGATGATCAGCCGGCCTGCTGTGCGATCAGCTTTGCAACCCGCGCGCGGAACCGCATCGCGCCCGCGTCCAGCCCGAGGTTGATATAGCCGGTCTTGCGCCGCGCCATGCCGGTTTGAACGTGTTCCAGAACCTCTTTGTCCTCGTTGAAGGCCATGACCGCGCCTTCGAACATACGCTGCGACATGGCTGTGTCATCCGCGTGCATGTTGCGGTGCTGGAACCAGAAATACCGCGATGTTTCCGCATCGACCGGTGTGATGAAGTTGTACGAAATATTGACAAAGGCATTGGACGACATCGGCCGATCCGCCCCGCCTTCTCCGGCCGGAGTGTAAACGGACATGTTGATCGCAGTGGATGGCAGACGGCATTCGTAATGTTGCTTGCGGTCGCAACTTGGCCCAAACGGCAGGATCGGCGCATAGTAGGGCGGCGCGGGTTCGTCCGCGATCCAGCGCGAAACAATGACGCCTGTTTCTGTTTCTTCAATATCCAGCGGGCGGTTGTCGGTTCCCGCCCCGGCAAACGAGGTCAGATGCACCCAGGCCACATGGCTTGGATCCAGCAGATTGTCGATAATGTAAAGGTAGTGGCACGCCATCTCCATCGCGCCGGTCCGGGTCTTGCCCCAGGACGGGTTGTCGAAATTGGGGATGTCGATGATATCGTCCGTGCTGGCTTTGTCCGGGTTCCCCATCCAGAGCCACAGAAACCCCCAGCGGTCTTCGGCCGGGTATGCATGCACGGCGGCGCGGCGCGGAGGATTGTCCAGCTGCGTCGGGGCGCTGACACATTCACCGCCGCAGCCGAATGTCAGACCGTGATAGCCGCAAACCACATGATCCCCTTCAATGGTGCCCCGAGACAGCGGCAGCTTTCTATGCGGGCAAGCGTCCTCCAACGCGATCGCTTTGCCCGCTGTGTCACGATAGATAACGATCTCTTCGTCCAGCATTCGCACTGCGCTCAGGCTGCGGCCAAAATCCTCGGACCGTCCGGCGACGTACCAGCTGTTGCGAATAAACCCCTCTGCTCCGGCCAGATCAGGACGCATGTTTCTTACTCCGAAAACTCATCAAAAGCCTTGAGCGCCTTGGCGCTGTAGGCATAGGACGGCCCGCCGCCCATATAGGTGGCCATGGCCAATGCCTCACACATCTGATCGCGGGTTGCGCCCAGCCGAACCAGCGAACGCACGTGGAATCCGATGCAGCTGTCGCAGCGGGTCGCGATCGCAATGCCGAGCGCCATGAACTCCTTGGTCTTCTCGCTAAGCGCCCCATCAGTCTTGGCCGCCTTGCCCATGATGCCAAAGCCGCGCACGGTTTCCGGCACTTCTTTCGAGAAGGTTCCGATATTGGCCTCGGTTTCGGCCATGAAATCTTTCCAGTTCATTTCTTCACTCCTTATCCGCGCTCGTCCGCGCCCATGCGACGCTCCAGCCAGCGCACGCCTGCACTGATGATCAAAACCAGGATCAGGTATTCGAAAATCAGCAGGGTATAGATTTCCAGTGGGCGGTATTCCGTCACCACCAGTTCATTCGCGCGGCGGGTCAGTTCCTGCATCCCTATGACGCTGGCAAAGGCGCTCATCTTGACGATGTAGATGAACTGGTTTGCCAAAGGCGGCAGAATGCGCCGGATCGCCTGCGGCAGGATCACATAGCGCATGGTCTGCACATAGTTCAGCCCGATGGTTTGCGCCGCCTCGCGCTGGCCTCGGGCAATGGACTGAATGCCTGCGCGATAGATCTCGGCAGTAAAGGCACTGTCAGAAATCGCCAGCGTAAGGATCGCACCCCAGAAGGGATCAATGGGGATATTCAGGCCCATGGATTGAAACACGATGGGCAAGCCGTAAAACACCCAGAACAGCATCGGCAGCAGAGGGATGGCGCGGATGAACTCCACGTAAATCCGGTTAAGCATCCGCCAGCCGCGTTTCTCGGACAACCCCGGCAAGGCGACCAGCAATCCGATGACGATCGACAGGACGGCGGCGATCAGGGAAATCTGGATCGTCGCGCCCATCCCCGAGATCAGGAATTTAACATTGGTCCAACCCGTGGCCGTGGTCGGATCGATAACGTACCAGCCCCAGGTCTGCGACGACGAACAACCTGCCAGCAGAAGAAGAGGCAATATGAGAAGAAGTTTTTTCATCGGCCCCTCTCAGTGTTGCAGGATCTGGGACAGGAATTTGCGACACCGATCGGACTGAGGATTGGTGAAGAAATGTTCGGGGTTGCCTTCTTCGACGATTTCACCGGCATCCATGAAGATCATCTTGTCGGCCACCTTTCGGGCAAACCCCATCTCATGCGTGACAACCACCATGGTCATCCCCTCATTGGCCAGTTCGACCATCACGTCCAACACTTCCGAGATCATCTCGGGGTCCAGTGCCGAAGTCGGCTCGTCAAACAGCAGCACACGCGGCTCCATGCACAGCGACCGGGCGATGGCGACGCGTTGCTGCTGACCACCCGACAACTGAATGGGCTTTTTGTCGGCCTGATCTGGAATGTGCACCCGGTCCAGATAGTGGCGCGCTTTTTCCTCTGCCTCTTTGCGGCCGAGACCGCGCGCCTTGATCGGGCCCAAAGTCAGGTTTTCCAATACGGTCAGATGCGGGAACAGGTTGAACTGCTGGAACACCATTCCAACCTCGGACCGGATCCTGGCCACGGATTTCTCGTCATCCGTCAACTCGATCCCATCTACGCGGATGGTGCCTTTCTGATGTTTTTCCAACTGGTTGATACATCGCACAACGGTGGACTTTCCTGACCCGGAAGGCCCGCAAATCACCACCTTTTCGCCGCTGTTGACCGTCAGATTGATGTCCTTGAGAACGTGAAACGTGTCGAACCACTTGTTCACGCCCACAAGTTCGATTGCGGCGTCTGGCATAAGATGACCTGCCCCTGTTTTAGTCCCAGTATAATATTTTCTTGAGGTTATCTTTCCCTTTGGGCTTAAATCAATGAAGAATACGGCCACAAGGTCGAAACGCCACCAACGGGAGAAACCGATGAACACTTTTTGGAAAGCTGCGGCAGCCGCTGCGCTTGGACTTGTCTTGTCAGGCGCTGCGCAGGCGCAATCTGCACTGAACGAGGTGCTGGATTCCGGCGTGCTCAAGGTGGGCACCACGGGCGATTGGAATCCCATGTCGCTGCGCGACCCTGCAACCAACAGCTACAAAGGGTACGACATCGACATCATGAACGAGCTGGCCGCCGATCTGGGGGTCGAGGTCGAATATGTCCCCACCGACTGGAAAACACTGGTCAACGGTGTGGTGGCAGGCAAGTATCACCTGACCGGCTCGGCATCGATTTCGCCGCCACGCATGAAGGTCGCAGGTTTTTCCGACAGCTATATTTCGGTGGAACTCTTCCCCTATACGACCAAGGACAAGGCCGACAAGTTCGACGGTTATGACTCGATCAACCAGCCCGGAGTAAAAGTCGCGACCACCCTGGGCACAACATTCGAAAAGCGCGTCCGCGAATGGTTCCCGAACGCAGATATCAAGGTGGTTGAGGCCCCGGCCCGCGGTTTTCAGGAAGTAATCGCAGGACGCGCGGATGTCTTCATTACGTCGAACATCGAAGGTTCGACCCTCGAGGCGAAGTTTCCGGTGGTACGCGTGAAGAACGCAGGCCCGCGTTCGCCGTCACCCATCGCGATGATCTTGCCACAGGCCGATCAGGTGTGGATCAACTATGTAAACAACTGGATCGAAGTCAAAAAGGCGCAGGGGTTCTTTGAGGAAAATCGCAAGAAATGGGGTCTCTGACTTTTCTCGGATCACTGTAATTCCCAAACGCCCGGCCCGGTCGCCGGGCGTTTTTCAATTGTCGCCCGACACGGCCTTGGCAACCACGGTGACGAAGCTGACCGTGTCAGTTTTCAACTCCAACGGCCCATGAGTGGCGTTTGAATCAAAACTCAGACTGTCGCCCGGCCGCATGTGATAAGCGGCTTCACCGCAGCCATAGACCATCTCGCCGGCGGTGACGTGGATGAATTCGACACCCTGATGTTGGTAAAGCGGGCGTTCGTCCAACGGACCTTCCAATGTAACGCTGAAACTCTCGAAACTGACATGTTTCGCTTCCGCCCGACCGATCAGCTTGTAACTGTGCCCGAAACCGGTGCCCAAACGTTGCACGGTTACACCTTCGCCCGCAGCCACAAATGACACATCCGTGCGTTCGACCGTGCCGGCAAAGAAGTTGATCAACGGAACGCCGATTCCGCCGGCCAGTGCCTCAAGCGTCGCCAGTGAGGCTGACACCTGACCGCGCTCGATCTTGGAAATCATCGCCGTGGACACGCCGGACCGCTGAGACAATTCGGCCAGAGTCAACCCGGCCAGCGCGCGATGCGTTTTCACCGCGGACCCGACAAGGTGATCCAGCGGCGGTTTTTCGGCGGAAAGCACAGGTGAATCTTCCATTTGCGAAGCCTATCGACACGTATGAAAAAGGCAAAAGAAATGTCACCGGACCATTGGCACCAGTTCGGCGGCAAACTCTCAGCGTCCGTTCAGGATGTCTCCTGTAAGATCATTCAACTTTGCCAACCCGTTGCGCAGATGATCTTCTGGCAGGGCCGAGCTGAACCGAAAATGGTTCTCGAACCCGAACCGTGATCCCGGAATGACCAGCACGTCCTTTTCGCGCAACAGTCGCATGCTGAACTCCTCGGATGCGATCGGTAGATTGAACCGCACGAACGACATGGCCGACGCCTGAGGTGGTACAACGGAAAACACCCCCTGATGCCGCGCCAGTTCTTCCGTCAGAACGTCAAACCCCGTGCGGATCAGACGGCGCGCGCGGGCCTTCAACTTGGACCGTGCAGGTTCGGCAAGCGCCTTGTCCGCCAGTTCCATCGACAACATGGATGCCGCGATCGAGGCATATTCGTGCCGCCGCCAGCAGTGTTGAATGATGTCTTCGGGCCCAACCAGCCATCCCAGCCTCAGCCCCGGAAGCCCATAGGCCTTGGACATGGAGTTCACCACAAGAACCCTGTCCGTACTTCCCCAGAACGAAGGCGTTTCGGTGTCACCTTCCCGCTCGGTTCCGGCATAAACCTCGTCTGAAACGATCCAGGCGCCAACGCGCTCGGCAGCCGATACGATACGGGCGCGATCCGCTTCGGTCAGAATACGGCCCGTTGGATTGTTCGGATTGACCACATGGATGATGCGGGTCCTGTCATCGACCGCCCTCTCCAGCGCCTCTGCGTCTATGCCCCACCCTGCGGATTCGATCAGATCGACCCAACGCACTTCGTTGCCCAGATTGGCGGCGTTTCCTGAAATCTGTTCATAGGTCGGTCGGAAACACACAACATTGTCGCCGGGCTCCAACAAGGTGTTGGCCACCAGCGTGTTCGCTTCGGTTGCCCCGACCGTGACCAATACCCCATCTGCCGAGGCCCCGGGATACGAGCCTGCGATGGTGTCGCGCAGGGATTGCTTTCCATTGACTTGCGGATAGTCGATCATCGTTTTCAGCAGAGCGCCGAGATCAATCCCGGCCAGCTCTACCAATCCCTGCAGCGACATGGGATGAACGCCGCTTTCCGAGAAATTGAAGGCCACCCCGTGTTCCGTTTCGGACAGGAACTGTTCGACCCGAAATGGTTGAAAATTTCGGTTGATCATGATGCATCCTTTGCTCGGCCGTGCTGCGCACCTGACAGCCTCAATCGGCGGCGTTTACATGAACCGTTCTGATACTGGGATCGACGCGGCTGTAGGCGGCCAGCAACCGTGCCGTCCATTTCTGTGCAATGTAATCAGCCATGAACCGCGAGGGTGCAACCAGAATGACGCGCCCCCCTGCCCTTTCCGACTCGGACAGATGCTGGAACCAACTCGCCCACAGCTCGGGATCGCGCCCGTGAAGGATTGACTGCACCTGCGACCAGACATCCTCGGGCTTGGCTTCGGGGGTGTTGATTTCAGGCCCCGGGGATTTTGCCGCGAAAGGCACGACATTTGTAACGGGCTCGGAATCCTCGCTCATCCGGGCCTGGAAATCGGAGCCTATGATCGGCCAGACCTCCTGCGTATCGATCATGATCTGTTTGAGGTCGATTTCATAGACCGCGACCCGGCCCCGTGCAGCAGGCCGTTTGACCGTTACCCAACCTAATGCGCGAAATCTGGCCATTTCGCGCTTTACAGTCCTTTCGTTCACTGACCAAAGGCGCGAAATTTCTTCGCGTCCAATCGATAATTCGTTGTTTCGCCAGTTATATCGTGTCGTAATCAATGAGATGACACGCAGTACACTGCGTTGCCGATGCTTGTCGCCTGACAACGCATATATGGTGAGCGCAGAAAGTATATCATATTTTAAGGCCGCCGCATTTCGCCCGACCGGTTTAGCCAGCTGCATACCCGTTCTCACCGCTCTGTCTGCCTCAGACGGGTGTGTCCCGCCGATCTCGCGCTGTTTTCCAACGCTTTTCGTCATCTTGGCTTAATTAGCGTCCAAAGCTTCGATTCTGTCAAGAAGAGTCTGAAACAGGTCAGAAAATTGCGCCAATCCAGATCAAAAAATAAAAGAAATCTGGTGAAGTATTGGTGAAGGGGGACGTTCAGGATGTCCCCTTATTGGCTTGTTGTGTCCCCCCATATATCGCCGGTCCAGTAAGAATGCCCCCCTAAATACGGTTGAGGGCATGTTGCGAATCGTCACCCTTCAACTTCTGCGCTGCCGAATCGGCGATGGCCTTGCAGGGCCTTGTTTTCTTACCCGTGGGTAAGATTTGAGTTTCATCATATTTTCTTTTGCGTAAAGCGCAAATCGGGCGTAAATAAGAAACGAACAGAAATTTACGTTCCAAACAAAGAGACATGAGGCATGTACACGCACGAAGACCTGAATGCATTGCGCAATCAATCTCTCAAACTCCAGGGGTGGATTCGTCAGCAGACCTTTAGCCCCGAGATGGAGAAGACACTCCGCCGGTTTTCGAGCTGGGAAGTGTCCGAGCTGATCTTCCGGGTCAACCAGTCAACCTTTCGCGGAAAGCTGGCCGCTGATCCGTCTCTGCCCGGAGGCGAGGTTGAGCCCGAGGGGCGGCAGCGCTGGTTCAGCCTGGAGGAGGTGAATGAGTTGCGGCGGCGACTCAAGGTGAATCGTAAATCCCTCATGCCACCGCGTCCCGAGGGCAAGCGGGCCATTCGCGCGGCCGTAGCGAACTTCAAGGGCGGGGCGGGCAAGTCAACGGTGGCGTTGCATCTTGCGCATGCTGCCGCGCTTGATGGGTACCGTGTTCTTGTCGTTGACTTCGACCCGCAGGCCACGCTGAGCCATTCAATGGGCCTGACCGATGTCGCCGAGGATTACACTGTCTGGGGGATCATGGCGCGTGACCTGATCCGCGAGACCGAGCGCATGAACAACCGGCCCGCCGCGGCCGAGTCCGGCACCGCCCTACCCCGCCGGGAACTGCCCCCGGCGATCACGGATATGGGGCTTGGAGATCTGCGGATCAGCGATTTCATCAGGCGGACGTCCTGGTCCACCATCGATGCGATCCCATCCTGTGCGAACGCGGCCTTCGTCGAATTTGCCTCGGCACAGTATCGCCACCTGAACCCTGAATGGTCTTTCTTTGCCGCAGTGTCCCGGTATCTGGATCAAATCCCTGACGACGCCTATGACCTGATCCTGTTCGATTGCCCGCCGGCCATTGGGTATCAGTCCATGAACGCGGTGTTCGCGGCGGACATGTTGTACATCCCGTCTGGCCCCGGGTACTGGGAATATGACTCGACCACGTCCTTTATCGGTCAGCTGGCAGAAGCTTTGGAGGACCTGGCCTACGGGTTCGACAAAACCTTACCCACGGGTAAGATCGGTCTTCCCAAAACCTTCTGCGAACTGCGGTTCCTGCTTACAAGGTACGAGCCCGGAAACGCCTTGCATCTGGCGATGTTCGACGCGTTCCAGAAAGTCTTCGGAGACCACGTCGCCCAGCACCCTGTTGAAATGACCCGCGCGGTCGAGCAATCCGGCCGCTTTCTGAGCTCGGTGTACGAAATGGATTATCGCGAAATGACCCGCGAAACCTGGCGTCGGGCCCGTTCGACGTTCGACAATGTTTACGAGGAATTCCGAGGTGTGATGCTGTCTGCCTGGGACAAGCTGGAGGATGACGCATGAGCCGCAAGCGCAGAATGTTTGATATCGACCTGCCCGCAATGGATGACATTCCTGTCGGCAAGGTTCCGGACAAGGTTCTTGAAAAGCGGCGAGGCCCGATGGCTGCGGCCATTTCGGAAAATGCTGATGCGCTGCGCGACCAGCAATCGACGGAAGAAACCATTCGCGCAGAAAACGATCGTCTTGCGCATGAACTCGTGCGCCTGCGTTCCGAAGGTCTGGTGACCGAACGTGTAGCATTGGCTGACATTCTGTTTGAAAAGCTGACGCGGGATCGTAAACCCGGGCCGGATCCGGAACTGGACGAGCTAAAAGCGTCAATTCAGGAAATCGGATTGTCCAACCCCATCCGACTTGAGCGTCGCTCAGATGGACGATTTGAACTGATCCAGGGGATGCGGCGCCTGTCTGCCTATCGGGTCTTGTATGAGGAAACGGGCGATGAGTCTTATGCCAGAATTCCAGCGGGTATTTCAGAGGCGGGCGATCTCGACAGCAGCTACCGGCGCATGGTGGATGAGAACCTGATCCGCAAGGATATCTCGTTTGCGGAAATGGGTGCTCTGGCGCGCGCGTATGCCGAAGACCCGGCAAATGATTGCCCGGATGTAGACAAGGCGGTTTCCACTCTGTTCAAATCCGCCAGTTACACAAAGCGGAGTTACATTAGGTCATTTGCCAGTTTGCTGATGATGTTGGACAAGGTTCTGAAACATCCGAACGACATTCCGCGCAACGTAGGCGTAGAGCTGAAGCGCAAGCTGGATGCAACGCCCGGTCTGGTGCGCCAGGTGAGTGCCGCGGTCATGAGCGAGCCGGACCGTGACGGAGCGCGTGAGGTTGCTATCCTCAGGTCATTTCTGGGCGCGCCGGAAACAAGCGTGGCAAAGAAGGCTCCGGTTGAAAGCGCCGATAAACCACGACGTGCAAAGACCACGTTTCAGGTATCAGGGCGGGCAGGGATCGCCAAGTGCTCGGCATCCAGTGGTCGAATTGAGTTGAGATATGATTTGGACTTTACGCGTGTTGATCGCAGCAAACTTGAGGCGGCAATAGCTGCTTTCATCGATGCTCTTCCCGAGGAAGACGATCTTACCCACGGGTAAGGTTTGGTTTGAAGGTCCGAGAAAAGGCGCCTGTCGAATCCGGCGCCTTTGTCTTGTCGCTAATGCCTGGACGTTCTCAGCAAGGGATTACTGCCCATAAGTTGTTTTGCCTTGAATTCGTGTCCCGTGATAGATGCTGCCGCAGCTTGAGACGGGGCTTGTGGCTTCAGTCATCGACGTTGGTTCAGGAACGGTCATTTTCACGGAGTGTTGTCGGGGCCTAAAACCACGGCGTCTTGTTCGGGTTCGTACATTCAGATCACGGAAGGGCGCCTGATACCTGCTTGAGATTTCAGCATGCAACATGTGACACGGGAATAAGGTGATATGACGGCTACTCATTGCACACAATCTCGGCTAGAGAAGTAATATATGATAAGGGGTACTTATCATATATGAATGAAGTAAAACAACGCACTAAAAGTAACGATCAAAAAGCCTTGTTTATGCGCGTAATTCGAGTGGAAGTTTTGCTCTGTAACAGAAATCACGCAGGCGAGGGGAGCCAGTTAACGCCTAAACTGCAACAGAGCCGGCTCTGTTGCAAACTTTTAGCAATTGACCTTTGTGGCGTCAGCGCCTGTGTGGTGAACGGAATTATCAAGTTGAAGGTTGGTCCATGATTTCTTTTAAAGGCGAACAGTATCCGAAAGACGTGATCTTGTTCGCAGTCTTCTATTACGTACGTCCGCTACGGTGTTTCTTATCGAGACCCAGAAGAAATCATGGCCGAGCGCGGTGTTTCGGTAGACCACACCGAACCGATGGGTAACACGGTATTCGGCTAGCAAGAAACTTTGCAACACAACCCTCAGTCGCGTGTCTGAAGTCGCCCGCAGATATCATCGTTGTGTGCTGCGCCCAGATACTGCTCCCGCTGTTGCGGTCCAAGAACGCCGCTACTCAGCTTGCAAGCGGCCTCTGTGCTCAAAACTTCCCAGATCCGCACCACGCCATCATCACCGGAACTCGCGAATGTCTGACCATCGGGATGCGCGGCCAGACGCCAGATGGGTCCGGCATGGGCATCCGAAATACGACCGATCAGCTTTCCAAAGCTGAGGTCCCAGATGTGCAAACTACCGCTTCTGTCGGCGGCCACCAGGCTGGCGCCATCGTCCAGGAAAAGGACATCCGTAGCCCCTCTGGCATGCCCGGAAAAATCTTGTAGTCGCGCCGCGTCGGCAAGGCGCCAAACCGATACCGTTTCATCACTGTCGGCAGCAGCAAGTAAAGATCCATCCGGGCTGAAAGCAACGGACCAGACAAGATTGTCCGAAACCTTCAGTCTTTCTGGGGGAGTATCCTGGTCTGCCGACCATATCAAAACTACGCCCCGGCTGCTCGAAACGGCGACGCGAGAGGAAGCCGAATGCAGGGCAGCGCGCGTTCCTTGGCCGGGATCAACGGGAAACGTGCGCAGCACCGCAGCGCTGTCCACATCAATGAGATAGGCGGCATTTTCTGCGGCTGCCAGCACTGTGGCGCCGTCCGCAGAAAATGCAAGACTCCAAATCGCCTCTCCAAGCGAGGCGAGACTGGTTTGCTCTGCGCCAGAACCCGTATCGGAAATTACGATCTGCCCCATGCGGTCTGCCGTTGCCAGTCGCTGGCCATCAGGCGACAGCGCTGTTGCCCAAACCTGATGCTGGTGTGACGGACCCGTGAGCATTGCGGAAGCATCAAGCTGTGCACCCGACACGCCCCCATTGGTGTCGCCGAAAAAGACGCGGTCAGTTCCAAGTGCGACGCCCTTTGGTTTCGCGCCGTCCTGCGTGGCGAATGTCTTTGCGAGCTGCGCGGGCGGGCCAAGTCGCCAGAACCGAACGTTCTGATCCGCGCCCAGGGTCACCACTGTAGCAAGATCGGCCGATACCGCCATGTCCAGGATGCGCCCCGAATGACCAGTGGGAGATTCCGCAGTCAGTTCACCTGTCAGAACATCCCAGAGCAGCAGGCGGCCGCGGCTATTGCCACCCACCAGCGTCCATCCGACGGGCATGAACTCAATCGAGCTGATCACGTCTTTTGCAGGAAAGGCCCGGCCCAGGTCTTCGCCAGATCCGGATCTGACAATAGCGGAGCTGCCGTCGCTGCTTGCGGTTGCGATCAACGTTCCATCTTCGCTGAAGGACAACATCCAGACATCGCTGGAATGCACTGTGTCCAGAGTCGGGAACATTTCATTCCCGTCTGGATAGTGCCAGATGCGCAGCTCACCAGATCCATTGCCAGCCGCCAAGGCACGGCCGTCGGGGCTGAACGCGATGCTGGTGAAATCACCGGTCCGGCTTGCCAGAACCCTGGCTTCTGAAGATACGTTTTCCGAAAGCGGCCAGATGGATATCTTTCCATCTTCTCCGGCCGTCGCGAGTACGGGCTCGGAGGGGTGAAAGGCCAGTCGCCATTGAATGTCACTTGCCTCGCCCAGCAGCACCGATTCTGCGGCAAAACCATCACTGAACGGCCAGAAGGCGATGCGTCCGCTGTCACCGACGGCTGCGAACCCGTCTCCTCCGGGGGAAAACGCAATGTCCTGAATCCCGCCGATGCCGCCGGAAAGTGTCTCGCCCACCTGCTGGCGGGATGTGGTGTCCAGAATGCGAACTGTCCCGTCCCGACCGCCGACTACCACCGAACCGGCATCAGGAGAGATTGCGATTGCCAACGCGTCCCCCGCTGCGACCGGAGCGCCTACGGGAACAGGCAGCCCCTTGGCTAAGACGCTGCGCGCTTTGAGAAGCGCAACGCGCGCCTCATAGCTGGTGCTTGGGCCGCGTGACTGGGACACGGATTGCGCCGCGAGGTTCAGCGCAAGCAACGGGTCTTCCATAGCGTATCCCGCTGCCGCAGCGCCAAGGGCGCTGGCGAGGCTGTCCTTCGCCACCCGCGTGGCCGCATCAGCAAGAGCGGCATTTTCCTGAGATTGTCTGGATTCGATGAAGGCGATGACAGACGCCGCGGTCGTGCCAACGGTCAATGCGGCCAGCGCGCAAACCGCCAACACCTGCAGTCGTCTCCGCCTTTGTCGACGTTCATCCTTCTCTTTTTGCCTGGCATTGCGCGCTTTTTCGCTCGCGCGGAGAAATTCCAACTCTTTTGCGCCGACCTTGTCCTTGTTCTTTTCCAACCATTCCAGGATGTAGTCCAGCCGGGCCCCGCTCACGAGCATGTCGGGGTCACGGTCGGACTCAATCCAGTCATCGGCCATTTGAACGATTCGCAGACGCAACCGTAAATCGCCCCGGGACCGGTCGATCCAACGGCTGAGCCGGGGCCAGGATCGCAGCAAGGCTTCGTGTGTGATCTGGACGGTTTCGTCGTCTACCGTGAGAAGCCTCGCTTCGGTCAGGTGTTTCACGACTCGGCCCATTACTTTCGCATCGGGATCATCCTGCAGTTCAGAGCGCGCAAAGATCCTGCGGGTATCGGCACCACCCTCGCCGGGTGTCACCAGGCTGAGGAGAAGGCGTTCGGCAACTTTGCGTTCCTCATCGGAAAAGTCATTGTCGAAAATCGCATCTGCGGTCTGACGTATCGCGCCCGCCATCCCGCCGCTCCCGCGGTACCCCTCATAGGTCAGCGTTGCGCCCAGACGCCGCTTCCAGGTTTCAACCAGCGCATGCGATATGAGCGGCAGAACACCGGCATCGTTTCCAGCATCCGATACGATCGCGTCGACCAGATGTTGTTCGACATAGAGCCCTACGCGTCGGGCCGGCTCGACGATCGAGCGGCGCAGATCGTTCGCCGACATCGGACCGACGAGCACCTGATTGCGGCTCACAGCTTCGGCCAGCCAGGGGATCGCAGCACATTTTTCGTAAAAGTCGGCGCGGATGGTGACGATGATGCGCACATCGCTGTCCGCTGGATCGGTTATGGCCGCAAGTGCATCCACGAAATCTTGGGCTGTCTGTTTGTCGTTGAGTGTGAAAAGCTCCTCGAACTGGTCAATGGCCAGTAAGACCGGCCTAGGACCGGAATCCTGCACGACCTGACGAGCAATGGAGGGGCGCGAAACGAATTCACCCAGGCGCACGCGCGCTGACCCCTCGGTACCGCGCAGACGATAGAACAGCTCGGACAGGGCATCGCGACCAGGCGTGAAAAGCTCGATCCGCCAGGTTTCGCTGCCCGGCACCAGATCCTGTCGCAATGACGGGATGACGCCCGCCCGGATCAACGAGCTTTTGCCACTGCCGGAGGCGCCTCCGACCACAAGCACTTTCAACGTCCGCAAGCGTTGCAGCAGGTCGGAGACAAGCTCTTCGCGACCAAAGAAGCGGTCGGCATCCTCCGGTTGGAATGCGCTTAACCCGTGATAGGGGCAATCCGCTTCTGATTGTGCCGTGGCGCCAAGCACGTGGCGCGTGCTGGTCGGGTCTGGCGCCTGCGCGGCAATCCGAGCCATGATGTCGTGGGCCGCACTGCTCCACGACTGGATATCTGCGAAGCGTTCGGCCGGGTCAGGCGCCATTCCGCGCAAGAAAAAGTCCCGCCAGGGGCTTTGGGTTCGCTCAACTTCTTGTTCCAGTGTTGATATGTCAGAAGGGCGGCTGCCAGTTATTGCGTACCAAAGCACCGCGGACGCGGAATAGATGTCGACCGCAGAGCTGACGGTCTGGTTAACATCGAACTGTTCGGGCGCCATATAGGCGGGCGTGCCGCCAAAAACGACCGAGGATGTGCTGTCTTGCAGCATATCGCTGGCAATCCCCAGATCACCGATCATGATGCGATCGAAGCGGACAGGCTGCAGTGGCGGGACGGGGTTCAATATCGTTTGATCTTCGGACCCGGCACCGCTGACGGCGGTGCCGGTCCGCGCTCCGACGGTCTGGTACAGAATGTTGTCCGGTTTTATATCGCGGTGAACTACGCCTGCCCGGTGAAGCGCCGAGAGCCCTGATGTCATCGCGTCGACCAGTTGCAGCACATCATATTGCGGTAAGCCGCCGTCCGCGGAACTTTTGGTTGTCAGCTGCGATGTCAGCGGCCCCAAATCCGCGTAGTCCATCACGAAGTACGGTCGGCCATCCGAAAGCCGACCGATGTCATGCACCCCGACAAGATGGTACGACTGAATCCGGCGCAGCAGCCTCGCTTCTTCAATGAAGCGCTGGTTCAACGCGTCATCATCATGGTGCGCCAGCAAGATCTTGATCGCGACTTCGGCTGCAAGTTCCTCGTCCCAAGACAAGGCCACCAGGGCGAAACCGCCGCTCGCGATTTCCCGGCGAACAACGTATCGTCCGATGTATGCCGGTAATTCCATCTATGTCCCTTCGTCAGAAGTTCGCTGACACGTCGACGCAGTGAAGAGCCTCGGGATCAATGATGTCGTGGTTGCGGTCTGCGGCAGAGATGCACAGCGAAACTGCATCACCGCGTTGCGAGACCGATGTCACACCGCTTGTTGTATATTTTGGATAGGCGTCGGTCGGGTGCCAGTCACCCTGCGCGACGTTGTGAACGGTTTCAGCGTTGTTGCTTACTTGCTTCACGTCATAAAGCTCGCCCCACCAGATATGAAAATGGTTCTTCGAGATGTCAGGCTCGAAATTCGCGCTAAGCTCGACGGCAAGTTCACCTCCCTCGCTTGTGACGGATACGATCTCGACGACGCACCCGTCCACCGGGCAGGCATTGGAATCCTGGGCAAATGCAGTCGCGGACAGGCAGGCAGTCACCGTCAATGCGCCTGCAGCAGTCTTTCCGAAAAATATATTTCTTTTAAATGTCATGGCCCTCAAGCCCCCTTTTTCACAAAAAATTGCTCTGACTGGGATTGTGTGAGAGTATCACAAGTCCCGAAATTTCCCTAACCGCGCCAGGCGATCCGGGTTGGGGTAACGACATGGAGCGGAACGCATGAAGGTTGTCGGCGCTGCGTTGGTGGCAGATGTGTCCAACAGCACCCCGCTTTTCGAAGAGCTGGGAGAGCAGGCCGCGTTACGCGAAATCAACCACTGCCTGCAAGAAATGCGCACTCAGATCCAGTATCTGGGAGGCGCATTCCTGCATTCCAAGGGCGACGACGTTTTGGCGTTCTTCGAAGATGCGAACGCTGCACTGGAGGTGGCCCAGACCGCAACGCAAAATATCGATGCAGGAGCGCTCCAAGTGCACGCGGGATTGAGTTGGGGAAGTATGCTGCGCCTTCCAAATGATCTGTATGGCACCCCGGTGAACATCGCGTCGCGTCTTGCTTCGCTGGCCAAACCCCGCGAAGTGCTTGTCTGTGAGCCGTTTCTTGGTGAACTGAGTACTGCGTCACGTGGGACGCTGCGCGAAGTCGATGTTCTGAGCCTGAAAGGCGTAAGCGACCGGTTGAAAGTACATTCCTACGTCGCCGAAGATCCTGTCGATCTAACAATGAAATTCGCCAGCCACTCGACCGCATCCGAAGGATCGCTGAGTGTTGTACTTAGATATGAAGCGGCTATCAGGGAATTGTCCGAAGGTAGTGAAGTCTCTCTGGGACGTGCCGAAGATGCTGATTTGGTAGTGCCGCAGCCTTGGGTATCACGGAAACATGCCACCGTGTCGGTCATGAACGGCATCGTTGTCTTGCGCGATCACAGCACCCTGGGCAGTTTTGTTCGCATGGATGAAGGCCGGGAAATCGTCGCACGCCGCGGCAGCGTCACGTTGATCGGCAATGGCGCGGTGTCCTTGGGGGCGCCATTCGCACAATCGTCCGAGTCTGTCGTCAGATATTCACAGACTCGATCTTTCAAGGAATCCGCTCAAGGTCAATAGACCCGTTTTCGTAATCCAGGACTAAGGAACACCTCTGATGACTGGACCAGACCAATTGACAGGCAAGACACTTCAGCGAAACGAAACTGCCGACACTTGCCCAGATGAAACGATTTCTGGTCCGAGCTGATCTGCATGAGCCAATTTCGCTTCAGTTCTGCGACGCATGTCGGCAAGGTACGTACGATCAACGAGGACCGGATACTTGCTCTGCCGGATCATCGTGTGTGGGTTGTGGCCGATGGCATGGGGGGGCATCACGCAGGCGATTTTGCGGCTCAGACGCTTGTTGACAGAATTGCAGACGTTCCTTGCCTGAAGGATCCGTACGAACAGGCCCAGGCGCTGCGCTGGTCTATCCTAGACGCCCACAACCTCATCTGGAGGGAGAGCATCACGCGTCAAAATGGGTCGATCGGTGCAGCGGTTCTGGCCGTCGTGGCGACAGAGGATCGCTTCTTGGTTTTCTGGGCGGGTGACAGTCGCCTCTACCGCCTTCGGGACGAAAACCTTCAGATGTTGACGGCGGACCACTCGGTCGTTGGGGATCTCGTGAACTTGGGAGAACTGAATTGGGAGGAGGCCGAGCATCATCCGCAGGCAAGTGTGGTCACCCGTGCTGTGGGCGCAAGCGCTAGGCTGGAGATGGACTCAGTTGAAGCAACGTTTCGGGTTGGGGATCGTTTCCTTCTGTGTACGGACGGGCTCACCAACTCTGTTAAGCTTGAGACACAGCGCATTGCATTGAGACAGGCGCCGATAGCAAAGGCGGCAGACAGGCTGATACAAATCGCCTTGGACGGAGCCGGTGCAGATAATATCTCAGTTATTGTTATCGACGTAATCTGATGTACCCTATGTCCGACGGAGGGCCGACAGAGAAATTCTCGCTTCTGCTTAAAAACTAAAGCTGCTTCGGCATTCCGGCAATGCTACTTGCTGCATCTTCAAAACGAGGCGTAGATTGAAACGGTTGTAGTGCAAATATTTGGAACGATCAGAGTAAGCGTCTTACCAGGCACACTTATCCTGCGATCTCAGCACGCACCTGAAAGCCAAAGGTGGCTGCGCTGGAGAAATGCTTCTTTCGGATCATGTTGGCGACCTCGATACCATCCAGCGTAGCGGACGCGGATGCGAGGGATTTGAACCCACACATATGTCTAACACGCCGTCTTATGAACCGATGATCCTGCTCGATCATGTTGTTCAAAAATTTGGACTTGATTGTCTGCACCTTGGCTTGGCAACCAAACCGCTTCAAAATCCTGTTCACTTCTCGAATACCTGCTGCGTTGGCTCCGCTCTTATCGATGACGACTTTGTCTGGGATTCCGTTTGAAGACAGCGCTTTGGCAAAGAACCTGGTTGCTGCGGGACCGTTCCTTCGCTCAGACAGCATAAAATCAAGGGTGTTTGCTGCTTTGTCGTTGGCCCGATAGAGATACACCCACTTACCGCGCACACGGAGGTAGGTTTCGTCCATTCTCCAAGATTTCTGTGTTGGGCGATTTTTCGATTGCGCGCGCGCAGCGATAATCGGCGAATATTTTACAACCCATCTATTCAACGTAGCGTGATCGACGGAAACGCCCCGTTCAGCCATAATTTCTTCAAGGTCGCGATAGGAAACACTGTAGCGCAAATAGAAAAGACAGCGTACAAAACCATATCCTTCGGGAAATGGCAGTCTTTCAAAGAAACCATTCTGAGACCTGCTCGCGATTGATTTGAAAGCAACAAGCACCAGAGCTCGCGATTTCGTCAACCTCGGTCAAAACTCGCGACACAACCGAATTTTGCGCATAGTTCGCAAGAAGCGCTTGGATCTGAAAGTGAAGACGCCCCCGCTGGCCTTGATGTGCCGTTGTGGGTTTGCGAGAAACCTAATTGGAGGCGTCTTTATTTGTGAGCGAAAATCGGATCAGTTGTGGCAAAAAAGTTGGCTATGCCTGTAGTTGGCCTCAGCGCATCAAAACACCTCTCAGAAGCCAAGACTCTGTTCTATCGGATACGGGGCTGACCCTGCCGCTGAGCTTGTTGCTGATTAACGTGCGGACTGCCGCCATCCGGTCCATCCTCTTCGTCTTCCAAAATGGCTTTTCTCATGTCCCTCAGATCAGTGCTGTGAAAATACCTGAGGCCGGTCAGTTGATACACTTGTGGAAACATATTGATCACCTTTGCGGATGAAGAGACTGGCTGGGCGAAAATGCCGCCAATGTATGTAGCAACCCGTCATAACGTGACATCTGGTCCTTCAATTCCAGTTTCCTGCGTTTGAGCCGTTGCAAAGACAATGAACATGGTAGCGGCCGCTTAAGCTCGTCTGCGATCAGCTTTTTGACTTCCATGTTTTTGATGCGCAGCTCGGCCAGGCGGGCTTTCAACGAAAAGGCTTTGACACGGTTATTTCGGGGCATCTTTGTCTCCTATTTTAGCGGGGCTTGTATTGGGCTGAATGGCGAACCCGCTCTATCAGCACTTACTTTTTCAATATCGGGTGGATAGAAGTTTAAAAAAGGTGATCATAAATTAAATTTAAATAGGAAAAACCTATCCATTGGAGGCTGGCATCGTGGGTAGTGATGTGACTTTGAAGCAGTTGGCATACTTTGTCGCGTTGACCGAAGCGCGACACTATCGGCGTGCGGCTGAACGCCTTGGCATCAGCCAGCCTTCGCTTAGTCAACAGATCGCCGGGTTGGAAGCCGTGCTCGGTGTCCAATTAGTCGAGCGTGGTCAGCGGGGAGCAATCCTGACCCCAAATGGTCGGGAAGTTCTGGCGCAGGCGCGACGGGTGCTTGAGGAAGCGGAAACGCTTAAGGACTTGGCGCGAGATGCCAGCGCCGGTGTCAGTGGCACCATCCGGCTAGGAACATCTCCCACATTGGGTCCCTATTTCCTCCCGTATGTTATGCGGCACCTACATACGTCTTTTCCTTCACTTAAGTTGATCGTTCGAGATGCAGCACCGCTGGTTCTGCAAGAAGAGCTTCTTCGCGGTCAGCACGATCTAATCCTCACACAGCTTCCGGTACGATCAGCCGACTTGGAGGTAGAGCGCCTATTCCGGGAGCCACTAAAGCTGACCGTCGCAAAAGATCATGCGCTGTCGAGCAAGTCTGAAGCCCAAGATGCGGACTTGGCCGGGCAAGGCGTCCTTGCTTTGACGTCGACTTATGTGTTGCACAATCAGATTGTCGCTTTGTGCGAGGAATTGGGTGCCAATCCACGGCAAGACTACGAAGGTACAAGTCTTGATGCCTTACGGCAAATGACTGCGTTAAACATGGGTGTCTGCTTTCTGCCTGCTCTATATGTTCGTTCCGAGGTTTCCCCGGACACCGGCGATGTTTCTGTCCTATCGTTTCGCAAGGACCGTTTCACAAGGTCTGTTGGCTTGGTCTGGAGAAAACGTTCAGCGCACAAACGCACTATAGAAATTATAGGAACCATTTTCCGGTCAGTTGCGCGCGACAAGTTTGCCGATTTGCTGACTCCAGAGTGAGTTGCTAAGCAGCAAGCTTGATCACTTTAGAGTTCTGTTTTGTCTTATCACACATTTCGCTGACTTGACTAACTGACGCCGGCAAGACCACTGGAACCGATACGCACCTCTGGTCGCCGACCGGACGCGTCGAAAGAAGCGTTGCTGCGATCGATCCTGGCGGATGGACGAAACCTACGTGCGCGGCAAAGGGGAATGGGTCTACTTGTATCGCGCAGTCGACAAACACGGTAAGACTCTTGATTTCATGCTGTCCAAACGGCGGAACAAAGCTGCAGCAACGAAGTTCTTCGCACGTGCGCTTGAGGTAAACGGGCTCCCAAGAAAGATAGTGATAGGCAAAAGCGGTGCCAACACCGCCGGTATCAAAGCCGTCAACAGATGTTGAAGGGCTTTGGTTGCCCGATCCCAATCGAGATGGAGAGGTGGAAATTCCTAAACAACATCATTGAGCAAGATCACAGATTTATCAAACGCCGGATCCGACCAATGCTCGGCTTGAAATCGTTTGTATCTGCTTCCGCTACGCTTGGTGGGATTGAAGTGCGCAGATGATCCGAAAGGGTCAGTTCGGACTCGGAATCTGTCCGTGCAAGCAATTTGCGGAACTCGCCATCTAAACACAGCTAGTTTCGAGCCGCATTCCGACTTTAAAGAAGAATGCGACAAAGCCTTTAAATAACATTGTGGAACAGGACCATCGCTTCAGCGGCGACAACGCTTGACGGAATCGAAGTGTCGCACATGGTCCGCAAGGGCCAACTCACGCCCGGCCTCTGCCCATTTCAGCAGTTCGTTGAGCTCGCCACCTGACGCACGAGCGATTGCTGAAACAACTCAATGGGCTTAAATCTTTGCAACAAAACCCCTCAAAACAATGCAACAGTCCCAAGGAAACGTCCGCGCGAAAAATGGGAAGTTGCGATAAATCCCGGTTCGCGCAAGGGGTCGGCTATTTACTGACGATTTCCACGGTATAGGCGCGCCGCACCGAGGCCGGCGGCGGCGGGAAGGGCGCGGCGGCCCGGACCTGTGCCAGTGCGACCTGATCCAGCCGGGACGAGCCCGAGCTGCGGGCAACGCTGACCGAGGCCAGCGCGCCGCTGTCGGCGATGCGAAAGGCCACCCGAACCGAGCCTTGGATGTTCACGCTTTTGCGCCTCGCCCGCAGGATCTTGCGCTTGACCAGACCGACATAAGTGCTGGCCTCGGCATTTCCCTGCTCCTGCGCGGCGCGGTTCGTCCGTTTCGCCGAGGCCGCCCCCGTCGCCGCTTTGCCGGTGGCGCTGCCCTTTTTGCGGCTGACTGCGGCATTGCCGGTCGGGGTGGGCGGCTTTGGGGGTCGGGCCTGCTGCGGCTGGGGTTTTTGCAGGGTCGGCGTATGGGCGCTCTGCCGCCGGGCCGGGGCCTGCGCCTGCAACCTGGTGGCCGGCTGCGCGCGCGCACGGTCGGCCGGGGCCTCTGGCGCGGTCCGGGCCGGGGCAACGGGTGACTGCTGCGCGGCCGCCGGGGGCGGGGCCATGGTTCCAGCCGCGTAATCCCGGAACGAGGACCCCAGCGCCGCAGGGGCAACCGTGCCACCGCCTTCGACGAAAACCGCCTCGTCCGTGTCGAATTCGAACAGGGCGGCGGCGTGGGTCGCGGCGGCCAGCACGACCAGCGCGGCGGCCATGATGCGGGATTGCGGGATCATGGCAGGCCCCGCTCGGTCACGACGAAGACCCGGTTGGCGCCCAAGGTACGTAGGGCATCGCTGACCTCTTTCAGCCGCACTGCCGGCAAGGCCCGGTCGGGCACCAGCCGCACGGTATCCAATGGCAGGTCGATCGAGGCGCGCTCGACATAGGCCGCCACATCTGTCAGCTCGGCCCCGCGATATTCCAGCACGCCGTCGGCGCGGATGACCAGCGCATCCGGGGGCTCGCGCCCTTCAAGATCCGCCGTCCGCACCAGTTGCACCGACTCGCCCAGAGGCGGCGCCAGCGTGCCTGCGATCATGAAGAAGACCAGCATCAGAAAGACCACGTTGATCAGGGCGATCGTCGGCTCGCGGCCGGGTTTCGTTTTCGGGGTCAGCCGGATCATCCGATGACCTGCGTGCTGAGCCGAGACACGGGTTCCAGCGCGGTCAGCAAGTCGATCAACTGCTGCGAGGTCGCCCCGCCGCCCAGGCTGATCAAGGCCAGCTGGTCGGTTCGGCCGTCGAACCGTGCGGCGACCGCGTCGGGCGCGACTTCGGTGCCGTCGATCAGGATGCGGTCGCGCTCCAGCTTGATGAACCGGATGGGCCGCTGGGCCTGCGACCCGCCCGCCGCGGCGGTGGTCAGTTCGATCTCGGCGTATTTCGAGAAGGTCGAGGTGAGCATGAAAAACAGCAGCAGCAGAAAGATGACATCGATCAAGGATGTCATCGACAAGCGCCGGTGCCGCCTTTTGCGGGTTTCAAGCGCCATGTGCCAGCGCCTCGGAGGACGGAATGGCCGGACGTGGCGCGGCGGCGTGGCCGGGGGCAAACACCGTGCGCAGGGCGCGGTTGGTAAAGACCCGTTCGCGGGTCATGCGCGCCTCGAACCAGGTCAGGACAAGCGAGGTGGGCATGGCCACGGCCAGCCCCGCGGCGGTCGTCATCAACGCAACCCAGATGCCGCCGGCCAGCAGCGCCGGATCCACCGCGTTGCCGGCCTCCTGAAGGGTGCGGAAGGCCTCGATCATGCCCAGCACGGTGCCGAACAGCCCCAGCAGCGGTGCAAGCTGCGAGACCATGTCCAGCACGTTCAGCCCGCGTTCCAGCCCGGCAAAGCGCGCCTCGGCCTCGGCATCGGCGCGGTCCATCAGTTCCGGCCCGTGCCCGTCCAGCGCAATGGCGACCACCGGCGCCAGATAGCTGCGGCTTCGGTCCAGATGCGCGCGCGCGGTTGCCCGGTCGTTGCGGTCCCAGGCTTCGATGGCCAGCGACAGCTCGACATGCCGCCCGACCCCGGCGGCCTTGTATTGCCACAGCTTGTAGAGGATCAGCGCCATGGTCGCGACAGAGGTCGCGATCAGCACCGCCACGACCGGGCCGCCCAGGTCCAGAATTGCGGTCAGTCTTTGCAGAAACGCATCCATCGGATCATCCAATCAACTCGGTTTCAAGGCGGCTGCGCAGCGTCAGGCCGGACAGGCAGGCATCGGCCAGATCACCGGGATAGGCGCAGTCCTGCACCCCGTTGATCAGGATCCGGCTGATCTGATTGCAGGCAAGGCCGGTGAATTTGAACTGGCGCACGCGGGGCCGCCCGGCGGGCAGGTCCTGGAAATCCAGCAGCGTCAGCAGGGCCACTTCGCCTTGCGCGCCGAACAGCACCGTTTCATAGACGGCGCCGCCGATATCCGCTGGATGGGCGTTTTTGACCACGAAGCTCAGCAGGCAGCCCTGATCTTGGTCCACGGCCGAGCTGAGCTCGATCGTGACGCCGCCTGCTCGCTGCGTGTTCTCGGCACTGGCCAACCCCGCCCCCGCGATGGGGGGCAGGGCCAGCAGGACCGCCCGAACAAGGTGATGCACGGCTTTTGTCATGACGGGTCCTTTCCGTGTGGGTTCAGAAGGTCTTGGCCAGGGTCAGCTTGAAATTCCGGCCCGGCGAATTGCGGGTCGACAGGTTCGGCTGATAGGCCTTGTCAAAGATGTTCTCGATCCCGGCGCGCAGTTCGAACCCGGCCAGCGCGCCCTCTTGCGGCTGATAGGTCGCGCGCAGGGTGTTCACCCCGTACCCGCCCACCGGATCGCCCGAGGAATCGAGCCCCGACTTGGCGCCGAAGATCTCCCAGCTGACATCCAGGGTTTCGCCGAACCGCTTGCCCAGGGTGATCTGCGCCGAATCCGTGGGTTCGTTGCGCCACAGCGATCCGATGCCCGCCGCGTTGAATTCGGTGGCGCTGACGATGTTGGCGTTGAAATCGACGTAGAAGCCCGTGGCATGGGCATAGGAGGCTTCGATCTCGACGCCCTCGGTTTCGACCTTGGACAGGGGCCGTGACGGCCTGCCCGACACGTACGAGGTGATGTCCCACAGATCGGTGCTGTAGACATTGACCTTGGCGCGCAGGACGTCGCCGGCGGCGAAGATGTCGCCGCGGTCATAGGAAAAGCCGGCCTCCCAGGTGCGGGATTTCTCGGGCTGGGTCATGTAGAGCGGTGTGCCCAGATCGTCGATGATCGGCAGGCTTTCGGTATAAGCCCCGCCCGCGAACACCGCGAAGCCGCTGGCGAATTCGTAACGGGCCGACAGGCCGCCCATCAGCGCGTTGTTGTCATAGCTGGCGTTGAAGGGCGCGGCCGCGTCGCCGTTGCCCTTGATGTCCTGCGTTTCGTACCGCAGCGCGGGCGTCACGGTCAGCTGGTCGCCGAACTGGATGTCGTCGACGGCAAACAGCGCGAAGCGGCGGTCGGTGCCACCCGGCGCCGAAGGGGCATCCAGCCGCTCGCGGTCGATGAATTCCACCCCGAACCGCAGATCATGCGACGCGGCCCCGGTCTGGAAATACGCGCTGTTCTTGATCGTCAGCTTGGTGGTTTCGTAATTGTGCGTGGCATCGGCCAGCGCCCGGATGCCAGGGAAGAAGGGCGTTCCCTCCAAACTGGACGAGCCGGGCACATAGCTGCTGTCGATGGATTGTTCGGAATAGCTGAGATTGACGTCCAGATCGACCAGATCGTTGCCCGCCGGCCGGTATTGGTAACGCAGAACGGCGATCCGGGTTTCGATGTCGCGGTCCACGTTGCCGAAGGCGTCTGCCGAGGTACCGAAGGAATCATAGGGCACGTCGCGCTCTTCCGAGGTGGACTGGTTCCAGGACGCGGTGATCGAATGTTCAAGATTGTCGCCAAAGCTGTATTTCCCCTTGGCCAGCAGCGAAGGCAGGGTGAAGGCGCTGTTGCCGATCGTGTCGCCGTTGCCGTCCTTCTGATCGTCCTGGTCGCGATAGGTGTAGTTGAACAGGAATTCGGTCTGCCGGTTGGGTTGCCACGCCAGGATCGACGACGAGGCAAAGCCGCTGCCGTTGGAATACCCCTCGAGCGTCTGGCGGAAGCGGAACCCCGGCGCGCCGCCGGTAAAGTCGGACGCGTCCTTGGTTTCCAGCTGAACCACGCCGCCGACGACGCCCGAGCCGTATTCGAAGGACCCGACCGTGCCGCGGATGACCGAGACGCTTTTGTACAGTTGCGGATCAGTGAACAGCTGGTTGCCGATCCGGTACAGCTCTTCCGCGCCGGTGGTGGCGCCGTCGACCAGGATCAGAACCTTCTGGTCGGTGCCGAAGGTGCCGTTGGCCCCGAATCCGCGGATATTGATGCCCGATCCTTGCGGGGTCGAGCCGTTCACCAGGGTAACGCCGGGAACCGAATCGATCAGCTCGGCCACCGTGTTGGCCTGGCGATCATTGATCTCTTCCTGGTCGATATTCGTGACCGGAACGGATGTGCCGGTCTGGATCTCGCGTTTGCTTTCGCCCAGTTCCAGGGTCCCGAGGAACCCGTCATCCTGTTCCTGCGCCCAAACCATGGACGCCATCAAACCAAGGCAAGAGGCAGTCCCAAGCAGGCCTGCAATATGAGTACGCGCACGCATTTCTGTCCCTTCGAAACAAGTGTGAGGACCGGAGATGCTTGCAGGTCGCTGGCGCTGGTCGGTTTTTTTGCTGTTTTTTGGAATCGCCTTTTCGCGGCGACTTGTGCTCGTTAATAAAGGTGACTAAAACAGTCAACATAATTTCGTGCCTGTAAATACAGCACTGCCAGCAGGTCACTGATTGCGATCAGCGCCCGGGCCAGCACCCCCTTGGAACCACGATGAAGACGGGAAACCCGCTATGGAACAGGTGCTTATGGCTCCTCAGGATATTCGTGCTGCCTATGCGCAGAAAACAGGCCAGCGAGATCGCGATTTCGCGGAATCGCTGGGGTTGAGCGAGGGCCAGCTGGTCGCGGCCTTTGCCGGGCAGGGCGTGACGCGGCTGACCCCCGGCCTTGACGGGCTGTTCGGCCAGTTGGCCGGCTTGGGCGAGGTCATGGCGCTGACGCGCAACCCGTCCTGCGTGATCGAAAAGATCGGGCGATACGACAATTACCACAGCGGCCAGCATGCCGCGATGGTGCTGACCGAAGAAATCGACCTGCGTATGTTCCCCGCGCAATGGCACCATGTCTTTGCCGTCGAGCGGGAAACCGAAGCCGGTCTGCGCCGCTCAATCCAGGTGTTCGATGCAGCCGGGGACGCGGTTCACAAAATCATCCTGCGGGATGGCTCGGACCTGGGCCACTGGGACAGCTTGGTTCGGGCATCGGCCGCCGAGGATCAAGGCCAGACGATGGTGGTCGTGCCGCGCAAACCGGCCGAAGCGCCCAAGACCAATGCCGACAAGGCCGACGCGCTGCGCCGCGAATGGGCAAAGATGACGGACACGCACCAGTTCCTGCGCCTGACTTCCAAGCTCAGGATGAACCGGCTGGGCGCCTATCGCATCGCGGGCGAACCGCTGGCCCGCGCGGTTGATCCCGCGGCGGTCACCGGCCTGTTCGAACAGGTGCGGGACCGGCAGATCGAGGTGATGATCTTCGTCGGCAACCGCGGCTGCATCGAGATCCACGGCGGCCCGGTGCAAAATCTTCAGCAGATGGGACCGTGGTTCAACGTGCTGGATCCGGGCTTCAACCTGCATCTGCGCAGCGATCACATCGCCGAGGTCTGGGCCGTCGACAAACCGACCCAGCGCGGCCCGGCGGTCTCGGTCGAGGCCTTCGATGCGGACGGCGCCCTGATCCTGCAGATCTTCGGGCGCCGCACCGGCGAGGCCGATCATCGCCCCGCCTGGGATGCGCTGGTGGCCGCGCTGCCCGGACCGGCCGATACCGGAGCGGCATGATGCGGGGCCTGGTGACACTCTGCGCGGCTTTGCTGGTTTCGGCGGCGGCCGCGCAGGCCGAGAGCAAACGCGTGATCGCCATCGGCAGTTCGCTGACCGAGATCGTCCATGCCCTGGACCAGCAGCACCGGCTGGTCGGCCGTGACCGCAGTTCGACCTGGCCGCCCGAGGCGGCGGATCTGCCCGATGTCGGGTATCGCCGGGCCCTGTCGCCCGAGGGCGTGCTGTCGGTTGCCCCCGACCTGATCCTGGCGCTCGAAGGGTCGGGCCCGCCCGAGACCATCGCGGTGCTGCAAGAGGCCGGCGTGGATTACGTCGCCATTGCCGACGAATTCTCGCGCGATGGCGTCATCGACAAGATCCGCGCCGTGGGTGCTGCGCTGGGGGTCGAGCCCGAGGCCGAAGCCCTGGCGGCCGAAACCGCACGACGGCTGGACCGGGCGCTGGCCGAGTCGTCCGCCGCGCAGGACGCGCCGGTGAACGTGCTGTTCCTGCTTTCGGCACGGGGCGGCGAGTTTGTCGTCGGCGGGGCCGAGACCCAGGCCGACACCATCATCCGGATGGCCGGAGGCAAGAACGCGGCCGCCGATGTGACGGGTTTCAAGACGATGACGCCCGAAGCCTTGGCCGCCACCGCGCCGGACGTGATCCTGATGATGGAGCGCCAGGGCGAGGCGATCCTCTCGGAGGAAGAGCTGTTCGCGCTGCCCGCGGTCCGGTTGACCCCGGCGGGGCAAAACCGGGCGCTGATCCGGATGCCCGGCGCCTATCTGCTGGGCTTTGGCCCGCGCACCGCCGACGCGGTCATGGATCTGTCGGCCGCATTGCGGGGCGTCAGGGGCTCATGACGCTGGCACTGGACAACGGCGCGCCCCCGTCCGCCGAGGCCCGCAGGTCGCGGGCGACATGGGTGACCCTGACCCTGATCGGCCTTCTGGCCGTGACCAGCGTGGCCAGCGTCTCGGTCGGCGCGTCCGGGGCCTCGCTGAAGATGGCCGTTTCAGATCTGCTGCATGGCCGGGGCCTGTCGGATCTGAACCGGATCGTGCTGTGGGATATCCGCCTGCCGCGGCTGGCGATGGGCATCCTGGTCGGGGCGGCGCTGGCGGTGTCGGGCGTGGTGATGCAGGGGTTGTTCCGCAACCCGCTGGCGGATCCGGGCATCGTCGGCGTCAGCGCAGGGGCGGGGCTGGGCGCGATCACCGCCATCGTCTTCGGCAACCTTCTGCCCGCCGCCGTTCTGGCCTGGGTCGGCAGTGGCCTGGTCGCGGTTGCCGCCTTTCTGGGCGGCTGGGCGTCGGTCCTGATCCTCTATCGCGTTTCGACGCGCCAGGGGCAGACCTCGGTCGCCACGATGCTGCTGGCCGGAATCGCCCTGGCGGCCCTGTCGGGCGCGGTGTCGGGGGTCATGGTGTACATCGCCGACGATCAACAGCTGCGCGATCTGACCTTCTGGGGCATGGGGTCGCTGGCCGGCGCGACCTGGACCAAGGTCGCCACCGCCGCGCCTCTGATACTGGCGTCGATCCTGTGCGCGCAGCGTCTGGCACGCGCCCTGAACGGTCTGGCCATGGGCGAAGCGGTGGCGCATCACATCGGCATTCCGGTGCAGCGCAGCAAGAACATCGCGATCCTGACTGTGGCCGCCGCCACCGGCGCGGCCGTGGCCGTGTCGGGTGGGATCGGGTTCATCGGCATCGTCGTGCCGCATCTGCTGCGGCTGGGCACCGGCCCCGATCACCACCGGCTGCTGGTGAATGCGGCCTTGCTGGGTGCCGCCCTGTTGCTGGCCGCCGACATGATTAGCCGGGTGATCGTGGCCCCGGCCGAGCTGCCGATAGGCATCGTCACGGCCATTCTGGGCGCGCCGGTGTTCTTCTGGATCCTGCTGCGCCGCCACGGATCGATGGGAATGTGAATGATGAAAGCTGAAAATGTCAGCGTCCGCATCGGGCGCAAGCAGATCCTGCGCGATGTGGATTTCCTGGCCGAACCCGGACAGGTCACCGCGATCATCGGGCCCAACGGCTCGGGCAAATCCACCTTGCTTAGGGCGCTGTCGGGCGACATCCCGTACACTGGCCGTATCACCTTGAACGGCCAGGACATCGCGGCCCTGCAGGCCTGGGAACTGGCGGCGATGCGGGGCGTTCTTCCGCAATCCTCGGCCGTCGCCTTTCCCTTCACCGCGCTGGAAGTCGTACGCCTGGGCCTGCCCGGCGGCCTGGCCGACGGCGACGACGCCTTGCCGTCGCGCGCCCTGGCGCATGTCGATCTTGCGGGGTTCGAGCCGCGCTCCTACCATAACCTGTCCGGCGGCGAGCAGCAACGCGTGCAGCTTGCGCGCGTTATGACCCAGGTCTGGAGCTCGGTGCGGCGCGACCGGCCGCGCTGGCTGTTGCTGGACGAACCCGTCGCCAGCCTGGACATCGCGCATCAGTTCACGGTTCTGCGCATCGCGCGCGAATTCGCCGATCAGGGCGGCGGCGTCGTGGTCGTGATGCATGACCTGAACCTGACCGCATTGTTCGCCGACAAGGTCTGCGTGCTGTCGAACGGAAAGCTCTGGCGCACCGGCACGGTTTCAGAGGTCTTGACCGACGATGTGATGCGGCAGGTCTATGGCATCGATCTGCCGGTCAGCACCCTGCCCACAAGCGGCGTTCCGTTCATCCTGCCGCAGGCGCGGGTACCCTAGCGCCCCGGCCCAGCCACCTCTGGCTTTCGGGTGTTTGCTGAGATCGCAGGATAAGTGTGATTGGTAAGACGCTTACTCTGATCGTTCCAAAATTTTGCAACACAACCGGCGCTTTGTCGTTGCGCAGCATATTCCGGAATTCCGACTTCACTCTTCCCCACGATTGTCACGCTTTCGGCAAACCTGGTCACTATACTACGGTGGCGGTTTAACCGTGAGTGAGTGTTTTCAGTACGTTCTGTGCTCGGGGGTTGAAAGTCCCTGGGCGAAATTCAGTTGGTTTGGGCGTGTCACTTCGACCTTCAAGCAGGATGCGTTTGTCGTACTAGAGGATACGCAGATGCAGGGCGACCATCTGATTGCACAGGTTCGACATGATATCCATGGCGACTTCAGGAATGCTTGGGTGATCTCCTTCAAGCGCCGCCTATGCAGATTTCACGGTGCTCTCAATCCCCTGGGCAATCACGATGCCGAATTCGCCCAACGTGCTGCGTAGCGTGTTGCTGAGCTGTGTCCGTTGCCGCACGACAAGATCGCTGGCTAGGTTCTGGACCTATTAATTTGGTTGCCGCTTTCCCGCCTACGTGATTCATGTCCGTGAGTTTCAGGGGTATAACATGAGCAATCTATTCTGGCTGACCGATGAGCAGATGGCGCGGCTTCAGCCTTACTTTCCCAAGAGCTATGGTAAGCCGAGGGTTGATGATCGACGCGTACTGAGTGGGTTTATCTTCATCAACCGCAATGGGCTGCGTTGGTCCGATGCGCCTCGCGAGTATGGTCCGTCAAAGACGCTGTACAATCGCTGGAAACGATGGAGCGATATGGGTGTGTTCGCTCGGATCATGAACGGGCTGGCTGCGGAGGGAACCGATCAGAAGACCATTATGATTGACGCAACCTACCTCAAAGCGCACCGCACGGCTTCCAGCCAGAGGTTGAAGAAGGGGGGCGTGGCAGGCTGATAGGGCGCACCAAGGGTGGCATGAATACGAAACTGCACGCCGTTACTGACAGCCTCGGACGCCCCAACCGCTTCTTCATATCCGCTGGCCAGGTGAGCGTTTACACGGGCGCCAGGGCTCTGGTAAATAGTCTACCATCGGCTGACTGGCTGCTGGGAGATCGAGGCTATGACGCAGACTGGTTCCGCGAAGCCCTTAATGACAGGGGAATAAAGCCCTGTATCCCAGGTCGAAAGTCACGCGACAAGCCTGTCCGATACGATAAGCGCCGCTACAAACGACGCTACCGCATTGAAATCATGATCGGACGCCTGAAGGATTGGCGGCGCGTCGCCACCCGATATGACAGATACCCAAAGGTATTCCTCTAGGCCATCGCTCTCGCTGCTACAGTCCTATTCTGGCTGTAAATCAATGAGTCTGGAGCCTAATAGCAACCAAGTGGAACATTTGGGTATTAGCGCATTGCTGCAGGGCATGGCGCATGTGCCGGGCGCAATCTTAACCGCCACTGAAGCATTCGAAGTCGTCGTCGATCACGATGACCCAGCCGCTGCCCAAGCGGATACACGGCACAGCCACCGCCACAAGTACGGGTAATCTAGGATTCTCGCACCATTAAGCTTCATTCGCACATAGTAGACGGGATCGTGACGATAGAGAGTTGGGAACAGGCGAAGATCTACTTCTGAAAAGTGGTTGCCTGTCAAATAGGGCCTGCCATCTGAGAGATGTTCCTCCAAATATTCGAGTGTCTCAAAATAGGCGTCAAAGGCTGTTTTAAAGAACGTTTGATCAGAGGAAAACCCGGCCTTGTAGGCACCATTGTTAATCGCTGTATAAATCCGTTCGTTCAGGTCGTGAATTTGGTGAATCGGCACTTCGTCTGGGTAAAGCCTAACGCGTTCAGCTGCCGGGATTGTGCTGCAAGAGAATCCTCTGATGCGTCCAGCATTCGGACAATTTCAGCGCTTTCGTTGTTAACTATGCGCCCTGCAATCTTGTCATACAGGATTGGAAGGGATTACTCTTCAGAGCCTTCGGCACGATAGATCTCTTTGGCAAGGCGCAGTCCTTTGCCGGTGCCGGTCTCACTCGTGCATTCTGGCAAAGTCTCACTTGTGAGCGATGCAATCCGATCAGGCGCAAACTCCCATAGGTTTGGCGCCTCTGGATCGTCGTCGCCGGTGCGGTTTGGAAATGCAACGTCCATCGTGATGCTGTTTCGAAGGCCCAACACATTTCGCGCTAGCGTCACTCTGTGACACCACGGACAATTCAGTGCTACGAATAGGAGATAGCGAACAGGTTCTGCTGGAAACACTGGATCGCCAATAGCGTGGCGAAAGCCGCTGACACCGCGCACGAATTCACCCCGTGCACGGCGCTTGTTGATATCAGTTTGGTCTACTTCGGTAGACGTGTCGGCCATAACTTCAGCATCATCCTCTGAGCCGGTGATGCAAGATGATTGGCACGGCCAATTCTTCTTCGTCGCTGAGATGCCGTTTAAGGAACGCTTCAATCGTGTTGCTCGTCGCATGGAGCTGTCCGGCTTCGTCGTAAGCTTGCTCCTCATCAAGTGCGGATAGCTTGATCACACGGTTCGCAGTGCCGGTGAAGTCACTCAGCACCTTATCCAGATCGAAGTGATCCTGTTCTAGCAACTCAAGCCCCGCATCAAAACGAGAGTCCGCAGCAGATAGTGCAGGGAAATAGCTGCGATCTTCCCAGCCGTGATGGCCATGCAGGTTTCCAACCAGGTTGCCGCCATAGTACGACAGCCGCCCAACGTAGTCGTCCAACCCTATATCGTTGCTCAAAACCCCTTCTGTATCCAAGCGAATACGTTCCGCAACACGGCGGAACATCTCATGCGCGCCGAGCCAATGCTCGGTTTTCTCTTTGAAACCTGGATGGGCTTCCCAACTGTCGCGGGGGTATTGGTCCAAGAGAAACCGCATTTCTTGAGGCATGTCGTCTTGGCGAATGGTATATGTATCGAGCATCGGTTGTCTCCTTTCAGGCCAAAGATGGGAGGTCGGGCAAGTGCTCGCCACTAGCGAGAACGCACAGTCACTATGCGTCAGCGAACCCCTGCGAAGTCGGTCCAACACAAACCAGCTTTCTTGCGCTTCTAGGCTTCGATGCCTTGCTGGATGAAATCTTTCAGGTCGTTACGGCTAAGCACGTCTTTTGCCGTTGATCTGACCGCTAAGACTGTGTGGCCAAAAAACAAATCTTGGTGAAGCCCTTGCTAAAAAGCTCTATGATTTGGTTTTCTCGGCGAGTGATTTGATTACGCACGCGAATGTTCCCGCGGTTTCACGCCACGTTGGTAGAGACTGTGACTTCAAGTCTGACAGTCTTCCCAAGCGTGCTCGCGTTCCTTGGTCTTTGAGAAGCAAACGCAGAGTAGCTCCAAAGGCCAGAGCGTCCTCGGGTGGCAACAGAATCCCCGCGTCACCGACTGTTTCAGGGACAGCACCCACGTCGCAGGAAACGATTGGAAGTCCGAACATCATTGCTTCGCTAAGAACCATTCCGTAGCCTTCGTACCGGGTCGCAAGCGCGAAAAGTGTCGCCGAGTTGAACAAGTCGTTCAACGGGGCTCGGTCCAACTCTCCCGTGAAGGTCACGCGCTCAGTTAGACCGAGGGCCTTGGCCTGACAGTAAAGCTCAACCGCAGTGTTATCGTCGTGCTCCTTGCCAACGATAACAGCCTGCCATTCCAAGTCCCTGATTGTCTCAAGCGCACCTAGAAGAGTGTCATGCCCTTTGCGGCGGGCCAACAGGCCAACTGACAAAATCAAAGGCGGACGCTTCGGCTGTTTACAGACAACCGGACGATCAAAACCTGGGGGTGCGACAGTTATTAGATCCGGTTTTGCAGCCAATTGGTTGACCAGCACGCGCGCAGTTTCTGGACTTGGAACGACAATATGTGCTGCGTGCTGAAGAGCTGCGGCTTCGTTTTTGAGCAGAAAATTAGCCCGTTCCGTCGGCAACCCAGTTTCTAGTCCAAGGGGGTGGTGTATCATTGCTATTATAGGGGCGCTCACCTGCGCCAAACCCTCTGGATCGATGGAGCCAAAAACCAATCCATCAAGGATAATCGGGCGTTTTCCGGGTACGGCGCGCAGGGCGTTCAGTGCCACTGCCATATCGTCCTGCGTTGGGTCGGGAAATCGACCCGGTAGTTTCAGGTGTTCGGTCTTGCAACCGATCTCGTTAAGAACCCGCAATACGGTGGCTTCGTAGATGAATCCGCCGGTGCGCCGGTCTTTGTCACCAGGGATTGCAAAAACAGCTTCTGTCATACCACTTGCTCGCTCGCATAAACGCGCAGAACCCGCTTTTCGCACCATGCAACTCCAGCGTATGCTGTGACTGCCGCAAGACACAAAAGGACAACGCAGGACCACAGCATATTGTAGTTTGATGTACTCGCGGTCAGTGCCATTAACACGCCTATGCCGCGCCCGGTTGCCAGCCACTCAGCTGTAGTGACAGCCAATAGCGCGGCTGGCACTGCCATGCGGGCAGACGCGAATAAAGCGGGCAACATGGCCGGGATTTGGGCGCATCGGAGTAGTTTCAAACGACCGGCACCATAGCTTTCAAAAAGATCCACGATTTGCTTCGGAGCCTGCCGCAATCCCTGCAGGCAGGCAACAAGAGTTGGGAAGAAAACCATCACAGCGACAATTGCAACGGTCCCGGTAAAGCCGCGCCCAAATGCCAGAACCAGCAAGGGCGCAGTTGTGATGATCGGCACGGCGCGTAATGTAATGGCGGTCGGCATAATCGCCCGCTCCACTGGTGGCCAAAGCGTTAAAATCACGGCCAGTCCCGCACCAAGCGCCAAACCGGCGAGATATCCGGGTATCGCATAAGCCAGGGTTTCGCCAAGCGCAGTTAGTAATGTGTTCAGGTTCGTTGTGTTGGAAACGAAGGTCCAAATATCTGCTGGTCGCTTCGCGAAGAACGAATTCAGGTTAAATAAATCCATGAGTCCCTGCCACAGAACCAAAACCATGGCAGACAGAAAAACGATACCAAGTATTTGAGTAGAGAGCGCGCGCTTTTGACCAACTCTGGGCGTCGATAGCAGGATTGTCGGTGCATGTGGTGTCAGTTTGTTTTTGAGCAGGCCAACGCATGCATACCCGAGCATAGCCAGTGATGCGGAAATAGCCGCCAGCGCCCAGGTCGCATCCGTTTGAAGACCGCGCATGGCCCTCAAGGTCAAAACACCTAATCCTCGCTCGGCGCCTGTGAATTCTCCAATCATCGCACCCAGAAAGGCAGCTGGCGCCGCGATCTGCAATCCCACAAACAGGTAAGGCAAACTGGCTCTGAATCGCACAACGAATAGGGTCGACAGGCGGCCCCGACCGTAAACGGCCATCAAATCTGTCCAGCTTTTCGAGATCGCCCGAAGACCCACAACCAAGGCCAGGAATGTGGTGTAGTAAACAGCCAGTGCCGCCAAAGCGATCTGTGGGCCAGCTCCGGGCCCGAACAGGACCCGTAAAATCGGGCCGCTCGCGATCAGCGGAATGCAGAACACTAGAAGCGCGAGCGCCGATACTACCCATTCTGACTTCGGGACCAAGATCACGAAACAGGCTAGGGCCACCGCCGCAAGGTTTCCCCAAAAGAACCCGAGCGCGGCATTCCTTAAGGTTTCGGTCGCTGCCCTGAAAAGTAGCCCAGAATGATCATTGATATACTCCGCGATATCAAATGGTCCACTGATCAACACGCTGTTTGGCTGAACGTGCGCCAAGCCTTCCCAGATTAGAAGCATAAGCAAGACGCCCAGCATTATACGTCCCGGTTCCACCTACTCAGCCTCCTCCAACGCGGTCAGAACTTGCGTCACAAAAGCGCGAAAGTCTGGTGAAGTTGCAGTGGAAACTGTGCAGTCCCGGTTAATTTCGACCTGTATATCGGCCAAGATACGCGCAGGCCGAGGTGACAGCACGATCACGCGATCCGATAGCAAAACCGCTTCTTCCACGGAATGCGTAACGAGAAGTGTTGTCGTTTGGCGCTCACGCCACAACGGCGGGAGTTCTTGATTCAATCGACGTCGCGTGATCGCATCGACGGCCCCAAAAGGTTCGTCCAACAGCAGGACCTCTGGCTCTGAAATAAGGCTGCGCGCGATTGCGGCGCGTTGGCGCATACCACCTGACAGTTCTGCAGGCCGATGCTCGGCAAACCCGTCCAGCCCGACAAGATTTATCAGGTCATCTACGCGATCCACCGGTTTGCGAGCGAGTTCCGCACCCAATGCGATGTTGGATCTTACGGTTCGCCATGGCAGCAGCGATGCGTCTTGAAACGCCATGGCAAGCCCCCCGCGACGGGCGACCTGTTTTGGTGTTTCACGGCCAATCGTGATGTGCCCCGTGTCGGGTGTTTCCAACCCGGCTATCATTCGCAGAACGGTTGATTTCCCGCAGCCGGATGGTCCAACCAACGCCGTCGTCTTACCGGATCGAAAGTCAACCGAAAGCTCTGACACCGCCTCTGTGCGATCAAAACTCTTCCGGATGTTGGTGCAGGAGATTCCGGGCGTGGTCACGCGTCAGCCCTCGAGTCAGCCATACACCTCTTCCAGCAGCGACCTGTCCCAAAGGTCAGGAGTAACGTTTCGACCCAACACCGCGAGCGTTTCGACATTGGCCGCCACAGTCTCGTCGGTGAACCAACCGAACCCGAACTCGGCCGTCAGGTTTGAGAACATCAGCGGCACTTGGCGCGCGGCCTGCAGCTTTTGCGCGGCGAGATCCAGACCTGCATCAGGGAACATCTCCAGCGTCAACTGGGCGGCGGCGTCGGTGTCTTTGTGATAATCATTCCACCCCATGACTTCGCCTTTCAGTAAAGACACAAGCTCTGCGCGCCTTTGAGCAAGAGAGTCTTCGGTGGCGATATAGGTTTGAGAATGAACGGCATACCCGTAGTCAGCCATGAGCATTGTGGTGTTGTCGACGCCCTGCACAGTCATGGCGACGGGCAAATCTGTTTCCCAGCAAAGCAGGCAATCCACCTGGCCACTGACTAACGGTGCCGGGTCATATTGAGTGGGGATAATTTCAATTTGGTCGATGTCTATCCCGTTCAACGTGCATAAGGCTTGCAAGACGGGCGTATTCGCGACGGCCATACCGATCTTTTTGCCGACCAGATCCGCGGGTTCGTTTACCGGGTTGGCCGCAAGCGATGCAATCGCGAACGGATTCTTTTGCATTGCAACAGCGATAATTTTGAACGGCGCGCCCTGCGCCACAGCGGCGGCGGTATAGTCCGCAGCTGATATCCCAACCAAAGCAGTTCCTGAAACCACGGGCGGCTCTACAGGCGCGTTTGGACCGCCTTGGGCGAGTGAGACATCCAAACCCAGATCGGACCAATACCCTTTGTTTTTCGCAATGTAACTTCCGCCAAACTGCACTGAATGCAGCCACGACAGCTGGAAATTCAAAGGTTGTAAGTTAGCTGCTAGTGCCGGCAACCCATATGCAGAAGCGGCAAAACCGGCTGCTCCAGTTTGAAGAAAAAAACGGCGTGTAAGGTGGGCGGGCTGTTTCATAGCGAACTTCTTCTCTCTGTCGTTAGTTGCAGTTCAAGCGATCTTGGCCACAGCAGAATTGCAACTGCTGGCAGCGCGGCGATCAGGATAACGGCGCCATAAGTGACACCCGAAGCAATGCCCGCACTGGATGACTGCCCGATTATTGGAAATAAGGCGGCAGCGGCTCCTTCCCTCCAACCCCAACCACCAATCGACATAGGGATCAGCATGGCGGTCAACACCAGAGGAATAATGATAAGCAAGCCGCCTGATGGTATGACAACCCCTACAGCCCTTGCTGACGCGTAGAATCCCAGTATCAGACATGCAGAGCTGACTAAGCCGAGCAAAACAAAGGCCGTTCGACGTTGTAACCTGATCAAAAAGACAACGAACCTCCCAATTGATGGAAGGGCAAGTGATATAAGGCTCACCACGACTAGAGCGCATAGCAACACAGCAAGAACTGTCATGCTCAGTTCAGGATGATCGAAGCCTGCGGGCCACATTAGCGCAGCACAGACGCCCAGAAAAAAGACTGCCATGATCGCGATTTGCCCCAACAGCCGTTCCGCGAACACAGATTGAGCTGAGCGTTTGAGGTCTGCTTTCTTCCCCGCCCGAACCGCACGGGTCAGATCACCCGGAACGCCGCCGGGCAGAACCATATTCACCAGCTGCGCGATATAGTATTCGCGCAGGGCGAAAGAGTAATCAAACCGAATATCCAACGTGCGCGCTGTAAGTTGCCATCGGAATGCCATCGAGAAGGTTGCGGCAGTTGTTGCAAGGATCGAAAGCCCTACCCATTCCAGGCTAAGCATCCGCAGATGATCAGCGACACGCGCCAAATCCGTCCACCAAAGCAACGCGATAATCAACGTGATCGATACGACCAACCTGACCCAATACCGGTTCATTGCGTCACCATTGCGGTTGAGGTCTTGTCAGAAAAGGCCGCGATAAAGTTGTCCCTAAAACTGTCCATTCGGCGAACAGGGACGTCGGATGCGGGGACAAGCCCTTCGGTCCAACGCCAATGCTCGATGTGATCCAAGACTTGCGGGGGTCCGATTATATGAACAGCTACATCCTTGCTGTCACTGCCTGATACAAATCCAGCGGCTTGATGGTCCCCTGCGACAATGACCAGTGGTGCATCGTCGGCCAGTTGAAGAACATGAGAAAAGACGACTTGCAAAACGTAGTCTACCGATCTGCGATACGCGTCCCGCACGGCATCCCGGTCTTTCCACAACACTTCAGGTGTCGGTCCCCGTAAGGCCATCTCATTGAAGACGGTGCCGTCGCCTACGTCCTTCCACGGGATTACATCTGCGATTGGCGTCCAAGGGGCATGTGAAGAGATCAGGGCGATCTGGACAAAATCAGGTCTCGGGTCCGGCGGCAAAAGATCGGGATACGCAGCCAAGGTGAATTGGTCGGGCATCGTGACCCAGCGAAAACTCTCGCCCGCATAGGGGATTGTGGCCTTCTCAAAAACAAGCTCAAACCCCATTGCTCGGCTCTCGGGCCAGTCCTTTGTGATTGCAGGCATGACAGCGGCTGTCCGATACCCCGCCGCTTGCGCGATATGAGATAGCCATTTGCGCCCACTGTCGATCATCGCTTGATAACGCCCGTTATCGGCGGTCCACAAGCCGGACCCCAGGGTCCCATGTGCCAACCAGCTTTGTCCGCCTGCCGTTGGCGAGGTCAGCCAACCGCTTTTCATGGCAAGGCCCGAACCCGCGATTTCCGCCTGAGCAGACCGCAGCGTTGCAAGATGCGTTGGCGCGTACAGCGGGTTGTCGAAGCTCGCGCGACCGTAGCTTTCAATCCAGATCAAAAGCACATCCCGCCCATCAAGCTTGTTCAACAATCCGGTCTGATTGGCATAGGTATCTGAACCTGCGGCCTTACGAAACTCAGCCAAATCTCTGGTTGTTCTCTGTATTTCCTCTACGCGATTTACTGCTAAGCGAGCGGTCCAGGTGGTCCCCGGCGGGCTGTTTTCCAATTTCCAGAAACTGAGGTGATGACCCGCATCCGCGACAGCCCATCCAGTGCAGCCGACGCCGATCAAAGCTGCTGCCAATCCTGTTTTTGCATTTTGTCCAAGTGACGCCCAAGCGGCAAAGCCCTGGACTATAAAAACGTAAAGCAGGGCCAGCAACAAAATGGTCGATGACACTGCAAAAACAAATACAACCAAACCAAGGCTATCGTGGGCGAATGAGAACCCTGCAGCGATCAAGGGCATATCAACGACCGGATTAAAAGGCCTGTCAAAAGCGCTAAACATTGCATAGTCGGCGAGCTTCAAAACAGCGACAGCCAACAAAGCCAGCGCGACCGCGTGTACGATGATCAAGCGCCGACCCAGCACCATCATCAGAAATAGTATGACAGGCAGCTCGAGAGGCCAGCGCAACACCGCACCCCACCCAAAAGCGCTTGGATGGTTTGGCAGCGCGAGAACAGAAAAAACAGCCAACGCACCCAAAGCTAAGAAAAGTCCTTGCCTCATTCAGCACGCCCAAGAAGCCATTTGATGTCCACAAAGAAGGACCATGCGAGCAGTATCGCAGCCATAAAAGATATCGGCAAATACGCTGTTGTTGGAGTCAAGGGAAACAGGAGCGTGACCAACGCACCGATTTGTATGACGCAAATTGCTTTTCGACGAAACGACTCGGGGAGTTCAGCCTGCAATGCGGGCAAAAATAGACTTGCTGCGCAGAAGGTGTATCGCATGAAACCAAGAACCAGAATTTCCAGGCCTGTTGTCCCCGATACCAAAAGCCACACAGAGAGGACCGCGCCCAACAACGCGTCCGTTTCCATATCAAACCTCGCGCCAAATCGGGATGTGAGTTTTGATCGCCGCGCCAACCAGCCGTCTACGCCATCCAATGCGAATGCTACTGTTGCCACCACAAATGCCAGCCAAGGGTTCACGGTTGGCGCGACCACAGTGCCAGCCAAAAACGCGACCATTGCAGCGCGGATTAGGGTTACAAGGTTACACAGACCCAACACTTCATAAGGATAGGTTCGACGCAACCCCGGGATCAGCAATCCGACGACTACCCCAAAGACGACCAAAGGGGGCAATGCGGAACCAAACGCCAGTAATGAGCATACTGCCATTGCAAGAGCAATGACCGCGCTGGCCAGGCACAGGTTGGCAACAGGTGGTTCCACCTCCACAGGCCTTGTCGCGTTGTAAAAATCACCGCCAAACATAAACGTCACCCAATTGATCCTAAGAACAATTTAGCCCGCCAACGAACTTCGGGTAGCCTTGTGGGCAACCAACCGCTCACGTCCTTTTCCCAAGCTTAACAACGCCCGTCAAAGGCAAGTGATCCGAAGCCTGCACCAAAACCTCTGATTTTAGTGCGTGAACCTCTGAAATTGCGTCTGGAAAATCCGTCAAGATCCTGTCCAGGGGTAAAAATGGCGCTCGGCTCGGGAAACTGGCTCGAGCAGGCCCTTGAAAGGCCGTTCCAGTAATCCGTTGATGGAACATCAAACCGCCCCAAGGCCGCCATTCATTGAAGTCGCCTAGCATGAGTGTTTGCATAGTTGGGCGACGACGTAAGTACTGCCCAATGGTACGCATTTGGATGATGCGCAACGGTTGCGACAAAGAGAGATGCATCGTCATTATGCGCAACGGATAACCGTCAACCAGCGTTTCGAACACTATGGCGCCCCGGTGGCAATGACCTGGTAGATCAATCACATCTGCATGGGTGCGCTGAAACCTCTCGCCCAGAAACAGGATGCTTCCCAGAAATCCATCGCTCTGACTTCCCCAACGCAATGCGGGGGCGTCTTGTGTGTATCTGAGCCCCGTAAGCTCGGAGATGTTCTGCACGTCTACGATCCGAGCGTGCGGTCGACATTCCTCATCCGCTTCTTGCAACGCCAGAATGTCCAAACCCAAAGGCGTCAGTTCCGTCCCGATTGCGTTGGCCACACGGTTTGGATCGACCTGTCCATCTGGTCCCTTTGCGCGATGAATGTTCCATGTTGCGCAGCGAATTGTGGAGTTGCTCATGTTTTTACGGCCTTTGTCCGTTTGCAACCTATATTATTAATAACCTTGGCTACCACTCGGAGGTCTTCGTACTATGGCTTTTACGCGTTTAAAAACCGATCTCGGCCGCTTTGGCACTACAACGCGAACGATTGTAACCTCGGCTGCACTAAGTGCATATGCAATGGCGGCCAACGCCGATATGGCGCGGTATGAACTCGATCCAACGCACACGGCCATCTATTTCACAATTGATCACATCGGCTACGCAAAAACACTTGGTGTGTTCACAGAAGTGTCGGGCAACTTCTTTTACGACACTGAAACGCAAGAGTTGCGCGACGTAGAGGTTATAATCCAAGCGGCGTCCGTGAACACGTTCAACGACGCGCGTGACGGTCATGTTCGAAACCGAGACTTCCTGGATGTCTCGACGTATCCCGAAATCAAGTTTGTTGCGAACGGTGGCACAGCTTCGGACGACACCAGCGGAACTGTGACCGGAGAATTGACGATCTTGGATCAAACTCTTCCCGTAACGCTGAATGTTACGCTAAACAAAGTCGCAGAATATCCGTTTGGCCATAAACGCGAGGTTTTAGGACTGTCGCTCGACACCGCCATTTTGCGCAGTGAGTTTGGGATGGACTACGGAGTCGCGAATGGGCTTGTTGGCGATGAAGTGACGATTAACATTGAGACGGAAGCAATCAAAAGCGACAAATGATTTTGGTAAACGAATGTGTTGCCAGCCAACAAATCGATCTTGCGGGCAGTAAACTGCCTGGCTTCGAAGGGCAGTCCACGTATTTTTTTGATTTTTCCTTCGAATCCTAGTCACTAAACGACTGCCGCCCATTTTCAGTTTTGAGTCTGAATTTACCTCATGTTGATAGCGGTGAACCATAAATGACGTATTACATAGCTGAAAGCATGCGGACTAAACGCGGCCTACAGTGGTGAAGATTTCTGAGCAAATCGCAACAATAGTGCTTGGTGGTTGCGCAAGCATTGACGCTGATCAGGTTTTGTAGGGCCACGACAGCGATGAGTGCGGGATAGGCTGGGTGTAGACACGGTATTGGGACAAACCGGTTGATGTAAGAAAGGGACGTGCACCTATCTGCGCAAAGTCAAGTTTCTGCTCGAAGCCGTCATTGGTGCAATCCCGATAAGTGTCTGCTTTGCGGACAAACCCGCAGTTCTCCACGAAAACGGATAGGCATACCTTTTGAATAATCGCCTCCACACGTCTTCCGACAATTCGAGACCTTAGCTACCGATCTTTCCACCGCACGTTCACAGGTATTAGGCAAGTTGCCGGTTCTAACAATCTATGAAAGTGGTAGTGTCTTCGAGCCAACTTGCGGGAAGTAACTATGAGCCAACGTCGCCTTGCTGCAATCATGTCTCTGGATGTCGTCGGCTTCAGTCGGATGATGCAGGGCGGCTCCAAGCTACTTCTCAAAACACTGAACACCTTGTACCGCGATTTGGTTAAGCCGATCGTTGAACAAAAATCTGGCAGGGTGGTCAAGCTGTTGGGCGATGGAGCATTGATTGAATTTCCGTCAGCAGGAAAAGCTCTAGAAGCGGCAATTGCGATTCAAACCAAGTTAAGAGAGCCAGACCATCCCTATCTGGTTCCGGAACGTATCCAGCTTAGAGCGGGTTTGCATGTCGGCGACGTCACCGTCGATGGCGAAGATATCTTCGGAGACGGCGTTAACATCGCTGCGCGGCTCCAATCGGCAGCTGAACCCGGGGGCATTCTGGCCTCAAAGGTACTTTGTGATCTTGCCGGAGCGGATTACGCCAAACGATTGCGCCGAGAAGGGCTGCATACGTTCAAAGGCATTGAACAGCCGATCGAAGTGCTGTCGTTCAACTTCACCGATGAACATGTGTCCAAATCGCGCGCTAACTTCGCCAAAACACAGGAAATTCGCTATTGTAAGACAGACGACAACATTAGTCTGGCCTGGAGCTCAGTTGGGGACGGTCCTCCGGTCGTAAAGGCGCCAAGCTGGATTGGACACTTGGAACTTGACTGGCGCAATCCCGGGAAAGCTCCAATTTACACTTCCATCGCTCAAAGACATCGCTTGGTCCGTTTTGACGCCAGGCTCAACGGTCTATCCGACTGGGACGCCGAAACTTGTACGTTCGAACGGTTCGTTGATGACTTGGAAACTGTTTTCGACGCAGCGGATATAAGGCGCGCGCCGATCCTTGCGATATCGCAGGGGTCCGCAGTGGCAGCCGCCTTCGCAGCGCGCCGACCTGACCGCGTGTCTGCGATCGTAATGATAGTTGGGTTCCCTGTTGGTCGGGCAAAAAGAACATCGCAAAAAGATGTGGAACGCGCCAACGCAATTAAGCAAATGATGACTGCCGGGTGGGACGATGATTATCCGTCTCTGCGTGATTTGATGGCGCAAATCATCGTGCCGGGCGCGAGCCAAGAAGAACGGCGGCAATATGCCGAAGACATGCGCAAGATGATTTCACCCGAAAACATGGGGCGGTATCGCGGCGTGATTGATAACATCGATATCTCACCGATATTGTCCAAGGTCGAGGTGCCGTGCCTTGTTTGCCATGGGACCGGCGACAGGATGCAACCGGTCGAACAAGGACGATTGTTTGCAAAGGGATTGCCCAACGCGAAGTTCATCGCCTACGAAAGCTCGAACCATACCATCCCGGACAACGACCCGGAATGGCCACGTTTTGAGAGGGATGCCCTGGCTTTCTTGGCTGAACACAGCTGAATTATTGCTCCAAGTGCCTTTGGGTCTGGCGCTATATCTCTCAAAACAAATGCTACAAGAGTACCTCGCCAGAGTAATGGAACACAGAGTTGCAATAAGTGCAGTCAGGCTATCCTACGCACAATACGCCGAAGGTGAGCCGGTGGTCTTTGTTCATGGTTCGAATGCGGATCATCGGTTTGGCGGGTTTTGCAGATATGGTATCCTCTAAGAGGGAGGCGAATTGACAGCCGAGCAGTCTTGCGGCCTGTTCGCACGAGATCCGCATTCATGGTATTCCTCGACTTGATCGCTCGCAGAAGGCAGCGTTTCAGTTGGACTGGTCGAAAGCAACAATGGACAAGCTCTCTGTCATGAACGCCTTCCGCCGCATTGTCGAGCGAGGCAGCTTTGCGCGTGCAGCGGAGGATCTCGGGGTTTCTCCCGCTCTTCTAAGCCGCGAGATAAAGCTTTTGGAGGAGAGCCTTGGCACGGTATTGCTCACCCGCACAACGCGTTCAATGTCACTCACCGATGCTGGCCAACTCTTCTACGAGGAAGCATCAGGTATCCTTGATGCCGTGTCCCAGGTCGAGACGCGCATCCGTGACGGCGCCGGGGCGATACGCGGCCATCTCAAGGTGAACGCCTCCAGTTCCTTCGGTCAGACCGTCATTGCGCCGATCCTGCCGGGGTTTTTCGACGCCTATCCCGATCTGCGCCTAACGCTTTCGATGGATGACCGGGTGATCGACATGGTGGAGGGAGGCTTCGATGTGTCGATCCGGATCCGGGCGGCGATGCCGGATTCCGCGCTTGTGGCCCGCAAGCTGGGGACGATGCGGCAACAGGTCTTTGCCGCGCCGTCCTATTTGGACAGCGTCGGTGCTCCAGAAACGCCGCTGGACGTTGCCGATCACCGTGTCATCGGCTTTTTGCTGGCCGATCACCTCATCGCCTGGACCCTTCACAGTCCGTCCGAAACGGTGACCGTGGACCTTGATCCGCCCATCCGCGTCGGCAACAGCCTTGTCCTGCGCGATCTGCTGATTGCCGGCCAGGGAATCGGCACCTTGCCGGATTTCGTGTCAAAGGATGCGGTCGCGCGCGGCGAGCTGGTCCGCGTACTGCCCGATTGGGAACTGCCAGCGCCTGAAATCTACGCATTGACGGCCTCGCGCCTCGGCATGGATGCGAAAGTGACGGCGTTTCTCGATCACTTGCGCGCCGCGCTGCACCCCTGACATTCTTCAATCCACGTAAAGAGTGAATTGAGAGCGGTCCGGTTATTCCGGGCCGCCTCATCGCCGATCTTCTCAGGTGACGAAACCCGAAACACTGAGAGGATCCCATGACCCGTGTTCTTGTTCTCTACTATTCCAGCTATGGCCATGTCCGCGCGCTTGCCGAGGCCGAGGCCGAAGGCGCGCGCTCGGTGCCCGGCACCCATGTCGATCTGCGGCGCGTGCCCGAAACCGTCCCCGAGGAGATCCGGCAGAAGGCCGGGTTCGCGGCCGACGAGACCCCGGTTGCGTCTCCCGCCGATCTGGAAAGCTACGACGCCATCATCTTCGGCACCCCAACGCTGTTCGGGATGATGGCCGGGCAGATGAAGTCTTTTCTCGACCAAGCGGGCGGCCTCTGGGCGCGGAACGCGCTGGTCGGCAAGGTCGCGGCCGTCTTCGCCTCTACCGGCTCGCAGCATGGCGGGCACGAGGCGACGCTGCTCTCGACCCAGATCCCGTTGCAGCATTTCGGAATGCTGATCGCGGGCATGCCCTATACCTTTGCTGGTCAGAAGGCGGGCGAGGAAATCGTGGGCGGCGCGCCCTATGGCGCGGGCACCATCGCCGGAGCCGACGGGTCGCGTGCACCATCCGGGACCGATCTTGCCGGGGCGCGCTTCCAGGGCGCGCATGTCGCCCGGATCGCCGTGCGCCTTGCCGGGGCGGATTGGCAAGAGGAGGCCGCGTGATGCCGTCCCTTACAATAGATTTCTTTCACGACGTCGTCTGCTGCTGGTGCTTCAACATCTCGTCGCGGATGCGCGGGCTTGCGGAGGAGTTCGATCTCGATATCCGGCACCGGACCTTCGTCCTGCAGGCCAGCCGCGCCGAGATGGCCGCACGCTGGGGCGCACCCGAAGACGCCCGCGAGACCATCCTTGGCCACTGGGACGCCTGCCGCCAGGTCGGCGACCGGCCGGAGCTTGTCGATATCGACGCCATGCGGGCAGCGCCCTTCGACTATCCCCACGGTATGATCGCCGCCCTCGGCTGCAAGGCCGCCGAACGCATTGGCGGGCAAGCCGCACATTGGGACATGTTCGACTGCCTGCAACGAGCTCATCTGGGCGAAGCCCGCAATATTGCCGACCCCGAAACCGTTCTGGCAGTGGCACGGGATCTCGGGTTCGAGGCGACTGTCTTTGGCGATGCGTTCGACGATCCACACACGGCCCGGGTCGTCGAAGTCGATAGGCAACTGGCCCGCGCTCTTCAGGTCCACTCCATTCCCACGCTCATCGTGCGCGAAACAGGCGCGCGCCTCGTCAACGGACCGCGGGAAGACCTTGCCGCACAGCTCCGCGCCGCCCTCCGCCTTGTCGCCTGAAAGGAGACCCTCATGACCTCTTTCGCCCGTCTTTCGCGCAGCCGGATCCACCGCCGCAGGTTGTGCGAATTGGCACAGGATCTCTCGCCGCACATGCGGCGCGATATCGGCCTTGATGCCTGCGCCAGACCACCCCGGCTGCCCCATCACCTGCTCTGGTGAGCCCCGAACAAGGAGATACGATCCATGTCACGCACCAGCGACATTCTTCTCACGGCGCTCGCCCCGGCGATCTGGGGCAGCACCTATATTGTCACCACCGAGGCGCTGCCGGTGGGCTATCCCGTGACCCTTGCCGCGCTGCGCGCGCTGCCCGCTGGCCTGCTCCTGCTTGCCCTCACGCGCTGCCTGCCGCCACGCGCATGGCTTGGCCGCGCCTTCCTGCTCGGCAGCTTCAACTTCGCCCTGTTCTGGGTGCTTCTGTTCGTGGCCGCCTATCGGCTGCCGGGCGGAGTCGCGGCGACGCTCGGATCGCTGCAGGCGATGATGGTCATTCTCATGGCGCGCGGCTGGCTCGGCACACCGATCCGGGCTGGCGCGGTCGCCGCGGCGGCAACCGGCATACTGGGCGTCGCACTGCTGTTGATCGGACCCGAGGCCGCACTCGATCCCATCGGTGTCGCCGCGGGTCTGGGCGGTGCCGCCTCCATGGCGGCGGGTACCGTGCTCAGCCGCAAGTGGCAGCCGCCCGTCTCGGCGCTGAGCTTCACCGCGTGGCAGCTGACCGCCGGGGGGCTTGTCCTTTTGCCGTTCGCACTGATCATCGAACCGCCCTTGCCGCCGCTGACGGCGACGAACCTGGCCGGGCTGGTCTGGCTTGGCCTCATCGGCGCGGCAGCCACCTATGCGCTCTGGTTCCGGGGTGTCGCCCGGATCGAGCCCGGAGCCGTCGCCATGTTGGGCATGATGAGCCCCGTTACTGCGGTTTTCCTGGGCTGGGTGGTGCTTGGGCAGTCGCTCTTACCCCTGCAGGGCTTGGGCGCGGTCATCGTCCTTGCCTCCGTCTGGGCGGGGCAGCGCGCGAACCGGACCAGCGCCCGTGCTACATTCGCGCGGCACAGGCCGGTGCTTGCAAGAAATGTCTGACCAGGTGTCAATAAGGACGGTCCCAATGCCCAAGCTTACCCTCACCCCCGATCTTGCGTGCGAGATATGGCTCGCCTGGGCTGTTTTACCTCGCGATCATCATGACGGGCTTTGGTGCCGAACTTGGCCTGCGCGCGCCCCTGATCGATCTCAGCGATGCCGCTCTGGCCATTCTGCTCTACCGGATCTTTCGCGCCATAGCGCCGGGCCTGGCGCTTTCGGCCATGGTCTTCCGGCTGATCCAGATCGTGTTGATCGCTGTCAGTCTCATGGGGCTCATGACCGGGTGGATGGTTTTGGTCCGCGCGGATATTCTGGCCGATGCGCCCGCGCTCGCCTTTCTTTTGATGATAGCCTCCAATGCCTGCCGCGGGCTGTATTTGGTTCTTCTGAAGAAATGGCGCATGCACCCTAAGCCAGATGAAGGTTTATTCGTGATATTCGTCGTTGGCATTGTCGTCCTGCTGCCGTTCATTGTGATACATGAAGCTGGTACATCTCAGCCATTGGACCACTCTTGGCAGGTCTGGGGATCGATCCTGTTCATTGGTGTTGGTATGGGTGCTATCTACCTCCACCTGATAAATTTTGGTACAAACAAAGTCGGTGTTTCGACAGCTTCTCTATTTGCCTATCTCGTGCCGATATTCGTTGCGGTCGAAGCCGTGGCTGCAAAGGGCATGGACATTCAGACCTATCAAGGCGTTGGTGGTGCGTAGATTGTCAGTGGTGTTTTGATCGCAACCCGTTTGCACCATCGGCAAACGGCTGCGGACCATCCGCCTCATTGATACATGCGTTGCCAGAGGCACGGGGCCTGGCTTCTTATCTGGCTTAACGATTCGAAAGAAGTGCTTTTGCGGCACCTGGCAGACCGAAAAGGGCCAAGCTCAATCCGGCAACCCAGCTTCCCGAAGATCTTCAACGAACCTGTCAATATCGCGTTGTTGCAGGTTTTCGAATGCCAGACGGACGCGGGAACAGGTCATGTCGGGGCGTTTTTCTTGGCTCTGACGAATCATTCGTCTCGCGGCGCCTATTGCTTTCTGCCGAATCAGTATTGCCGCCAGCACATAGCGACCGAACGGATCAACCGATTTTCCTTCCAATGCTGTTCTCGCACAACTTTCGGCCTGGCCAAAACTGTCGAGAACATAAAGGCAAAAGGCTTTAGCCAACAATTTCACCTTGAAATAAGGACCCGATGGCCCAAACCGGGTAGCGGTCTCGAAATGCGATAACGCGAGCTTTGCCTGCCCGTTTGCGAGATGCGCATACCCAAGAACCAAATGAGCGTTTGCCGCGCTTGGATTTAGACTGACCGCGAGCTGAGCCTCTGCAATCGCGGTATCGTGTTTGTTGAACTGAGTGTAGGCACGGGCAAGACTTGCGTGCGCAAAACTACTTTGTTCATCCAATGCCACGGCCCGCTCTGCGTGATATAGCGCGCGTTCCTTCGCCTCTTCCCGATCATCGACCTGGACGAAGAACAGTTTCCGAAGCTCGGCGTTCGCAATCACCGCGTGCGCAAGTGCATAGTCTGGTGCGATGTCGATAGTTCTGGTTAGAATATCCTTTGCCTTCTGTGTATCTTCATCTGTGAATTTGAAGAGATGCCATAGCGCTTTTTGAACCCTGTCCCAAACGTTGACCTCACCACGTTTCAACCGGGCTTGTTCGCGCAAGTCGAACCGTAACTCCCAATCTATGTGCCCGACAACGGCTGACGCGATCTCCTCCTGCAAGGAAAAGACATCTTCTGTCTTGTGATCCAGGCGATCAGCCCAAAGATCATGCCCGGTCGATGTATCTACCAGATGGGCAGTCACGCGAACGCGCTGATCGTCATAACGCACGGAACCCTCTACCAAATAGTGGGCCCCGAGACGTTGTGCGATCTCTTCTCCAACCAAAGAAGCATCCTTGAGGAGCTGGGTGGAGGTTGGTGAGACGACTGACAGCCAATCCACTTTGGCAAGTTCGGTTACAAGTTCATGGTTGATGCCAGCCACAAACCCGTTGGTGTCGCTTTGCCCACTAAGGCAGTCGAAAGGTAGCACTGCGATTACTGGTTTTTGCGGCGCTGGAAGCTGAGTGATCATCTGATCAAACAGACGATCTTTTTCGGGTGGAGGCTCGGTTCTTGGTGCAAGCGTTTCGGCCTTAGATTGAGAATCAGACATAGCTCCCCGTGTCGCTGGAAAACGGAACACTGGACCGTGTCTGGGCCATTCAACATTGTTGAGCGTCATGTAGTCTTTGAGATTGTGAGCTGCATACAAGAATGCGTGGCTGCGTGCGCCGACGTTGAGGTTCTTGTGTGCAAAATTCAGGCCCACGGCGACACGGGCCAGCAAGTATTGGCTTTCCATAAAGCTTAGCCGATGGCTTTCGTGGCGCTCGACCCAACTCATAGCGCCTCGCCGAAGAGTTCTGACGAACTCGACGAGGCCGACGTCATCCTGCCAAAGCCCCAATGTGTGGTGTTTCGAATGAAAGAGGCCTAAGTCATCTAGGATGGCATCCCATTGGGCAGGTATGCAGTTTCCGCGCCGCGCCAGAAGGTACGCCATCTCGAAATACGCATGATCGAAAAACAAGAATTGCTTGTCTTCATACATGGCCAAATCGATCAGAAAATAATCAGGATCGCGGGACTGGTGCGATCGAACCAGTACATTGTAGCCATGGAGGTCCCCATGCACCCGTCCCTTTGCCGCTCTTACGCTCAACCGGCCCGGCAGGTTCTTTTCAAAGGCAAAGGCCAGCGGGTTTGGGTACCAATGCCCTTCAAACATAAGACAACGCTCGTGCGGGTCATGTCCGCAAACATCCAAAAGAAAGTGATGTAGCCGGCCTGGCTCAGGATCCAATCTGTAGCCGAGCCATCCAGCAAGCAGATCCTGAGGCGAGTGCAAGCCAGGCGCCATCTCGTAATCGATATTCCAGTCATCAAGCAGGCTTCTCGACAGCCGCTCTAGAACGTTCAAGGCCGGCTCATAGCCGCAATCGTTCCAGGGAAGTGAGTATTCAAGTCCTTGCGCCACAACGGTGGACAGGATCGCAATCTTACCCTCGTGTTCCAAAGAGTGGACGACGCGCGCCAGGTGCTTTGATCCAAACGCGGGAACCGCTTCAAACGCTTCCAGATGCCTTTGGTTTTCGGCCTTTTCATTCCATTCCGGATCGGGCAGGGCGTCGAACTTAAGTATGGCCTGGCCGCTGAACGTGTCGCATGTAATGTCGACAATATAAACTAGGGCTCCGGACTTACCGGCACTTAGCTGCCGGTGAAAATAAATCTCATCCTTTACCAACCAGCGGTCAGTTATCAGCGGCAGAAGCTCAATGTACGCTTCAGGCCATCCGAGATCATCGATGGCGTGCATTAACGACACTCCGCAGAAGTTCGGCTAAGGACTGTGCAAATCTGTAAGGCGGCAACGTTTGGTGACATGATACACAAACAATTGCGTGAACCAAGGCGTTTAAGTTGACCGGTCAGAGTATTCCGCGCGGCGGCTTGATCTGCCTAAAGAAGACCCAACGGCCTGCAACATGCATGAAGGACAGCTTTACGAGTGGAAACATGAATCAGCTGTTGAACGCGATTATTAACTGCATCGGGCCGCGAGAGTAGGCTTTGCAAAAAGTAGGGCTTTAGTACGCTTTCCTTCCTTTGAGCCGCGCCGCGAACTCAAACCCAAAGCGTTTTGGGTATAATGCTCGAAAACGGTGTTCTGTATAGTTAACCAGATAACTCTGATAATCGAAGCCGACCTTCGAAACGCCAACTGGGTGGAAGCTCTGTGGCAAACTTTGTTCCCACCGATCAGACCACGCGCCGTTTTGGTGGTGCATCTGCCGATCATCATGTATCTGGTTGTAGAGACAGACGGATACCTGGCGGACGGAACCAAACTTGTGGACGGAATTGATAAGATCGACGGGGCTACCGAGGCGGTAGCGCTGTTTTTATTGTCAATTGCGTTCATCCGGCTCATTTCGCCGGAGCGCTTGGCAACCACCCCCGACTGAAAGACGTGGTGGCTAACGCTTCGAGTTGCTCGCATGCGGAACTTGGCGAAGCAGATGAATTGGACCAAGGCGATCCAATTGAGCTTGGAAAGCAGACTGCCGCGATTGCACGGAAGAATCCGTAGGTTCAAGTAGTTGGAGGGTGTTACGGAACCGATATACGCCAGCTGAAACCGATGGTCAGCGAATTGGCGCAACCAACTTGGTTCAAATTGCTCGTTTATGCTGAAATCTGAGGCAATACTATGATTTCTTCCTACAACCTGTCATATGGCGGTCCAAAGTTGCTGTCCGCGTGGATGTTTGTTGCTGCATTGCGGATTCCCAGGAGCGGACTGTGATAGGCGGCTGTTGATAGTATTACTGCTCGAAACGAAGCAAAGACTCGATTTCACATCCAGAATGGTTTTCAGGGGGCCGGGTCAATGAATTGTCCTAGTCATCTTGGATTCAGAAACCAAATTCCGTTGCGCGGCTACCTACGGGTGGCCGATTGACGGTTTGTTGGGGTTATCTTTCCATTCTTTGATCTTGAGAGCTCTTCCTAAGCCTTTCGCCAACGCATCGAGGTACGGACCTGAAAACATAACTTGAACTTTCTGTTCTGTGTCCTGGTTGATACTTCCGCCTGTGTCGTCAACGAGCGGGTTCGTATCGGTAAGGCCGTTGTCTCAAGCCGCGCGGACAGACTGGAAATGCGCCTCGCCATCTAGGAAGAAGCCATCGCTGGCTTTTGTGAAGGAAACAGTTTTCCACTCATCTCGCCGGCCCCGGCGCCCTAATCCTTCATGGTCTCGAGCGGAGAAGAGTTTGTGATATACTTGATAACTTCGTTGCTGACAGTCGGCAATTTATTGGAGCTCCTCCCATGTTGCGCCGTGTCCAATGGTAAGAGGTTAGCAATGAGGTTGAATGAAGGTCGAAACTCCGGCGATCCCGTGAAAATAGCGTCACAATTCAACTCGTCTTTGATAGAGGCCGGTGTCCCACTCTGGCGCGCAAATATCCGTCATCCACGCCGTGGTTCGGGCAAATTCGCTCTTGTCGCTCCGGCGCTTCCAGCGGTTATTGAGCGTCTTGGGCGGACGGTATTACTCTCACGCTGGCAGTGGACCAGCATCGCGCGTGGCGAAAAAATTTGCAACGATCAGGGCAGACTGTTTTCGGAACTTGAATTTGGAGCCAATTTACCTTTCACATCGGGATGGGCGCCCAGCTCGCTCTCAGCGTCAGCAAGCGAAATTGCTTCATCTTCACCGGCAGCAAGGACGGCAGTTTCAGGCGTAACCACCCTTGCGGGAGCGCTGACTCTAAATGCAGTCTTCTCGCCCTCGGGAACTGCGGACTTAGTGAGAATTCGCCAAATCGTAAATAGTATCATCAGGCAATGCGCTGCGACGGTTGTAAGAAACAAACCCCGCGGCCCGAGTGCTGTCATGGCGAAACCAGCGATCAACGGCCCTACAATTGAACCTAAGCCGAAGACCATCAAAAGGCCGCCTGAGACTTGGATGGACGTTCCAGGTGGTGCATGGTCGTTCGCGTGCGCAACAATGATTGGATACATCGCAAAAATTGCAGCGCCGAACATCCCGACCAAAGCAAGGTTCATGACGCGCGACTCCGGCGCAAGAAGGACAAAAGCCAGATCCGAAGCAAGAGCTACGACCGCTGTAAAAAGTAAGACTTTACGCCGGTCCATTCGATCACTTGCAAATCCAATTGGAATTTGTGCAAAAGCTCCGGCCAAAACCGGAATACTCGCGAACAAAGCTATTGCAGTAAGTGATAGCCCAACGCGATCCGCATACACCGCAGCAAGAGTCCCAAATGCTGCATTTGAAATGCCAACAAGAAAGACCGCAGCGACCGCAACTGGTGAGTTTCGCCACAACGCCGGTAGATCGAGACGCACAGATGTCAGGGGTGCTGGCGATGCCGAGGTTGACAGGGCAGTTGGTATAAGCGCCAAACAATAGACCATCGCGCCTACGGCAAAGAAAATGAAACCCGATGCATCTCCCAGTGAGATAGCCATCTGACCGGCTGTCACCGCACCCAGGTTAACCATCGTGTAGACACCAAAGACTGTACCACGCGTATTGGGTTCAACCTTGTCGTTGAGCCAAGATTCGACGATCATTGCTGCGCCAGCAAAACAAAATCCTGATACTGCGCGCGACGGTATCCAAGCCCACGTTTCCACTACAACGGCCTGGAAAAGGATCGTTACGGCAGCGAGAGCACACATTACGCCGAAGGTTCGAATATGCCCTACTGCCCCAACAAGCCTTGGTGCAACAAGGCATCCTGCTACATAGCCAACTGCCCACCCCGTTCCTAAAAGGCCGAGAGAGCTGGCGGAAAAACCTTCGAAGGATCCACGAACGGGAAGTATCAGACCGTGGACACCACCTGCAAATAGAAGAAGCCCTGATCCAAGAAGTAGCGCTGATATCGGTAAGAGCTGTCGGAACATCGGCTCCAGCCTAATGTCAAATTGGGAAATGAGAAGCTATTTTGCTCGCAAACGCGATTTGGCGAAGGTGATCAAGGCTTTCTGTCCAGCAGTTTGGTCAACCTTTGGCAATCTGCTTTCGCTACAACCACTTCGAGAGTTTGAATACGACGTAAAGTGCAATTCCGATGGCAACCGACGCCAGTGTCAGCGCCCAAAACGCAAAGGGCGCACTCAAGCCGGGCATTCCGGCAATATTCACGCCAAACAGTCCAGTCAGAAATCCGAGTGGCAGAAAGATCGCGGCCACGACAGACAAGAGATAGCCGTTTCGAGCAAGCGCATTCGCGTGTTCGGCGTCCATTTGCTCCTGAAGGGCTGTCAAGCGGTCCCGGCTTGCATCCAGTTCCTCAAGCGTACGGCGAGTGCGGTTCGCAGTTTCATTGACCAATACGGATGCGTCGCTGTGAATTACGCTACTTTTCAATGAGGACAAAGCATCGAGCGCATCGCGTTGCGGGCTGATATAGCGCCGAAGTTTGATCACCGTTTGCCGCAATCGCGCAATGCTCTCTGGTTTGATTTCATTTCCTGAAAGCCCAACCTCTTCGAGAGAGTCTGTCTCGTCTTCAAGTTCAAGGGAAACAGCCTCAATCCGCTTTGTGAGCCCCGAAGCAAGTTCTGCCAAAAATGCACCAACACTTTCCGGCCCCGTACCGCTTTCGGCTTTTAGGCGAAGACTATCTGCTACCCAGACTTTGCGCACACGGGCAGATACGATGGTTCTTTCCGTGGCCCAGAGCCTTAGAGAAACCATATCCTCCGGAGACGCGTCAGGGTTCAGGTTAACGCCGCGCAGGTTCAGGATGATGCCATCCTCGTGCAGATCACATCGTGGTCGCGTTTCGGATTGAAGCAATGCTTGCGCGGCTATGTTTGGCAGTTGTTCGGATACCCATTGCCTTAAGCCGCTGTCGGCGAGGTCGAAATGAATCCAGCGGTAACCGTTTTGCTGCCTTGCAAAGGGTTCTAGCCACTCTGAAGAGACGGGGACTGCTTGGCCAGCTACTATATCAAACGCGCAGATGGGAGAGACTGTTTGGGTGTTCATTGGCAATCCTTCTTTATGTGGGTTGGAAAGTTAAGACCACTGATGCTGGCCGCAACACGGATTGCCTTTTAAGAGTGTGCAGCTTTACTCCTATGCAATACCTTTCCGCACTAGGGTCTGGGCAATCAATCCAGACCATCCCGGCTTCGCCGCGCAGAAATGTGGCAAGGGTCATGCTGTTGCTGCGCATCTAAATGATTGGCTTTGTGGTAGGAAAGGCAAAGCGCAATGGCGACCTCGATACTCTCGCCGGTCTCATAGTCAAAACAGTGTTCCGGTCCGCAGAGTTCCAGAATCTCCCCGAGTTGGATCAGTTTCGATACTGTGGCGCCGCAGTGATCACAGAACCCGTTTGCAAGAGCAGCCTTGAGTTCAAGTAGTTCCACAGTTTTTTGAAAGTTGCACTTTCACTTACTTACATGCTTCCAAAACCCCACTCAACGCAATCAGCGATATCTCGGCGATGTCAGACTTCAAGGCTCGGCGATGAGATTAAGGGGGCTTGTGGTCTGGGTTCAGCCCTTCCTTTGAGCTGAGATTTTGGTTTCGGAATTAATCTAACTCGTATTCAACAAACGGAGGCCGCGAGGCTGCGAAGCTGTTTTGCGGCTTGGCCCGGCAACCCATCAACGTCGCTCTCATCAAACACCGCATAGGCTGCGTATGCGAAGCGCGGCGCAGCCTCTATCAATGCGAGCCAGCCTTCTTCAAGCTCTGGCATAATCACACGCTTGGGAAAGTACCCGGCTGCAGGAACTGACTTCAGATACTGAAGGCCCAGGGTTCCGATGCCAAGCTGAAGGCGCGGCGTGTCAAGCTCCGGAAAGTTCAACAAATGGTCTGCTCGGAACTCAGGGCCCCAATCAATAAAGACATAGTTGACGCTGTGAACGGTTGGAAGGGCCAACGGGCCGCTGGTGACAAGAACAAACTCATCTTCAAAGAGTTGTAATGCAGAGAGGCTCGACACGCTTCGCGGCCGATAAATGATTGCAAGGTCCAGTTTTCCTTCTTCAATCTCGCGCGTCAGTGTTTCGGAAGTAGCGGCTGATGCTCTGATTGCAACATCGGGTAGCGATGTCATTAGATCTGGCAAGGCATTTATGAGATATCCGTCCCAAAGGCTTGGCGCCGCACCGATTTCCAACGCTGCTGCCATGGTGGCGGGAAGACCAGCGTCCAGCTTTGCCTGTGTCCAGGTGCGCACCAGAACCTGAGCGTGTTTCAGGAAATGCCGCCCTGCAATGGTCAGTGTTGCGCCTGACTTACCACGTTTGAACACCGGCTGACCAAGCTGTTGCTCAAGCGTTCGAATTCGCATGCTGACTGTTGATTGCGTGACATGAACTTTGTTCGCAGCATCGAAAAAGGTGCCCGTTTCAACAACCGCGAGGAAAGTTCGAGCAAGTTCAATATCCATAGCCAACCTATTTGAATATCCGATATTATCGGCGAGAAAAATTCGTTATTCAACAAGATACGTGTGTGCCATACTCTCTATGTAGCGCGAAAGTGCCCCCACCAGATCGGAACGCCAATCAACAATTCTCGTTTGTAGTGGAGATCCCGAGCTGAGGAACCGTTGCAATCTGAATCCTGTGAATTTGCCACCCACACCGGAGCGCTGCACCAACCCCACAATGGGCAAGAAGCCCATTTTCTCATGGAGAAAACAAAATGAGTCGAGTTTCTGTTGTTGCTCTTCTCTCTTCGCTGTTTGCTGTTCCGGCATTCGCTATGCCCGCTGATCTTGACATGGACGGTGATGGCCTGGCGTCTCTGGCAGAGCTTCAGACCAAGTATCCTGAAGTCTCGGATGATCTCTTCCTGGAGATCGATGCGAATGCAGATGGTTTCATAAATGACGACGAATTGGTTGCCGCCGTTGACGCAGAACTTCTCCCTGGTCCCACAGGTGATCAGTAAGCAAAGGTTGTCACGGCTATGAGGAAGCCAATCCCGCCCCACAAATGGCTGCTTGCCGCGATGGGTATTTGGTTGGTTTTGTCCCCCTTTGTCCTGTTTCGGGAGGAAACACTGTTGCAGGGCATGGCTGAACTTGAAGCAATCGCCTTCATGGCAACTGGCATTGTTGTTCTGGTCATGTCCGGCGCTGACGGCCGGAGCCACCTTCTCGCACGGGTGGCTCCGGTTTCAGCTCTGGGGTTCCTATTGATCGCGGCTCCAACGTCGCTGAGCTTCACCGGCCATATTGTGGCGACGGCCAATGCATGGCTAACGGGATCAGCGCTGATCGCGCTCGTCGTATGGGAGGTAATGGCGAGCCGCGGATTGCGTGCAATCTCGTAACCTGGCGCGGGGCGGGCAACTGCCCCGCGTTTTTACATTCAGACTATCTAAATGATCTCGTCTTCATCGAACATTGGATCGCCGTCGAGCTGATTGGCGATCATGTCGATCCGCATTTCAACATCCGCGCTCGTCGTTTTGGCGATATGAAACAAGGCGTCGCCCTCGTGCACAAATGGCAAATTAGTGCGTCCTACAATGATGCCGTCCGCTTCTCCAAGAACGTCCATTCTGATTTCCCCAAACGGGTCCGAAATCCGGCCGAGCAAGTCGCCGACCTCTACATATTCGCCCGCCGCCTTGAATGTTCTTAGCAATCCACCGGCCGGAGCGCGTACCCAGGAACTCATTCTTGCATGAACGGGCGCCTCACGCACAGACGCGATCCCGCGCTTGGCAACCATGCCCATCGCGTTCATTACCCGAAGAATACCGGCGAGCCCCGCCCGCGCCGAAAGCTCGTCAAAACGAAGCCCTTCGCCACCTTCAAACAGCAATACATCGACGCCGCGCTCTTGGGCTGCCTTTCGCAGCGACCCGTCGCGCAGCTTTGAAATCATGACGACCGGTGCACCGAACGCATCGGCGTATCTGATCGTTGCATCCGAGGCCGGAGAAACTCGTATTTGAGGCAGGTTGGTGCGATGAATAGCGGCAGAATGAAGATCGATACCGAGATCGGAACGCTCAACAATTTCGGTCATGAAGATATGTGCGAGGCGGCCCGCCAATGATCCGCCCTCGCTACCGGGAAAAGACCGGTTCAGGTCGCGCCTGTCCGGAAGGTATCTCGATTGGGTCATGAAGCCGAACGCGTTCACTATAGGCACAACCAGCAACGTGCCCGCGATCTTGTCGAGTTGAGGGGCCCGTAGCAATCGCCGTGCGATTTCGACGCCAATCACTTCATCGCCATGAATCGCCGCGCTGACAAACAGGACCGGCCCTGGGCGGCGGCCATGAACCACATGCACTGACATGCTGACCGGCGTATGATCGGACATCACGCTCACCGGCAGGTCCAGCGTAGTCCGCGTGCCTGCCGGGACGGTGAAACCGCCGATTTCAAATGGCTCGCGCATGGCTGTTATCCGCGCCCTCTGGTCTTAGTGTTTCCCTTGGCGGCGTTCTTTTCCAGAAACTCGATGATCTTGCCTGCAACATCAATGCCAGTTGCCTTTTCCACCCCTTCAAGTCCGGGTGAGGAATTCACCTCCATGACAACCGCCCCATGATTGGCGCGTAGCATATCTACGCCACAGACATTCAGCCCCATCGTCTTAGCTGCACGCACAGCGACAGAGCGTTCCTCGGGTGAGATCTTGATAGGCTGGGCGCTCCCGCCCCGGTGCAGGTTGGATCGGAACTCTCCTTCGGCCCCCTTCCGCTGCATCGCCGCGATAACGCGGCTACCAACCACAAGCGCACGAATATCTGTACCGCCCGCTTCCTTGATGAACTCCTGTACCATGATGTTAACTTTCGCGCCGCGAAATGCCTCGACCACGGATTTTGCCGAGCGGTTTGAGTCGGCAAGAACCACCCCGATGCCCTGCGTACCTTCCAGAAGCTTGACCACCAGAGGAGCGTCCCCCGCGAGTTTGAGAACTTCGTCGGTTTGCTTTGGATCATGAGCGAACGTGGTGACAGGCAGGCCAATGCCGTCCCGCGCCATGAGTTGCATGGAGCGCAGCTTGTCGCGCGATCTGCCGATCGCCACTGACTCGTTAAGTGGAAAGACCCCCATGATCTCGAACTGTCGCAGCACGGCCAATCCATAGAATGTGACCGATGCTCCGATCCGGGGGATCACCGCGTCATAACGCCCAAGCTTCTTTCCGTCATAGTAGACCTCTGGTCGGCGTGAAGCGATGTTCATGTAGCAACGCAACGTGTTCACGATATCAAGCTCGTGGCCGCGCTGCTCGGCGGCTTCTTTCAGACGACGGTGGGAGTAAAGCTCTGGATTGCGGGCAAGCATGACAAATTTCATTGGCGTTGTCCTTCCGGGTCCTTGCTTCTGGCTTTCTTTTTGATCTCCGTTGGAACTTTCCCGGAACCCAGCAGATAGGAGTGACCCGGGTCGACAAGGATACCGCGCCTGCGAATGGCTGTGCGGCCGAGAATCAAGTCAAATTCCATCTTCGCGCGGTTGGCCAGAGAGACGTCGATCTGCCATCGATGCCGTCCGAGCAAAAGCTGCGTTCTCACGATCAATCGACGTTCGGGGACACCACCTGTGTTCTTGATTTCGCGCTCGTCGACAACCCTGGTTCGAACCCGGTTTGGTGAACGGCGGTTTTGGACTGGTATCATGAACTCGACCCATCGCTCGCCGTCAATTTCAAACACTGTCTGGTCCACAGCATGGAGTGCTGCGGTTCTTGCACCGGTGTCTATCTTGGCCGGGATACTCTCTATTCCGAATTCGGGCAGGCTTATGCGTTCACGCCAACCTATGATTTCCGGGTTTGAGACACGCTTCACCATAGCATTTACTCTAAGCAATCATCGTTGGCACGTCTGTAGTTCACAAACGAATTGGCGCTCATCACGACATAGAACGTATCCATGTCGATTAACACGTACCCAAGTTCAAAAAGTGCAACCGACAGTGCACGGATGTCTGTTTCGTATAAACGTCTACGCCCTGCGATCCGACGGACGAGCTTGTCCGGGATTCGATAGCGTCCATTTGGCTTACCGCCAAAGTCCTGATCGTAAAGTTCGGCCAGGCGTACGGCGGTCATAGATGTCCAGTCACTTTCAAGCATGACTTTTACCTATATTGACAAAAATAATTTGTCTATAGACAAAAATATTCTGCTATAGGGCTTTCACTGAACAGAATCTCCACCAATGAAACGAAGATGAGAGACATCGATACTATCCCGAAGGAACTGGAAGCGCAGTTGCAGCAAGCCCTGGCAGAGCGTGACGGGGCTGAGCTCGCAAAACTGCTTGATCCGCTTCCGTTGAGCGATGCCCTGCGTGAACTGCTCAATCTGCCAGTAGAGCAGCGGAGTGCCGCACTATCTTTGCTGCCACCGGAACTGGCTGCCGAACTTGTCGAAGAGGCTCCGAACGCGATGGCGGTCGACCTTGTCGAGCGCATGGAGTCTGAGCAGGCCGCAGAGGTCATCGAAGAGCTGGATTCCGATGTTCAGGCTGATGTCATAGGAGAGCTTGAAGACGCAGATGCGGAAGCGATCCTTACCCGGATGGATCCTGAGGACGCCGCAGATGTTCGTCGGCTGGTGGAATATGAGGATGATGTTGCAGGAGGCCTCATGGTTGCCGAAGCCTTCACGTTTTCCGAGACCGATACAGTGGGAAGAGTGCTCAGGCGCTTCGCCAATGAAGAGTATGACCTTGAACGCTATCGGGGTCAGCATCCCTATGTGCTGGATTCAAATGGTGCCCCAATTGGAGTGGTCTCATTACGCAGTCTTGTGTCCACTCGTCGAAGCGCGCGTTTGACCGATATCATGGCGCCTCCAATTGCCGTCCCGGCCAACATGCCGCTGGAGAAATTAGAAGACTTGTTCGATGAACACCCGTTTCTTGGATTACCGGTCGTGGAGGCGGACGGGCATCTGGTGGGCGTCGTCTCGCGGTCTGCCGTCGATGAAGCCCTTCTGGAACGTGCGGAATCGGCCAGCCTGAAACGCCAGGGTGTCTTCGGTGATGAACTTCGGTCGATGCCGCTGCCACTTAGGGCGCGGCGGCGGCTTCAATGGCTGTCGGCCAATATCGTCCTCAACGTCATAGCAGCCAGTGTCATAGCCGCCTATGAAGAAACGCTTGCCGCGGTAATCGCGCTTGCAGTGTTCCTGCCGATGGTGTCCGACATGAGCGGCTGCTCGGGCAATCAGGCCGTCGCCGTCAGCATGCGCGAGTTGTCCCTCGGCCTTGTCCGGCCCATCGACGCCATGCGTGTCTGGTTCAAAGAAGTGTCGGTCGGGGTGATCAACGGGTTCGTTCTGGGGCTTCTGATCGGCGTCGTTGCCTGGATGTGGAAAGGCAATCCGTTTCTGGGGCTGGTGATTGGTGGAGCACTTGGGCTCAACACCGTCGTCGCCGTGTCCATTGGCGGTGTTCTACCATTGCTGTTGAAGCGCATCGGTCAGGACCCCGCCGTCGCCAGCGGCCCGTTATTGACGACTATAACCGACATGGCGGGGTTCTTCCTCGTATTGAGCCTTGCAACCGCAATGATGCCACTTCTGGTTTGACGCTTTCCCGCACCCGAACCATCAGTTCGGCCGGGTGCCTTCTCATGAGGAATAAAGAATGACGATCTCAAGCATTGTCGACACACCGAATCTGAAAAGACGCCCGTTCTGCGACGCAGACACAACCGTGTTCGAAGCGGCGGTGACCATTGCGCTATTGGAGGTGAATGCGCTTGCGGTCCTTGAGGATGGGAAGTTGGTCGGGATCATCACGGATCACGACGTGCTGCTGTGCCTCGCGGATTCAGGCTCGGCCTTCTACGAACAAACAGTGGATGACTGGATGACAGAGAAACCAATTACATGTGCAACTGGCTCGAAGCTTTCAACCGCTCTCAATCTGATGGCGAAACACGACATTCGAAACTTAGTCGTCACCCAACGCGGCGAGCCTTATTCCGTCGTGAGCAGCAAAGAGATACTGGCAAGGATTCATGAGGAAGACGAATTGGAACTGAAAGTATTGCGCGACAGAGAACGCAATAAACCCGGTCGATTTGTTGTTTGAGACGTAATGGCAATTGCAAAAATGAGCAAAACCAGAAGGGCCGCCGATACGACAGGTAAGCTGTATGCGCAGGCTGCAGCGCTGCCTTTGAGACTGTCAAACGCTTCTAAGGTAGAGGTGTTGATGGTGACGTCCCGAGATACAGGACGTTGGGTTCCACCAAAGGGTTGGACGAACAAGAGAAAAAGTCCTTGGTCATCCGCGAAGATCGAAGCCTGGGAGGAAGCAGGCGCAATAGGCGCTATTTCCAAAACACCGCTCGGGACATACGACTACAACAAAATCCTCAATGACGGCACCGCAATAACTTGCCGCGTGACACTCTACCCGATGGTTGTGCAGAAACTCAGCAAGAAGTGGAAGGAAAAACACGAGCGAACAAGGTGCTGGTTTTCACCCGAGCAAGCGGCAAGGAGAGTGTGTGAACCGGAGTTGGGAGCAATGATTTCAAGCATTGAGGCTCGGCCAGACTGGTTGCGAAAAATGTTGAAGAAATACGCCAGTGTCTAGTGTGCACATATCTGCTCGCCCCGGAACTGTTACACCGTTTTGGACCAATCTGGAAAAGACTGACAATTGTATCATCGAAATGCCGGGCAATGGGGCCAGACGGTCAACCCTTTTAGTGCACCACGACGATAAATTGGGTCAACGAAAAGAAGAAGCGTCCGACTTTTGCAAGGCTATGCTGTTCGTCAAACCACGATTGCGCAACAGCGGGTTCAACATGGTCATTTGCGACAGCGTATTGCTTCATGAGGTGCATCATCATGATTGCGAGGCCATCAGGCTTTAGCTGGTGATCTGTCATTGTGAACGACAAGACATCTTCCACAAAGTTGCCGCGAGCCTTTAACAGTGCGGGCAGTCTTTCCGGGAGGGAACCACTCACAAAGTGTTGGTTCCAAGAAGTTAGCATTTTTTGCATTCTGTCAGGCTCGCCGCTGAACCAGATTAAGCTACCAAAGTGGAGATCACTGATGACAAGGCGCCCGCCGGGTTTGACGCACCGCAGCGTGTCATCCAGTGCACCGTCTATATCGTCGATGTACTCAAAGACCTGTACCGAGCCGGCCTTGTCAGCACTCTCATCCTCAATGGGCAAGCTATTTGCAGCACCAGCACGAAACTCCACGTTTGCGTAGTCGCTGCATCGTTCTCTCGCGGCTGCTGTCATATCCTCGCTTGGGTCGATTCCGATGACATAGCCATCCGAGCCGACTGCGCGGGCCAACTCCGCTGTTAACATCCCGTTGCCACAACCGATGTCCAAAATAGTTTCACCGGGAGCCGGGCACAGCGCATCAAATGAAGCTTGTCTTCGCCGCGTCAATTCAGCTCCTTGATAGGCGATTTCAAGTAATCTCGTTGTCTCCGCGTCAAACTTAAGCAACTCTCCCCCCTTACAAAGCCCACAAGTCTCCAAACCTTATCAGAAAATGGGCTATCTAAGAAAAGCAGACGGATCATTGAGGCTTGAACATGGATCTACCAAAATAACTGAAGGTGCCGACTGGTATCGACGAATGATTTAACCCCGAGAGCGAAGGACGCATCTGCCGTTTTATCGGACCAGCTTTTTGTCGTCGTTTGAAAGTTCGAACAACATCAATTCAAGGGATGTCGAGGCCGTTCTCGCGTCCAAAATCGGTATAGAAGCTGTCACTGCGGCATCGGTTTAAAGTGGCCTCGTCCGCATCTCTTGGATCGGCGCCAGGGCTTTGAACACCTGTTCCTTCTATGAAGCGGTTCACGAGATTAAAGACACCGCAGACCTGGATAGCATCAAACAATGCGCTCTCTGACCAGCCTGCCGCGTAGACTGCTTTCGCGTCGGCTTCTGTCATTCGTGATGGCGAGACGGTGAGCTTTTCAATGTAAGCCAGTAACGGTTTGAGATGATCCTCGACCGGTGCCGTATCGCGGTCTTCCATCAGTGCTTCGATTGTCTCGACTTCAATGCCGTAGGCTTTGGCGAAAACGATGTGCGCCCCATGGCAATACGCACAAGCATTCAAGCCAGAGACATAGGCTGCAATCAATTCACGTTCAGCAACCGAGAGGTCGCTTTCACCCCTCATCACCAGGCTTTCGTATGCACAAAGCGGAGAAAGTTTGTCTGGAAAGGCTTGATAGACACTTCCGAGTGTCGCGTCCTCCGGCAGAGATGGAAAAAGACGTTTCATTCAGTTTTCTTTCAATCTTGCTATGGATAGCTTTGCCTCAAAGTGAGGAAGCAACGATGTGTACGCTACCTTAAAGCAATTCCGGGTTCCGCACAGAGATTCTGCTGGAATACTGCCAACGGCAGGTTTGCCTGACGACACCCCAGGGGCTCTGTCGCAAACTTTGAGCGAACCTGTTAGGCCGACGGAAGTTTTGGTAGACGCGTGCTCAAAACAGACAGGGGCAGGTCGTGACAATCTCATTCAAAGGCGCTCACTTCCCAAGGGACGTGATACTACACGCAGTGTTCTTCTATCTTCGTTATTCTGTATCCTACCGGGATCTGGAAGAAATTCTGGCTGAGCGAAGCACTTCGGTTGATCACGCGACACTGAACCGTTGGATCGTTAAATACGCCCCTCTGGTCGCCGACCGGGCGCGTCGTAAGAAGCAATGCTGCGATCGATCCTGGCGAATGGACGAAACATACGTGCGCGTCAAAGGTGAATGGGTCTACTTGTACCGCGCTGTCGACAAACACGGTAAGACCCTTGATTTCATGCTGTCAAAACGGCGGAACAAAGCTGCAGCGACTAAATTTTTCGCTCGTGCGCTCGAAGTAAACCGATTGCCCAGCAAGACTGTTATCGACAAAAGCGGCGCCAACACGGCCGGTATCAAAGCCGTCAACAAGATGTTGAAGGGCTTTGGTTGCCCGATCCCGATCCAGATGGTGAGACGGAAATTCCTAAACAACATAATTGAACAAGACCACCGATTTATTAAACGCCGGATCCGACCAATGCTCGGCTTCAAATCTTTTGAATCTGCTTCCGCTACGCTTGATGGGATTGAAGTTTCGCAGATGATCCGAAAGGGTCAGTTCGGACTCGGATTCTGTCCGTTCAAGCAGTTTGCGGAACTAGCCATCTAAAGACAGCAAATTTCAAGCGGCACTCAGACTTCAGAAAAAAGTGCGACAAAGCCCCTTCAGGCTTCTATCATTATTAGAAACTAGATATTTTGAGCCAAGCGAGAAGTCGATCGGTGAAGATGACAAATCAGAGATTCTCACCGCAAACTTGTTGCTCCCGTAGCTGCGACACACCCTAGGTTACTCAAAGTAGCCTGGGTGCGTCTTGTGAATGAACTCGATGGTTTCGTCGAGGCGGGACAGGTGTTTTCTAACAGCGGCTTGTGCTTGGTCATGGTCTCCTGCCGCCATGGCCTGTGCAATCTCTCGGTGATCGGCGAGGATGGCGTCTGCGGCACTGCCCTTTTCAAGACTGAGCATACAAAGCCGGTCAACCTTTTGCTTGGATTCTAGCATTACTTCAAATGCCATCGGATTGCCGCTGAGCACGTAGATCAGTTTGTGAAAATCATAGTCCAGAGAGTGAAACGCCGATAGATCACCATCACTGATTGCCTGCTCTTGTAAGGCGAGATTCTCTGCAAGTTTTGCTTCACGTGTTGCGTCCCAAACTTCCATTGCCCGATGGACGATCTCTAGCTCTACCGCCATTCTAACCAACCGCGCGAGAGCCACACGCTCCATAGAAAATCCTCGAACTACGGTCGCCTTTTGTGGTCGTATTAAGAGCAGATCTTCGTTGCCGAGCCTTGTGAATGCGTTGCGAACAGGTTGGCGTGATACGCCGAATCGGCTGGCTACCTCTGTTTCGGATAGCTTTGTACCGGGAAGAATTTTTAGCGAAACGATCTCGTCGTGTAGCGCTTCATAGACCGCATCGGTTGTGGTTCGTCTGACAATTTCTTCCACGGTATGTTGCTTGCGCCCTCTGTCTTAGTCACGTTTCAAATTACAGATTCACTGTTATAACATTGAAATAAAAAGAATATTCTATTTCACTTTGCTTGAGTGAACCAATATATGCCCGTCACCTATCAAATGCCCTGCGCTTTCGACTGTCAAGCAATCTGACATACTAGATGCCTACTGTTGACATAACTTGGATACTAGTGTCCCTTTAAGGACAGCAGCGATTCTGGTTCTTGGGGGAAATCGAAAGCTACGTGGCTTACGATCTCTGAAATTCCATGAAAGCCAAATCCTGTCCAAAATTAACCGGGGAGGAGAACCCATGACTTTCACGAAATCGTTCTTTGCAACTGCGACCGCTGTGGCATTCATTGCAACGTCAGCTTCAGCCGAAAACTGGCGGGCCTGGAATATCCACAACGACGGCCATCCCAACACGGCTGCAATGGACAAGTTCGCCGAACTGGTTAACGCTGCTACAGAAGGCGAAGTTACCGTCGATGTGTTCCACGGAGGTGTTCTTGGCTCCCAACCGGATGCCCTAGAACAAGTTCGTATCGGGGCAATCGAGGTTGGTAACTTCAACCTCGGTCCCATTGGCCCAATGGTGAAAGAAGCTAACCTTGTATCGCTTCCTTTCATCTTCAAAGATGTGCCGCACATGTTCCGCGTGCTGGACGGCGACGCCGGTGAGGTTGTCTCATCTGCGATGGGTGAAGCAGGCATTCTGCCACTGGCATGGTTTGATGCCGGTGCGCGTTCTTTCTACAGTCAAAAGCCGATCAACACGCCCGCAGATGTCGAAGGTCTGAAAATCCGCGTGATGAACAACGATCTTTATACATCTATGATTTCAGCTATGGGCGGTAACCCGTCGCCAATGGCCTTCTCCGAAGTTCAGCAAGCGCTGAAAACCGGCGTTGTTGATGGTGCGGAGAACAACTTCCCGTCGTTCAAGAATGTCGGTCACTATGAAGTGACCACAAATTATTCTTTGTCCGAGCACCTGATTATCCCCGAGTGCATCTGCGTGAACACGGCCAAATTCAATGCCCTGTCTCCTGCATTGCAAACCGCTGTGCGCGGTGCAGCAGAAGAAGCCGCATTGGTCCAGCGTGAGCTTTGGGCAATTGGCTCTGAACAAGCGCGTAAAGATGTTGAAGCGGCCGGCATCACCGTCAATGAAATCGCCGACAAAGGCCCATTCCAGTCTGCAATGGAATCGGTTTATGCAGACTACTTGGCTGCAAATCCTGACATGAAAGCGTTGGTAGAAATGGCGCAAGCCACTGAATAAGTTGTCTTAACAGTTCAACTTTGAGCGCCCGGCTCCGCCAATTGGATGCCGGGCGGTTTGTCTCAGAGGAAATCCAATGCAAGAGCCCGATACCCCCCCTGCCGCCATGCGCAACATGGACAGGATTCTTGATCTACTCGCACGAGTTTGCATGTTGCTGTCTGGCGTCGCCATTGTCGTTATGACAGCGATCTTTGCCTGGCTGGTGTTCGGGCGCTACGTTCTGAACAACACACCCACTTGGGTCGAGCAGGTTTCACTGCTTTTGGTCATGGTCATCGCGTTTCTCGGTGCGGCTGCGGGTGTGCACAATCACACGCACCTCTCTGTTGTCGTGTTCCGCAATATAGTCCCACCCTCTGTGCGAACGGGTTTCGTCGTGCTCACTGATGTCCTGATGGCAGGTTTCGGTGGCTTGATGTTTTGGTACGGGATCGAGCTGACAATATTCAAATGGAACACCCTGATCCCGCTCATCCAATGGTCAGAAGGCTTGCGATCCTTGCCTCTGACAATCAGCGGCGCTTTAGTGTTTCTTTTTTCCACTGGCCATTTGATCCGCCTGTTTCTGGGCCGAGACGAACGCCAAGACAACATAGATCAGGGATAGTCATGGGACTCATGATTCTGTTGGGGGTTTTTGCCCTATGTGTCATCATAGGCGCGCCAGTGGCATACGCCCTTGGTATTGCTGCATTGGCTTCCTTTTGGATTGAAGGATTGCCGCTGTTTGTTGGATTCCAGCGTATCGTGTCGGGGATCAACGTCTTTTCCCTAATGGCGATCCCGTTCTTCATCTTTGCGGGCGAGCTTATGTTTCACGGTGGTATCGCGATCCGGTTGGTTCGGTTTGCGCAGGCCGCCGTAGGCGCTGTGCGCGGTGGACTTGGCATCGTCAATGTCTTCTCGTCCATGTTGTTTGGTGGCATTTCCGGATCGGCAATTGCCGATATCTCGGCGCTTGGGTCGATCCTGATCCCGGTGATGAAAGACAAAGGTTATGATGCCGACTATGCGGTGAACGTCACAGTGACGTCATCAATTGCCGGGATCATCATTCCGCCCAGCCACAACATGATCATCTTTGCCCTTGCAACGGGCGGTGCGGTTTCTATCTCAAAACTGTTTCTGGCTGGCGTTGTGCCCGGCGTCCTTATGTGTTGCTGCCTTGCAATTGCAGCATACGTCGTAGCGGTCAAGCGCGGCTATCAGGCCGAGCAGTTTCCAGGTTGGACCGCACTTGCCATTGCTTTTGTGGGATCTATCCCTGGCTTGTTGACGGCCGTGATCATTGTCGGAGGGGTCTTGTCAGGCGTCTTTACGGTGACTGAATCCGGCGCGTTCGGGGCAATGTATGCCTTTGTGGTGACGCTTGTAGTCTATCGCAGCCTGTCCTGGGAAAACTTCAAAACCGCCGTTATCTCTTCGGTGCGCACAACGTCTATGGTGATGATCCTGATCGCCTGCGCCGGTGCCTTTGCCTATATGCTGACGTTCAACCGGGTGCCGACAAAAACAGTCGAATTCCTGTTGGGTATCACAGAAAACCCGATCCTGATCTTGTTGATGATCAACGCTGTGCTGTTGCTCTTGGGGATGATCATGGACATGGCCGCGTTGATCCTGATCTGCACGCCGATTTTCCTGCCGGTGATGAACATGCTGGGTATCGACCCGCTGCAGTTCGGTATGATCCTTTTGGTGAACCTCGGTCTTGGTCTTTGCACGCCACCTGTCGGGACCTGTCTCTTTGTGGGGTGTGCTGTAGGAAAACTACCGATGGAGAAAGCGGTCAAAACTATTTGGCCTTTCTACCTCGCCATCTTTGCCGCGCTCATGCTGATCACTTTTGTACCGGCAATATCGCTGACGCTGCCGAACCTGATCATTGGCCCCTAAATCAAAGGAGAATGTGGTGATGCTGACAATAAGACGCCTGGACATCGATGACGCGGGCAAGTTGATCGCAGGAGCGCGAGCCAAAGCGCAGGAAATCGGCGTGCCAATGTGTATTGCCGTCACCGACGAAAGCGGCAACCTCATCGCGTTTGAGCGGATGGACGGCGGCAAGATCACCAGCATCAACCTAGCCATCGACAAGAGCTTCACCGCGGCCGGCATCCAAAAAGGTACGGACGCTCTTGGTGAAGCTAATCAGCCGGGTATGGCCGCACATGGAATATCTTCATCGTTGGGGGGGCGCATGGTGACCGTTGCAGGTGGCCTCCCTGTGACGGTTGACGGACATGTTGTCGGAGGGATCGGAGTGAGCTCGGGCTCACCAGCGCAAGATCTCGAAGTCGCGCATGCAGCGGTCACAGCGCTCTGCGAAGTCTAGTTAGAAAGAGTTTAAGGAGTCAGATATGACAAAACCCGTCATCGGTTTCATCGGCCTCGGTCTCATGGGCGGCAACATGGCAGAATGCCTGCAAAACAACGGTTTCGATTTGGTTGTCATGGGCCGCAACAGGGAAGCGGTGGCCGCCACAGTCAACCGCGGCGCTGTGGAGGTTGCGACCCCACGAGAGCTTGCTGCGAACAGCGACATCGTGATGCTTTGTGTAACGACATCGGAAGTTGTCGAAAGCCTGATCTATGGCGATGACGGCATCCTGGCAGGCATAAAAAAAGGTGCTGTGGTCATTGACTTTGGGACTTCCATCCCAGCGTCCACACGAAAAATTGGCGCTGATTTGGCCGCCAAAGGTGCTGGTATGGTTGACGCACCGCTCGGACGCACGCCCATGCACGCCAAGGATGGTTTGCTGAATATCATGGCCGCGGGGGATATGGCCACCTTTGAGAAGGTGAAGCCTGTCCTGGATGTACTGGGGGAAAATGTCTTTCACCTCGGCGAACTGGGTGCGGGCCACGTGACCAAGCTCATCAACAACTTTATGGGAATGACGACGGCTTGCACCATGAGCCAAGCCTTTGCTGTGGCTGAACGCTCAGGGGTAAACAAGCAGCAGCTTTTTGACATCATGTCAGCTGGGCCGTCCAATTCCCCCTTTATGCAGTTTTGTAAGAACTACGCGGTGGATGGTGTCAGCGATTTGGGGTTTTCGATTAACAACGCCAACAAGGATCTTGGTTACTTCTTGAAGCTGGCCGAGGACGTGGGCACTCGTGCCGAGATCGCTGAAGGAACCGCGAACAACCTTCAGGCAGCTGCGGACGCAGGCATGGGCGACGGCAACGTACCGGAAATCTTCGACTATTTTGCCAAGCTTTAGCGTCAGATCCATCAGTCACGCATAGCAGCACCAATTGAACGAGAAAGAACAACCATGAGACTTCAGGGAAAGACCGCAATTGTCACGGGTGGTGGCCGCGATATCGGACGCGCCTGCGCTGTCAAACTCGCCTCCGAAGGGGTGAATGTCGCGGTGAACTACTTCGCCAGTAGTGCCGGCGCCGAGGAAACCGTAGCCGAGATCAAAAAGATCGGTGGACAGGCGTTTGCAATGCAAGGCGACCTGAACAGACCCGAAGAGGTCGATGCGTTGATCGCCAAGACGGTCGATACCTATGGCAGCCTAGACATTCTGGTGAACAATGCCGGAGGTTTGATCGCGCGCAAGAAAATCAACGAGATGTCGCTTGAACATTGGCAGGCTGTCATGGATCTCAACCTGACCAGCACGTTTCTTATGGTCAAAGCGGCACTGCTGCATATGAAATCCGGGGCCATTGTAAACATCGCCAGTCAGGCGGGGCGCGACGGTGGTGGCCCTGGTGCATCGGCTTATGCAACGTCAAAAGGCGGGGTCATGACGCTCACCCGTAGTCTTGCAAAAGAACTCGGCCCCGATATCCGTGTCAATGCAATCTGCCCAGGCATGATCGACACGGATTTCCATAATATCCATACTCCCGATGCAGGCCGTCGCGGGCTAGAAGCTGCTGCGCCGCTCAAGCGGCAAGGCCAGTCTCAAGATGTTGCGAACCTAGTGGCGTTTCTGGCAAGCGAGGACTCGGCTTATCTGACCGGGACCAATGTCGATATCAATGGTGGGATGCTGTTCTCGTGACCACTGCAAAACAGGTTACCTAATTGTCGAACGCTACCGTTTGTCAAACTTCGAAGTAATGGAAACCGGAGTATGCGAATTCTAGCGATAGGTGAATGCATGGCCGAAATGGCCCCAACTGACGCGCCAAGCACGTATCAAATGGGGTTCGCCGGAGACACGTTCAATACAGCTTGGTATCTGGCCCAACTCACACCCGAAACGCCCTTGTCCTATTTTACCGCCGTCGGAGATGATGCCATCTCGTCCCGGATGCTGGGTGCGATGCGCGAAAGCGGAGTCAACACCCAGCAGGTGCGGATCGTGCCAAACCGTTCAGTGGGGTTGTATCTTATCACGCTAAACAACGGGGAACGTAGTTTTACCTATTGGCGCGGCCAGTCGGCCGCACGCCTATTGACCCAAGACAAGCAAGCACTTGCCCATGCCATGACGCAATCAGATCTCATCTATTTCTAGGGCGTCACTCTGGCAATCTTGAACCCTGAGCCGCCCTTTCTTCGGTTGTTTCACTGGCACGTTCAGCCCAAAGCAGACAATCTCGGAACGAAATGATATGTTCGCAGAACCAGAGGCGCTCATACATTCAGGAACCGTACTTTACGGAGGTCGGATGAATGATCATGCGTATTTTTCAGGTCGTGACACGGCCGGGCAAAGAGGAAGAGTTCAGCAAGTTCTTCCATGAAACAGCTATCCCCTTGATGAGAGGTACCAAGGGCATCGTTCAAGTGTTTCCTGGTGCCGCACGTGCTGACACACCGCGAGAGTTCAGCTTTGTGATGATTTGGGAAAACCTGGAGTCACTAAAGGCTTTTGTCGGCGATAACTACCAGAGCCCGCATATCGATCCGGCGGAAGCCGAATTGGTCGAGTCGCGTTCGATCAAGCATTATGAACTGGTTCAATAAGAGCGATGGCTTGAATGCAAGGAAGCAATTAGGGGGAAACAATGATCAAGGGGAAATGCGGTTGCGGAGCCGTAACGTATCAGATGACGTCACCACCCATGTTCGTGCATTGCTGCCACTGCGGCGAATGTCAGCGGCAAACCGGAGCGGCCTACGTCTTGAACGCCATCATTGAGGCTGATCGCGTGCAGTTTGAGGGGCCAATCACTGAACATGAGCTCTCTACTCCAAGCGGGAAAGGTCAGATCATTACGCGCTGTAGGGATTGTGGCGTCGCCGTTTTTAGCAGCTACATGATCCGCCTTGGCAAGCTAAGGTACGTGCGTGTCGGAACATTGAACAACCCGGATCAATGTCCTCCGAATGTACAGATTTTCACCAACAGCAAGCAGGCTTGGGTGCCACTCAGCAAAGACATTCCTATCTTTGAGGAATTTTACAAATTCGATGAGGTGTGGCCGCCCAATGCGTTGGACCGTTTGGAGATAGCTCTATCCTGACGGGTCAGTCGCTCGGGCCATAAGGTCCGCATTGTGCGCAGAGCGGTCATTAGAGCTTCGCGCGACGGCGAACTGGAGTTTGGTCCCACAGAGCTGCCTTAGGGGAATGCAAACCCGCAGCGATTTAGTTTCCAATTGGAGAGTAGATTGGAACAAGTGAGCGCCACTACAACGACGTTCTCCTGATAATTTACATTATGGCAGATATATCAGCACTACTGATCTAAATCCAAGCCTCTAAGCACTCTGATTGACCAGCTCTGGGCTATCGTTTTGCAAATTTGAGTTTCCTGTGAGCGTACGGCCGTGCCGGCGAACAAACGACTGCATAAGGCTCGGTGTTATCGTTGTCTACTGTTAGCATGATTGGCCGGTCGCAGCCCCTCTCGTCGCCAAAGTCGTTCAATTCGCCCATCGCTGACAGACCATCCAGCCCCTCTCAGCAGTGCAGTGATCCTGCGATAGCCATATCGGCCGTATTGACGGGTCAGCGCGATCATGTCGGCGACCAACCTGTATTCGCCTGTGCGACCTTGTGGGACACGCGGTTGTATGGACAGGTGTTGTCCAAGCACGCGGCAGGCGCGTCTCAGCCGCTCGTTCTCTTTCTGAAGCCGCTTCAGTTCTTTCAACTGATCTCCGCCCATTCCGCGGTACTTCTTTCGCCAGCGGTAATAGGTTTGTTCAACAACGCCAACCTGTCTGATCGCATCGAAGCGGGACATGTCTTGCCCCATCAGAACTTCAACCTGCCGTAACTTCGAGACAATCTCTTCGGGCCTCGGTCGCTTGTTTGCCATTCGTAGTCCTCCGTTTCCTAAACATAACGGTGGACCAGTTCAGTTGGGGAGGCTCAACTCCTGCTTGTCAGGTTGGTTTGGGCCAGCACTTTCGGGAGGAGTTGAAAATGCTGGCCCGTGCGTTGGCGCTCCCTGTTGGTTTTTTCGCCACCGCTCATGCTGGCTTACTCTGGGAGGAGCGAGAACCAGCATTTTTCGTGTAAGCTTTTGGACCTGAGGGCTCGCTTACCTATTCGTCAGCCATCAATTTTCCGGCATATTCCGGGATCTCAGATCGCGAAATTCCGATCTGAGAGAGTTGGTAATCGCTCATATTTGAAAGCGCAGAGAGCATCCGGGCCATTTTCAGTGCCTTCAAGGCAGCATTTGCCGTGGTTCCGATCCACGCCAAGAAGCTGATTGATAGGGCGATGGCGTGACCACGATCTGTACCAGCCGTTTCGGTGTTAGCAGCCATACGCAGCCTCCATAGCAAGTCTTTTGATGCCACTGCGCGGAATGCCCAGATCTATTAAGTCACGGTCAGATAGCACCGAGAGCTCATAATACGTTGCGCGATAAACCCTGCGTTTGGCCTGTGCCTTTCGCATTGCGTCCAGCTTTCGATGAAAGAACGTGCGGCCAGCTTCGAAAACGACATCCAGCCCGCTGTTTGATCGAGTAATTGCCATGATATTGCCTCGTCTATTGCTGCAATGCAGTATCTATGCTGCAATGCAGAGATAAGGGTATTTGGTAGCGCTCACAATTCGACAATTTGGCAAAGGCCCCATGCCATATTGGAACAGCAAAGGTCATGACATGGACATTTCTACGCAAATGCTAATCTTTGCGACGGTTGTCGAGCAGGGCAGCATCTCTGCGGCTGCAAGATCAATGGGGCAGACCCCATCGGCAGTAAGTAAGCAAATCGGATTACTTGAAGATCAGGTGCACTACCGCCTTCTTAATCGCACCAGAACGGGTGTTTCTCCGACGCGAGAAGGTCAAGATTTCTATGAAAAATGCAAAGCAATGGCTGATAAATTCAACGAAGCCAAGGCGATGATCCACAGCTTTGATGGTGTCCCACGCGGAGAACTCAGGATCGCATCCACTGTTGCATTCGGTAAGTCCCAACTGATTCCTGCCTTGCCTGAGTTCATGAAAGAGAACCCTGAGGTTCAAATATCTTTGGATCTGACCGACCGAGAAATTGATCTTCGGAGTGAAGGGTTCGATGCGGCGATCTGCTTTGCAGAACAACACAAGAATCCAGATATGGTCATTAGGCGCATTATGCAGAGTCGAAGGGTACTATGTGCCTCACCTGAATACCTTGAGCGTTGTGGAACACCGTCGAATTTTGCCGAATTGGCTGAGCACAATTGCTTGAGAGTTGCTGGGAGAAGCCAACGGAACGCTTGGAACAGCATCGAACCGAACGCAGGCGAAAAATTTGAAGCAACGGGTAGCTTTGAGGGGAACAGCACCGATGTCGTCTTTCGAGCCGCTCTGGCTGGTATCGGGATCGCACGTTTGCCCTGCTATATGGCAAACAGGAAATTTCGCTCCGGCAAACTTGTCCATGTCATGCCGGAGTATGCACCACCCAGCACAGATATTGTCGTAATGTTCGCCGAAAGGCGGAATCTGGCACCAAAAACCCGCGCGTTTGTGGATTATCTCGCGCGGCGGTTTCGGGCTTTCGAAGAAAACCAAATGAACAGCTAGCTAAGAATAAAAACGATCGCAGTAGTCCAAGTTAATCCGATCCCATTCGCTGTGAGTGATTAAAAGTCTAGCTGAAATTTGAAGAGAACTGACGGGGTTCCTAGATCAAAAGTATGGCATTGGTCGGTAAATGCAGCATTGGTCATTTCGGTCTCCGAGCAGCCTTTCTCCGAACACGTTATCAGTGGCTGATATCAGCAGCATTAAAGTGATTTTGCGTTTAACCCGCAGATGATCTGAACACTTAACGATGGATCGCTTCAACTAAAATCGCTTCGGCAATATCCTCCCATCGTTTCGACTCTATAAAAACATCCAATAGTAGGGATAGCGGACCAAGACCTTGTCGCAGAACCTCTAACTGCGAAGTTCAAGTTACTGTAGCTTCTAAGGTCTTGGCCAAGATGGGCCGAGGATTTCAACGAAAAGATATCAACGCATGACTGGCTTGGTAGCTTGTACCAATTACTTCAGATAGGTGTTGAACCAATCAATTGTGCGGTCCCAGGCTAGGTTTGCCATTTCCTCATCATAGCGTGGCGTACTGTCGTTATGAAAACCGTGGTTGGCGTTTTCGTATATATGTGCCTCGTATACTTTGTCGTTGGCCTGCAGAGCAGCCTCAAAATCCGGCCAGCCTTCGTTGATACGCTCATCAAGCTCTCCCATTTGAATCAGTAGCGGCGCCTGAATTTTGGCAACATCCTCAGCTGCTGGCTGGCGACCATAGAACGGCACGCCTGCGGCCAGTTCTGGGTAGGCCACGGCAATTGCACTAACTACACCGCCGCCATAGCAGAAACCCACTGCGCCGACCTTTCCGGTGCTGTCATCTCGGTTCAACAGGTATTCAAACCCATTGAAGAAATCGTTCATCAACTCGACACGGTCCACTGTCTTTTGCAACTCGCGCCCATCGGCGTCGTTGCCCGGGTAGCCGCCAACCGATGTCAGACCGTCGGGGGCCAACGCCATAAATCCGGCTTTTGCCAACCTGCGCGCCACATCCTCGATGTAAGGATTCAAACCGCGGTTTTCGTGGATCACCAGCACCCCGGGCATGGGCTCTTCAACGCCAGCAGGTCGGACAAGGTATCCGCGAACATCACCGGTTCCATTCGGTGAAGCATAGGTGATGTAGTCCGCGTGGATATCGGGATCGTTGAACGACACTTGCTGAGCCATCGCGTAGTTCGGGCTGAGCATGTTCAGCAGCGCGACCGCTGTCACGCCGCCGACCGCGAACTTGCCTGCGCGGTCCAGGAATTGGCGCTTGGTGATCTTGCCGTGCGCGTAGAAGTCATACAGGTCCAGAAGTTCCTGGTCGAAGTCTTTTGCCGTCATGCGAGTCATTGTGGATCTCCTGATGAGTTTGGCAGTCTGAAGGGTGGGTAGTATCCGATCTGAAGGTCTTGATTTGATTGAGCGTCTGGCTGGGCTTCCTAAGATAACGCCGGTGACCGTTCCTTGTTCGCGTACCGTTCGCGCAGCGCGTTCTTTTGAACTTTTCCCATAGTGTTTCGCGGCAACTCCTGGACGAGTTCGTAGCGGCGAGGATGTTTGAATCGCGACAGCTTGTTTCTGATGATCGACTCGATCTGTTCCACCTGAAGCTGTGATCCGGGCTCAGCAACCAGAGTGGCTATGATCGCTTCGCCGAAGTCTCTATCGGGGATTCCGAAAACGGCTGATTCCAAAACGCCATCGATGTCGTTCAGGACGTCTTCAATTTCCTTGGGGTAGACATTGTACCCGCCGGTGATGATCAGATCCTTCGACCGACCCACAATCGACAGGTAGCCATCTTCGCTGTACCGGCCCAGATCTCCGGTGATGAAAAACTCATTCTCTCGAAGCTCCTCGGCGGTTTTTTCGGGCATCTGCCAATATCCTTTAAAAACATTGGGTCCGCGCACTTCGATCATTCCCACCTCGCCCTGGGGCAATGGTTCTCCGGTTTCAGGGTTAGTCACAATCACCTCGGTGCCGGGCAGAGCCATGCCAACGGTTCCCGCGCGGCGTTCGCCATCATAGGGGTTCGAGGTGTTCATGTTCGTTTCGGTCATGCCATAGCGCTCGAGGATGCGGTGGCCTGTGCGCACTTCAAACGCCTGATGGGTTTCTGCCAGCAATGGGGCTGAACCGGAAATGAACAGGCGCATGCCCCGAGTGATCTGTTTGGTGAAACCGTCAACTTCCAGCAATCTGGTGTAGAAAGTTGGGACACCCATTAAAAGGGTCGACTTGGGCATTTCCTCCACGATCGCGCTTACGTCGAACTTTTCCATCAGCCGAACTTTGGCACCGGCGAGCAGCGACGTATTCATCGCTACGAAAAGTCCGTGCGTGTGAAAGATCGGCAGTGCGTGAATCAAGCGGTCGTCGCTTGTGATGCCCCACAAATCCACGAGAGTTTGGGCATTAGACAAAAGGTTCTGATGGCTCAGCATTGCGCCCTTAGAACGACCAGTGGTTCCCGACGTGTAAAGCAGGGCTGCAAGGTCGTCCGGGGCGCGATCCACGGTTTCAAACTCGTGGGGTTGTGCGTCAGCCTCGCGGCTCAGACTCGAAGTGTCGCCGCCGAGGGTTAGCAGCTTTGCGCCAAAGCGGGTCGCCAGTTTTCCGATCTCAGTTTCGTTGGTGCTGTCGCTGACGATCATGGCAGGTTGGGCATCGGCGATGAAATAGTCCAACTCTGCCAACGTGTAGGCGGTATTAAGCGGCAGGTAGACTGCGCCCGCCTGAACCGCAGCAGCGTATAGCGCCAGTGTATCAGCTAGCTTTCGGGCCTGCACAACGATGCGGTCTCCTGGGGAAACTCCGCTGGTCCGCAAAACATGCGCGATCCGTGCGGCGCGTTTCAGAAACGCGTCATATGACACTACCTGTCCGTCATCGAGTTGCAGGAACGGAGCATTGTTTCCCGCGTGGTGGGAAAACAAGCTGTCGTAGAGAGTGTTGGTCACGCCGTATTTTCCTCTGGTCTGGCCGCAAGTGCTGCGGTTGAAGCCGCGCGCACGGAACGCGAGGCTTCGATTGTGGCATGTGCCGCAAATTCTTCGTGGTGGCGCTCTGTCTTTTTCAAATCGTAGAGGTAGTTGACCATTGCGCCACCAGATTGGGATCGTCCGTTCTGCGACAGGTCGGCCTCGGCATGCAGCTCGTGAAGCTCGGCGCCATTGCCCAAGTGAAAGCGGGCCACGGGATCCAGCGGCATCCCATCTTCGCGCTTGGCGAATAACAGGTATCGGGCGGCCATCGCCCGCACGTCCTGCGCAGAGGCTGTTCCCGCAAGTACGGCTTTGGCGGCATGGCCATGCTCGGGGTGCCCTGTTTCGCCAGCCACCCACCGGTTCATACCCGGTATTGGGGACAAGGTCACAAATGTATCGAGGCCCGGAAGCTCTCGCGAGAGTTCCGTCACAACCTGTTTGATCAACAGGTTTCCAAAGCTGATGCCCGTTAGACCCTTCTGGCAGTTTGAAATGGAGTAGAACGCTGCGACTTTTGCCTGTTCGGGTTCGATCGGTTCTCGGACTTGGGACAAAAGCACATCAATCGCGTTCGGAATTTCAGCCGTCAAAGCAACTTCGACAAAAATCAGCGGCTCATCCGGCATTGAGGGATGAAAAAACGCAAAACAGCGACGGTCGGGCGGGTAAAGCCTGCGCCGCAAATCGTCTAGATCGTTAATCTGATGGACCGCCTCATACGCCACGATCTTGTCCAGAACGCGGGCTGGTGTATCCCAACTGATTTGTTTGAGGACAAGAAAACCCCGGTTGAACCAGCTTCGCAGCAAATGCACGAAATCTATGTCTGTGCGCCTGAGTTCGGGGTTGGATTTGAGAAAACGCAACAGGTTAACGCGCATTGCCACAAGCTCTTGCGTCGCGCCGGAGGGTTGATTCAGCCGGCGCAGCAATTCTTGCCGTCGGGGTTCGGCGGCCTCGCTAAGCCTTTTAAAAAGATCGACGCTTCTATCTTTGGCATAGCGGCGCGCCGTTTCAGAAAGCTGATCCGCGTCCAACTCAAGCTGGTCATTCAAATAGGCGAAGAAGTCCAGTTTTTCCGCGTCGTCCAACGTCTGGTATCGATCCAATATCGTGGATGCGAGCACGAAACCCGATACTTCACCTTCTGCAGACAAGAGTGCTTCACACAGCTCTGATATGGATCGCTTGTCGTCTTTGCCTCGCTTCTTGCCGGGGCGGTCGAACAACTGATCAAGCAGATCGCCCAGAAACCAGTTCCGCTGCATTTCAGGGCTCCATCTGGCTGCTGAGGTATTCGCCCGTCCGACGATAGTGATCGATCAGGTGCCGGGTTGCGCTGTCTGCGTCGTGAATTAATGCGGCGTCCAGGATCTGCTGATGCTCGGCGGCTATATCCCGCTTTTTGTAGCTTGAACCTCCGGCCGCCAAATAACGGTAGCGAATGTTAAGATCGTAAAGTTGCGAACAATAGCGCAACAGTAAAGGAAGCCTCGCATTGTCCAACAAGGCCATATGAAATGCCTTGTGTGCGTCTTCAAAGTCGTGTGCCCCTTTTTGGCCCGCCTTTTTCATATGGTGGTGACGCAAAACGAGCCTATCCTCCCAAGCTGAGTCTGCATTGGTGATGGACGCGCGCAACGCGGTTTCTTCAAGATTGCATCGCAACAGAAGGATTTCCTCGAAGTTGCACTTGCTCACCGGTGCCGCCCTGAAGCCGCGCTGGTCAATTCGTTCCACCAGCATGTCCGATGTCAAAAGGCTTAGTGCCTCGCGAACCGGGCTTGCGCCTGTGTCCAGCAGCCCGCGGAGCTGCTCGATCTTGAGCTTTTGACCGGGAGGCAGCTCGCCAGTCAGGATCATTTCGCGGAGCCTTCGATACGCACCATGAGTGGCGGAAGTCTCTTTGCCCTCGGTATCAAGCATGGCGTCCATATCTGACGGTTCCTCTTTCGCGGCAAAATCTCTGGAGTGCTTTTAGCTAAGTGCACTCATTCCAGTTGACAGACCAACTGAAAGGTTCAGCGAGCCTTCGTTTATCATCCATCTGCGCAGAACAAAGCTGCGTGCCCCACTTTTGTGCATGGGATCCTCCTCGGCCAGTTTTCGGGCGACTTCAAGACTGTCGGCGCGGTAGATGATCAGACCCATACCTTGCATATGCTCTCCTGTTTCATCCGACATTGGTCCAGCAAAAGCGAGCTTCCCCGAGCGTTCAAGTTGCGCCTGATATGCCAAGTGATCTGGAAGCGAAGCCTTTACATCTTCCGGTGCCTTGGCCGGCGTGCTGTGTGCAACGTAAAGCTCCAAAGCAAGAGCGCCACGGCTTTTTGCTTCTGATTTATAGTCTGACCAAGCAACCATCGGCGCTCTCCAAAATATCGATATTATTTGACATATTGCAAAATAGTCGGCAAAAATCAAGCGAACTGACATGGATGGTGAGAATGAAATACTTGGTGGGAGAGACTTCGGAAGGCACAGCGGTTTTTGCTGTAAACGGAGAAAACGCAGTGAATCTAACGGCTTTGGACCCTGCCGTTGGTCCCGATCTGATGGGGCTGATCTGCACGCCTGGACTGGTCGATTCGCTTTCTGAAAAAATCGTCGCTTCAGAAAGCGTGCCTGTCTCCTCTGTCACGCCAGCGCTGCCCGTAGCATCTCCCGGCACGATCATTTGCATGGGATTGAATTATACGGACCACATCAAAGAGGGGGGGTACGACATCCCAAAGTATCCTGCTCTGTTCATGCGCGGGAAAAACTCGATCATGGCCGCCGGTCAGCCGATGGTTCGCCCGTCCTGCTCGGAACAACTGGATTACGAGGCAGAGCTGATGCTGATCGTCGGAAAGGGCGGTCGCCATATTTCGGAAAAGAACGCATTGGATCATGTGTTCGGCTACACCGTGTTCAACGACGGGTCTGTAAGAAACTACCAGCGCAAGACGCACCAGTGGACGCCGGGAAAAAACTTCGATGACACTGGTGCGATCGGGCCGTTTACCGTGACACCAGACGAGCTGCCTGAAGGGGCATCCGGCCTTAAAATCGAAAGCCGTGTGGGCGACGAAATCCTTCAAAGCTCGAACACTGCCAACATGATCTGGGGCGTTCGTCAAGTCATTGCGACGATTTCGGAATATACTACTTTGGAGCCGGGGGATCTGATTGCGCTAGGTACACCGCCGGGTGTCGGGCACGCCAAAAAGCCCAATCCCCGTTGGTTGAAGCCCGGCGAAACCGTTGAGGTCGAGATTGAGGGCATCGGCGTCTGCGCCAGCCCGATTGTCGACGAAAAGGATGCCAAGTCCAAGGTGGCTGCAGCATGAGCGCACTAACCGGAGCAGAACTGGAGGCACTTCGCGCCAAGGCGCAGCAAGATCACCGCGATCTGCGCGAGCGCATTCCACGCTTGTCGGATGACGCGATCGCCTTGATCCTGCGCGAATCCAGATCGCACTACGCGTGGACCAACAAGCCTGTTTCTGACGGCATTCTTGAAGAGATCTACGACATCACGATCAACGGCGCGACCAGCATGAATACGTTGCCCGCGCGCTTCGTTTTCGTGAAAAGTCCCGAAGGGAAAGAGCGGCTTGCAAAGTCTTTAAAGCCGAAGAATGTGCCAAAGATGATGGATGCTCCGGTCACGGCGATCATTGCTTATGACATGGACTTCTGGAAGGAACTGCCCTTTCTTTTCCCGCACGAAGACCGTCGGCCATTGTTCGAAAACAAGCCTGACTACGTGGCAGACACGGCCTTTCGAAATGGCACGCTTCAGGGCGCTTACTTCATGATTGCGGCCCGGGCTGTCGGGTTGGACGTCGGCGCCATGTCAGGTTTTTCGAACAAGATCGTCGATGAGGAGTTCTTCGCGGGCACGACGCTCAAGTCCAATTTTCTTTGCAATCTGGGCTACGCGGATGAAACAGGTTTGTTTCACAAACTTCCGCGATTTCAGTTTGAAAAGGTTTGTTCTTATGCATGAGGAGGCGCTGCCGTGGGTATGAAAGTGAAACCCGTCGTGACTTACCGCACGACAGCTCGGTGCCCGACACACGCGCGCACTGAGCTACCAATACGCGATCTGGATGTGGTTATCGACGAACCTGTCGAGCGGGGCGGGACAAATCTTGGTCCGTCTCCGACTGAAACCGCGATGGCAGCGCTGATCGCCTGTACCAACGTCATCGGGCACAAAAATGCGCACCGTTTGGGAATTGATCTAGGCAAAGTGACAATCGACGCGAAATGCAGGTTGGACCGGCGCGGTGTCCTAATGGAGGAGGAGATTGAAGTTCCGTTTCCGGAAATTGAACTCACCGTGAATTGTGAAACCCCCGCCAGTCAGGAGGAGCTGACACGCGTGGGTGAGGAGACAGCCAAATATTGCGCCATCGCAAAACTGTTTGAAGCGGCAGGCACCGACCTGACCGTCAACTGGGTCAAAGCAAACAAATAAAAAAGACCCGACTTTCTGGGAGGAGAGAAATGAAAAACTGGACCAAACGCAGTCTAATGGGCGCCGCTTTAGCTAGCGTTATGGCGCTGCCCGTTGTCGCAGAAGAAACCATTTCCGCGATCGTGATTGATGGTTACCCGGACCGGGCATTGTGGGTGAAGGAATTCACAAACTTCTTTATTCCCGAAGTGGACAAGCGGTTGGCCGAGTCCGGCAACTACAAGATGAACTGGCAAGAAAACTATGGCGGTTCGATCGTAAAGCCCAAGGGCGTTCTGGAAGGCGTACAGCTGGGTTTGGGGGATATTGGCATCGTCACAACCATCTTCCATTCATCCAAGCTGCCTAGTCAGGGGATCTCGGGCTCGACACCATTCGTCGCGTCGGATGCCCGTGCAGTGGCCAAGGCGGTTGACGAGATCGCGCGAGAATACCCGGCTATGCAGAATGAGTTTGCTGCGCAAAATCAGGTTTATCTGGCGACGGGCGTTGTGCTCGACACGTATCAGATGTTCTGCTCAGAGCCGGTCGAGAAAGTTGCAGATCTTGAAGGACGCAAGATCGCGGGTGCCGGCCTGAACTTGCGCTACCTCGAGGGTATCAAGGACGCGGCGGGCGTACGCGGAGGCCTCACTGATTTCTACAACATGGTTCAAACCGGCCTTGTCGATTGCGTGATGATTTGGCCGGAAGCTTCCAAGACGTTCAAGATCGTAGAAGTGGCCCCTTACATGTTGAAGGCAGACCTTGGCGCGGTGAATACAAAAACAGTCACAGTCAACGCCGATTACTGGGCAAATCTGCCTGACGAGGTCAAAGACGTACTCCAGGCCGTGGCTATCGACTACCGTGACCACGTGGCAGGTATTGCAATGGATCGAGCCGCTGCGTCACGAGATGCATTTGTAGAAGCTGGCGGATCGATCATTGAAATCTCGGACGAAGACCGCGCTGCGTGGGCAAATGCGATGCCCAATGTTGCGCAGGAATGGGCTGCAACGCTGAATGAGAACGGCGAGCAGGGCACAGATATGCTGGCCGCTTATCTCGGCAAGCTTCAGGATGCCGGTTTCACTGGTGTGCGGGACTGGACGGCCGAATAATCGTTCGGCGACCCGAGAAAGGGGCCAGACATGCTGAAGACCGCAGTTGCCGTCCTGTCGCGGGTCGCCAATTCGCTTGCAATAACCGCCAACGCGTTGGGCACGCTCGTCGTCCTAGCGTTGGTGGTCATTCTGAATATCGACGTCGTTGCGCGCGGGCTGTTTTCGGCTCCGCTTCGAGGCACTTACGAAATGGTGCAGTTCTCGGTCGTGATGATTGTTTTTCTGCAATTGCCCGACGTGGTCAGGGTGGACCGGCTGACACGTTCGGACGGGTTCCTGAACCTGATACACCACCGCCGCCCCGGCCTGACGGCCAACCTCAGACGCATTATTAACGCCGTCTCGGCGATCTTCATGGCCTTGATCGCTTATGTGACCTTCCCTGAATTTCTTCATATGTGGGAGACGCAGGACTATTTCGGAGTTCCGGGTCTTTTCACACTGCCATGGTGGCCGGTTAAACTGGTCATCGCGTGCGGTACTGCGCTTGCCTGCGTGATTTTCCTGCTCAAGGTCGTCACGGCGCAGGACCGTCCGCAACTTATTCGCACCCCTGAACATGACGAGGCCGCAGAATGACGCCGATTGAGATTGGCCTGATCTCGGTCGTTGCCATTGTTTTCCTGATTTATGCGGGCGTCTACATTCCCATCGCCTTGGGCGTCGTCTCGTTCGTGTCGATCTGGCTGATGCGGGACAACTTCACGCTAGCGCTTAACCTGCTGAAAGTGGCGGTCGGCGACAGCGCGATGGAATATAGCTTCGCGACTATCCCGCTGTTTACCTTCATGGGGCTCATCGTTTCAAAGGCTGGGTTAGGCAGGGACATTTACGAAGTCATGACCATGCGGTTTCGCAAGGTCAAAGGCGGGATTGGAATGGCGACGGTTGGAGCCAACGCCGTCTTTGCCGCCGTGACCGGGTCGTCCATTGCATCCGCATCCGTGTTCACCAAAGTTTCGGTGCCGCAGATGATGGCGCAGGATTACAACCCGCGATTTGCTGTTGGCGTGGTGGCCGGGTCTTCGGTTTTGGGCATGATCATCCCGCCTTCCGCGATGCTGATCATCTACTCCTTTGTTGCTGAACAATCTGTAGGGGACATGTTCCTTGCCGGGGTCATTCCCGGGATCATGTTGGCGATCGCCTATGTTGGCGCGATCTGGGCCATGGGCCGATTCACACCGGCGTTCGTCGGTGGCCGCATCGTGGCAGATACCGAATGGATGTCCGGGCGCGAGATTGCGTCCAAAACGCTACCAACACTGTGTATCATCACTATCGTTCTTGGCGGGATCTACACCGGCTGGCTTACTGCGGTCGAGGCAGGAGCAGCCGGTGCCTTCGTGGCGTTGATCATCGCTGTCCTGCGCAGATCCATGTCACCAAAAGCGTTCTGGGACGCGTTGCTGGAAACCGGTCATATCACAGCGGCGATCTTGATCCTGATCACTGCAGCGTCAATTTATAGCCGCATGCTGGGACTGGCGGGGCTGCCCAACCAGTTGCAGGACCTGCTTGCGGGGAATTCCGCGTCCTTCTGGTCGATTATGCTGCTGTACGTCCTTTTGATGCTGTTTTTGGGAACACTGCTGGATACGGCTTCGATCATCTTGATCGTTGTCCCGCTGTTCCTGCCTATGGCCGAAGCGCTGGATATGTCGCTGATCTGGTTTGGTATCATCACCGTGGTCGGCGCCGAAATCGGGCTTTTGACCCCGCCACTAGGCATATCCTGCTTCGTCATCAAATCGACGATCAATGACGACCGCATCTCGCTGAAGGACGTGTTTATGGGCGCGCTGCCCTTCGCGTTTGTGATGCTAATCGTTCTGTTCATTCTGATCGAGTTCCCGATCCTCAGCCTTGCCCTGATTTAAGGAGGCCAAGATGCGCTCTGTCACCAAAGACAATATCACCGATGTGTTCATGGGATACCTGTCCAAGGACACTGATCCGCGGATGCGTGAAATCATGGGGTCTCTGGTCAAACACCTCCATGACTTCGCGCGGGAAACCAACTTGACACATGACGAATGGCGCGCCGGGATTGCGTTTCTGGAGGGATGCGCTGCCGTGGAATCAGAGGACAGGCATGAGTTCGTGCTCGCCTCGGATGTGCTGGGCCTGTCGTCATTGGTGGACATGTTGCATTCAAGTTCTGATGCAACAAGTTCGTCCGTACTTGGCCCTTTCCATGTCTCTGGCGCGCCCCCTCTGCCATTCGGCGGGGATATGAAGCGCCACTACGGTGGACCTGTGCTGCTTGCTGAAGGCGTGATCCGGGACACCGATGGTAATCCGATTTCCGGTGCAGAGCTGGATATCTGGCAAACCGCGCCGAATGGAATGTATGCAAGCCAAGACGAAGAACAGGACACCTATTCTTTTCACGCTCTGATGACGGTTGGGGAGGATGGAAAATATGCGTTCACCACGGTCAAACCGGTGGAATACACGGTTCCGTCGGATGGACCCGTCGGAGACATCCTACGGGCGTGTGGGCGCCATCCTTGGCGGCCTTCGCACCTACACTACATCGTCAAGGCTCCTGGCTACCGTTCTTTGGTGACCGAGATTTTCCCCGACGACGATCCTTATTTAGATCAGGACACGGTGTTTGGAGTTCGGGACGATCTGGTGATGACCTATGTCGAACGGCCGGCTTCAGAATTTCCGGACGGCATGGAACTTTCTGGTACGATCACCGAACCATTCTTGCACGTGAAATTCGACGTGACGCTTGCCAGATTCTGAATAATATCGAGGAGGCATGTGGTGCTGAAACAAATCTGCATTTTGAGTGCCGCGCTGTTTTGCAGCAGTGCCATCGCACAAGAGCGCCCGATCTTTGACGCGCATATTCATTACAGCCACGACGCCGTCAAACTGGTGCCACCAGAACAGGTGGCTAAAATCCTTCGGGATGCGGGCGTGCGGAAAGCACTGGTTTCCAGCTCGGATGACAATGGCACTCAGCTTTTGTTAGCCGCGGCACCGGACATCGTCGTTCCAGCACTGCGCCCGTACCGTCGTCGAGGTGAAATCAACACATGGATGCACGATGAAACTGTAATTGACTATTTGGAAGAAAACCTGGCCAAGAACGACTACGAAGCCATCGGCGAGTTTCACGCTTACGGCGACGACATCAAAACGCCGGTCATCCAGCGCATGATTGCACTGGCGAAAGAGCGGAACCTCATTCTACACCACCACGGCGATCGAGAGGCAGTGGACCTGATCTTCGAAACCTGGCCTGAAGCTCGGGTATTGTGGGCGCACTCTGGCTTTGATGATCCAGCGAGCGTTGTTGACGCGCTGGACACGTATCCCAGGCTTTGGGCCGACCTGGCGTTTCGTTCAGACATGGTCTCACGAGGCAGTATCGACCCGAATTGGAAGGCTGCGTTCGAAGCCCATCCCGATCGGTTTCTGGTCGGTACGGATACATTTGCGCCGGAACGCTGGTACTATGTCGGCCCCCACGCAGATTTTTCGCGTGAATGGCTGGATTTGCTGCCGGACCAGATTGCGGACAACATCGCCTTTGCCAACGCAGAACGTTTGCTGACATCAAAATGATCCGTTGCGCCGTCTGTTTTATGATTTGGTCCAGCACGGCTTTTGCTTGTGATGTAATTGGGCAACGTATGATTTCGGAAGTTCAAAACGCACCCGAGGTTTATCTTTCCGTCGATGAAATTCCGTTGGCTCAACCGTTTTCCGTACTGGTTTCTATTTGTAGTGAAACTGCCGTGGGCCACATGCGTGTGGATGCAATCATGCCCGCTCATCGACACGGTATGAACTATACCCCCAAAGTTAGCGCATTGGGCGGCGGAGCGTTCCGTGTTGATGATATGCTGTTTCACATGCCGGGTTTGTGGGAGCTGCAGGTTGGTGTCGACATCAATGGCCAATCAATTTTCTATACGTCAGAAATTACGCTGAAATGAAGCTGTGGTTTACAGCTGCGCTAATAGCCCTGACAGGTGCAGTGCGTGCAGAGGTCTTGTTGTCTGCAGACGAAATTGAACAAGCGCTTTCCTTTGGGCCTTGGCCACCATCCTTCCATTCGGACCCAAGCAATAGAGTTTCGAACAATGCCAGAGCGATCGCGCTTGGAGAGGCCTTATTCAACGATCCGGTGTTGTCCGTCGACGGTGCATTTTCTTGCGCAAGTTGTCATGATCCGGAACAGGCATTTACAACTCCAGAGGCGCGGACGCTCGGCCGTGTATTGTTAGATCGAAACACTCCATCACTGCGGAACCTGGCCGGACTCCGCTGGTATGGGTGGGGTGGCAAAAGCGATAACCTTTGGGCGGCCAGTTTGCATCCAATCATCGAAGCTGAAGAGATGGCGCATACCAACGCAAGCCTAAAGACAGCCATCTCGGAGAGTGCCTACACTGATGACTTTGAAGCAATTTTTGGTGTCATCCAAGATCAAGGCCCAGAGCTTGTTCTGGTGAATACTGCGAAAGCTCTTTCGGCTTACTTGGAGACTTTGGTGACCGACCGGACGCAGTTTGACGATTTTCGCGATGCCTTAGAGCGTCGAGATTTTCCAGCGGCTGCCTACTACCCCGAGGCAGCGCAGCGAGGTCTTCAGCTGTTTTTAGGGCGCGGGAATTGCGTGTTTTGCCACAACGGCCCGAGGTTTTCCAACAATGAGTTTCATGACGCCGGCGTTCCGTATTTTCTGAGCGAAACCGAAGTCGACGAAGGGCGGTTCGGAGGACTGAACTTTTTGCTGTCAAGCCCTTACACACTGGGCGGAAACTGGAACGACGATTCGGAAAAGCAAGGTGCTTGGGTGGTGCGAAAAGTACGCAGGAGCCATTCTGACTTTGGAACCTTTCGGACGCCCAGTCTGCGGGGTGTGGCTGATACTGCCCCTTACATGCATGACGGTAGTTTGATCGACTTGGATGCTGTGATAAGACACTACAGCGAATTAGATAAGGAAAGGCTTCACGCCGATGGTGAGTCGATACTTTCCGAACTGAATTTGACGGAACGGGAGATCGCGGATCTTGTGGCGTTTTTGGAGTCTCTGTCCAGCGTCACGCAGCCTTGAGATGCTCCAACGCAGCCTGCGTGCCGCCTGCGTTATGAGGCACGCCGCTCTTGTCGAGCCCCATTTCTACGCCTGAGAGTGTGGCCATCAACATAAGGTCGTTGAAATCGCCCAAGTGACCTATGCGGAAAACCTTGTCGTCCACTTTGGACAGGCCGTTTCCAAGTGAAATGTCGTAGTGCTTCAGCGCAGTCGCACGGAATCTACCTGAGCACGCACGCTCGGAACCCGTGACGGCGGCAAGACCCGGTGTTTTGATGAAAATCAATCTACGGCCGTCACGACTATTGCTGCTTCAAGATGAGCTGCTGACTAATTCGATCGTGGTGTTTGCTATTACCATCCAATGCTCCGTTTCCAAATTCTGTGGTAATTTGAGATTTCCGGGCGTGCATCCGCCGAAAGCCAAGGAAGAATTACAAAGCGTATGCATCAAACGGTCACTTGCTACCCTGTACGAGAAAATTTCCTAAAGTAGACTTGAAGAACGTGATAATCTCCGTGACCATCGACTGCGGAGTAACGCCACTATGTCAATCGGATCATCGGGTGCAGCCCATTTCGACCCCAGAACAATAGAGATTGATACCTCTAGAGTTCTGGCGCGCCGATCAAAGCATTACGCCGTCATTGATGTGGGTTCCAATTCAATTCGGCTTGTCGTCTATGATGATCTTTGTCGAGCGCCATTCCCCCGGTTTAATGAGAAATCACTGGCGGCACTTGGTGAAGGCCTGGATGAAGACGGTAATTTCACACAAGAAGCAATTGACCGTGCCTTGCATGCCATAACGCGCTTCAAGGCAATCACTGAAGCGATGGGTGTGACCAGAGTCGACATACTTGCAACGGAAGCGATGCGTAAGGCCAAGAATGGGTCGGAATTGGTCGCAAAAATTCGGGATTTGACAGGTGTTGAACCAAAACTACTGTCAGGTGATGAAGAAGCAACCTACGCGGCCTTCGGCGTGATATCCGGTTTTTTTCAACCGCGCGGACTGATTGGGGATATTGGTGGTGGAAGTCTCGAAATCGCGGAAATTCTTGGCGACCGCGTGGGAGAGCGCAAAGTAAGCATGCCCTTAGGCGCATTGCCGGTCCGAGCAATGATGGGACAGAGCTACAAGGAAGCAAGAAAACGCGTCGACGCCATTCTGAAAGACGGTTTGCCGCCTGTGCTGACGGACTCGACATTTTATGCAGTCGGTGGCGGTTGGCGGGCTCTGGCGCGAATTCATATGGCGATGAACGACTGGCCGATCAGCGTCGTACACGCCTATGAACTTCCTGCAGAAGAGGTCTCGGACTTAGCCAAATCGATCTCACGAATGTCACCTGAAGAAATAGCGAAACTTCCGGATGTGCCAAGCCGGCGCGTCGAGACTTTGTCGGCTTCGGCACTGGTGATGTGGCGGGCACTTCGAAGGTTGAAATCCGACAAAGTTATCTTTTCTGCGCTCGGCCTTCGGGAAGGGTGGTTGTACGCACAATTGGATGAGGAAGAGCAGTATCGTGATCCATTGATCGAAGGGGCATTGGCCACTGGCCTTCCCGACGCCCGTGTTCCCGACTTCTCCGAAGCGTTGGCACGGTGGACGGATAACCTCTTCCCTGCCGAGATTCCAAATAACCGTCGCGTTCGGCTGGCGGTATGCGCGCTAACCGATATCGCTTGGCGCGATCACCAGAAAGTACGCGCCGCCGAGAGCTTTTTGCGCATCCTGCAATTTCCGTTTATCGGAATAACCCACCCGGAACGGGCATTTCTAGCCACTGCCGTCATGGCGCGCTACGGGGGCAAACCAGCGAAACTGGACACCAGGGCGACGGATACATTGACATCCAATGCCGTGAGGAAAGCAGAATTTCTTGGAGGCGCTTTGCTTTTGGGTCATCGGTTTTCAGCAAGCGTGTCGAAGATCCTCGAACACGCCAAGATCATTGTGGACCCGGATGTCCTTCGCCTGGTCATCGAAGAGTCCTCGGAAGTGCCCGACAGTGATGCCGTAAAGGCCCGTATGGCGAAGCTGGCGAAGGTTTTCGGTCTGGATGCATCAATCGAAACGCAGGAGGGCGGTCAGGCGGACTCCAGCCCTTGAGTCAGATCACGCGTCATCTACGTAGGCGATTAGAGCGGCTTCGCAGCCATTCGCCCAAATCATTGTCAGCCATTTCGAGAATGCATCAGAAAATGGTCCGGCTTCACTCAATTCGCCGTAAATCCGGCCTTGATTGAGCCACACAGCCGGGTTTGATGCCGCGGCAAAGGCGTTTTGTGACAGTTGATCCCAAATCGGATCATTTGCCTCGATGACGCTGCCATCTTCGCGCGTTCCTGCGCACATGCGTGCCCACAGAGCTTCGACAAGCGCGAGGCCTTCAACGGACCGCCCGGCTTGCAATTGGTCCCGAAGGATCGGCAAAACGAACCCAGTATGGCGCGCCGAGCCATCGAAGGCAACGCGGCGGGTGGTGTCGACGATCCGCGGGTTGGAGAACCGGCTTTCGATGAGGCTGATATATTCAGCCGGGCTTTTGCCCGGTACAGCGGCTACCGTGGGCGCGATTTCCGTTCTCTGCACTTTGCCGAAGAATGACGAAATAACAGAGTGCTGCATACATTCGGAAATCGTCCTGAGCCCGAGCACTTCGCCAACATTGGCAAGGACCTGGTGCCCAGCATTGAGGATTCGGATCTTCATGGTTTCGAATGCGTGAACGTCATCGGAGAAGGTTGCGCCGACCGCGTCCCAGTCTGGGCGTCCGGCACAGAAGTTGTCTTCGATTACCCATTGGCGGAATGCTTCGTGGGTAACCACCGCGTCATCGTCGATACCGAAGTCCTTGGCAAGCGCCAACTCGTTTGGGCCAGTGGCAGGAGCGATACAATCCACCATCGAGTTGGGGAAGGTCGCATTTGCGTCGATCCAATCGGCTAGATCAGGGTCGGACAGACGCGCCAGAGACACCACGGTCTGACGCAGGATGTCACCGTTGCCTTGCAGATTGTCACAGCTCAGTCCCGTAAATGCTCCACGCCTTGCGTCGCGTCGCAGCCTCAATGCGGCCACCATGGCACCAAATGCCGTGCGCGGTGAGTCGGGGTGGGCTGCGTCGTGCTGAATATCGGGGTGGTTGGAGTCGAACTCCTTGGTGACAGGATCGATGTAGTATCCGCTTTCTGTCACAGTCATGGCGACGATACGAATGGCAGGTTCCGCCATTGTGATGATCAGTGCCCCATTGCCGTCCTCGATTGGCAGATAATCGATCATGGAACCAATGACCTCGGCCGAAACTTTTTTCGGGTCGAGTTCGATCAGAGTTGTAAGGCAATCCTGAGCAAGAAGTTTTTCGCGCATGGCGGCATCATAGGGGCGCACGCCGGCGCCTATGATGGCCCAATCATGCGCTTTGCCCTCCTGCATCAGGCGGTGCAGATACCATGCCTGATGTGCACGGTGGAAATTGCCGACGCCGATATGCACGATGCCCGGTTGCAGGGTTGTGCGATCATATCGTGGACGTTCAACAGCCAGTTGATCGAGTGTCGCATTCGAAAGGGAGATCAGCTCATCCATTGTCCACCATCCACGTTGTAGGTTTGGGCGACGATGTAATCCGCCGCGTCACTGGCGAGAAACACAGCCATGCCGGTCAAATCGTCCGGTGTGCCCATGCGCCCGTAGGGCACTGCGGCACCGACTTCCTGTTTCTTTTGCCCCGGGGCCTTGTTTTCGTACTTGGCAAAGAAAGCGTCTACGCCGTCCCAATGCTCACCATCGACGACACCCGGAGAAATGGCGTTCACGTTTATGCCGTGCCGGATCAGGTTCAGCCCGGCGGATTGAGTCAGGCTGATCACTGCCGCCTTGGACGCGCAATAAACAGCGACTAGCGGTTCACCACGCCGCCCGGCCTGACTGGCCATGTTGATGATTTTGCCGCCTCGTCCACGCTTGATCATGTGGCCGGCCACAGCCTGCATCGTGAACAGCGTTCCTGCCACATTGATGTCAAAGACGCGCTGGTAATCATCGCGCTCGATTTCGACAATAGGAGCGGCGGTAAAAAGCGCGGCGTTGTTAACCAGAATGTCGATGTGACCGAACTCTGCCACCGTAAGCGCTACTGCTCTACCTATGCTGGCCTGGTTGGTCACATCCAAGGCAACTCCGATAGCACTTTCGCCCAACGCGGCAGCGCATTCGCGGGCGCCATCGATATTGATATCTGCGATGGCAACCCGCGCGCCCTCGTTAACATAGGCCTCCGCAAAGGCCCGCCCGATCCCTCGGGCAGCACCAGTAATCAAGGCTGTTTTTCCAGCCAGTTGCATCAGACAATCCTCAGACCCTGAGCGTCGAACTTGTGCAGCTTGTCCATTTGCGGAGTCAGAAAGATCGTGTCGCCGTGCTTGGCCTGTATATCCCCGGTAATTCGCACGGTGACCATGTCGGCAAGACCCGTGTCATGAACGTGAATGAAGGTGTCCGAACCAAGGTGTTCGGCCACACCGACAACACCTTTCCAAGTCCCTTCCGTCATGCTGACATCCGTGTGCTCGGGGCGGATGCCAATGGTGGTTGCCCTGTGTTTATTGGCCTCGGCCCCACCGATCAGGTTCATCTTCGGAGATCCGATAAACCCTGCGACAAATTCGTTGCGCGGGTTGTGATAGAGCTCCAGTGGAGAACCCACCTGTTCAATTACACCGGCACGCAGGACAACGATCTTGTCCGCCATGGTCATGGCCTCGACCTGATCGTGCGTAACATAGATCATCGTGGTCTTGAGCCGTTCGTGCAGTTCACTGATTTCCAGCCGCATACCAACGCGCAGGGCCGCGTCGAGATTGGACAACGGCTCGTCGAAAAGGAACGCTGCCGGTTCCCGCACAATGGCGCGGCCGATGGCGACACGCTGACGCTGACCGCCAGACAACTGGCCCGGACGCCGGTCCAGATAGTCTGTGAGGTTCAGCGCCTTGGCGGCACCTTCGATGCGGCGTTTTTGCTCGTCTTCATCGATCCCAGCCATTTTCATCGGGAACGCGATGTTCTTACGTACAGACATGTGCGGATACAGGGCATAGGATTGGAAGACCATTGCCAGACCGCGCTTAGCCGGAGGTACATCGGTTGCATCCGATCCGTCGATTTCGATGTGACCAGACGTGATGTCCTCGAGCCCGGCAATCAGGCGCAGCAGCGTAGACTTACCGCAGCCCGAAGGCCCGACAAATACCGTGAACTCGCCATCTTCAATCGTGAGGTCCAGAGGCGGAATGACTTGAACATCTCCGAAACTTTTAGTCACTTGGTTGAGTTTAATTTGTCCCATTGGTCAAGTTCCTTATTTGACGGCGCCGAAGGTCAAGCCGCTGACAAGTTGTTTCTGGCTGAACCAGCCAAGAATGAGGATTGGCGCAATGGCCATAGTGGAAGCTGCGCTGAGCTTAGCGAAAAACAGGCCTTCGGGGCTGGAATAGCTGGCAATGAAGGCCGTCAGCGGTGCTGCATTGGCTGCCGTCAGGTTCAGTGTCCAGAACGCTTCGTTCCAGGCCAGAATGAAGTTTAGCAGCAAGGTCGAAGCAATGCCGGGAACCGCCATAGGAGTGAGGACGTAGAGGATTTCCTCTTTCAACGTCGCCCCGTCCATTCGTGCAGCTTCCAGGATCTCACCGGGGATTTCCCTAAAGTAGGTATACAGCATCCAAACGATGATCGGCAGATTCATCAGCATGAGGATGATCACCAGCGCGCCCCGGCTGTCGAGGATGCCAAGCTTGATGCAAATCAGATAGATGGGGTACAGGACGCCCACCGCTGGAAGCATCTTGGTTGACAGCATCCACAGCAGAATGTCCTTAGTGCGCTTGGAAGGTACGAACGCCATCGACCAGGCCGCAGGCACCGCGACGATGATGCCCAGAATTGTCGAGCCACCGGCGATTATGATCGAGTTCCAAAGGAACCGGGCGTAGTTCGACCGTTCCATCACAACTGAATAGTTCTCGAGCGTCCAATCAAAGGCCAGAAACACCGGAGGGTCGGCAATCGCCGTAGCCTCAGTCTTGAAGCTGGTCAAGACGGTCCAGAGGATTGGGAAAAAGATCAGCAGACCAATGCCCCAAGCGGCGGTGGTGTTGATGATTTTACGTTGTTGAGTAACTGCGCGGGCCATTTTTTCCTCCTCACGCGTCCAGGTTCTTGCCGACGATGCGCATCAAGAAGATCGCAACGATATTGGCGAGAATGATTGCATAGACACCACCGGCGGACCCGAGGCCTACGTTCTGACTTTCAAGTACACGCTGGAAGATCAGGTAGGTCAGTGTACGGGTGCCAAATGCACCTCCGGTTGTGACAAAGATTTCCGCGAAGATCGCCAGAAGGAAGATTGTCTGGATCAGGATCACGATCGTGATAGCCCGGCTGAGATGCGGAAGGGTGATGTAACCAAAACGCTTCAATGGTGGCGCACCATCCATTTCGGCGGCTTCCAACTGCTCACCGTCCAGCGACTGGATTGCGGTCAGCAGGATCAGCGTGGCGAAGGGTAGCCATTGCCAGGATACGATCATGACAATCGAAGGCAGGGAAGCCTCGGACAGCCATGAGATCGGCTCGGCTCCGAAAAAGCGCCACAGATGGGCGAACAATCCATTCACCGGGTCCATGAACATGTTTTTCCAGACCAGAGCTGACACGGTCGGCATGACAAAGAAAGGTGCGATCACGAGGATGCGGACGACACCTTGCCCCCACATCGGCTGGTTCAGCAGGATAGCCAGCAAAACACCGAGGACGACCGTTATCAGAAGAACGCCGCCGACAATGGCCAGCGTGGCGCCTACTGCAGGCCAAAACGCGCTAGAAGTTACGAATCGGACGTAGTTTTCGAAACCAACCCATCCAAGGTCTCCACCACGTAGCGGAAGGTATTTCTTGAATGAGAACATCAGGGTCATGATCAGCGGCACGAGCATCCATCCGAGGAGCAAGATGACCGCTGGTGCCATCATGAAGCGAGCCGCTGATCGAGAATGTTGGGTTGCCATGGGGCATACCTCCTCTGTTGATCGCCATAAGGCCATCTTAAACGGAGCTGCGGTTAAAAGAGAAAAATGGGGCCCGAGGGTACAGGGGAGAAAGTGCACCCCCGGGCGGGGAGCGCTTAGCGGTAGCCTGCGGCTTCCATAGCGTCGTTGGTCAGAGCCTGGGCCTTGGCAAGCGCTTCTTCCACGGTCTGCTGACCGGCATAGACTGCCGAGAACTCCTGGCTGACTTCGGTTGCGATGCCAGCGAATTCAGGAATTGCAACGAACTGGACACCTACATATGGAACCGGCTTCACAGTTGGGTTTGTCGGATCCGCTGCAAGAATCGAGTCCAGCGTCATCTGAGCAAAGGGGACTTCCTTGTAGTTCGGGTTTTCGTACAGCGAAGTACGCGCACCCGGGGGTACATTGGCCCAACCTTCATTCTCAGCGACGAGCTCAATGTAGTCTTTCGAGGTGGCCCACTCGATGAACTCTTTCGCGGCTTCTTCTTTTTGTGTACCGGCGGGAACAGCCAGAGCCCATGCCCACAGCCAGTTGGCTTTCTTGTCAACGCCTTCGCTATTTGGGGCGAGGGCGAAACCGACCTTGTCAGCGACCGTCGAGTCGTTGGGGTTGGTCACGAAGGATGCGGCAACGGTTGCGTCAATCCACATGCCGCATTTGCCCTGCTGGAACAAGTTCAGGTTTTCGTTGAAGCCGTTGGTCGCGTAGCCCGTCGGACCGGATTCTTCCATCATTCCCACAAAGAAGTTAAGCGCCTCGGCCCATTCCGGCTGATCAAATTGAGCATTCCAGTCTTCATCAAACCAGCGGGCTCCGAAAGAGTTGCCGGTCACGGTGATAAAGGCCCCGCCTTCGCCCCAACCGGCCTTGCCACGCAGACAGATGCCGTTGATGTCATTATCGCGGTCGGTCATGGCCGCCGCTGCTTCGCGGATGAACTGCCAGGTTGGCGCTTCGGGCATTTCCAGTCCGGCCTTTTCCATCAGGTCCGTGCGGTACATGATCATCGAGCTTTCGCCATAAAACGGCGCGGCATACAGCGTGCCATCGTGGCTCAGACCGGCGCGCATGGCGGGAAGGATGTCGTCCGCATCATATTCTGCCGACAGGTCGTCGAGCGGAACCAGCCAGCCGTTCGCGCCCCAGATCGGTGTTTCGTACATGCCGATTGTCATGATGTCGAAGGATCCGCCCTTGGCGGCGATATCAGTGGTGACACGCTGACGCAGTACGTTTTCTTCCAGAGTTACCCATTCAACCGTGTGGCCGGTCTTGTCGGTAAAGTCCTGGGTCAACCCCTGCATACGGATCATATCTCCGTTGTTCACGGTCGCGATGACAAGGTTTTCTGCCAAGGCGCCGCCCGCGGTGACGAGCGTCATGGCTGTCGCTGCGCAAAGTGTTTGCTTGAATGACATCCCAAATTTCCTCCTCGTTGGATGATGGATAGCACTCTAGCCAATATAATGACGCGAAGTCAATTAAAAATTAACGCGCGTAAAGAAACTATAAAGCGGGCGCGTTTTTAATAGCTTAGGCGGAGTCTCGCATAATCAAACGACCTTCAAAGAGTGTTTCCTGCCGATCGCGCAGGTTTTCTTCCGTCTCGAGTACTCCAAACAATGTATGTACTGCTCGATTCGCAATTGCTTCGTAGTCCTGCGCGATTGTCGTCAAAGGAGGGCAAGTGAATTTTGAAAATGGATGGTCGTCATGACCGGCTATCCTGATGTGGCAACCAGCGGTCTGACCGACGCGCATCCCAAGACCATAGGCGGCAGATAACATGCCTATGGCTAGGCGATCATTGCTGCACAATACAGTGTTGGTGGGAAACACGTTCTCAGCCAGCAACCGACCTCCTTCGTCTCGACCGATTTCTTCAAAATTCCACCCTTTTCCATTGGCTTGAAAGATATGCGGCTCATGCCCGTGCCGTTCCATACTTTCGATATACGCCGTACGGCGCTTTTTGGCATTTGGATTGGTTGGAAATTTCATTTCAAAGAAACATGGTGGCTCGCCGCTTCGACACAGGTATTCAACCATCAAATCGATGCTTTGGGTGTTGTTGGTGCCAACGAACGCTTGACCGACGCCACTGATGTTCGCGTCAAAAAGCACCAGCGGAAAATCTGCTTCAAACGTTTTGACCAGATCTTTTTCTGAGAGGCGCCCGAATGGCGCAAGTAGAACGCCGGCAGCTTTCAAAGACCGGAGTGACGTGAGGTTGTCGCGTTCCATCTCTGGGTTGCCATGCGAGCTAAGCAGGATAGGGCTATATCCCGCCTCGATACAGGCAAGTTCAACCCGACGCGCGATCTCCGAGAAAAACGGGTCAGCCAGATTTGGCACGACAACGCCAATGTTCTTGGTTCTGCGCCGGTTCTGGTTCATTGCGAACACATTCGGGTGATAATCGTGTTCCTCTAACGCGGTCTCGATTTTCTTCCGTGTGGTCGCGCGGACGCTATCCGGATCGTTGAAGTATTTCGATACAGTCGGGCGGGAAATTCCGCTGACTGCGGCAAATTCTTCCATATTGCGAATTCTGCGTTGTGCCATATTTCCCCACACCAATTTAAAATATTGCGCGCGTCAATTATTGTCAAATTTAGGGATGCAAACTTGGGATTGTCAAGCGCCCGACCTTCATTTGCTCGTCAGTCTGGGTTTGAATCGGATACGGGGCGTGTTTGATCGTAGATGCTGAGATCGCGTTGGAAAAATTTTCGTTCAGACGGCCAGCTTTTTCAGCAACCTGCAGGTCGATGCATCTTTTCCATTTGGTGCCGCACCTTTAACCATTGGTAAGAGCATATTGGCAAGTTCTTTGCCAAGCTCGACGCCCCATTGATCAAAAGAGTTGATATTCCAGATCGCACCTTCGACAAACACGCGATGTTCGTACAGAGCAATGATCTGCCCCAAGACGAAAGGGGTCAGTTTGGGGAATGCAAGTGTGATCGAAGGCCGGCTTCCTGGAAAAACCCTTTGAGTCGCCTGGGTTTGAAGTTCGGAGCCGTCGTAGCCCAAATTTCGGGCAATCGCTAACGCCTGATCATAGGTGCGACCCAGCATAAGTGCCTCGGATTGTGCAAGACAATTCGCTTTGAGAAGGTCATGATGTTCTTGCAAAGCGGGTTCATGCCCTTTGGCCGCGATCAGGAATTCAGCAGGAGCAACTTCGGTTCCTTGATGCAAGAGTTGGAAAAACGCGTGCTGCCCGTTGGTTCCCGGTTCGCCCCAGACGACCGGGCCAGATGCATGGCTCAGTTCTTTGCCGTCTAACGTTACCCGTTTGCCGTTACTTTCCATATCCAATTGCTGAAGATATGCAGGCAAGCGGCCTAAGCGTTCATCATAGGGCAGAATGGCTCTGGAAGAATACTGGCATATGTTTCGGTGCCAAATTCCTACCAACCCCAGAAGGACTGGAAGGTTGCGCGCGAATGGTGCGGTTTGAAAATGTGTGTCCATTGCAAGACCGCCCGCAAGAAACTCGCGGAAGTTCTTGGGGCCAATCGCCATCATTATCGGTAGGCCAACTGGCCCCCAGAGCGAATACCTACCGCCTACCCAGTCTGCGAAACCAAAAACTCGCGTGGGATGGATTCCCATTTCCGCTGTGCGTTCGAGACTGGTGGAAACGGCGGCCAAGTGGTCTGCGACAGCTTCACCAACACCGGCTTTCAACCATCTGAGGGCAGATTTGGCATTGGTCATGGTTTCAATGGTGGTGAAGGTTTTCGAAGCAATGATCACCAGCGTACGTCGTGGATCCAGACCGCAAAGGGTGTCTGTCAAATCTGCGCCATCGACATTGGAAATGAAATGGCATCGTGGTCCAATATGATACGGGGCCAGCGCTCGTGTCGCCATGGCGGGGCCAAGATCGGAGCCGCCAATTCCAATGTTGACTACATCTGTGAACCGTTCGCCGCCTGACGCCAAAATTGTGCCGGATTGGACGGCTCGGCAAAAGCTTTCCATCCTGGACAGCGTAACTTCGATACCAGGTCGCACGTCTTTTCCATCAACGGTTAACGGTACAGTGTTGCTTGCACGCAAAGCGGTATGCAGGACCGCCCGATCTTCAGTCTTGTTAATCTTTTGTCCTGCAAACATGGCCTCGCGCTTGGCGGCAACTTCAGTGTCTTCGGCCAATCTGATCAGCAACGCCAAGGCTTCGTGATCGATATTGGTTTTGGAAAAATCTAGCAGAAACTGATCCGTTTCCGCTGAGAAATGATCCATTCGGGTCGTGTCGTCAAACAGCGAATTTATGCTTCGATCCTTCGCAGACGAAAAATTCTCTTTAAGTTTGCTCCAGCAGTTAGTCATGTGTCTTCTTCCGCTTCTATGTCCTTGGTCTTATGCCGGCATCTTGTGTTTCGATGCGCAGATAGCGCTAACATCGCGCCTCAAAAAAAACGCCGACAAAGATCACAGCTCGTTTGCCCAGGGTGGGTTGGCGCCAGCTCGGGAAACCGTAACGGCGGCGACTTTTGCTCCATGCTCCAGTGCCTGCTCGACAGTTTCTAACGGTACGCCTCTAAGGTTAGTTTTCTGGAGAGCACCCAATTCCGACAGTTTTGCCAGAAAGCCTGCATTGAACGTATCACCCGCGCCGACAGTGTCGCAGATTTCAACACGGCGCGCGGGTACAGTGACCTCAGTCCCGTCAGCCAGAAACCCTGTTGCCCCTTCGCCGCCGCGCGTGAGGATGACAGCACTCGGGCCCATCTCTATAACCAGCTCGACCTTTTTGTTCAGCGACAGCGGCGATGGGACAATCCAGTTCAGATCCTCGTCCGAGACTTTTAAGATGTCTGCGGCACTCATCATCCGGTTCAATCGCCCCCGGTAGGACTGTATGTCCTGAATAAACTGTGGACGGATATTCGGGTCGAGCATAACAGCGCGATTCTTGCCTTCTCGTTCGAGCAATGCTGCATAAGCGTTCGCACCGGGTTCACAGGCCAAACTGATCCCTCCAAAATAGAGTGCCGAAACTTCGGGGGACAGGTCCGGCAGATCCTGAGGCGTTAGCATACGTCCAGCAGTGTTTTCGTCATAGAAATCGTAGGTTGCATGCCCATCCTGCAAGCGTACAAATGCCAGTGTGGTCGGGCGCTCCGAAGTAATCACATGAGAAGTGTCGACATGGCTGGCTTTTAGTGCTTCGGAAAGCTGCTGCCCGAACATATCGCTGGACAACCCGGTCAACATCCCCGTTTGCACCCCGAGCCGCCCCAAGGCTATCGCCGTGTTGAAAACCGCGCCACCCGAATGTGGCACAAAACCATCCGAGCCAGCATTGCTTGGAGTTGGAATCATGTCGATAAGAGCTTCACCACAGCACAGGATCATGAGGTCGAACCTTTCAGAAATGCTTTGCGTTCCACAAGGAAGCGCTCGGACAAAGGCAGACTCGCCGCGCCGAGTGAGCGCGCGTCCGGCCCAATCGAACCTTCCAGAACATTCGGGATATGGATGCCTGCAGCGGAGTGCCGGGACACATACGATCGCACGCGATTGACCAGTTCAGAGCGCACCGAGTCAGGCATCCACCCATCAATCAGAACGTGGTTCACGTCGATCACGCTAACGGATGACAGGATCGCATGGCCGATCCCCTGTGCTGCATCAGCAAGCCATGTCGCTAACGTGTTTTCCGGCAATCTCCAGTCTACCGGAGAATTCCAGGGCATTGCTGCCGCATGTCCTTCGGCAATTACAGCGTTCTCCAATGTCGCCAATGAGGCGATCTCGACGAGTTGACGCAAACGCCCATCTGATGCCGGCACATAAAGTGACCCCAAAGCTGCGGCGTTCCCCGTTGATCCTGTATAAAGCGTGTTGTCGAGAACCAGCCCGCCGCCAATAAAGAAGCCGATGAAGAAGTACAGGAAATCTCGGGGTTTACCGGCATCACCGAACACCAGTTCCGCGCCGCATGCAGCTGACGCGTCGTTGCGCAAATACACGGGAAATTCAAATAATTCGCCAATTTCTACAGCGATGTTCCGATTGCGCCAACCATCCATCTTCGAAGGCTCAACACCCAATGTTCCCGCCCAGTCCCAAAGCTGAAACGGCAGCGCAATACCTAGGCCACCTACACGTTTCTGGTGATCCGCCGGCATCCGACTTAACAGCCGCTCAATCTCGTTTCTTGCGAATGTCACCGCGCCATCGGGTGTCGGATAGGCGTGGTTTACGCACACCCTCTCCCTCACTTTGCCCAGGAAATCGGTCAGAACCAGTTCAAGGCTGCGGCGGCCAATTTTCAAGCCGAGAAAAAACGCCCCATCTTTTGCAAGGCTAAGAGGTACGGAAGGTTGCCCGATCTTGCCGCGAACCGGCGCGTGGCGTTCCAGCAGCCCATCTGCCTCAAGTGACCGGGTGATGACTGATACGGCCTGCGCGGAAAGCCCAGTCTTGCGGGCAATCTCCGCCTTGGCCATCGCGCCAGCTTGGCGAACCAGCGACAGAACCAGGCGCTCGTTGTAGACGCGCATGCCGCTTTGATTGGACCCTCGCGCTGCGACGTCTGTTTCGACGAATTCATTCATAACTCTTGGGTCGTATTCCATTAGGTTCCCATAAACAGTGCCGGGCAGAGCGTTTTTTGCCAAACTGGCTGACTCCGTGGGATGTGTCAATAATTAAATCACTGTGATTTAGTTATTGACTGAACGAATTGGTTTCGGCATGCAATTATCACCACATCGACTCACTCATGGCGGCGATTCGGCGTCAGCAAAGGAGCACTCTGGAATGACTATCTCCACGCATCGACTTGCTCGGGAAACGATGGCTTTTGTCCTCGCAGGAGGGCGGGGCAGTCGCCTGAAGGAACTGACCGACATTCGCGCCAAGCCCGCAGTCTATTTTGGCGGGAAGACACGCATTATCGATTTTGCTTTATCCAACGCCGTGAATTCCGGCATTCGCCGCATCGGGGTCGCGACGCAGTACAAGGCACATAGTCTGATCCGGCACTTGCAGCGCGGTTGGAGCTTTTTCCGCGCCGAGCGAAATGAGTCACTTGACATTCTTCCGGCATCCCAGCGTGTCAACGAACGCCACTGGTATCTGGGAACTGCCGACGCCGTTACGCAAAACATCGATATTATCGAGGGTTATGCGCCCAAATACATACTTATTCTTGCAGGTGACCATATTTACAAACAGGATTACTCGCTGTTGCTGAAACAGCATGTCGAAACCGGAGCAGATGTCACCGTAGGGTGCATTGAAGTGCCCCGTCACGAGGCCAGCGCATTTGGCGTTATGGCCGTGGATGACAGCGATCGAATTCTGGAGTTTGTCGAAAAGCCCGAAGATCCACCGCACATGCCGAGTGACAAATCCCAGTCATTGGCCAGCATGGGTATCTATGTCTTCAAAACTGACTACCTTATCGAGTTGCTGCGCGAAGATGCTCTTTCCGAAGCGTCCGAGCATGATTTCGGGAAGGACATCATTCCAGCGCTGGTGGCAAAGGGAAACGCGTATGCGCATCCTTTCAGCCGGTCCTGCGTGACCAGTTCTTTAGAGCAAAAGCCATATTGGCGTGATGTCGGAACAGTTGATGCATTTTGGCAGGCCAATATTGACCTGACCGACTTTCAACCTGAACTCGACCTCTATGATCAGTCCTGGCCGATCTGGACGTATTCCGAATTGACGCCACCGGCAAAATTCATACATGACGAAAAAGATCGCCGCGGCCTTGCCGTATCTTCGATGGTGGCTGGCGGATGCATCATCTCCGGGGCGCAGTTGAACCAATGTCTGTTGCACACCGGTGTGCGCGCAAACTCCTATTCTGAACTCAACGGTGTGGTGGCTTTACCCAACGTCGATATCGGGCGCGGAGCGCGGCTCAAGAATGTCGTGATTGACCGTTCGGTTCGCATCCCTGAGGGGCTTGTTGTCGGAGAAGACCCCGAAAAAGATGCGGCGCGCTTCCGTCGAACGGAAAATGGCGTATGCCTGATCACTCAACCCATGATCGACAAACTGGACCTATGACCCTCAAGCAACTCTCAATCGCTTCTGAATGCGCACCCTTTGTCAAAACCGGAGGACTGGCCGACGTGGTGGGCGCGCTCGCCCGGGTTATGGGCGATTTCGATGTTGAATGCCGCGTTCTGCTGCCGCTGTACCGCCAAATCGCGCATCTGGCGAAGGGAGCCAGGGAAGTTATGAATTTGGGTGCGGCTTTTGGTGGGCCCGTGCGGGTGCTCGCCAAGAAAGCCAGCGGCGTCAGTTTGCTATTGGTGGATGCACCGCACCTGTATGACCGACCTGGCCAAATATACCTGAACGAAGCGGGCTTGGACTGGAAAGACAACCATTTGCGGTTTGGCCTGCTCAGTTGGCTGGGTGCAGAAATCGGGCGCGCTGGCATCGACGGATGGCGGCCAGACGTGCTACATGCACATGACTGGCAGGCTGGCCTTACACCTGTTTACGCAGGTGCGAGTGCAGGCACGACACCGCCTTGTATCCTGACCATCCACAATATCGCCTTTCAGGGGAATTTCCCCGCAACGACGATGGGTGCGCTGAGCCTTGATCCGGCGGAATTTACGCAGAGTGGTTTTGAGTACTACGGGCAGATCAGTTTTCTCAAAGGGGGGCTGATGGCGGCAGATCAGATAACAACTGTCAGCCCAACCTATGCACGCGAGTTGCTTACGCCGGAGTTTGGCATGGGGCTGGAAGGTGTGCTGAATGCGCGCAATGCCGACTTGTCGGGCATACTCAACGGGATCGATACTCAGGCATGGGATCCCGCCAACGACCCTGCGATAGCGCAACCCTACTCCAGTCGCACTTTGGCAAGAAAGTCCGAAAACAAACAGGCATTGCTCCGACGTTTTGGCCTGGAGGTCGGTGGATCGGGGCCATTATTCTCAGTCATCAGCCGACTGTCTGGGCAGAAGGGACTTGATCTGGCATTGGAAGCCTTGCCCTCCATTCTGGATCAGGGGGCTTCCTTCGTACTGCTTGGCTCGGGCGATCCAGCGCTGGAAAATGGGTTTCGTGATCTGGCCAAGCGATATCCGGATCGCGTTGGTGTTGAAATCGGCTTTGACGAAGACCTCGCGCATTTGATCCAAGCCGGGGCAGATGCCACCTTGGTGCCCTCACGTTTTGAACCTTGTGGGCTGACCCAACTGTGCGCGATGCGCTATGGCACGCTGCCAGTTGTGTCGCGCACGGGTGGTCTGGCAGACACGGTTATTGACGCGAATGCAGCAGCGCTTGTCGCCGACTGTGCAACAGGTTTTCAGTTCGGGCCCGTCAGTGCGGAAAATCTAAAAGAGGCTTTGTTCCGTGCGATGGAATTGTACGAAGATAAAAAGGCTTGGCAGAAAACACAGCGCAACGCAATGAAACACCCGGTCGGGTGGGACCGTTCGGCACAGCGCATGGCTGATGCCTACAAGTCGCTACAGGAGAATTAAACCGGCATGCAGGACAACAGGCCCATCATGAGCATAAACGCCGGAGATCACGCCACACTGGGCGCGGTTTACAACGGGCAGGGGGTCAATTTTGCCGTGTTCTCGGAAAACGCGACGAAGATCGAATTGTGTCTGTTCAGCGCCGATGGGCAGCGCGAGGTGACACGGCTGGTATTGCCCGAGCAGACGGGCCCGATTTGGCATGGCTTTGTGCCCGGCCTGAAGCCCGGCACGCTGTATGGCTATCGAGCATACGGGCCGTATGAACCCGATCGCGGCCACAGGTTCAACCCTAGGAAATTGCTGGCTGACCCATACGCCCGTGCATTCCGTGGATACTGGTCGTCAGGCAAGGAGATGCTTGGGTATGAGCCCACGGGCCATTACACCAACACGCAACCCAGTCAGATCGACAGTGCGCCATTTGTGCCAAAGTCGGTGGTGCCGGACATTGAGCGCCTCTGGTCAGGGGCGCCAGGCCCGCGCAGAGAATGGAACGAAACGGTAATCTATGAGGCCCATGTCAAGGGCCTGACCCAGTTGCACCCCGACGTGCCCGCAGAACTTCGCGGAACCTATGAAGCCCTCGGTAGCGATGCCGTGATCTCGCACCTGAAAGGTCTTGGGGTGACCGCGTTGGAGTTGCTGCCGGTCCATACCTTTCTAAATGACGGCTTTCTGGTGGATCGCGGACTGACTAACTATTGGGGATATAACACTCTGGGTTTTTTTGCGCTGGAGCCGCGTTACTTTGGCCCAAACGGGGCGGATGGGTTTCGTCAGGCCGTCGATCGGCTGCATGCCGAGGGGATCGAGGTGATCCTCGACGTTGTCTATAATCACACCGCCGAGGGCGATCACCGCGGGCCGACCTTGTCTTTCAGGGGGCTGGACAACAAGGCCTACTATAATTTGCAGGCCAGTCATGCGCGCTACTATGTCAACGATACAGGGTGCGGGAACACTCTGGCGATCAACCACCCCTTCGTATTGCGCCTTGTATTGGATTCGCTGCGATACTGGGTCACTGTTATGGGAGTCGACGGGTTCCGGTTTGATCTAGCCACGGTTTTGGGTCGCGAGCACCACGGGTTTGACCTGCATGGCGGCTTCTTTGATGCCATTCGACAGGATCCGGTGCTAAGCCGGTGCAAATTGATTGCCGAACCCTGGGACATCGGCCCCGGCGGCTATCAGCTTGGAAGTTATCCCGCTGACTGGGGCGAGTGGAATGACAAGTTTCGCGATTCTACCCGCAGGTTCTGGCGCGGGGATGCACATTCTGCGCAAGAGCTTGCAGGCAACTTCCTTGGCACAGCATCCGTGTTCGATCGACCGGGACGCCGGACAACTAGTTCCATCAACTTCGTTGCAGCGCATGACGGGTTCACCCTGGCCGACTTAACCCGCTATCGCGAGAAGCACAACGAGGCCAATGGCGAAAGCAACAAGGATGGCCACGGTAACAATCTGTCGGACAATTGCGGAGTGGAAGGGGACACGGACAATCCAGACATTCTTGAACGCCGCGCCCTGCGCATTCGCAATTTGCTGGCCACCGTGTTCCTGTCGCAGGGAACGCCCATGCTTCTGGCCGGGGACGAAATCGGACGAACGCAACGCGGGAACAACAACACCTATTGTCAGGACAATGAAATCAACTGGATCAACTGGGCTTCCGCTGACAACGACCTGCTGGCATTTGCGCAGAATCTTATCGCGCTGCGGAGCAATACACCCGTCTTGCGCCAAAGCCGATTCCTGCACGGGCGAATCCGGAACGATGGCAATCCTGATGTCTCTTGGTCCGGCCTGGACGGCGGTACGCTAAATTGGCGGGATCCGTCGTTGGATGGGTTTTGTCTTCATTTACGTGGTGAGGCGGAGGGCTCGTTTTCTCCTGAGGGAACCGCTCTGATTGTGGTCAACGGAAACGAACAGCCCAAGAAACTATTCTTACCTGATCCGGGACCGGGTCTGGTTTGGCAGCGTGTACTGGACACAGCCGAGCCGGATACAGAGCCTGTCGACGTAGTTGACAGAAAGCGTCAATGCGCTTCTGCCCATTCCGTTTCGCTGTTTGTTGGTAAGGCGGCCGTATCATGACGGATTGGGTTGCAGAACTTTGCCGTTTCGTCGGCGTGGCGTCCGATTACAGGGGGTTTGACGGGCAACTGATCCAGGTTGCGCCCGACACCCAGGTTGCTGTTCTGCGCGCCATGGGACTGGACGTGACGTCTGAGGCAGACGCAAGGGTGGTGCTGCACCGAATGCGGACAGTAGAAGAACAGCGCCAGCTGCCGCAAGAGCTGATCGTCACAGCAGGTCAGCCAGCCAAGTTTCCGGTTTCGCGCACGGTTTCGTGGAGCCTTGAAACCGAATCTGGCGAGAAGGTTTTGGAAAGCGGAGAGGCGGTGCGATCCATCGCTATTCCTGCTTTGCCAATCGGCATTCATCGGCTCTGCCTGAACGGAGAATTTACATCCTGGGTCCTGGCTCGCCCGTTGCGAGCGCTGAACCTTTCAGACTTGATCGCCGAGCCGCGCATTTGGGGCGTTCTTACTGCTTTGTATGGGCTTACAGACAAGACCGCTACATCTCTGGGTAGCTATCATTCTCTTGGGGAATATGCTGCGGCTATGGCAATGCATGGGGCCGATTTTGTCGGGATCAATCCCATACATGCGATGGGTCAAGTCCGTCCTGATGACGTAGTTAGCCCTTATTCGCCAAGTCATCGTGAATTTTTGAATACATGGTACTGCACTGAAACGGGATCGGCTTCGTGTGACCTGATCAACTACCGGGCTGCATTGCAAGAAAATGCAGCAGCCCTGGATGACGGGTTTGAGGAATTTCTACGTCTACCGGATGGAGCGCCTGAAAAGCGTTCATTGGCCGGTTTTAGAGCCTCGGGAGGAGCGCGCCTGCGTGATTTCGCGGTGTTTGAAGCGCTTGCCTTTCGCTTTGGTTCAGACTGGCGAAAATGGCCCACGCCATACCAAGATCGGGACTCAGGCGCAGTGGCCGCATTTGCGCATGATCACGAGCAGGAAATAGCGTTAGTTGAGTGGGGGCAGTGGCAATCTGATGTTCAGCTCGCCAACGCGCAAACCCGCGCCATCAAGGCCGGTATGCGGCTCGGCTTGTATCTGGATCTTGCCGTAGGACCGCGCCTTGGTGGCGCGGAAACATGGAGCAAGGACACAGCCCTGGTGACCGGCGCTACGTTGGGCGCGCCGCCCGATCCGCTTGGTCCGTCGGGGCAAAGCTGGGGTCTCGCCCCGCTGTGCCCAATAAGGATCCGAAAACAAGGCTATGCCGGATTTGCGCGACTGTTGCGGACAGTAATGCGTCACGCCGGAATGATCCGGATTGATCACGTGCTGGGTTTGATGCGCAGCTACTGGATACCGGAAGGAAGCGAAGAAGGCACATATGTCAGATATCCCTTTGACGCTCTTCTCGCTGTGGTCGCCATAGAAAGCGTGAGAACCAAATCGATTGTCATTGGCGAGGATCTTGGCCTCGTTCCCTCCGGCTTGCGCGAAAAGACTGAAGCGGCAGGGATATACGGGCTGGACGTGCTGCAATACATGCGCTCCGAGGACGGTGGATTTGTTGACACCTCGAAGACGCGCAAAAAAGCTGTATGTGCATTCGCCACACATGACACACCCACCATTGCCGGGTTTTTCGCGGCAGAGGATGCCCGAGTACGCGCCGAGATTGGCAGCATAGACCGCACTTGCTTTGCGAACGTTCGCGCGGACCGTCAGGCCGCAGCTCAAACATTGGGAGCATCACGGCCTGTTCAGGAAATCCACCGCCGACTTGCGCGTTCAAGCTCCGAAATCGTGGCCGTCCAACTCGATGACATTGCGGAACGAAAAGACCAGCAGAACCTGCCAGGCACCGTTGACGAATTCCCAAACTGGCGGCTGAAAGCGCCGTTTTCGGTGAGTGACATAAAGACGTCCGACGCATTTGTGTGTCTTGGCACAGAGATGTCAGCGCAGAGTCGGTCAAACCAAAATGGAATGGAGAAGGACAATGACCTTCAAGACTGTTCGCACGTCGCCCATTGAGGGGCAGAAACCGGGAACTTCGGGTCTGCGAAAGAAAACCTCAGTATTCCGCACACCGGGATATCTCGAGAACTTTGTGCAATCCGTGTTCGACGGCACCGGCGGTGCCGCGGGCAAAACTTTTGTTGTTGGCGGGGATGGGCGGTTTTACAACTCCGAGGCCATTGGAGTAATCATCCGTATGGCGGCAGCCAACGGTGCTGTTCGATTGATTGTTGGACAGAACGGCATCCTGTCAACGCCCGCAGTATCCAACCTGATCCGGAAATTCAAAACCGATGGGGGTATCATCCTGTCGGCAAGCCACAATCCAGGTGGTGAGGACGGTGATTTCGGTGTGAAATTCAATGCCCCCAATGGTGGCCCGGCACCCGAGAAGATCACAGATGAGATCTTCGCCCGAACCCAGCAGATCACCGAATACAAAATCGCTGAAGAAGACGCATGCGATTTTGACGAACCCGGCCGCTTCAGATTGGGCAAAACGCAAATCGATGTGGTTGATCCGGTGGCGGATTACGAAGCGCTGATGCAGGAACTGTTCGATTTCGATGCCATCCGCACCCTGTTCGCGAACGGCTTCCGCATCTGCTTCGATGCAATGCATGCGGTCACCGGTCCCTATGCCAAGCGCATACTGGAAGGCGCATTAGGCGCGCCAGCTGGTTCGGTGATCAACGCGGTTCCATCGCCGAATTTCGGCGGTGGGCACCCTGACCCCAACCCGGTATGGGCCAGTGAGCTTGTCGGCGTCATGAACGGCCCTGATGCCCCTGATTTTGGCGCCGCCTCCGATGGAGACGGCGACCGCAACATGATCATGGGGAAACGCACGTTTGTGACGCCTTCTGACAGTCTGGCGCTGTTGACGGCCTACGCCCACCTGACCCCGGCATATTCCGGGAAACTTAGCGGCGTCGCGCGTTCGATGCCGACAAGCCAGGCGGTTGACCGAGTTGCCGAACGGTTGGGGATTCCCTGTTTTGAAACGCCGACCGGCTGGAAATTTTTCGGCAATCTGCTGGACGCGGGTAAGGCGACACTTTGCGGCGAGGAGAGCGCAGGCACTGGATCCAATCACATCCGCGAAAAGGATGGTCTGTGGGCAGTTCTGCTGTGGCTGAACATTCTGGCGCGGGATGGTCGGGATATCGTGCAGCTTCAGCAGGATCATTGGCGCAGCTTTGGCCGGAACTACTACTCGCGTCACGACTACGAAGAGATCCCGACCGACATCGCAAATACGTTGATGACGGCATTGCGCGAAAGGTCAGACACGCTTCCCGGCTCAATGGTCGAGGACATGAAAGTCGTTGAGGCAGATGACTTCTCCTACCGCGACCCGATTGATCAAAGCCTGACCGTAGGGCAGGGCGTCCGCGTCCGCTTTGACGGCGGTTCCCGCGTTGTGTTTCGTCTGTCCGGCACGGGGACCCAAGGGGCTACGTTGCGTGTCTACCTAGAGCGGTTCGTCGGTTGCAGCGGCGATCACAACATGAATGTGCGAGAAGCGCTATCCCCAGTCATTCAGGCTGCAGAAGCGCTAGCGCAGATCAGAAGGCACACCGGGCGCACAAAGGCGGATGTCATCACCTGATGCGACCGTCCGAGACAAATCAGAACAAGAGCAGGATGGAACAGACCATGAAAGATATCTATGAACCCGGGTCGCTGACACAGGCAATCGACTTTCATCTTGCCCATAGCGTTGGCAAGACCCCGGACACGGCCTCCACCACGGACTGGCGCCTCGCGCTGTCCCGCGCGGTGCGCGACAAACTGATCGCACCGTGGTTCGAAGCGACGAACCGTACATATGCCAAGGACCGGAAGCGGGTTTATTACCTGTCGATGGAGTTCCTTTTGGGACGTATCCTGGAGGATGCGGTCAACAACCTCGAGCTTGCAGATGATGCACGCGAAGCCTTGGCGAAACACGGCGTCAGCTTTGCCGATGTGGTAAACGACGAACCGGATGCAGCGTTGGGTAACGGCGGTCTGGGACGGTTGGCCGCTTGTTTTCTGGACAGCATGAGCTGTCTCGGCATTCCCGCATATGGCTATGGCATCCGTTATGCGCATGGTTTGTTCCGGCAGTCCTTCGATCAGGGCAAACAGGTAGAAATGGCAGAGGACTGGCTGCGCCACCAGCACAATTGGGAATTCGAACGCTCGGAATGCCTCTATGATATCGGCTTTGGCGGTGAGGTCATTGAGACGGGCGCACAAGCCAAATGGAGCCCATCCGACATCGTGATGGCACAGGCTTATGACACGCCGGTTGCCGGTTGGCAGGCGCGCTGGACAAATACGCTGCGGCTTTGGTCCGCTAAGCCCAAGAAGATTTTTGACCTCGATCCGTTCAACCGCGGCGAATACATGCAGGCCGCCGCACCCGAGGTGCTGGCGGAGACGATTTCGCGCGTCCTTTACCCCGATGACAGCACCGAAACAGGCAAGGCATTGCGCCTCAAGCAGGAGTTTTTCTTTACCTCCGCCTCGCTTCAGGATCTCTTGCGCCGCTTCCTGACGCACAATGGCGATCTGCGCGCGCTGCCAACCAAAGTTGCGATCCAGATGAATGATACCCATCCGGCAATCGCTGGCCCCGAGTTGATCCGTCTGCTGTCAGATGTGCACGGGTTGAGCTTTGACGATGCGTTCGACACTGCGCAGAACACATTGCACTACACCAACCACACGCTGCTGCCCGAGGCATTGGAAGCGTGGGATGTCGGGCTGATGGGCAGTATCCTACCGCGTCACATGCAACTGATCGAACGGATCGATGACCGGTTGAGCCGGGACGTTGCAAAATCAAATACCAGCGCCGCCCCACGCATTGTCGAAAACGACGTGGTGAACATGGGAACGCTTGCCTTTACGTGTTCGCGCAGGGTCAATGGGGTCTCGGCCCTGCATACGGACCTGATGAAGCAAACCGTCTTCAGTGATCTGCATAAGGTCTATCCCGAGCGAATTCTCAATCAGACCAACGGTGTAACGCCGCGTCGGTGGCTGCATGGATGCAATCCGGGTCTGCGGGACTTGCTAAACGAAACCATCGGAACGGAGTGGGTTTCAGATCTTGAGCAGCTGGAAAACATCGCGCCATTGGCGGATGATCCCGCCTTCCGCAAGCGCTTTATGGCGATCAAGCAAGACAACAAACGCAGGCTTGCGGATTGGGTCGCCGAAAACATGAACCTGCAGATTTCGCCCGATGCGATGTTCGACATTCAGATCAAGCGGATTCACGAATACAAACGCCAGCTGATGAATGCATTTGAAACCGCAGCCCTTGCCAATGCGATCCGCCGCGAACCGGATGCGGATTGGACACCCCGGGTCAAATTCTTTGGCGGTAAGGCGGCACCAGCGTATATCGATGCCAAGAACATCATTCGCCTGATCAACGACATCGCACAATCGATCAATTCTGATCCGGTGATCGGCGACCGACTCAAGGTGGTCTATCCGCCGAATTACAATGTATCCTTGGCTGAGATGCTGATCCCGGCGGCGGATCTGTCCGAACAGATTTCAACTGCCGGCAAAGAAGCCTCCGGCACCGGAAACATGAAGTTTGCGCTGAACGGTGCCGTGACGATCGGCACGCTGGATGGCGCCAATGTTGAAATCCGCGACCACGTGGGGCCCGACAACATCTATATCTTCGGGATGACCGCTGATGAAGTACAGGCCGCGCGCAGCGGATATGTCACGCAGGCCTATATCGAACAGAGCCCGATCCTGAGCGAAGTCATTGAGCAGGTGCGCACCGGGTTCTATTCGCCCGGTGAGCCAACGCGCCATTGGCCGGTGCTCGAAAAGCTGTTGCGGGACGACTACTTCATGGTCGCTGCTGATTTTGACGCCTATTGGGATGCGCAGCGCAGGGTTGACCACGGCTTTGCCGAGAAGGACGCGTGGTCCCGCATGGCCGTGCTCAATACCGCGTTGTCCGGTTGGTTCTCGTCCGATCGCACGATCCAGGGCTACGCCAAAGACATTTGGGGCATCGACTCGCTTGCAGGAGAGACAGAATGACCACAATCAGCTATTCCCCCGCGTTCGACTCTGCTACCGCCGAAGCGTTGCTTGCAGGTGCGATGAGCGATCCGTTTTCGGTTCTTGGCCCTCACAAAAACGGGCGGCGTTGGAGTGTTACCGTGCTGATCCCGGGCGCACTGAGTGTCGAGGTTCTGGACGGCAAGACCGGTAAAGTCGAAGCCGAGCTGCATCGCCTTGACGGGCGCGGGCTGTTCTCGGGCTTTGTCCGCAAACCCGTGGCGACTGGCGCCTATCGCCTGCGTGCCCGCAATGACAGCAATGTCTGGGAGCAGGATGACGCCTACAGGTTCGGGCCGGTACTCGGCGAGATGGATGAGTACCTGATCGCCGAAGGTGCACATCTGCGCCTGTGGGAAAAACTCGGGGCCCATCCGCTTGAGCGTGATGGCGTAAAGGGCGTGAACTTCGCGGTCTGGGCCCCGGCCGCGAGCCGTGTTTCCGTTGTGGGCGAGTTCAATCAATGGGACGGACGGCGAAACGTAATGCGTGCTCGGGGCACGACCGGGATTTGGGAGATCTTTATTCCCGGCCTGGGCGAAGGGTCGCTCTACAAATACGAAATCCGTAATGCGCAAGGTAACATTCTGCCGCTCAAGGCCGACCCGGTTGGCTTTGGGGCAGAACATCCCCCCGCCACGGCGTCGGTTGTGCGCGATTTAGACGGGTATGATTGGAGTGATGACGCCTGGATGGCAACGCGCGCGGACCGCAACCGCTTTGACCGGCCGATTTCGATCTACGAGGTCCATCTGGGGTCGTGGCGGCGCAAGGTCGAGGACGGCAACCGCCCGCTCAGCTATCTCGAATTCGCCAAGGAGTTGGTGGATTACGTGCGCGAGATGGGGTTCACACATATCGAACTGATGCCTGTCTCTGAGCACCCGTTCGACGGCTCGTGGGGGTACCAGCCCATAGGTCTGTTCGCTCCGACAATCCGCTATGGCACTCCGGATGAATTCCGGGAATTCGTGAACGCCTGCCATATCGCGGACCTTGGGGTGCTGCTCGATTGGGTGCCGGGGCACTTTCCGACCGACGCGCATGGATTGGGTCAATTCGACGGGTCCGCGCTTTACGAGCATGCCGACCCGAAAGAGGGTTTTCATCAGGACTGGAACACACTGATCTACAATTACGGGCGGCGTGAGGTGCAGAACTATCTCTGCGCCAACGCGCTCTACTGGCTCCGGGAGTTTCACATCGATGGGCTGCGCGTAGACGCGGTCGCGTCCATGCTATACCGCGACTATTCCCGCAAAGAGGGCGAGTGGGTGCCAAATGAACATGGTGGCCGCGAAAATCTTGAGGCGATCGCCTTTCTCAAACGCACCAACGAACTCGTGTACGACGCTGATGCTGGCATCATCATGGCCGCCGAAGAAAGCACGTCCTTTCCGGGAGTCAGCCAACCCACCGACCAGGGTGGGCTTGGGTTTGGGTTCAAGTGGAACATGGGGTGGATGAACGACACGCTGCAATACATGGCGCGCGATCCCATTCACCGGTCGCACCATCATCATGAAATGACATTTGGCCTCACATACGCGTTCTCGGAGAATTTTATCCTGCCCATCAGTCATGACGAAGTTGTGCATGGCAAGGGCTCGATGATCTCCAAGATGCCGGGCGACGGCTTCGATAAGTTTGCCGGGCTGCGGGCCTACTACGGCTTCATGTGGGGCCATCCGGGCAAGAAACTCCTGTTCATGGGTCAGGAATTCGCTCAGGGCGCGGAATGGTCTCACGATCGATCCCTCGACTGGCACTTGCTGGATCATGAATGGCACCGCGGCGTTCAGGCGTGGGTCAAGGCGCTAAACAAGTTCTACGCCGAGACACCATCGCTGTTCGAAACTGATTGTATGGCCTCCGGCTTCTACTGGCTTGAAGTCGATCAGTCCGATTTGTCCGTCTACGCATGGGTCCGCCAGGGCGATGAAGGCAAGGATCCCGTGATCGTTGTCTGCAACATGACCCCGACACCTCGCGACGAGTTTAGGTTGGGTGTACCCAATTCGGGCCAGTGGGAAGTTGTTCTTAACAGCAACGCCGAAGAGTTCGGCGGATCAGGTCACGGTTCGGAAACCTACTCAAGCGAACCGGTCGCATGGAGCAACCAAGACAATTCTGTATCCATGCATCTACCGGGCAACACGACGCTGTTTCTCCGACGAAAGGGATGACTGTGCCCAGTTTTGATCCATTTCGCGCATAGGCGAAATTATGTTAAATATGGTGTGCGGATTCCCTCGGCACTAATACTTCTATGTCCTCTTCAAACCTTTTTGGTCGAAGCGGTCAGAAATTCTGAAGTCGTTAACCCCCGTTTAACCCACCTCACCGTGAAACCTCTTACCCTGCCAGCATAACAAGATTCAGGGTTCTGTTGCAAAGTTTTGAACCCGCCGAGCAGTTTCAACAATTGATCGGGAGTTAAGTTGCGAGCTCAGCAAACTGCTGAAACGTACAGAGTCCGGGTGTGAATTGCCCCTTACGGATCATGTGCGCAACCTCGATACCTGCTAGCGTCGCCGATGCTGAAGCGAATGCCTTGAACCCAAGCATCGGTCGCGTGCGCCTCTTGATGAAACGGTGGTCCTGTTCCACGATAATATTTAGGTATTTCCGCCTCACCATCTCGATTGGAATCGGACAACCAAAGCTCTTGAGCATCTTGTTGATCGCCTTTATGCCAGTAGTATTGGCGCCACTTTTGTCGATGACGATCTTTTTGGGGAGGCCGTTGATCTCTAGCATCTTGGCGAAGAACTTTGTCGCAGCAGGTTTGTTTCGGCGTGGGGAAAGCATGAAATCGAGCGTTTTGCCGTATTTGTCGACCGCTCGATAGAGATAAACCCACGAACCTTTCACCTTGATATAAGTTTCATCCATTCGCCAGGATCGGTCACACGATCCCTTCCGTCTGCGAGCCGCATCAGCAATGGCACTGGAGTATCGTGTCACCCAACGGTTCAGCGTGGTGTGATCTACCGCAACGCCGCGCTCGGACATGATTTCTTCAAGGTCACGGTACGACACGCCGTATCGAAGGTAGAAGAACACAGCAAAGAGGATCACATCCTTGGGATATTGTGCGCCTTTGAAGGAGATCATGAGCTGGCTTTCGGCTGAATTACACCGGCCGCTATTCACTCTCTGCGTTCTTGAGCGTCAATGGCAAAAAGTTTGCAACAGATCCGTTCAAGGTTGGGCTGGATGGGTTAAAGGAGGGGCTGAACGCAGAGAACTAAATCTCAATCACAGGGGCGTCACACGCTACCGCGACGCGGGATCTACAGGATCTGGTAGAAGAGGGCGCTTTGGTCCGAACGGGTGAACTTCGGTACACGCGATATTGGTCAAAGCTGGATCGGGACGGGTAGGCGGATGAGGTACGGCACGAAGCGGTTTAAAGCGGTCTTTCGCTGCACGTGCAATGGAAACCTTTCTTCGGGGGAAAGCGGATGTTGGATTTCGTCCAATGCACGGGGTGTTGCATTTAGACGCCAGGGAATTCGCCAATACCAGCAGTCGGCTTTCCAAGAACATGCTGTTTTTCTGTCTCAAATCTGAGCGTCCCGAAATCTCACAATTTGAATTTTCCGGGGAAAAGTCCGCACAAGAAACGTCTGATAAGATCAACAGAGCGTCGTCGTGAAAAACCCTGCATATCTGTTAGGTAATTGACCCACATACCTTCCAGCAAAGCCAGCGTTCCGGCGGTGGCATCGTCCACCAAGTTTGGGTCACGCTCGTTTTTTTTAGCTATCTCCTTAAACGCAAGCCGCAAGGTCTCGACAAGTTTTTGATCTTGGGTGCTGCTATAGCGGGCAATACCTGGGTGTGAGCTCGCGATGCCGCGGAATGCATGCCAGATTTTCGTACTTCTTGGATTGAGCAGAGCTTCGGATAGGTCCGCCTCGATCACGGCCATCACACGGTCTTCGGGCGATGCATCCGAACCCAGGTCGGTCAATTTGTCCATTTCGGCATAATATTGAGCACTGAAATGCTGGGCTGCTGCCGTCAGCAAATTGTCCTTCCCGCCGAAATGCAAATGGATCATTCCGCGCGATAAACCAGAACGCTCGCAGATGCGGCTGACCGTCGTATCGGTGACTCCAATATCCGCGATAGAGTCCAGAGTCGCCTTGATCAGAAGTTGCTTATTGGCATCCGGAGCACGTTTCGAGCCACGTTTTCTTCCTCTGACGTTTTCCACTTTATTCAATAATTCCATCCTCTTGATGGCATCCCTCAAGTCTATCTCACAGGAAGATTGACACGAAAGACCGTTCTGGCGCAACATTTAATGGACGATCGTCCATTAGTGACTCGTGAAAATCCGGAAAGGAGGTTGGGTAATCTTTCGTAGCGAAGCATCCCGGGGCTATACCCTCAGCGCACCAGCCACGGCTTATGTGGGTTTTCTGGTGACGGCTCCATTGTTGATCCTGATCGCCTATTCGTTCTGGACGCAATCTTACGTAACGCTCGACAAGACGCCGACACTAAAAAATTATAGCGACGCGTTTGCAGATCCTCTGGTCCGACACTTGATGCTAAGGTCGATCTGGATTGCCGGAGCAGTAACAGCAGTTACCGTCGCACTAGCATATCCCATCGCTTATTTCATCGCGATGAAGGCCCGGAAAAAGACCATCTGGCTTCTGCTCATCACCATTCCATTCTGGTCTAGCTACCTCCTACGCGTTTTTGCCTGGAAACTCATTCTAGGGTTCAATGGAGTGATGAACTCCGCACTGTTGATGCTTGGCTTGATTGACGAACCGCTGGACTTCCTTCTCTACAATGAATTTGCAGTCGTGCTTACGCTTGCTCATGCCTGGGCGCCATTTGCGATCCTGCCGATCTATGTCTCATTGCAGAAGATCGATCCAAGCTTACTAGAAGCCGCCACCGACCTCGGTAACAGCCCTTTTCAGCGCTTCATGCGGGTGACGCTGCCACTAACCATCCCGGGGATTATTGCTGCTTGTCTGATCATATTTATCCCCACGGTAGGTGACTATGTGACCCCGGCACTGGTTGGAGGGTCGGACGGGAAGATGATCGCCAACCTAATTCAGGTGCAGTTCGGGGCCGCCAACAACTGGCCACTCGGCGCCACCCTTTCACTGATCGCGATGCTATCGGTTGGCTTTGTCGCTATAGTGTTTGTAATTACCGCCACCCGGCTAGGGAGGCGTATAAGATGAGACGCCCTTCGACCCTGACAGCCTACGCTTTTCTGTATTTGGTTTTTCTTTACCTGCCCGTCCTTTTTCTGCCCTTGTTTTCATTCAATAGCGGCACAATAGTTGCCTTTCCGATTAAGGGCTGGACGCTGGACTGGTATCGGAAGCTGGGCGAACAGGATACCTTGATCCAGGCCCTTTGGAATTCGCTTGGTGTCGGCACGGTCGTCGCACTTCTGTCTACCGCAATGGGGTTGTTCGCCGCTCGCGCCTTTGTTCGGTACCGTTTTCGGGGTCAGCGTGCTGCCGAAGGTCTGGTGATGCTGCCTTTGGTTATTCCCGGCATTATAGTTGCTTCTTCAATGCTGGTTCTGTTTCTGTTTGTCGGACTCAAGCCGTCTTTGCTGACCGTCGTTCTGGGCCATACATTTCTTGCGCTGCCGTTTTCCGTCTCGATCCTGAAGTCTGCGTTCGATGACTTCGATGCGTCGCTGGAGGAAGCATCTTACGATCTGGGCGTCGGCGTGTTCGACACCTTCCGCCGCGTGACGCTTCCGGTCGTTTCCCCGGGTATCGTAGCCAGTTTGTTGGTCACTTTCACAGTCAGCTTCGACGAATTCGTCCTCGCCTTTTTCCTGTCCGGCAACCAACCAACCTTGCCAGTATACATCTGGAGCCAGATTCGTTTCCCCGCCAAGCTTCCAAACGTTTTGGCCCTAGGCTCTATCCTGCTGCTTACATCGGTCCTGCTTTTGGCGCTGGCTGAGTATTTCCGGCGCCGCTCATCCGCATCAGAGGTCAGATGACAGACAAAAACATCATAGAACTCAGGGGCGTCGAAAAGCGCTATGGTACATTCCTGGCGGCTAGCGGGATCAATCTCGATCTTAAAGAAGGCGAGTTTTTCTCACTCCTTGGCCCATCGGGATGTGGCAAAACCACGGTATTGAGGATGATCGCGGGATTCCAAGAGCCGACCAAAGGCACTGTGCTGATCGACGGTCAGGATATGGATGGTGTGCCTGCCAATAACCGGCCGACCAACATGGTATTTCAGAGCTATGCTATCTTCCCGCACCTGAATGTCGGGAACAACGTGGCCTATGGATTACGCGGCAAGGCCCCCAAAGCCGAAATCGACCAGCGCGTAGCCGAAGCCTTGGAAATGGTCGAGTTGGGGGGGCTTGAGGATCGCGGCGCAAGTGAGTTGTCAGGCGGGCAACGGCAAAGGGTGGCGCTCGCCCGCGCGCTGATCATGCGACCCAAAGTATTGTTGCTGGATGAGCCCTTGTCGGCCTTGGACAAGAAGCTGCGCGAGCAGATGCAATTTGAAATGCGCAATCTGCAGCAATCGCTGGGTATTACCTTTGTGATGGTCACACACGACCAATACGAGGCGATGACAATGTCTGACCGCATTGGCGTGATGTTCAATGGGCGCCTCAAGCAGGTGGATACGCCAACAACGCTTTACGCCCGGCCCTGCGATCAGCAGGTTGCCAGTTTCATCGGTGAGATGAACATTCTTCCTGCCCAGTTGCTAAAGGAAAATGGCGATACGCTTTCAATCCACGCGAAGGCCTTTGGCCAAATGGAAATTGGAAGAAACCCCAACGTTGCAACCAGCGCCCGAGATATGAACATCGGTATTCGACCCGAACAATTAGAAATCACTGCTGAAAAACCCGAAGACTATCCATCAACCGTTCAGGGCAAAGTCAGCAATGTGGCCTTCTATGGCGAGAACATTCACTACCACATTCAGGTTGCGGAAGCCGACGCGCCGATCGCGGTCTCGGTTCCGAACTACTTTCACACGGTTGATTTCAATCGCGGCGACACAGTTTGGCTGGGAGTCCAAAGCGCCAGCGTGATCGATCTTGGCACAGACACAGAATAAGACAATGGGAGGAAAAAATGAAACTTCAGGGAATTGCGGCTTTCGCATGTGCGACGGCGATAAGTGCAGGAAGCGCCAGCGCCGGTGGAGCTGATCTGACGGTTTTTGACTGGTCGGGATATGAAGACCCGGGCTTCTTTGCCAGCTACATGGAAAAATACGGGAATGAGGCACCAAGCTATTCCTATTTCGGAAGCCAGGAAGAAGCCTTTACCAAGCTGAGTTCCGGTTTTACTGCTGATCTGGCACATCCTTGTTCCGACGCGGTCAGAAAATGGGTCGCAGCAGATCTGATTCAGCCGCTGGATGAAAGCAAACTGACCAATTGGGCCGATGTACTGCCCGAGATCAAGGAGGTCGACGCCATCGTTCTGGGCGGCCAGCTTTACATGTTGCCGTTCGAATGGGGGAACACGGGCCTTATCTATCGCACCGACAAGATCTCGGGCGACGATATCTCACTGCAATTGCTGGCCGACCCGGCCTATGCCGGTAAGATCGCTATCCCGGATGCCGCATCATCTGCGTATGCGTTAGCGGCGCTGGCTACTGGAAATGCTGACGACTACACCAACTTGAGCGATGAGCAGTTCAAGGAAGCGTCTGACTTCCTGCGCTCGATCCACCCGAACATGCGCTTTTACTGGTCCGACGCAGGTCAGTTTGACCAGGCAATGACCAGCGGCGAGATCGAATTGGGTTGGGCCTGGAACCAGTCAGAACTAAACCTGATCTGGAATGAGGTGCCTGCCGCGATGATGCGAGACGTCGACAAGGGTATCGCGACCTGGGCGTGCGGCTATGTGCATCTGAAATCATCCACGACACCGGTCGATCAGGTCTATGATCTGTTGAACGCGCTTACCGACCCGGCCAGCGGTCAGTACATAATCGACAACTGGGGCTACCCGCATTCCAACGCAAAAGCGTTCGAAGTTGCCGATCAGGCCAACATCGAAGCCTATGGTTTCTCCGATCCAAAAAGCTTCTTCGAGGGCAGTTTGTTCTTTGATGCGGTGAACCCCGAGCTTGAGGCAAAAATGCTGGCGGAGTTTGAACGGATCAAAGCCGGCTTCTGATTCAACAATATCTCCGGGGCCAACCAGCCCCGGAACACAAACACAGGAAACCGCGTGAACATGTCAGACGCGAACCCATATGCTATGCTCTTGGAACCGGTTCAAATCGGGCCAGTCACTGCCAGGAACCGCTTCTATCAGGTGCCTCATTGCACCGGGCTGGGGCACCTCCGACCAAGGGCGGATGCTGCCGTTCGTGGAATGAAGGCCGAAGGCGGGTGGGCGGTGGTTTCCAATCAGGAGACCGAGATTCACCCGACTTCTGACCTTTCTCCTTACGCCGAAGGGCGGCTATGGGACGCGCGCGATGTGCCCGCGTTGCGGCTGATGACAGACGCAGTACATGCACATGGTGCACTGGCGGCTATCCAGCTGGTTCATAACGGCAATCATGCGCAAAACCTGCTAACCCGCGCCCCGGTTCTTGCACCTTCCGAAATGTCCGTCGACACGACACACCCCAAGCAGGCGCACGCTATGGATAAGGCCGACATTCGGGAATTCCGCCGTTGGCACCGCGAGGCCGCCTTGCGCGCGAAAGATGCCGGGTTTGACATCATTTATGTGTATGCCGGGCACAACATGACATTGGCGCAGCATTTCATGCTGCCGCATATGAACCAGCGTAGCGATGAATATGGTGGGTCGCTCGAAAATCGCGTGCGTCTGACACGTGAACTGCTGGAAGACACTCACGAAGCCGTGGGCGACAGCTGCGCTGTGGCGTTCCGTTTTGCTATTGATGAGATGATGGGTGCCGGGGGCATGCAGGCAGCAGAAGAAGGCCGCGCCATTGTCGAGCTCTTGGCTGATCTTCCTGACCTATGGGATGTGAATGTGGCTGACTGGTCCAATGACAGTGCCACGACTCGTTTTCAGCCAGAGGACGGATATCAGAACGCGTTTCTGTCCCACGTTAAGCAGATCACCCGCAAACCTGTGGTTGGTGTCGGTCGCCTGACGTCGCCTGACATGATGTTGTCGATGGTCAATAAGGGAATTGTCGACCTTATCGGAGCCGCGCGACCTTCCATAGCGGACCCGTTCATTCCGAAAAAGATTGAGAAGGGTCGCATTGACGAAATCCGCGAATGTATCGGCTGCAATATCTGCGTCTCCTCTGACAATCTGGGCATCCCGATCCGCTGCACTCAAAACCCCACCATGGGTGAGGAATGGCGACGCGGTTGGCACCCCGAAATCATCGCGCCGAAAAAGAGCAACGCGGACACTTTGGTTGTTGGCGGTGGCCCTGCCGGTCTTGAATGCGCCATGCAGTTGGCAAGGCGAGGATATCAGGTGACCTTGGCCGAGGCGTCTGCCGAATTGGGCGGGCGGGTTACGAAGGAAAGCAAACTTCCCGGCCTCGCAGCTTGGTCCCGCGTCGTCGACTATCGTCTGCATGACTTAAAGCAACGCGGCAACGTTCAGCTGTTCACTGACAGCAGGCTAGATGGCGATCAAGTGGCAGAGCTGGGCGTCGAACACGTCTTTGTGGCCACCGGCAGCCTTTGGCGAACCGACGGCATGGGCCGTAACACCCAGCGCCATGTGCCACAGATCGAGCAAAGCGCCAATGTGCTGACGCCTGATGACATCATGAATGGTGTTCTACCGCGGGATGGCCCGGTCATGATCTATGATGACGATCATATCTATCTGGCAGGAGTGATCGCCGAGAAACTGGCGACTGCAGGATACCAGGTGGTCTTTGTCACGCCGGAGAGTTTGGTTTCAGCTTACTCCATCAATACTTTGGAGCAGCCTCGCATTCAGGCCCGTCTGATGGAGCTTGGTATCGACATTCGTTGCAATCAGGTGCTGACGGCGGTTCAAGGTGACATGGCCCGCACCGGTTGTGCCTTTACTGGTCGCGAAATGGATATTCCATGTGCCTCGACAATTCTGGTCACTGAACGTCAGCGTGAGACGACGCTATATGACAGCTTGCGCGGGCTCAGGTTGAAAACCGTCGAACTTATTGGCGATGCCGCTTCTCCAGGGCTGATCGTCGACGCAGTCTTCGCGGGCCACCGCGCGGCCCGTGATTTTGAACGCCCCAAGGCAGAAGCAGATCAAGATTGGTTTCGCCGCGAGATAATCGATTTGGAGGAAACGAGATGAACAGCCGACCGTTTGAGTTGGATGCGCTGATAGCCTCGCACCAGTACGGCCACGCCCTGCCGCGCGAATTCTATACCTCCCAAGACATCTATAACTATGACATTGCCCGGGTCTGGAACCGCAACTGGCTTTGGGCAGGGCATGTCAGTCAAATCCCAAGCCCCGGTGACTACTTCCTGTTCGACTATGGCCCGGAGAGCATTATCATTGTTCGCGACCGCGATGGCGATATTCGTGCTCATTTGAATGTCTGCCGCCATCGCGGATCTCGCGTCTGCACTGAACAGTCCGGCAACGCCCGCGTTCTTGTTTGCCCCTACCACGCATGGACATATGAGCTATCAGGAAAACTTCGTGCAAGTCACAATATGGGGGAACAATTCGACCCGTCAAAGTTTGGGCTTCTTCCCGTTCAGGTGAGTGTCTTCAAGGGCCTGATCTTTGTCTGTGCCGATGCAAACACCCCATCACTTGATCCTGTCCTCAGCAAACTTGAGCCACTCGTCGAACCCTATGGCCTGAACGATTTGAAAGTAGCGCATACCGCGTCATTTCCTGTTCCCGCGAATTGGAAACTAGCGGTTGAGAACTACCTTGAATGCTACCACTGCGGGCCAGCGCACAAAGAGTATTCTCGCTCCCATAGCTTGAAATCACCGCAAGACATGGCTGGTTTGGTCGAGCCGCTAAAGGCTAGGGCTGTAGAAGCCGGGCTGTCACCCAATGAATTGACTCTTGTCGGCGACGCTGCGCTGACCCCATTTACCAGCGGGTACTATCGTCGCTATCCGCTTTACCAAGGCTACAAAACCGGCAGCCAATCGGGCGAGGCACTTGCACCATTGCTTGGAACGCTCAAAGGCTTCGACGGTGGCGCAACTGACTTTGATATTGGTCCATTGAATTGGTTCCTGATTTATTCGGATCACATGGTCGGCTACCGCTTCATTCCACGAGGCTTACAGGAAACCGACATTCAGGTGGTCTGGCTGGTGCGCGCTGACGCCGAAGAAGGCGAAGACTACGACAAAGAAGACCTGACCTGGCTTTGGCATGTCACATCTTTGGATGACGAACGCATCATTCGCCACAACCAGTCCGGCGTGAATTCTCAATACTTCCAACCGGGCCCCTTGGGCGAAATGGAAACCGCGATCCAGGATTTTTACGATTTCTATTTCGCAATAATCAGTCCGGAACCAGAACAAAGGATGGCCGGTAATGGCTGAGGTAAAATCACGCCGTCGCGGTGGTGGTGGGCGCGCCGCGCGCATAAAGGTGCAACAGGCGACTACGGGCAACGAGGCCGTGCGTGGAGGTTTAAGCGGCGGACGCTATAAGCCGTTGACCCAATCAGATATGGAGAACATCCACCAAGCGGCCCTGACCGTTCTGGAAAACACCGGCGTCACCGACCATTTCCCGGAACTGCTTGATCTGGTGCTGCCCAAGGGCGCGGTGATGAATGACCTTAATCGGCTGTGCTTTCCCCGTGCGCTGATGGAAGACATCCTGGCTGGTGCTGCTAAGGAGTTTTATGTCTATGCCCGCGGAGAGCGTGAAGGCAAAGACGACATGCATTGCTCGGCAGAGAGTGTCTATTTCGCCAACTCTGGCACCGCTGTCACAACCTTCGATTCCGAGACCAAAACTTATCGCCCTTCAGTCCTGCGCGACGTTTATGATTTCACCCGTCTGGTGGACTGTTTGGACAACATCCATATGCTGGGCGATACGGTTTTGGCCACCGACGTGGCCGATGATTTCGCTCACGACATGAACACCATATATGCGATGCTCGCAGGTAGCCAAAAACCTGCCTGTCTGACCTTTCGCGACCGTAGCCACATCCCACATGCCATTCGCATGTTCGATATGGCGCAAGGTGGCGATGGGGCTTTCATGAAAAAGCCAAGCGTCATATTTGGCGGCTGCCCTATGGTTTCCCCCTTGCGGATCGGCAAGGAAAACATGGAAATCCTGATTGATACAGCCAAGTTGGGCCTGACGGTCGATCTGGCAGTGCCTCCTCAGGCCGGGGCCACAGCCCCCGCGACGCTTGCGGGAACACTGGTTCAAACCGTAGCCGAAACACTGGCCTGTGTTGCCATTGTTAACCTCATCACACCGGGCTGTCCGGTCTGCTTTGCTGCCTGGCCCTTCATCACTGACCTGCGCAGCGGATCGTTCACCGGCGGCAGTGGCGAACAAGCCCTGATCGGGGCGGCAGCCATTCAGATGGGCAACTTCTATGGCCTTCCCACATCCGTTGGCGCAGGCATGACAGATGCCAAAATACCCGACGCGCAATACGGGTTGGAAAAGGCGCTAACCTTCACGCTTGCCGCCCATGCTGGTGCCAATCGGCTGTGCGAGTTCGGCGGGATGATCGGCAGCCTGATGGGATGCAGTTTTGAAAGCATGGTCATCGATGACGAAGCAGGTGGTATGATCCTGCGATCGTTGCGCGGGATAGAGGTCACAGATGAAACCATGGCGGTGGATGTAATCCACCAATGCGCCATCGACCCAGGTCATTTCCTCGGCAACCCACACACGCTGAACTATATGAACACCGAATTTGTCTACCCGCGACTCATGGATCGTGAGCGTACAGATACATGGGAAAACCAAGGCAAAACTGATCTGTTGGACCGCGCCCGTGACAAGGCCAATTCCATACTCGACAGCCATTTCCCCAACTACTTCGGCGCTTCAGACGCTCAGGTGCGCGAAGAGTTCCCAATTGTGATGAGCGCAGAAAGTATGGCCCGCCGTGGATAACTCTAACGCCAAGCACTGGGACAACGACCACTTCCTGCACCCGTGGGAAGGGATGGCGACCTTGGGCGAAAACGACCGGACATTTATTGAAGGTGCTAGCGGCATCCATGTCATGAACGAAAAAGGCGAACGCTTGATCGACGGACCGGGAGGCATGTGGTGCACCCAGATCGGTTATGGGCGAGAGGAGATGGCCGAGGCCATGGCTGAGCAGGCTCGGAACCTTGCTTATTTCTCGCCCTTTAACAACTCCAACTCGACTGCCGCGCGGTTCGCGCGCGAAATCGCCAAACGTGCGCCGGGCGACTTGAACAATGTCTTTTTTACCACCGGCGGTTCCACTGCGGTTGATACGGCAATCCGGTTTGTCCATTTTAGAAACAACCTTTTGGGGCGACCGGAGAAAAAGAAAATCATTTCAAGGCAAAAAGCCTATCATGGAAGCACCTACTTGGCGGCCAGCGTCAGTGGAAAAGAGCGTGACCGGCTTTGGCTCGACAAAGCCGATGACCTCGCTCATTTCCTGCCAGACGTGAATCCGCTCTACCGTTCACCTGGTCAAAGCGAAGAGAGCTTTCTGAAGGAGAAAGTTTCCGATCTTGAAAACGCCATTTTGGCGCTTGGCCCAGAAAATGTTGCCGCTTTTATCGCCGAACCGGTTCTGGCATCTGGTGGCGTGATCGTGCCGCCAAAGGGATATCACAAAGGCTGCCTAAACATCTGCAAGAAGTATGATGTTCTATACATCTCCGACGAAGTGGTGACAGCTTTTGGGCGATTGGGCCATTGGTTTTCGTCAGAGGCTGTTTTCGGCATTCAGCCGGACATAATAACTTGTGCTAAAGGAATGACATCTGGGTACGCGCCGATGGGTGCCGCGATTATCTCTGACCGATTGATCGCCGACGTTGCGGGAAAAGATGCCACCTTCTCAAGTGGTTACACCTATTCTGGTCATCCAGTTAGCGCGGCTGCGGGTTTGATGGGCATTGAGATCATTGAGCGGGAAAAACTTCTCGAACACGTTCAAAAGGTCGCTCCGGTTTTTCAGGATCAGCTGCAGCATTTGCGACAGATTGACATCGTTGCCGATGTGCGCGGGATGGGGCTGATGGGATGCGTACAATGCTCAGTCGATGGTGATCCCCGGAGCGATCTGGGATGCGACTACGAGATTGGCGGCCAGATCGATATAGAATGCCAAAAACGTGGGTTATTAGTTCGACCTATTATCAACATGTGTGTTCTTTCACCGCCCCTTATCATCAACGAAAGTGAAATTGAGCAGATGTTTTCTATCTTGCGCAAAGGGCTTGAAGCGACACGAACGTGGCTTGGCGGAATCAGTGAACAATGAAGAGCTTGCGCCACTGTTGCGGATGTCCGCAGACCGGTATGCCACTGCAGCATTTGAATTCCGTCCTAAATGTCCGCAATGGGCCGCCAGCGGCGAGGCCAATGTGTCATGGCCGAGAGATGCCGCGCTGCCTTGGAGATCTGAAACGAGCCGAGAGTGGTCATTCTTGTCGACCCCCTTCAAGCCTACGCCTGGGTGGTTCGCTTGGCAATTTGCCAAAGCTACTCCGCCCATCCGACAGAGCGCAGCTTTTTGACCAACTGTCGCGCTGTGTCTGGCTCGCGATGAAGTCGCGTCAAAAACTCTTCTATTGGAAACCCCGGCCAACTTTTTTCGATTTGATCGATCATGCGGCGCCCGTCCTGCTCCCTACCGACGGAGGAGTAAGCAGCGGCCAAGTACACGACCCCAAGAGCGGAAACCGGACCACCACTTGCGTTACCCTCTTCAAATGCAGAGATTGCTTCGTGGTATAGGCCAAGATGAAAATATGCCGCTCCCAGTATGTTCAAGTACGCAAAACGCGTGTTTTCACCTTCTCTTGGGCGATCACGGTCGCCTGCTTGTAATCCTTTTTCGAACTCTCCAGACGCGACTGCGACAACGCCATAGAAGTCCAGCACGTTGCCATTTTCAGGTGCGAGCGACAGTGCGCGTTCGGAATACCTCATGGCACTTTCGAAATCGCGTTCCACAAACGCCACCCAGCCTGCTGCTGATTGCACCCATTCGTGATCCGCGTCGAGTTCTAACGCCCGATCGCGCACTTCGCGGGCTTCAGCCTAAAAAAAGTCGTGCCTGTCGCCAGCGATTGACAGAAGCGCAAGCGAGCCGAGAGTTTGGGCCGCCCCCGCATAGGGCAACGCGGAGTTCGGATCGATCTCAATCGCGGCGCGGAACAATTCCGTGGTCAACATTTGTCGATGCGCGTCGAAAATAGGATAGATTAGACCTCTGGCCTGCAAGGCCATATTAGCGGCTTCCAATGCCGCAGGCGATTGCTCCATGAGCGCCTGACGCTCGACGCGGGCCGCGAGTTCGGCATCGTCCGGACGCGGACCGGGACGGAGCACCTCAAAAACCCCGAGTGCGATTACCGCCAGCAGTACGCACGCAACAAGCACTAAGCGAAGTTTTTTCGGACCTCCACTGAGAAGTGGTCTGGCTGTGCCGTCGGCGGCCGGAGATTGCGCTGAAACGACGTGACGCTCGAATGTGGGTGCGTAGCCGCCTTTGCGTATGTGAACGCGAACCGCGTCCGCTCGGCCATCGCTGTCGTAGTAGTCATCTAATGACCTTCTCAACCGTCCCGCCTCAACGCGAACGAAGTTAGCGGAGTTTGTCTCGTCGACGGTATCCCGTCCGTAGAGATGGAACCCTATGGACTTGGCGCTGAGGTCCGCCCCCTCCTCGGACAGAGATTTCTCCGTCACGTAAATCAGGAATTCCTTGAGACGCGGCGAGTTCGCGAATATCCGACTTTCCACCACCGAAGCCACAGCAGCACGTTTTTCTTCGACACTGAGGTCGTTTCCGCTCTTGTCGCGGCAGGTGCTGTTTCCTTTGGTTTCGGTCATATTTTCAAACAGATAGTGCGTGAGCTTACTGGCGATTTTAGGGTAAGTTACTTCCCTGACGGATATTTTACCCGCAAGTCTGAGCGTGTCCAACCAGACGATTTGGAGGCACGTGACCTTTCTTGAACGATATAACCCAGGACTTTTTGTAAAGTATGTGAAGAGCCGTCAGTTCGACAGTCGCATTGGTGAAGTCTTCGACGATTTGGAAGAGATTGCCGGATCGTACGGGTTTGACGAAGTTTCAAAAGACGAACCCGCCACCTCCATCGTTTCGGAATTGATCGAAGAACTCCAGCGGCGAATAGAGGCCGTTGAAATACGAGACAACGATTGAAGGAGAGATTGCACGATGTGGATCATACGAAACAGAACCCAGCCTGCTTTGGGCTTGTCGATAGCGATAAGTGGCGCGGCCTTTGCAGCGATGGCGGCAGATCAAATCGTCCATGACGCAGAGTTTGTCCGGATGGAGCAGGAATTCGGTCTCGCCTGGGCTGACGATGACGCCACTGTGCGCGAAAAGCTGGTTGCTCTCGAAGCGCGGTTCGGAAAGAAACCCAACATTGTCTACATCATGGCCGACGACGTCGGGTACACAGAACTTGGCGTGTATGGCGGCGGCAAAATTCGTGGAGCGCCAACAGCCAGCCTGGACCGTATGGCGGAAGAGGGCATGAAGTTTCTGTCCTTCTATTCGGAGGTCGAATGCTCGCCGTCGCGTGGCGCGGTTCTGACCGGGCGTCATCCCATCCGAAACGGCGTCTATAACATCACGCTACCGGGCGAGAGCGGAACTGGTTTGCACAGTGATGAGGTGACAATCGCCGAGTTGCTGTCGGACGCGGGTTACTACACTGGTTTTTTCGGCAAGTGGCATCTGGGCGACGACGACGGCAACCATCCGACAGAACAAGGTTTCGACGAGGCGGAATGGTCGGAGGGAAATCCTCCTTGGTGGGTTAACAACAAGAACGCTTCCAAAGATGACGATATTGGCGGATTCACACAGCGCGCTTTGATGCACTCGCCCGGCCCTGAGGGATTTCCCTATGACACCGGCGGCGTCATGCGGGCAAAGAAAGGCGAGGAGCCGGAACCTGTCTATGAATACTCAATGGAAAGGTACAATACTTACGACACGGAGGTCGCGGATAACGTCATCGAGTTCATCACGCGCCGCGCCAACACGAATCAGCCGTTCTTTGTGAACTTCTGGGGCAAGGGTAATCATTTCTGGGGCGCTCACCCGGATTTTCGCGACACACCTGCTGAAACCAATACCGCAGCTCAAATGGTGGAACATGACTACAATGTCGGGCGCGTTCTGAAAACGCTGGTCGATCTTGGGATCGCAGAGAACACCTTGGTGGTTTGGAGTTCGGACAATGGACCCATGTACACGGTGCACCCGCACGGCGGTTACTCCTTACTCCAAGGAGGCAAGGGGGAAACGCGGGAAGGCGGCATCCGCGTGCCGGCGATCGCGTGGTGGCCCGGCATGATCGAGCCGGGGCAAGACCCGCTCGACATCGTCCAGATCACGGACTTCTTTACCACATGGGCAAGCATCGGTGGCGTGCTCTCGGAGGTGCCCGGCGACCGGGTGATCGACGGTGTCGACCAATCTGGTTTGTTCCTGCTTGGAGAGGGCAACGGGCGTCGCGACTATGTCTTCCACTACAATCGCCAAAACTTGGAGGCGGTGCGCAAGGATCAGGTCAAACTGAACCTGAAGCCGAGGAATCCCAACTTTCATTTCTACGAGGTTTTCAATTTGTATCATGATCCCGCCGAGCGGTTCCCAAATGAGGCGCAAAACGGAATTTGGGCGGGCCCGGGCATCACCAAGATGATTCAGGAACACATGCTGCTGATCGAAGATTATCCGCATCGGTCAGTGAGCAGTTTCTACCGTGATTTTGACACGTCCTTCGATCCCGAACTGACGCCGCAGTATACGCCACAAAAGACAGTGGACTGGTAAGTTTCGTTTAAGGGAAGCTTGGAGCCATTGCAAATGGCTCCATCAACAAAATGTCTGCTTGGTTTGCACTTGAGACCTTGGTCACTATCGAATTCGAGCAGTCGCGGCGAAAGGCGGCTATGCGGGTTGCGGCCGCAGATTCACAGAACCACCATGAATGTCGGCAAAGGGCCGCCAATGAAGGCGACCCAAATACGCTAGATTTCAATGGCTTCGGCGATGGCCAGCGCATCCTCGAGTTCAACGCCTAGGTACCGGACCGTGCTGTCCATCTTGGTGTGACCGAGAAGAAGCTGAACGGCTCGAAGGTTGCCAGTCTTCTTGTATATCTGGGTGACTTTGGTTCTGCGCATCGAATGGGTACCGTAAGCACTCACCTCGAGACCGATCGACGTAACCCAGTCGCGGACAATCCTTGCATACTGCCGGGTTTAGATGTGCAGGCGCTCATGGAACCGACTCGGCCACAGGTACTCTGAGCCGACCATGAGTTCATCTTCCATCCATTTCTCAACCGAGGCGCGTGTGCCTTCAGAAATTACGAAGCGCACCGGCTTCTGCGTTTTGCTTTGTAAGACCGACGCCCTTTCTTTGATCTGACCGGACACCATGACGTCGACGACTTTCATCTTCACGAGGTTACAGCCCCGCAATTTGCTGTCAATGGCCATATTGAATAGCGCGAGATCACGGTGGTTCTCGGCCAGTTGAAGTCTTACCCGGATTGCCCAGACATGCTTTGGTTTCAATGGTCGCTTCTGACCGACGATGCGTCCTTTGTTCCAGGTTGGCCGAAGCGCACGAATGGCAGGTAAGTTTGGTGTTTCCATGGCTGATCCTCCGATCCGCCATGTCCTCCCAAAACGACAACCTGACGTTGACCAGAGTATCCTATCACAACATGCCGCGCCGCATCCGATGTTGGATCAAGAGCCCAAACCGGTTTTTTTGCAATCCGGCAAAGGTCTGCTTTTCTTGTCGAGCCGCTTGATGAGACGGGAATTGTTTTTTAAGGTCTGAGCACATAGTCACAATCTACAACGGGAGGGCACAAGCTGAACATGCGTATCACCCGCCGACTTCAGCATGGTCCCCGTTTCGCCCTGTAAATGCGTTTGCAGGGCGGGCCCGAGAAACAACCTTTCTATCGGTCTGCCCAAAGCCGCACTTCGGCACCCCTTTCTATGAGCAGAGACTCTGATGACTGTGATGAACATCAACGCTTTAAGCGTAATCCGTGGCGACCTCCTTTTCGATGAACTGAACCTGACAATTTCCAAGGGTGATCGTATTGGATTGGTTGCCGCAAATGGGCGCGGTAAGACAACACTTTTGGAATGCATGGCCGGCCAATCTGAACCGACCAACGGGAGTATCGTCCGGGCGCGCGGTTTGCGAGCGGGATATGTAACCCAATACGTGCCGGAACGCGCCTATGCCAAAACGCTTTATGAGTGGGTGCTGGGTGCCCTTCCTGCCGAGCAGGCAGAATACGAAAGCTGGCGTGTGGATGTCGTGCTTGGTGATCTGAGTGTTCCGCTCGAGTTGCAGCATCGCCTGCTCAACGAATTGAGCGGTGGGTGGCAGCGGATTGCATTGTTGGCTGCCGCGTGGATTCAGGAGCCAGATATCCTATTGCTGGATGAACCAACCAATCATTTGGATTTGCATCGTATAGGCTTGCTCCAGAACTGGTTGTCTGCCTTGCCACGTGAAGTGCCCATTGTGGTGACCTCTCATGATCGAGCATTTCTCGATGCGACCACCAACAAAACGCTGTTTTTGCGCGCGAAAAGGTCACGTGTTTTTTCACTTCCATTTTCGGCAGCACGGGCGGCGCTTGATGAAGCGGATGCTGCTGACCAACGACGGTTTGCCAATGAATTGAACAAAGCGCAGCAGCTACGCAAGCAGGCGACGAAGCTGAAGAACATCGGCATCAATTCTGGGTCTGATCTTCTGGTGAACAAGACCAAACAGCTAAATGATCGCGCGGCGCAGATTGAAGCATCTGCCAAAGCTGCCCACTACGAACGCAGCGCTGGTGATATCAGACTGGTCAACAGCGGAACTCATGCCAGAGCTCTGATCACATTGGATGACGCACGGGTTGAGACGCCTGACGGTCGCTTGTTGTACAAGACCGGGCGGAAATGGATTTTGCCAGGAGATCGCATCGTGCTTCTGGGGGCCAATGGCACCGGCAAAACCCGATTGATAAAGATGGTGCAAAGTGCACTTTCAGGGAATAGTGGGGTGGTCAAATGTGCCCCTTCGGTAGTGCCAGCCTATTCAGACCAGCATCTGAGCCAGCTTTCGGACAGCGACACACCGATGGTCGCTGTTACGGGGCAGTTTGACATTGGTGATCAACGCGCACGTGGCGTTTTGGCGGGCGCCGGTGTGAACATACAGATGCAAGGCACCAAAATCGGTGCACTGTCTGGGGGGCAAAAGGCGCGCTTGGCGATGCTGATACTGCGGCTCAAAAATCCGAATTTCTATTTGCTTGATGAGCCGACGAACCATCTCGACATTGAAGGACAAGAGGCTCTCGAGGGTGAATTGATCACACACGGCGCTTCATGTTTGCTTGTTAGTCACGACCGCAGCTTTTTGCGAAATGTTGGCAATCGGTTTTGGCTTGTCACAGATAAAGGTCTGGAAGAAACGGGCAGCCCCGAGCCGTTTTTGGCAAGTGAGATGGGTTCGTAGTGATAATTTTGTTCCAACATTTTGTGCAGTGCGGAAGGCATCGAAACGGACTTTCGTGAGATTTAAGCCAAAGCTCACTTTGTTTCGCGTCTGGCCGAAAGATGACTCGCACGCGATCCGTGGTATGTTCAAAAACCCAAACAATTGAGTTCGAAGAATGCCGCGATTGCCTTCTCTGCCAGAAGGCGCTCACCTTCGAGACCTTTTGGCACGCTTTCCCAAGAATATTGAACCCTTGATGACTTTTGTGAACTCAGTCCTTCGGTCTAACGGAGAACTGACCATCGGAGAACGGGAGCTCATTGCAGCGTTTGTATCAGCGCTCAATTCCTGCCGATTTTGTTGTGGTTCGCACGTGATCCATGCTGAAACGTTAGGCATTGATCCCGGTCTTATTAAACAGCTTTGGGAAGACATCGAGGCTTCGGATGTTTCAGAGAAGATGAAACCGATGCTGCGTTATGTCGAGAAGCTCAACACCTTGCCAAACAAACTCGTTCAGGCCGATGTCGATGCCGTTCTTGAACAGGGATGGGTTGAGGAAGCGCTGTTCGAAGCAATTGAGGTAACCGGGCTTTTTAACATGATGAACCGCATCGTCGAAGGCGGCGGCGTCACCTTTGACTATGGTGGGCGTACTCAGGGTCACACCTTGCAGAAAGCTGGCCCAGACGCGGCTAAGGACTCCTACTTGGTTTTCTTAGAGATGATAAAGCAGCAAGCCTCTGCGTAGAGTCAGGTGGTGCCTGACGACAAAACTCATGCTTTCCTGTCACAGACAATTACCACCGTTTTGCACCGCGTCCATTCTTCGAAAACGGACTTAGGCACAAGTGCAGCGTATTGGCGCTTCGTCCCGCTCCAGTCACGTATTCGAAAGACAGCGAACAGCGACACCTTACCTAAGTTTTGCTAGGCAGGCAGGATCTCTCTGTTGTCCTCCACCGCATCAATGCTTGTATTGTGGGTACTCGAAGTCCATATACATAAAGCTTACGTTTTTCTTTTTCGACCTGCTGTCTCCTCAATTCGGCGTTCAGTCTTTCGATTTAGACCGACCACGCCGGGTCGCCGCATTGATGCGGGCGACACGCAATTGGAGAATTCCACCATGGCAAATGGCACAGTAAAATGGTTCAACTCGACCAAAGGTTTTGGCTTTATCGAGCCTGAAGACGGCAAGCGCGATGTGTTCGTGCATGTATCCGCTCTTGAACGTTCCGGCATCAGCGAATTGAAGGACGGCCAAAAGGTTACTTTTGACGTCGAAGCTGGTCGTGACGGACGCGACAGCGCTTCCAACCTGGCACTCGCATAGCCTGCTACGGGCATCCTTCTGGGGTGCCCGGTTGCTCAGAGGGTTCCCAAGAGCCGTTGGAGAACAAGTCAGTTGCAACAGCAGGAATTGACCCGGGCGCTCGTTCAATACCGCGTACCCGATACGAAGCGTAGCGTTTTTGAACTGACAATTACTGTTATCCCTTTTTTCGCGCTTTGGGGCGCAGCGTGGTTTGCGCTTTCCCTTGGTGTCTGGGTCGCTATTCCACTGGCAATCCTTAACGCTGCATTTCTGGTGCGTCTCTTCATCATCATGCATAATTGTGGTCACGGATCATTTTTTAAAAACCGTACCGTTTGCAATTGGACAGGCCGGGTCTTGGGTGTTCTCGCCCTCACACCTTTTGACATCTGGCGGCAAAGCCACGCGATTCACCACGCCTCAACCGGCAACCTTGATCGGCGCGGGATGGGCGATATCCCTACATTAACTGTAGAGGAATATCTGAAGCGAAAGTGGGTCGGGCGTGCCGCTTACAGGTTAATCCGGAACCCCTTCTTCCTGTTCTGTATCGTGCCTGTCTACACGTTCTTTCTGCAAAATCGCTTACCCTTTGGTTTCATGCGGTCAGGCTGGCTGTATTGGGCAAGTGCTATGGGAACAAACGCCGCGATTGCGGTGGTCCTGGCCCTGATTTTTTGGACCGGAGGCCTGGATGTTCTGGTTTATGTATTCCTGCCAACCATGATCGTCGCCGCCTCGATTGGTATTTGGCTTTTCTATATTCAACACCAGTTTGAACACACGACCTGGGAACGGGAAGAGGGGTGGAACCTTCAGAACGCCGCATTCTATGGGAGTTCTCACTATGCCCTACCAGGCATCCTGCGGTGGTTCTCTGCTAACATCGGCGTACACCATGTTCACCACCTTGCCAGCCGCATACCGTTTTACCGGCTAAACGAAGTTTTGCGTGACCATTCGGAGTTGGAAAATTGCCAGCGTATTACTCTATATGAGAGCTTTCATTGTGCACGATTGCATCTTTGGGATGAAAGAAGTCAACGTCTGCTGACATTTTCCGAGGCTTTGTCGAACGCCAATTCCAAAAGGTATCTAGTGTAGCCTGGCGCGTACCAGATAGGCTTCGACCGTTTCGCCGCCCAAGGCGCGAATGGCCTCTAATCGGTGAAGGCCTTCAATCAGCACGAACCTCTTATTGTCCGAGCGTATCTGGATCGGGGTCTTCTGGCCGTTCTTCAGGATATCTTCGGCCAGCGTCAGAACTTTTTGTTGATCAAGCGTTTTCGCCCGTTTCACAGGAACATAGATCAGGTCGAGCGGATATGGTCTTTTCTCCAACATTAGCTACGTGAGCAACCTTTCGTGCATTTGTTCCGGTTCAGAGCTCGCTTCAAAAGCGGGGGCTGGAACGTACGTCATAGAACCGAACGAACAGCGTCGCGCAGTTCCTGATGCATAATCCAAGTTGCTGGCTCATCGTCACTTTCGATGTGAGAAAATGCCAGGACCTGAGCGGCGCCATCATTCTGCACCGATCCGGCTTCGGGTAGGTCCAGTTCCAGATATTCTGCGATCAATAGTCCGATTTTCTTGAAAACCTTGATGGAGGCCTCGCGCGATTTGTAACCAGCTGCCTGAGACAAGTGACCAATAGTCAGACCTTCCTTGCCTGCGATTGTGAGTGCTTTGAGCAATGTGACCTGCGCGGGGGTGAGCCTGATCTGGCGCAATGCCTCGGCATATTCTCTTTCACTGGGAACTAGGGTGCCGGAGTTTCCTTCCAAACGGCGTTGACCGCTACGCTTCCTGTCTCGTTCTTCGAGAATTTCTTTTAAGGCTTCAATGGCCAATACTGGTGTTTCTCCAACTGCATCGGCAATCATTGCCTGCGTTTTAGCCGGCGGCTTGGGAAATGCCCGTGCAACACTATTGCCGCTCAGAACGCCAGCCTTAATCAAGTACTTTCCAAATTCTTCCTCAATCACTCCTGATACGTCAGCGTTCCGCGACTTACGAACACTGCGGTCCTGAAACGCTCTTTGTTCCAAACCATGAGCTGACATCTTTGAACCGGGAAGGGTTACTTGAGGGGCATTTTTACGCATCAGAGAAACACCGCTACAATTATCGCTGCAACGCACACTGCTGACGCAATAGATATCTTAATCCCATAGGACCGGCGACGCGCCTTTTCGGCTTTGAGACTTTTACCCAGGTTTTCGTCAATCGAGTTATGGTTCACGGCGTAGTCCTTCCGGATTTGTCAGGCGGCTTTGGTTTCCACCAACTTATTGTCGCGCCACATTTTCGGTGCACTTGTCGTTCTGTCTCGTGAACGGCCGATTACATTCCCAACCATCACCTCTTCGATTCAAATGCGCGTTTGAAGGGACAAGGATCGCAACGCACCTGTCTCGGTTTGCGCGAAAACCACGTTCGCATTTCCATCCGGAATAAGTTTCAGGCGCAAGGTATGCATGCTGTGGAACTGCCACGGGCTCACAGCCGCTATCCGCTGCCCTGTAACCTCTGAGGCATACCCAACCATCCGAGCTTCCTCTGTCGCTCAGACGACCGTTTTCTGGGACTTCTATTGCAACACAATCCTGGTTCTCCTTACGAAATCCCCAGTTGCAGTGTATTTCCTGCACGCCAAACCGGGTTTCGACGTACCCATTTTGGGGCGAAATCACTTCTTCACACTCTTCTCCGGCACGCTGGAACAGCCGATTGCACGCCCACTGATCTCCGGTTGATGCCAGGTAGGCATTTTCAGGAACTCTTATTTTCTCACAGAGTTCTCCGACAATCTGAAAACCGTGATTGCATTCCCACCCGCGGCCATAGGAGCTACCCGTTAAATATGCGTTTTGGGGTACGTCTGGACTTTGGCAGGATCCGTTTCTGTTTTCGAAACCTTCGTCACAAACCGTTGCACTGGCATTGCCTGCGACTTGGGCAGCAAGCTGCGTTCCTGAGAGCGACACCAAAAGTGTCGAGATCAAACAAAGTATGCAGCGAGCAAACACGATGAATGAATGGTCGAAACTGAGCCTGAGACCTGATCTATCGGGCATCAAGCACGCAATTCAAGAGCCATGTGTTGTTCATACGGCGCCTTCTTTCATGGGTCACGCGATGACTGGAGCACGTCAGGTGACAGTTGCAAATGCTTGCGAGGAACGAGCTCATAGCGAAGACCCCAGCGAAACCCGTTCCTATGCTGGGGCACATGCTACAGTTAGTCTGAAGGCCATTGGATTTGCGAAGCCGGCAGCATCGCGGCATCGAGTAATTTTTACCAATACACTCTTGTGGTTCTTAGCCAGCATAGAGTCAAGGCCGCACCGTCGTCACGAAGCCTGTGCTACGGAGATATCTCATTTTTGAGACCGGTGTTTGACCAGGTGGCTTAGAGAATAATTGAGAGACAAAATTCAGCGTGACATCACCTTTGAAACGTGGTCGTTGACGAACTAACAGGGACCGAGCTCTGCTAAGGGCTGGCAGAAGCTCGAAGCTATTAATACGCCACCAATAGGTGACCGCTTACATATTGTGTCTCAATCCCAATCCGAACCGATCAACCAGTCTTTGGCTGTGCTTCCAGACAGCGGCAATAGCAACCGCTATCTGGCATCGTTTGTGAATTGCCTACTGCAATTGCAGGTTTTCGGCGGAGGTCTTGCCGCGCATCCGGTCTTCCTTCAGATCGAAGCCGACCTTTGCGCCTTCTTTCAGGCCGTCGAGGCCGGAGCGCTGAACGGCACTGATGTGCACGAACGCGTCGCCGCTGCCGTTATCAAGCTCGATGAAGCCGTAGCCTTTAGTTTCGTTGAACCATTTTACTGTTCCGGTTGTCATGAGATTATCCTTTCAATGACATGTGTGCCCGCCGGGATTGGCTGAGCTGCGCGCTGCGTTCAGGCAGCAGGTTGGGTGAACTCACCAATATTGGAGAGCATTCGCATAAGACCGTCCTGCGCTTGGGTGGGGTCGATCTTGTGTTTTTGGTGCCCGTTCCGCTGACGCGTTACGTGACGAACCGCTAGCGATTTTGGCGACGGTTCAATTTTGGCAGCACAGGGCATTTTCGGCTTGGCATCGCGACCGCATTTCACAGGCTCGTCTTGCGATCCTGTGTCGCTTGGCAGCCTGTTACCGATCAGCTTTTCGATATCCCGCAGGAGGGGCATCTCTTCGCGATCACACAGTGAAATCGCGGTGCCGGTTCTGCCTGCGCGCGCCGTCCGGCCAATGCGGTGCACATAGGATTCCGGCACATTCGGAAGCTCGTAATTCACCACATGGGACACATCGTCGATGTCTATTCCACGTGCGGCAATATCGGTGGCCACAAGGACGGTCGTTGCGCCTGACCGGAAACCTGCCATGGCACGTTCGCGCTGAGGCTGGCTTTTGTTTCCGTGAATGGCAGCGGAGTTGATCCCAGCAGCAATCAGGTGCTTGCAGACGTTGTCAGCCCCGCGTTTGGTGCGCGTGAAAACAACAGCGCGATGCACGTCCTTGTCCGACAGAATGTCTGACAGGACACGGCGTTTGTCCTGCTTGGCCACATGCCGGACGCTCTGCGCGATCCGTTCAATCGGCTTTGAAACAGTCGCCACCTGAACCTCTGCCGGATCGTTCAGGAAGTCATCAGCGAGTTTTCTGATCTGCCCCGGCATTGTTGCCGAAAGCAGTGCCGTCAGGCGAGCCTCGGGCAGTTTTGCCATGATCTTGCGAATGCTGGGCAGAAAGCCCAGATCCAGCATCTGATCAGCCTCATCCACTACAATGGCTTTGGTTGCGGACAGGTTGATAACGCCTGTGCCAAGGTGGTCGAGCAGGCGTCCGGGTGTTGCCACCACAATGTCCACACCGCCGCTGAGAGCCTTGATCTGCCCGCCGGGGCGTACGCCACCGACGACAAGTGTCGCTGTGATCTGGCTGAACTTGCTGTAAGCGCGGATGTTGTCCACGATCTGCGCCGCAAGCTCGCGCGTCGGCGTCAGGATCAATGTCGTGCACTGTTTCGGAGCGGGTTTTGATCTCTCACGCTCAATCCGATGCAACAGGGGCAATACAAATGAGGCGGTTTTTCCTGTGCCGGTCTGGGCAATGCCGATCACATCGCGCTTAGATTGCAGCAGCGGAATGACCTTGGCCTGAATGGGCGTGGGGGTCGAATATCCTTGAGCCTTGATGGCCTTCAGGATGGGCTCGGCAAGGCCGAGGGTGTCAAATGTCGTCAAAAGCGTTTGGTCTCGTGCCATAAACGCGGTTCACCGCTATCGGCACTTGGTCTCTCTAATCTACTGGGAAGCTCGTATGAAATAGCCGCCGTCGTTTCGTTGCTCTCAGGGAGCTATTCAAGACAACGATCTGGGGATCACGGGCGAGAATACTTTGCCGCTGATTTGGTCATCCACACGCGGCGTTGCGTCTCACCTACAGGGCAAAGGTTAAGAAAGCAACAACTCATTTAAGAGCAGACATTTGCCAAGGTTACGTTTGTCCGCAAAGCCGGAATAGCAAAGTCTTGGATTGAATGTCCGGTTTGCTGATTGCCGCCATGTCCTCGGCGAACGGAGTGGCGGATTTGTCCGCGATCTGTGAATTCAGGCTCGCCCAAATTTTGCTGTCGCAGCGAATGTCGGCAAAGCGGGTGCAACCGCAGCATCGAGACGGGTGGCAGATGTCGGCTATGGGCCGAGTTTAAGCGAAGGTAGAGAGTTTAGTGCGCCGAGTGCAGGCAACAGCCGGGTGGCACCCGCATAGGAGGCTTTCGCTGTGAACTCTAACTCTTGAGCGCAGGAGATACATTGAGTTCCCGCGATGCGAAATAGCACGTAAGGTTCAGAAATCGCGATCTTTGCAAGAACGGCTTTTTTACCAATCACGCCGGACTTACTGAGTTTCGGTGAGTTCAATCAGTTCAACTGAAGGTTCGCGTGAGGTATCCAAAGGAAGCTTGGTCACCGCAAGACTCGGATCCGTGAAGTCGATCGCGCCCACATCTACCATACGAACATTTCGGTTCCATTGCGTGTGATAGTAGATGCGTTTGTTTGTGAGGTCGCTGGCGGCGGTCCACTGGGTCGCGCTATAAATCAGGTCTTCGGTTTCCTCTGTAGCGGCATCACCCTCCACCGCTGTGACGGGAATGTTGAAATTATCCAGGATGCGAAAAGCCTCCCGTACGGTGTCAAAACCACCTTCGGTCTCTCGTGCGGTCTGACTGAACGCCACTGCCCTGACAAACCGGGATGGGGGTGTAAAGTCCCCTGGCAATCCCAGCATACCGCTCCCGGCGCCAAGAGGTGCAAACTGTTGGCCCCCGGCCTCAACAGGCGGAAGCGCCACAGCCGAGAGGTTGAGGTAGTTATTGAGATTGGTGATGTGCCAATCGTAATTTGGAGCATTTGTTATGACACCCAGAGGGGCTTCGAAAATTGTAGGTTTACCTCCGATGTACTGAATGACGATTGCCTCGCCACTCGGGTCCGATACCATGAAGTGGAGCGGTGGTGGAATTCCTATCGCCGGTTCGACGACCGGCACGACACGTATACTCTCCAGGGCAGATCTGACATCAGACACTGAGCCATACTGTGTCGCGATGAAGCCCGCGAAATCGGACGAACCCAGAGAGACTGAAGCAGAGTCCGGCTCATAAATTTGGTATTCGGTAAACCCCGGCAAATAAAACGTGCCAACGACAAGACCTTCCTCGTTCATGACGTCACCAAATAGAGGCTTACCCAGTGCCGTGATCCCTGCCACACCATAGGTCGTGGACCATTCATGGCCCGCCGCGCCATCAGGCATAACGGACGCGTTCATTTTTGTGCCGCGAGGAATAACAAGAATCTCTGGCGCAAGGTCAAAGGTCCCCCACTCCAGCGTCCGTGCGAATATGGTGGTACCGTCAGCACCCGTCAATGTGATGCCTGTACATGCGTAGCTGGCCGTCGCAAAAATGCATGATGCTGTGACTGCATTTAAAACTGAGTGTTTCATCCAGGTGAAAAGACCCATGGCGACGTCTCCTTTTCAAAGTAATTTTCTGGATCGAACTCAATGGCCGTATCTTCGCAAAACCGATGAATAGAGGCTATTCATTTCCGCTTTTGGGTCGGATGTTGTGGCTCCGATTGGTTGCTTTGCTCAGCTATCGCGGTGTCTTGCAGTTATGGTTGTACACCACGCAGAATTGACAGCTGCCCGGGAAGTATCTTGCACGTGTTAATGTTATTAGCAGCTTAGAGCCGTTCTGGATAGGGCGATGGCACCAGACTGGTGAACATGTTGCAAACAATCTTGCGGCAGTGAAGAGTCCACCCAGTCGTCGCGGGTCGGTGAAGACTGGGTGACGGAAGTCATAGAACAACGCCTCTACTCGACGGGAGCTGAGGCTGTTACAGCTTTGTACCGACCCGTGGGCTCGTGCTACAGGCGGAGTACATGAACCGAACATTGAGCGTGGCGAACGACGAGTGCTGCAGTTGATCCCAGAAAAAACTCCTTCATCCCGGGTTTATGTGACGCTAGGACGATACAGTCGATGCCATGTTTGTTCGCATATTCGGTGATTGCCCGACCTGCCGATTGGCTTTCAATCAGGACAGATGAAACCCCGGGCTCACCTTCCAGGCGTTCAGACAAACGTGCCTTAGCCTTTTGGAGAGATTTTTCTGCGATCCCTTCATCCATATAGTACATTATCTGTCTGTTTGGGGGCTCATGGATGTGCGCGGCAGTGATTTTTCCGCCTTCGGATACTAGAGCATGCGCCGCCGACATTGCGTGTTCACTGATGCCGTGTTCCAGAGACAGCGCGACTAGGATGTTTTTGTACATTTCAGACCTCTATTTTTAGGTTTAGGATTTCTGCTGCGAACTAGTCTCTCCCACGTCATCGTTGAGAGAGCGCTCTGGCACCCCACTCATTGGAATGGGGTGCGTGCATTTTGTCTTGTGCGTTGGCGCTTTCCGCCCATTATTTGCTGAGCAGGAGGTCCGGCAGGAACAGGGCCAACTCTGGTACAAAAGTTGTCAACATCAGCGTTGGGAGCCAGGCAAAGACTATGAAGATCAAAGTCGGCCACAGCATGCGCGAAACCGGTTCATCACAGACCTGCGCACCAAGATAGAGCAGAGGTGCAGTCGGAGGGGTGATGTTCGCCATACCTAAGTTTACGCCAATCACGGCCGCGAAATGGATAGGATCCATGCCGGTGCTCTGCGCGATGGGCAGTAGGATTGGTGTTGCCAAAAGCAGACCGGAGATATCATCCATGAGCATTCCGATCAGGATCATCACGACGTTGATCATCAGAAGGATCACAACTGGATTGTCCGAAACGGAATAAACCAGATCTTTGGCCAACTGAGGTGCACCCTGTGAGATCAGGTTGTCTGACACGATCAGAACCATGAAGATCATGACCATGACCACGCCAATCGTAACACCGGAATTCTGGATTGTCTGAGCCAGTGTTTTCCAGGTCAGTCCACGGTAGAAGTAGATCGCGATCGGGATCGAGTAGACCACTGCGATACCCGCAGCCTCGGTTGGCGTCATTATGCCGCCATAGATTCCGCCCAGAATGATCAGTGGCATCATAAGCGCAGGCCCGGCCAGGCGCGCCTGTACTCCGAATGTCGGCAGAAATGGTTTAGGACGTTCCGTCAGGTTTATGTCGTCATACTTCCGAAGCAGGAACTGATTTACGACGATCAAAAGGGTGATCAGGATGATCGCCGGAATGACGGTGGACAAGAAGCACTTTAGTACATGCTGCTGTGCAACCCAACCATAAAGGATGTGCGACGAACTCGGTGGGATCAACAGACCCAAGGGGCTGGCCGCGACGATCAAAGCCGCAGATTGCCCACCCGGATAGTTGGCCTTTTTCAGATGGGGCATCATGATGCCGCCAATACAGGTCAGCGTTGCGTTCGCACTGCCGGAGATGGAGCCGAACACACCGCAGGCCAGTACTCCCGCCGCGCTCAATCCACCTTTGATATGGCCAATGAACATTTCAGCCAACGAGACAAGAGGGGCGGCAATTTTACCTTTTTCCATGATGCCTCCGGCGATCATGAAGAGCGGGATCGCCAAAAGCACCAGTGAACGGATGCCCGTAGAGCCGGTCGGCAGATAGCCGGTGATGGATTGATCTCCGACAATTGCGATGAAGATCAAAACCGATCCGAATGCCACATATACGCTAACGCCCAACAGCAGCATAAAGCAGACAATAAGGAGACTTCCTCCGATGATCATTGGGTTTCTCCTTTTTGCATTTCTGATCTCAAGGGAAGACCAAGTCCCTTGCGGATATGCACGTACAAATATGCCGCCGTGAACATTGCCATGAAGCCAAAGGCAATCATGATCGCAATCCGCCAGGTGACAAACGGAATGCGCAGCACCGGGGTTGCGCGCAGCCGGGGGAATGAGAAGTCATCAAGCAGCGAGACATAACAGGCGTACATGAGGAATAGGATCACCAGGATCTCGACGGTCAGCACGACAAAGCCGCGCCACCAAATCAACCGAGGGTTTTGGATCACAATGCCAAGAATGTCCGCGTTGATGTGCAGGTTGCGGGCAGAGGCCAGAACAGCACCTGCAAAAAAGCCGATGATGCTAATGCCCAAAAGCCATTCTTCGTAGGCAAACAGATCACCGCCAAATCCATACCGGATGACAACAACTGCCCCAAATGTGAACGCCATCAGGAAACCGGCAAACATAACGATCTGCCTCATGGCAAAAGCCACTGCTTTCAGCGGATACCCAATAACAACTGGCAGCTCATCGGTGATTTTTTGCGAGCTCTTCTTTTCCGCGCTTTCGACGACCAACGGACGCTCTGCTTCAGTGCTAGACATCTTTCTCCCTCCCTTTGTTGAGCTAGAGACGAAAAAAAGGCCAACTGATTAGCTGGCCCTTCATCTCAGTGTTTATTGCTGTTCTTTTGCTGCCAGCAGGCGGTCGATGATGTCCTGACCGACGTTTTGTGCCATCGCGGGCCAGACCGTTTCCTGGACATGAGCGGCCATCGCAGCTTGTTCTTCGTCGCTCAGGCGCAGGATGGTATAGCCTTTGTCGAGCAATTTCTGGCCGAACACTTCGTCATTTTCACGATTGTAGGCAAAGAAGTCTTCGGACGCCTTTGTCATCGCGGCCTGAAGCGCGGCGCGCTGTTCGTCGTTCAGCTTGTCGAGTGTCCGCTGCGACGCGTAGAAAGTCGTCAGTTCTGAGATTGAGTTGTACTCGACAAAGTGGGTGCCAACATCTGATTTGGCGAAGATGGAATAGGTCGCGGTCTTGGTGCAGCAGATTGCTCCATCGACAATGCCGGCCTGAAGTGCGGGGAAAATGTCGCCCCATGCCATGGTTGTCGCTTGATACCCTAGTTCTTCAACCATTGATTTCACGACGCTGGACGACCAGACGCGAATGTTCATGCCCTTGTCGTCAAAGGTGTTCCAGTTTTCAGGTTCTTGCGACGAAACGATGCCGATGAACCCTTCGGGGTTCTGCGCCATTACCCGCACACCGTATTCGTCGGTGATCTCTTGCAGGATGGTGTTAAACTCGGAATCCATGTTGAGAAGCGTGCTTTCCATGTCATCCCAGCCGCCCAGCAGGAACGGCATTGACAGGAATTCCAGGCGTGGATCGGTATCGGCATAGATGAACGCCGATGCCAGGTCGATATTGCCGCGTGCAACATCTTCGAACAGCGCCTCACCCGAACCCAGTTGGTTTGCCGGAAAGACTTCGATCTTCAGGCCAACGTCTGCTGCCGCGACATCCGCTGCGACCTGCTCCATCATTTTCGTGCCCTGATGGTCAATCGGGAACACGCCTGCAAAGCGCAGTGTAATGTCTTCCGCTGCGGCTGCTGTTGAGAGTGTGGTTGCAGCAAGCAAAACAGCGCCACCCATCGCGCCGAGGGCGCGGCGGTTAATCTTCGTAATCATTAAGGTTTCCTCCTCAGTGGTGTGCGTCCCGCCGCATTGCGCGCGACGGGACAATTCTTTGCTTCAATTCAGCAAAGTTCCGGGGCGACGAACTCGTATCCGAGATCATCGGCCACAGCCTTGTACGTCACCTTGCCGTGGGCCACGTTCAGGCCGTTCATAAGATGACGGTTGTCCGCAAGCGCCTGCTTCCAACCATTGTTGGCAATAGCCAGAGCGTGCGGCAGCGTGACGTTGTTGAGCGCGTAGGTTGACGTTCGGGCGACTGCGCCCGGCATGTTGGCGACACAATAATGAACAACGTCGTCGACAACATAGGTGGGCTCTGCGTGAGTGGTAGCTTTGGACGTTTCAAAGCAGCCGCCCTGGTCGATCGCCACGTCCACGACGACCGCACCGGGTTTCATTTTCGAAATCAACTCACGTGTGACCAGCTTGGGCGCAGCAGCGCCCGGGATCAGAACCGCACCGAGAACCAGATCGGCGTTGGTGACTTCTTCTCCCAGCGCAGCCTTGGTCGAATAGACAACTTTGGCCGACGCCTCGAAATGGTTCTCCAGCTTCTCCAGAACTGCCGGATTGCGGTCCAGAATGGTCACGTCCGCGTGCAGGCCGACGGCCATTTGCGCTGCGTTGAAGCCAACGACGCCACCACCGATGACCACAACTTTGCCGGGCTTCACGCCGGGCACCCCACCTAGCAAGACACCCAGACCGCCCTTTGCCTTTTCCAACGCGCTGGCACCGGCCTGAATCGACATGCGACCGGCAACCTGGCTCATCGGTTTCAGCAATGGCAGCCCGCCATTGTCGTCGGTGACGGTTTCATAAGCGATGCAGACCGCACCAGAATTGACCAGATCTTTGGTCTGCTCCGGGTCGGGGGCCAGATGCAGATAGGTATAAAGGATCTGACCTTCACGCAGCATGGCGCGTTCCACGGCCTGAGGCTCCTTCACCTTCACGATCATCTCTGCATTGGCGAAAATATCGGCCGCAGTTGCGGCAATTTCGGCCCCGGCGGCACGATAGGCGTCGTCATCTGCACCAATGCCCGACCCGGCATTGGTCTCTACGATGACGTTGTGGCCATGTGAAACCAGTTCCGCGACGCTTTCGGGGGTCAGGCCGACCCGGTACTCATGGTTCTTGATTTCCTTGGGAACACCAATGAACATGTTCTTCACTCCTTGGATCGGATGATCATTTTGCCGTCGGCATGACGAATTCGGCACCTTCCGAGATGCTTTCGGGCCAGCGCTGCATGATGGATTTCTGCTTGGTGTAGAAACGAACGCCCTCTTCGCCATAGGCGTGCATGTCGCCGAAAAGGCTCTTCTTCCAGCCGCCAAAGCCGTGCCATGCCATCGGAACCGGGATCGGGACGTTGACGCCGACCATGCCCACCTGAACCTGTTTGCCGAACTCACGCGCAACGTTGCCGTCACGGGTGAACAGTGACACGCCGTTACCAAACTCGTGGTCGTTGATCAGTTGCAGGCCTTCCGCGAAACTTGAGACGCGGACGCAAGACAGAACCGGGCCGAAGATCTCTTCCTTGTAGATCTTCATGTCGGGGGTGACGTTGTCGAACAGGGTGCCGCCAAGGAAATAGCCTTCCTCGTGCCCTTCGACAGCGTAGTCGCGGCCATCGACCAGCAGATCCGCACCTTCTTCGACACCAGAGTCGATGTACCCTTTGATCCGATCCCGCGCGGCAGCGGTGACAATCGGGCCCATCTCGGCGTCCAACTCAAGACCGTTCTTGACCTTCAAGGTTTCGGCGCGTTCTTTCAGGACAGGCATCAGCTTGTCGGCGGCATCGCCAACCAGCAGGGCAACCGAGATGGCCATGCAACGCTCTCCGGCCGAACCATAGGCCGCGCCGATCAGGGCGTCGGCGGCTTTGTTCATGTCGGCATCCGGCATCACCAGCATATGGTTCTTCGCGCCGCCCAGAGCCTGAACGCGCTTGCCGTGGCGCGCACCGACCTCGTAGATGTAGTTCGCAATTGGCGTCGAGCCGACGAAGGACACGGCTTTGACGTCGTCGTTCTCCAGCAACGCATCCACGGCAACCTTGTCACCCTGAACCACGTTGAACACTCCGTCGGGGAAACCGGCTTTCTGCATCAGATCCGCGTACAGCAGAGAGGCCGACGGATCGGTCGGAGACGGCTTCAGGATAAAGGTATTGCCTGCGGCGATGGCGATCGGGAACATCCACATCGGCACCATGACCGGGAAGTTGAAGGGAGTGATCCCAGCCACAACGCCCAACGCCTGACGCGTTGTCCAGTTGTCCATGCCAGTGGAGACCTGCTCCGTGTAATCGCCCTTGAGGAGTTGCGGAATGCCGCAGGCAAACTCGATGATATCAATACCACGCTCAACTTCGCCTTGGGCGTCGGTGAACACCTTGCCATGCTCAACCGTGATGGCGCGCGCCAGTTCGTCTTTGTGCTCGCGTACCAACGCTAGAAAGTTGTTCATCAGGCGGGCACGGCGGATCGGAGGCGTGTTCGACCACTTCGGGAACACGGCTTTTGCTGCAGCCACTGCGTCGTCGACGGTCTGTACAGTCGCCAGCGACACCTCACCGGTTTGCGTTCCGGTTGCGGGATTGAAAACCGGCTGAGTATTCTCACCGGAAGGAGCAGTGATTTGGCCATTAATGTAGTGGCCGATCAAAGCGATCGGGGATGCATCTTTCATGATGTCAGTCCTTTTTGGGGTTAGAAGTCAGGGGTTATGGCAAGTCAGCCAATACCTCTCCAAGTGTTTGACAAAGTGTCGTTATTTCGGGCTCCGAGATGATTAGTGGTGGCGACAAGGCGATGATGTCACCTGTGACACGGATCATTATTCCCGCGTCCCAGGCCCGTTTCATCGCATCATAGCCTCGTGCACCCGGTGCGCCCTCTCGTGGTGCCAGCTCGACCGCGCCCACCAGTCCCAGATTGCGAATATCAATGACATTCGGCAGGCTTTTTAGGCTGTGAAGTTGATCCTCCCAAGGCCCCGACAGCAATGCAGCGCGGCGGAACAGATCGTTCCGCTTGTAGCTTTCCAGTGTCGCCAGAGCTGCAGCGCAAGACATCGGGTTGGCCGAGTAGGTATAGCCATGGAACAGCTCAATCGGCGCATCGGCGTTTTCCATCGCCGAGTTGTAGATTGCGTCGGAGACGATGACCGCGCCCATGGGAATGACGCCGTTGGTCAGACCTTTTGCCGTCGTGATAATGTCGGGTTTAACATCGAAATACTCCGATGCGGTGGCGGCTCCAAGACGACCGAATGCAGTGATGACCTCATCGAAGATCAACAGGATACCATGTCGGTCACAGATTTCCCGTAACCGCTTTAGGTATCCTTTCGGCGGCAGAAGCACACCGGTGGACCCGGCCATAGGCTCAACGATCACGGCTGCAACGGTCGACGCATCGTGAAGCGCGACCAACCGTTCCAGATCGTCCGCAAGTTCAGCGCCGTGTTGCGGGCATCCACGTGAGAATGCGTTTTTCTCCAGATCATGGGTATGGCGCAGGTGATCGACACCGGCGAGAAGCGTGCCAAAATGCATACGATTCTTAACAATGCCGCCGACCGAGATTCCGCCGAAGCCGGTGCCGTGGTAGCCGCGCTCTCGCCCGATCAAACGGGTGCGGGCCCCGTCACCGCGCATCCGGTGATAATGCAGCGCAATCTTGAGCGCTGTATCAACGGACTCGGAGCCAGAGTTGGTGAAAAAGGCGTGATTCATTCCCTCAGGCATCATCGCGGTCAGCTTTGCCGACAACTCAAACGCCTGAGGGTGGGAGAACTGGAAATTCGGCGCATAGTCCAACTCGTGCACCTGCCTCTGTACCGCTTCGACGATCAGCGGATCACGATGACCTGCGTTGACGCACCACAGTCCGGCGGTACCATCCATGACCTTTCGGCCATCAGAACTGGTGTAATACATCCCGTCGGCCGCTTGGATCATTCGGGGCTCGCGAAGGAAATCACGATTGGCCGAAAACGGCATCCAGAACGATGACATTGTGTTGGGTTGATCGAGCACGTCCATTCCTCGCGAAGCAGATTTTCATTTGATGACAAATTCTTGCAGAGTTCAGGCATTCCGCACACCCGGCTTTGTGGGAATCTGTAAGTTGTTGAAAAACAGACCGTGCTCACATAAAGTGCTTTCGATCAAAAGCGAGAAATCACTGAGGTAACGGTTTTGTCATCAGATTTGGAAACGGCTCGTCGCCTAAAACTGATTCGTACCTCAAAGGGTCTCAGCCAGCGTGAGATGGCCAAGCGTGCTGGAGTTGGTAGCGGGACAATTTCTCAAATCGAAAGCGGATCGACCCAACCCTCTGTTGCTTTGCTCAAGAAGATTCTGGCGGGCGTTGATATCAATCTGGGGTTCTTTTTTAGTTTCGAACTCAAAAATGAAGACAGCTTTTACTTTCCCCATGGAACTATGCGCGATCTTGGGTCACCTGGGGTTTCCTATTTGTTGGTTGCAGGTGAGCGCCGAGACAGGAAATTACAGATGCTGATTGAGGAGTACGAAGTAGGTGCTGACTCGGGTCGAGCTGAACTGTCTCACGAAGGTGAGGAATGCGCTGTTGTGATAGAAGGACGGCTGGAAGTCACGGTAGACGGGCAGTCCAGGGTCTTGGGTCCAGGAGATGCGTATTACTTTTCGAGTATTCTGCCACACAGGTTTCGGAATGCCGGAGATACGTCCTGCAAAGTAATTAGCGCATGTACTCCTTCGTCGTTCTGACCAAACAAATGAGTTCAACTATAAGAGTGTTCAATATTTTGCGTTAAAGCCACATTCGACAATCAATTCAAACTAATAAAATTAGGCCGACTTTCTTACGTGATTCTGAAAAACAAACCAACTTCAGATTTCGCAGCCGCGGCGAATGTCCGGTAAGCGGGCTGCGACCGCAGAAACGGGAAGGTGGGGCGAAGGTCCGCTCTGGGCCGCTTATAACAAGTGGCGGAAAGAAATCACGGTATCACCTTAGATATCAGCGCTATCGCTCAGATTGAATTAAGTTGGCTACGCCAATTCGCTGGCCATTGACTTCAGGTGACGCATGTCGGTACCGCAGCACCCTCCAAATACTTGGATCGACGGATTCTGCCTCGCAATCGAGGCAATCTGTTTACCAAGTTCAGCTGGATCGCCTTCGTCCAGCTCATCTGCTTCGTCAAGTTCCGCATGCGAGCAACTCGAAGCGTTTGCCACCAAGCCTTTAAGTCGGGGGTGGTTGTCAAGCGCTCCGGCGAAATGGGTCGGATGAGCGCAGTTGACCATAAAAAACAGCGCCGCCGAGCCGGTTGCCTCGTCGATCTGATCAATTCCGTCCACAAGTTTGGTCCCGTCCGCCAGACACCCGTCCGTTTCGACAACCAGAGACATGATGATCGGCAGATCTGCGTCTCCGGCGGCGAGGATGCATCCCGCAGCCTCACTTAGACGGTTGAACGTATAAGCGGTGACCAGGTCGACGCTTGTGTCTTTCAGGCTGTGCATTTGAGCGGCGTGGTATTGGCGTGCATCTTCGACCGTCACCGGAGGGATAACGGCGTAAGGGTCATAGCGCGGGCCGATACAGGCCGACACCAGTACATCATCGCGAGCGGCAGCCTGGCGTACCTCCTCCATTAGACTGACCGCATCTTTATTTACCTCAACGAGGCGGTCTGCATCGTATCCCAAGGGCGCTGCGCGGTCGGCGTTCGCCATCCATGTGGGCGCGTCAAGGATGCATCCGATACTCATTTCACGGGTGAGATCGACAAGAGCCTTCATTTGACCGGCCAGTATTGCCCTGGTGCCAGGTTCTTCCAGCAATGGAAACGATGCGAAACAAGGTAACTCAACGCCATGATTGAATATCAGGTCGGTGCCAGTGCCGGCATAAACCAGAAAGGTCTTGTTACCTTCGAGTGGGAACTGTCGCGCCATTCTGATCCACACCTATTGACGTCAAGTCTTCACAGAAACCTATGTTGTCCCGGGTCTCTTGTGAACCTTAGGGTGGCGACAGAGTGTATTCCGTGAGCACGACCTCATCTTCCCGGGCAACTCTCAACCGCAGCGAAATTCTCCTTCTGCGGGCCGCACTACAGCGTCATCAATCCATAGCCAATGGCAGGTTTGGGCCGGAGCCTTTTTGCGTCAGGCATCCGCCATATGCTGGACCAGTGAGGTCAGCTGTCTGTCGCCGTGGCCATCGTCCCAAGCCGTTTTGGTGCGGTCATGCATCAACTGGATGAAATCAGCGGGCGCATTAAGTGAGAGATAGGTCTTCAACGCATCCTCTTGCGCCATCGCGTAAACCTTCAGGGAGGCTTCCGCACTGTCGTAATCTTCAAACGGAACAGTTCTGGCAAAGAGATCATGGTAGTCATTGACCAGTTTGATAGAGGCAGGGAGTTGGTCGGCATAAACCTGCATCGGGATGCCCGCTTTTTTGCAGACAAGTGCACCGTAGATCATTCCGAACATGAACCCCTGTCGAACCGTGAAGAGGCCGGCAAAGAGCGCGGCAAGTGCCGTTGGTTTCTCTCCAACATGGGCGGACTTTCCACCCAATTCTCTGATGATACTGCCATAGCGGTCCCAGGTTCCGGCACTGCCCACCGTAAGGATTGTGGTTTCATCACCACCAATGCCGGAAGGGTAGGCATTGATCATGCCCAGCATGTAGCCTGCCCCCTGTCCCTCAAGGATGGCGACCAGTCTATCGGCATCCGAGGTATCGCCCGTGCTCATGTCACAGATGGTCTTACCCTTTAGCGAGACGCTCAGCCCGTTGACCAGGTCAACAGTTTCCTTGTGGCTCTTGATACAAATTATGACAAAATCAGACGCCGCAATAGCATCATTCGGTGAAGAGCAGATCGTGGCTCCAGCCTCAGCAAAAACCTCTGCCTTTTCCGATGTGCGGTTCCAAACGCCGACTTCGTGGCCTGCCTTGAGCAAGCAATGCGCCAGCGCAGAGCCCATATTGCCCAGTCCCAAAACAGCAATTTTCATGATGTTTGCCTCCGGTGGTCGCCAATGAATTACTGCACCAGCATGCGCCGGCATCGGGGGATCGCATAGTAGTAATTTTTTCTATATTGTTAGATGATCTTACTTATGGATTGGCGCACACTTCCCTCTTTGACATCTCTCAGAGCCTTCGCCGCCGCTGCCGAGTTTCGAAATCTGACCCAGGCGGCAGAGGCTCTGAACGTGACCCATTCCGCAGTCAGCCAGCAAATCCGCGGGCTCGAACAACATCTCGACACTCGGCTTATCACTCGTACCCGACATGGCATTTCTCTGACATCACAAGGCGAATTCCTGTCGGCTGGCCTGCTTGAAGCCTTCGCGGAAATGGCCTCCGTGACCGAGAGCGTGTCGAGTGCAGAGGCGGTTCGACCGTTGGTGGTCAGCGCGACTCCGATGTTTTCAAGCGCGTTCCTTGTGCCGCGTCTGTCGACGTTTATTGACGAATTCCCCAATATCGAGTTGAGGATCGATTCAACGATCCAAGCTGTCGACCTCAAGCCGGGCGGAATTGATATGGCCATCCGATATGGAACAGGTCGCTGGCAAGGGCTTGTCTCGCAGATGCTGTTGCCAGGCTGTCTGACGGTTGTCGCGTCCCGCGAACTAATCGGAAACCGGGAGCTCACGAATCCTGCAGAATTGCTTGATTTCACGCTTCTTCAGGAACAAGGGTCAGTCGAGTTTGACCTGTGGTTAGAAAAAGTCGGAATTCCGACCGACGCCGACCGGAGAGTTGTCCGCGTGCCGGGCAATATGCTGCTGGATGGCATCCGTCGCGGTGATGGTATCGGGGCGACGGTACCGGCTTTTGTTTCTGACGAGTTGAAGTCGGGACAACTCGTGGCGCTGTTCGACGATCCAATACCGCAGATCGGCTACTACCTTGTCACGTTGCCGGGCCCGGTTCGACCAGCGGCAAAGCTGTTCATGCGGTGGCTCTCGAAATCAATTACCGAATATGAGAAAAGCCTTTTCCGATGGACGCCCTCTCACTTGCTGTAGGTAGTAAAGAGCACCGACTACAGTCAAATTGGGTCTGACTTACCGTATACGACTGTGCGTACAGGGCGCGAATTGGCGCCGGATATGATCATGTTCCCGCAACTTGACGTTCATAATCCACACCATCATACCAACCGAGCGATTTGGTGACGTTCAGGTTGTCGTCTAAGTCCCATTCTTCCCAGCCCGAGAAACGAACATGGTTACCAGTCTCTTTATGATGGCCTTCGAAAGTCCACGCATAGACCATGTGGTGATCGGCGACGAGAACCGTGTCGAGGCTAAGAACGAGGTCAGGGAAGTCAGCCATAAATCCCGCCGCCATGTCGCCAATCTCCGTCCGGCTCCTCATTGGGTCGCCACCGTTCATTATCATGATTGCAAGTTCAGCATATCTTCCGGCGACAGCGCCAGGCGCCTGGTTTGTCCATGCAGCGCAATGATCTTGAGCTATGCGGCGGGCGGTTTGTACATCAGCTGTCATCTATATTTACATGGTCTAAAAATCGCGAAAACACATGGTTGCAGAAACGTTAGTCGGGCCTCTGAAAGCAATCAAGTTTGCTTAACAGCGCTTCTCAACGATGGCAGGTTTGTTTGCCTCACGGCCATCCGCTCATTGAAATTTCTGCGTTTTGAACGAACGGCAGCTTTCGGGAAGCCGATAGGTGAAATCTGAGAGATACCGAATGTCGGCTGTGGGCCGTCACCACTTGCGCCAGCTCAAGCCCATGGTTGCGGCAATGGATTCGGGACAGCCAGCTTGCACTCGGGCTCGATAGGCGCGCACCGAAACGCCATTCTCAAGCGCCGTTATCTCCCATTCGTCATCCGGATTGGGTGATATGTCTCGCGTGCCTTCAGTCGCAGCCCTCTCCCCTGACCAGCCGCGCCTGAGGCGTGCTTTGAATGTGCTGAAAGCTATCCCGTTTTCTTCGGCGACTGGCCAAGCTGGTAGACCGTTGTCCAATTCGGCCAGACTATCTCTTTTCCGATTTTCAAATGCGCCTCGATCCAATGGAAACTCGACATGCTCGCACCGAACTGTCCAAAGCTTGGTGCTATCCTCGACATCCACCAAATCAACAACACTGGCATCCGCGAGCGGTAGCGGTGCGAGACCGTAACGACTGCATAGCCACCAGGCATATTCGTGACTGGCAGCCTTTCCGATAACCTTTCCGCCTAACGGCGCTACCAAGTGAATCACGTTTTATCTCCCTCTAACTAACCGCCTGACTGCCGGGTGACAAGTATCGTTTCATCTCACCTAATCACCGCGATCAGGCGAAAAAAGATGTCAACGGCAGATTATCCGACGCCGCAGTGCGGCAGCAAAAGCGTCAGGCAATGGCAGTTTAGGGCCGCGCTCGCCACCCAAACTCCAAGAAATCACTCCTCCAGAACCTTCAACGTGAGCTCAACAATCCTCTGAAAGCCCTTCCGTCCTGCAATTTCATATCCCTGGATGGCATATGCCTTGCGCTTTGCCTTAAATTCCTCTGCAGAGTCCTGCGCCAGTTTATGCGCTTCCTCAAGCTCGCTTCTATCCGTTTGATATGCCGTGCATGCCAATCTCATCTCGAAGATCGTGGCCCGCCCAAATTCAGCGGCAAAAATGGCAGGTGTTTTACCGCTATAAGTTTGGAGTGTTGGGTTCGCGCCAGCAGCAAGAAGAACTTCAAAACATCGATCAGCTCCGACCTTGGCTGCTGAATGCAATGCCGTCCGACCAATGACGTCCTGCGCATCGATATCCACATGGCGGTCAATGAGGGCCTTTACCATGTCTACATCTTTTCGATCGGCCGCCAGCATCAGCGCAGTCTGTTTCAAATAGTCCCGCGCATTCAGAACATCCGTGGGCAGCAAGCTTACTAGCTTCAAATGCGTTTCGGCCATCGAGTTAGCAAGTTCGACCGGATCCTTGTGGATTCCGTAATAGGTCGGCATTTGCCTCATTGCACGCACAAGATCCGGCACCATCTTTGATGTCACAGTGAAGAACGTGTCACCACGCACATCTCTTAGCTTGCTCTTCAGCTTGCCGCGAAACTGCTTGATGAACCCGCGCACCTCGACCTCTGATGCACTGGAGAGAAGCAAACCAGCGTATGACCTAATGATGTCAGATTCTTGTTGAAGCGGCGCTTCGATTTCCACCCCTTCATAAGGGCGAACAATGTTCTCCCAGAACCAAGCCGCGTGATCGGCCGCCGCTAAGCGCATAGAGTAATCGATCGGGCCTTCACCGAACTTCCAGCGAGCAGCTACTTCAGGCTCAACTGACTTGCAAAGTAATCGAAAACTGCGTTCCGCACTGCGACGGCTGAACGCTTCCTGAGCAACCGCGAGTGAGAAGTTGAGCTTAGCGATATCCAGTTTCAGTGGACCGATGGACCGTGCCAGACAGAGTTCGAGAGCCTTTTCAGCGTGTTCGCACGCGCCGTCAAAATTTCCTGACGAAATTGCGTTAAGGGCGCTAAGATAGGCGAGGTCCGGTTCAAACTCGGCAATGCTGGGCAATTTTCGAAGCTTTGCCAAGTGTGCTGCGACACGGTATTGGCGATTGGGTTCATTGCTTTTCTGGATTTCAATGCAGTGATCGATGGCTTCCTGAATCCTTTGTCGCTGTTCTACCAAGCTTCCGTTGAATGTCATTATCGCCGGCGACCTTAGCTTTAGATCTCCAAAAACATCGGGGAGCGTATCGTCGCACGGTACAGAACTTATTATTCCACTCAGGAAATCGGCTACCTGCTCTGTGGCCAGTAGCCTTCCGGACCCGTCTGGTGTAATCACACGAAACGGGCCTTCCTTTATCCAGAATGGTAGAGCCTTAGCGAAAGCCTGATCGGCCGATGCCGGGTTGGCCGGGTCTGTCGCGACAGTAGCCTCGTGGCTCCACCTAAAAAGCTCGATCAATTGCAGCGCCTTGTTGCGCATAGGATCCGCGTCGTTCGGCTGAACACCTGGCGTCAAAAATCCAACGAGATCCTTGTAGCTTTGCTCGAGTGCACGCGCCCAAAGCAACAACGAGCGAAGCTGCGGTGTCGACAGATGAGCTTCGTCTGAACTCTTATATGAAAACTTATGATCGTCACTAAACCACTCCATGATCCTGGAAATCGCTGGCGTCGTTCGGCCTGACTTCCAGTTGTCAAGGGTCCGTCTCCTTTCTTCATCGTACTCTCCCCAAAGCCGATCGAGAGGTCCTTCCACCTGCTTCAGCCACCAACTCAGAATTGCTTCGACCGGCAGGATCAAACGATTTGAGTTCGCAGTGTCTTGATGGGGCAAAAACCAAAGATCTTCTTCAGGCATGCGAGGAAAAAACGCTTCATCCTGACACCAGAAGCCCCACGTTCTGCCAAGGGCAGGCATAACGTCGAACGCAAGAAGCACCCAAAGTGCCTGCTGCGGATTTACCGAATATGTCCGCGTGTGGAGCTCTAACGCATCCAGTGAAAGCCCAAGTCTCAAAGCTTGCTCAACAACATCGCCCCATAGGGTTGATGATTGCTCCAGACCCAACGCCTGCCTTAGCAGATCAAGCAACTCGAGCGTTCGGTCAGCCCCTCCCTCCAATCGCATCTCCGAATTTGCATAACGGCGGCGTTCGGCGTGCTGCCATTTCGGTGAGCCGAATAGTGACACAGCATAAAGGAGTGCGGAATGTGAAGTTGGAAGTTGAGCTTTCGGCAGAGTGTCGAGCATGGTCACACCTCAGCCTGTTGGCGGTGCAGCCTGGACAGCTCTGCCTTCACGTTCCGAAACGCCCGTCGATCACTCGGTGTTCGTGAGAAAACCAGCAATCCACCACCAGCCAGGAATAGCTTTGAGTGTTTTTTTCCAGAGACATAACGCGCCCCGGACTTCACTTCTTTTGCAATCACCTTGTTCAACTCCTTGTCTTTTGAATAATACACTTTGCACCTCGATAAGGGGATGGCGGCGCAACCACCATCCCAATCATTTCTTTCAGTAACTGTCGTGGCCGAGCCTTTTTCTGAAGCCTTTGTGCGTGCTGCGCGCGGCTGGCTAGAGGCTACTTATTTCCCCTTAGGCGGATTGTTTCCGCGGCCAGAACCAGATTTGTTTCCGGTGGTTGATGGGCCGTTCGTAGGGCGTGGATTTGCCATTTCTCTTTCCTTTTCTTTGATCCATTTTCTGCCTCGCAACTGAATGTTGCTTGGCATGAGGAAGAGATAATCGAAGCCGCCCCCATCCGTGAGGAAATCGGGAATACAGTCGTAAAACTGATCATGCGGGAGACAATTGGCCTTAAGATCACGTCACACAGCCAAATTACACCTCGGCCCAGACCAGTTCGAACGGCGAATGTCTGCTAAGCGGGCTGCATCCGCAGCTGTGGGTAACAAAGCGATACGGCGGTTTTGGGCCGGTTAGTCTTGATAGTTATTTAGCCGAGCTGCAGAAGCTGCAGCCGACAATGACCTCAAGTTCCAAATGTTCTCGGGTTTTAGCAATAATAAGATTGGTCATTCTGTTTCTGACGACCTTGCCCATAAATTGATATCTTCTTCCGAACTGATTTCATCGATCTTTTTCAACTCGTCAGAACTGAAGTCGAGATTATCAACAACGCCTGCGCAGTCGACGATCTGTTCCGGCCGCGACGCGCCGATAAGTGCGGTGGTCACGCGCCCACCTCTGAGCACCCAGGCCAGAGCCATTTGCGCCAGAGTCTGACCACGAGCTTCGGCCATATCGTTCAGAGCACGGACACTTGCCAGAGATCGCTCGTTAATCATGCCATCGAACAGCGACTTTCCTTGTGTGGCACGGCTGCCATCCGGAATATCGCGCAGGTATTTCGACGTAAGAATGCCTTGTGCCAGGGGCGTGAAGGCAATCGATCCTACCTCAAGATCGTCAAGGGTATCGAGCAAACCGTCCCGCTCCACCCAACGGTTGAGCAGATTGTAAGAAGGCTGGTGAATCAGACAAGGTGTCCCAAGATCGTTGAGAATCTTCACCGCCTCGCGCGTGCGTTGGGAGTTGTAGCTCGAGATACCTGCGTAGAGCGCGCGACCCGACCGTACGATATGATCCAAGGCACCCATTGTCTCTTCGAGCGGGGTGTCGGGGTCAAAGCGGTGGGAATAAAAGATGTCGACATAATCAAGCCCCATGCGCGCGAGTGATTGGTCACAGGACGCAATCATGTACTTGCGCGACCCCCATTCTCCGTAAGGTCCCGGCCACATGTCGTAGCCTGCTTTGGAGGAAATGATCAGCTCATCCCTGTAACCCGCGAAATCCGTTTTGAGGATCTCGCCAAATGCCTCTTCGGCTGAACCGGGTGGTGGGCCGTAGTTGTTCGCCAGATCAAAGTGAGTGATCCCATGGTCGAACGCTGCACGACACATGGCGCGCTTGTTTTCGTGCGGTGAGTCTTCGCCGAAATTGTGCCACAGCCCCAAGCTGACAACAGGGAGTTTTATACCGGACCGCCCACATCGCCGATACACCATCCGCTCGTAGCGGTCCGGCTCCGGGGTGTACGGCACGGGTTTTGGCTTTGGCGGTCGTTGAGCTTTGGTCATGCGCACATAATCAATGGATTGTTGGGCCTGTCAAACGGATCACCTTCATTAAGATCGACACGAGTTTCAGCGCTTCCAGGTTGGGTGCTTATGGTTAGTCTTACTTCAAGCACTAAAGTCTTACGATTTGATCGATTGCTTTCGGTACCGCCGCATAGACGCCGCGAAAGTCTGCAAAGCGGGCTGCAACCGCAGCATCAATATGGCGGGTTGGATGTCGGCTCTGGGCCGTTCGCGTCGTCTAGTTTATCAAGACTTCGATCTATCAAGCACTACTGCTCAAAATAAAGATTCTTGGTTTCATTCACCAAGTCATTGTTGTTAAAAAGCTTTTCGACCGCATCATTTGTCTGTTGGACTACATCTTGCAGGTAGTCTCTATGCGCTTGGAAAACAATATTTCGGTCTTTCTCCCCTTGCGATCGACCTTATCACTGGCATATTCTCTTAGATCATTCCGGGAAATCTCAAATTCCTTGAGTTCAGGCTTCTCTTGCAGGAGAACCGGGAATGCCAATGGGCGCAGTTTGATGGGTTTTGTTGCAAAGATTTGAGCGCGTTGAGTTGTTTCAGAAATCGCTTGTAAGTCAGGTGGCGAGCTCAGCGAACTGCTGAAATGGGCAGAGTCCGGGCGTGAGTTGCCCCTTGCGGATCATGTGCGACACTTCGATTCCGTCGAGCGTTGCCGCTGCTGAAGCAAAGGCCTTGAACCCCAGCATTGGCCGCGTGCGTCTCTTGATGAAACGGTGGTCCTGTTCCACGATATTGTTCAAGTATTTCCGCCTCACCATCTCATTTGGGATCGGGCAACCAAAGCCTTTGAGCATTTTGTTGATGGCCTTAACGCCTGCGGTGTTGGCACCGCTCTTGTCGATCACAATCTTTCTCGGCAATCCATTGATCTCCAACATCTTGGCGAAGAACTTGGTGGCGGCTGGTTTGTTTCGGCGCGGGGAAAGCATGAAATCAAGTGTTTTCCCGTGTTTGTCGACAGCTCGATAGAGGTAAACCCACGCACCTTTAACTTTGATGTAAGTTTCGTCCATTCTCCACGAACGATCACACGGCCCTTTGCGGCGACGTGCTACCTCAGCGATTGCACCAGAATACCGTGTTACCCATCGGTTTAGCGTGGTGTGATCCACTGAAACACCGCGCTCGGTCATGATTTCTTCCAGATCCCGGTAAGACACACCGTATCGGACATAGAAAAACACCGCGAACAGGATCACATCCTTCGGATATTGCGCGCCTTTGAAGGAAATCATGAACTGACTTTCGACTAATTTTGCCGAAAGCCATTCACCCGCAGCATCTGACCTCGTCAACAGCCAAAAACTTGCAACAGATCCCTTTGCAACAGATCCGTTTCGTACTGTTGCGGAGACGACGCTGAGGTGCTTCGGTACCCTCATATTATGCGTACGCCCGGTCGCAGCTTGGTATACCTGACATCCTTGAGCTGACACGGAAACTGCCCCCGTACGGCACATTTCAAGACTTTTTGCGCGATGGGTTCAAAGTCGGCTCGGAAGTGGGTTGTGCTTTTGACACATAGTATCCGAGCGTCTGCCGGTTCCAGGTTGAACAAACGTATTTGCGCCAGATCCAGACACTGATTTCGAATGCTGGTGACAAGGACATGGATTTGCGTTCCAATCAGCTGTAAGGCGGCCGACGGACCCATCGTAGCAACGCCGCCGCCATACATTTCGCCCGAATAACGACATCGGCCATCGCTTAAGTGATGCACGCGCACCTTTGAGGCGAAAGGAACGTCGCCGGGACCTCGACCACCAATCTCGGCCTCGAGTTCCGCGCCTTCGCCCAATTCGTGGGCCTTTGCCGCCAGTTGCGGGTCGTTCAGCAACCCGAGAATGGCCGAGGGGGCGTTTTGTTGCATCAACTCACGTAGCAATCCTGTCGTGTCGGCCGACGCTCCAGCCCCCGGATTGTCCTGCACATCAGCGATTACTACAGGCCCTTTGCCATTTGCATGCCGTGCAGTTTCAACAGCATCTTTCGGACAAAGCAGAGACGTATCGAACTGCGTTTCCGCCGCTTGAAGCTTTTCGAATATCTGCGCGGCCATTGCATCGGCATCGGATTGTGACACGCCGTAAGCCAGGACAGATGGTCCACAATCGGCCGTATCCGCTGCAGTAAACCCAACGGCGAGTTCAACCAGGCGCGCGTTTGGCCCGTCGAAGACATCCAACGCGGCGTAAAGCGTTTTGGCGGGGGCGACTTCAGTATACTGGCTGTGCAGCGGGATCAGATACTCCCCTTGACGCCACGCTTTTGCGGGCGGGCCATTTGTGCAGATGTCGCGCATCATTCGAAAGGCCCGCGCGCCTGTTTCTGCCATGTCGAGATGCGGATAGGTGCGGAAAATGGTCATCGCGTCCGACAGATCCACCATTTGCCTCGAGATATTGGCATGCATATCGAGGCTTGCAACAAGCGGCAGGTCCGGACCGACGACCTGTCTGATCCGCGACAACAGCTCTCCCTCCCCATCATCCAAAGACTCTGTGACCATGGCCCCATGCAGGTCCAGGTAGACCCCATCAAGCTGCGTCATGTTCGCAAGCGCATTGGTAATATGTCCGGCAATGGTATCAAAGGCGTGATCCGCAACCTTGCCACACGGTTCAGCAGCGCACCACAGGATAGGTTGTAATTCGACCCCATCCGCCAAGGCAGTTTTTGCGAAACCGGCTATGGGCAGGTTCATACCTTGGGTTATGTTCAGAACGTCTTGACCCCAAAGCATTTCCGGCCAGCTGTCTGACTGCTCAAAATCGCTCAGCTTCGTTGGAGTGGCGACGAAGGTATTGGTTTCGTGTTGAAATCCTGCGATAGCAATTCTCATCTGACTCTTCAGCCGCTTATTGCTGCACCAATTCGGCGGTCAAAATCTCACGCAGTTTTGCCGCCACGATTTCTGGTTTGTGGCGGGTCATCGAAACATGACCCAAGCCAGGAATTTCATGGAACACGCCGTTCGGCGCAAGATCAGAAACCACCTTGCACATGACCGGAGCGGTTTGAACATCCTCGGAAAAGGCGATGACATGCATCGGGACCGGGCAGGTTTTCAACCCTTCACGACAGTCGAATTTCAGACAGGCTTCCCACTGATCAATTGTTGCCTGCGGGTCGCGATTCCGAAAACGCTCGGTGTAGGAGGCTTTGAGCTGCTCCCAAAGCTCAGGCTCGTGCAGCGCTTTGGCCGGAAAGGCGTAAACGGCATAGTGCGGGGCCAGGAAATAATCAGGCAGAGTGATGCCGTCCTTGCGCAGGTCGATCTCGGCCTGCATCCAGTCGCGAGTGAACCCGTCGATATAGGCCGAGGTGCCCATCGGAATTGCCAGCCGCACCTTTTCCGGGAAGTCGATTGCGGTTTGCTGCGTGACCAGCCCGCCCAGTGACAACCCGCAGACAGCGGCCTGACCACCAGCGAATGCATCAATCACCGCAGCGCAATCGGTCGCGTAATCCTGCATCGACCAGGGCGGAGGGGGCGATTGCGTGTCACCCGCGCCGCGTGGATCATAAGTGATGCATTTAAAGTGATCTGACAGGCACGAGAATTGTTCGGAATAAGCCTCAGCCGTCTGATCTCCGCCGGGGACGAACACGACCGGAGGCCCTTCGCCTTCAACGACGACTCGCATGGTGACGCCGCCCATGGTCAATTGATGTGTTTCTGATTTTGGACCAAATTCGGGGAAGACTGACATTGGAAGGCTCCTGTGGCCGCAAGGATGCGCTACATTCCGTTGCGGGGAATGGTGTGCGTCTTTTCTTCTTCGAAAATGAGTTCACCACCTGACCAGGCTTTTAGGCGTGAGGTCAGGTGAAACTCGGTTGCCGTTGCCCGTTGCTCGGAATAGGTCCAGATTTTCGCGGACCAGCCGTCCCGATCGAAACCGGCTGTTTGCTCCATTGTGGCGGCGGCAGACAAGGGATCGCCGGGGTGGATCGTGTAGCGCCGGTCGGACACATCGCTGAGCACCGTTCCGATGTCGTCAAGACGGAAATCTCCGACCGGACCAAATACACCGCCATCCAGAAAGAACCGGTGGGTCACTTCGCCATTCGTCAGATCAGTGTGGACCGAGCGTTCCATTGAGCCATTGCGAACATGGGTTTTTCGCGGGGCCGCGTTTGGGGGCTCCGGTTCCGGCAGCGGACGCGGCTCGGCGCTGCCGTCAGGCTGGACTCTGATCGGCAGGGTCAGCCGGGACATGCCGGACTTGATCATGAGTGTCACCGGCTGTGGCGCAGGCCACAGAACAGGCCAATAGGCTGAGGCGATTTGCAATGTGATGCGGTGGCCTTCGGGAACATGATAGCCGGTTCCGTACAAGGGAACCGTAACGGTCATGTCTTCGCCGGGCGTGATCGGCGTAGGTTGGGTGTCGCTGTCGCGGTGGTTGAGATTGCAAAATCCCCGCGCGATCAGCGTTTGCGCGCCGTCCGGGGCCTCATCCACCAGCAGCACGGCGACATAGGCTTGCGTCTGATCCGCCGACACCGTCAGGTCAACGCTGGGCTGACCCAATAAGTCCAGCGGTTCGGTCAGGGGTGACCCCTTGAACTGTAATGCCCCCCCAGCGTCGATCCGGCAATCCTCTGCCATATCGCCGGGAATGGCGAAAGAGCACATATCGCCCGCAGCGGCACCGAAGCTCTGTGGCGAGCAGATGGACATCGCAGTCCCTGACTGTGCCGTTTCGCCCAGAGTTTGGTCATTCAGCCAGAACGTTTGCTCGGCGATATTGGGCGACGGCCAAGACGGTTCTTCAACCCAGCGCCCCGTGCGTTGCAGATGGGTCCCCGAAGGCGCCGCGCTGTCCTGCAAGAAAAACCGCAATGGGGGTTCATCCATTAACCCCGTGTCGATCCCTTTCAGCCAATGATCCCAGAAACGGATTAACTCGCCGACAAAATCGGCCTTGGGGCCGGGCACCCCTTCATGTGGGTAAAGATGCGCCCAAGGTCCCATCAGGATTTTGACTGGTCCGCCGAGGTGTTCTGCAATGCGGAAGGGCGTGTCCCGATACAGATCCATCCAGCCGCCAAAGAAGTAGACCGGTACCTGTAGGTCAGAGTAATTCTCGCAGATCGAACCACGTCGCCACATTTCGTCGTGGGTTTGGTGTTCCAGCCACATGGCGGGCCAGAATTCAGCGCCTTCCAAACGTTCGCGCCACATGTCGAGCCAGCGATCAGCTCCGACAATTTCGGGGTCCGGCGGCATAGCGTTGTAGAGCTGCATGATTGAGCCCCACCAGAAATTGTCATTGGCCAAACAGCCGCCGTAGAAGTGAATATCCTCGCGCCATCGGTCATCCGTGCCCATCACCGGAGCGATTGCCTTAAGTGCCGGGGGCCGGGTCGCCGCAACTTGGAACGCGTTATACGCCCCCCAACTTTTGCCGAACATGCCGACATTTCCGTCGCACCAGTCCTGATCGGCTATCCATTGGACAATGTCATGGCCGTCCTGGATTTCCTGGTGGGAATACTCATCCTCGGACACGCCTTCACTGTCGCCATACCCTCTTATGTCGACGCGGATTGAGGCGTACCCGGCGGCTGCGAAATGCGGGTGCATGCTTTCATCGCGCATACGCGTGCGATCCCGACGCCGGTAGGGGATATATTCAAGGATACAGGGCATCGGTGAAGTTCTGGCTGTTTCGGGCAGCCAGAGCCGGGCAGCAAGCTTGGTTCCGTCAGGCATTGGAATCCAAACGGTTTCAATGACCTCGATATCGTTCATGACGCTGCCTTTTCTGCTAGTTCTGGCGGGCGGGCGCCGGGTTCCAAAGGGAAATGACAGGCGACAGCGCGCCCGTTTGCAACCTGCCGCTCCGGCGCATCCACACTGCATCGCGATTGCGCCCATGGGCAGCGGGTGTGGAACTCGCATCCCGATGGGCGGGCCAGCAACGAGGGGACTTCGGCCGGCAGCGTGATCCGGTCATGTGTCTTGTCCGGGTCGGGCTCGGGGTTGGCTGACAGAAGCGCCGCCGTATAGGGGTGTTGAGGCGCACTGAACACCTGTTCGGTGTCTCCGGCCTCGACAAAGCGGCCCAGATACATGACTGCGGTTCTGTCCGCCACATGATGTACCACATGCAGGTTATGGGTGATGATCACCATCGCCAGACCCAGCCGTTCGCGCAGATCATTCAGCAGGTTCAAAACTTCGCCCTGCACCGACACATCAAGGCCCGCAGTGGGTTCATCCGCGATGATCAGCGCCGGGTCCAGCGCAATGGCGCGCGCGACGCCGACACGTCGGGCCTGTCCACCCGACAGCTGATGCGGGAAACGCGACGCGAAGCTGGTCGGCAAACCCACTAGTGTCAGCAGGCGGTCAGCTTCTTCCCGCAGATTGCGCCCTTCTATACCGTGAATTCGGAAAGGTTCAGTCACCAGATCGCCGACGGTCATGCGGGGCGAGAGGGAGCCTACCGGGTCCTGAAACATCATCGACATGCGTTTGCGAACGGGCTTCATCGCCTTTCGGTCCAACTCGTCGATGCGCTGGTTCTCAAAAGTGATGGCGCCGGCGCTAATCTCCTGCAAACCGTTCACGGCCCGCGCAAGCGTTGTTTTGCCAGAACCGCTTTCGCCAACCAGGGCAAAGGTCTCGCCGCGGTTGACCTCAAAACTCACCCCTGCCACACCCAGGATCGCGCTGCGGCGTCCCAGTCCGCCGACCGGAAACGAGACCTGAACATCTTCGACGTTGAGAATCGGATCGCTGCTCATGCTGTCACTCCGGTTTCTGCTGGTGTGTCCGCGACAAAGCAGCGGGCGACATGGCCTTCCCCGATGTCCTTGTCAGGTGGCGGGGCCGAACACGCGTCGCTTACCCGGTCACAGCGGTTGGCAAAGATGCAGCCCGCGGGCCGTGCGCGCAGATCGGGGATTTCTCCGGGTATCGTCGGCAAGTGCCGCGTGCGTTCGCTTTGCCGCGCAGGGTCGCATTCCAGCAGCCGCGCTGTGTAGGGATGGCGTGGTTCCTGGAATATCTGACGGACGGTACCGCGCTCGACCACTTCCCCGGCGTACATCACCACGACATCGTCACAAAGCTCGGCGATGACACCCAGATGGTGCGAGATGAACATGACTGAACAGCCGATCTTTTGCTGAAGGTCCTTGAGAAGTTCGATTGTCGTAACCTCAAGCGTCGCATCCAGCGCCGTTGTGGGTTCGTCCGCGATCAGCAGAGCGGGCTCCATCATCAAGGCCATGGCGATGGCGATGCGTTGCTTCATCCCTCCCGAGAACTGGTGCGGATACCGCGCCAGCGCCGCACGGGCATCGGGGATGCGCACCAATTCCAGCATCTCGACCGCGCGGCTTAGCTTTTCGTCCTTTGAAAGGGGCGAGCGATACTGAATGTTCAGCATCTGTTTGCCGACCGAGATCACAGGGTTCAGCGCGCCCATCGGGTCCTGAAACACGGTTGCGATGCGCGGGCCGCGCAGGTCCCGCATGCGCGACGGGGGCAGGGTGGTCAGCTCATCCTGCCCCTCAAACAGGATCGATCCGCTGTCGATGCTGCCATTGTCGGCCAGCAATCCAAGAATGGCGTTGATCAGGGTGGATTTCCCGCAGCCAGATTCGCCCACGATACCGACAATCCGGTTTTCGGGCACATCGAAGCTGACGTTTTTCAACGCGTGCAGCGGTCCGGCCTCGGTCGAGAAGCTGACGTTCAGATTTTCTATGCGCAGCGTGGTCATCAGCGTCCTTTCAGCCGGGGATCGAATACGTCCCGCAGCGTCTCGCCCAAAAAGGTAAAGCCCAGCGTTGTGATGATGATCGGCACGCCGCCAGCAATCGCGATCCAGGCAGTATCGCGGATATTGGTGAAACCGTCATTCAGGATCGAGCCCCAGCTTGGGGTCGGGGGGCGCACTCCGAGGCCCAGAAAACTCATCCCTGCTTCGATGCCGATGACGACCGGGATGTCCATCGATGCGAGGATAACCAGCGGACCGATGACGTTCGGCAGAATGTGCACCCGCAGGATACGCGCCGAAGAAGCGCCCATGCTTTGCGCCGCCGTGACATATTCTGACGTCTTCAACGCGATAGTCTGAGTGCGAATGATCCGCGCGTAACCGGGCACGGTGACCAGAACAACGACGACCATAACGGCGGTCAGCGACGGCCCCATAAGCGTGACCAGCGCAAGGGCCAGCATGACGGTCGGAAAGCTTTTCATTGCGTCGAACAAAAGGATCATCAGATTGTCCAGCCAACGCGGCCCATAGCCCGCGATCAAGCCCAGAACGATGCCTATCACCAGCGACACAGCAGTCGAGACCAAAGCCACAAAAAGCGCAATCCGTCCGCCATGCAGCACCCGGGCAAACAGATCCCGGCCCAGTTGATCTGTGCCCATCAGATGCTGCGCGCTCGGACCTTGGAACCGGTCACGCGGGTTGATTTTCGTCGGGTCCCAGCTGGTGAGAAAATCGGCAAACACGGCGCCAAAGATGACAAACAGCACAAGGAATAGTCCCAGCGCGCCCAGCGGTTCACGCAGGATTTTGCGGATCGGGCGCCACAGCTCGGCCATGCGCCCGGGGGCGGGGTTAGAAACTGCTTCTGACACGGGGATCCAAAGCTCCGATGATGAGGTCTGCCAACAGATTGAGCAGAACGAACAGGACAGTCGTGATCAAAACGGTTCCTGTCACGATGGGGAAGTTGCGGGTCAGGATGGCGTCATAGACCAGCTTGCCGACGCCGGGGCGGGCAAAGACGATCTCGGCAAAGACTGCCGACGAGAGCATCTGACCGATGCCCACGCCCAGCAACGTGACCGTGGGCAGGATCGCAATCGACAGGGCATAGCGGTAGGTGATCGTTCGATCCGGCAGGCCAAAGGCGCGGGCGGTGCGGATATGGCTGGCCTCAAGCACTTCGAGCATAGAGGCGCGCACCATGCGGGCAATATAGCCGACCCAGCCCAGACCAACCGCCAGCGAAGGCAGGACCAGGTGCGTGAGTTGATCGCCGAGATTGCCGGGTTCGCCTGCGCCAATGGCAGGTAGCCAGCGCAATTCAACGGCAAAGATCAGCAGCGCATAGATCGCGATCACGAACGAGGGCACGGCAATCACTGCAACGGACAGGATGCCAACGATCCGGTCGGCCCAGCTGCCTCGGCTGACCGCAGCCCAGCAGCCCAGCGGGATACCAAGCGCGACGGACCATGTGATGCCGCCGACGATCAGGGCCAGCGTGTAGGGCAGCTGCTCAAACACGACGGTAGTGACGGGACGACCCGACAGAACCTCATCCCCTAAATCACCTGTCCAGGCCCCGATGTAAAAATTCCAGAACTGAACCAGAACCGGCTGGTTCAGCCCCATTTTTTCGCGCAGGGCGGCGCGCATTTCCTCGGTTGCCCTGGGCCCCAGCGCAACCGAGGCCGGGTCGCCGGGGATCAGGTAGATCATACAAAACAGCAGGAACATGGCGACCGAAACGATCGCGGCAGCCAGCCCAAGCCGTTTGAAAAAATAGCTCAGCATACGCGCCCCCCAAAAGGCCGTGCGGGCGGCGGCCATACGCCGCCCGTTTGCGTGGATCAGGCGCGTTTGAACAGCGGCAGCAGCGGCTCGCCATTCGGCTTCAGGCCCGGATTGACCGTATCCTTGTGGATCAGGCCGACCACTTCGTGCGTCAGGAAGACATAGCAGCCACTTTCATCCATAAGACCTTGCATCTTCTTGTAGATCTCATCGCGCTTGGCCGGATCGCTTTCGACCAGACCTTCTTCGTGCAGCGCCTTGTATTCCGCGTTGTTGAACCGTTCCCAGTTCCAAACGCCAACCTGTTCCGGCGTGAACCAGACCGTCGCCCAGCTTGGGTCAGGGTTCATCGAAAACCGGCTGAGTACCAACTGAAGATCCATGAAATAGTCGCCGTCCTTGGAACCAAGCGTCCAGAACGTCCCACTGTCATTTTGCTTGATCTCGCAGGTGATCCCCACATCGGCCAGATTGGCCTGTATGACCTGAGCCGCCGTTAGGCGTTCGGACTGGTTCAGGATGTCGAGCGTGACGGTCATGCCTTCCGCACCCGCTTCGGCCAGCAGTTCGCGCGCTTTATCGGGGTCGTAGTCGTATGTCACGCTATCCCGGCTGCCCGGCAGGCCAGGGGCGATGATACCGTTGCCCACGGCCGCTGCGCCGAAATAGGCCGCGTCAACCACAGTCTGCCGGTCAATCGCGTGCTGAATGGCACGGCGGATGCGAACGTCTTTCAGTGCTTCGTTGTCCTTGTTCATGCCCAGCCATACATAGGCCAGCGAAGGTTTTTCCTCGACAACCGATCCCGCCGGCGGGTTTTCCTTAAGCCGCGGCAGAGAGGATACCGAAGTCCAGGTGTAGTCCAGATCACCAGCTTCAAAACCCAGCTCGGCGGTCGAGGGGTCCTCAATGGGCAGGATGTGGATTTCCTCATACCCGCCAGGTTCATAAGCCCAATCCGGGTTGCGCTTTAGAACGGTTTTCTGCTTGGGAACCCATTCAGTCAGAATGTACTGGCCAGATTGCGCGACCGGATCAGACCCGATCTTTCCGCCGATTTCCTCGACTGCGTTGCGCGAAACGATACAGGAGGCGGGGGTCGGCAGCGTGGTTGTCCACAGCGGCACGAATTTGTTTTTCAGATGAATCAGGCCCGAAAGGGTGTCTTTTACTTCCACCTCTTTCAGCGCGCTCCAGTCACCCGCATAGGGGCTTTCATTCGCTGGGTCAGCGATACGCTCGATCGAGAACTTCACGTCATCGGCGGTCATCTGACCAAAACCATCCGTGAAACCGATATTGTCGCGCAGTTTGAAGGCGATGGTCAGATCGTCTAGCTGTTCGATGCTTTCAACAGCAACGGGCCGCCAGTTCCACTCATCGCCCTGTTGGTTTGAGACCAGCGGGGCATAGATCGACCGCATGATGTCGGCCTCGGGCAGAGCCAGCCAGAAGGCCGGGTCCAGCACTTGCAAATCGCTATAGGATCGGATGGTCAGAACTGAGCCATCGGCACTAACTGCCATATGGGGAAATGCGAGGCTGGCTGCGCCCAATGCACCGGCACCGGCCAGAACGGAGCGTCGGGAAACGTCCCCTTTGAAAATCGAACTCATTTGCTTACTCCCTGTTTGTCTTCGTATCCGGGCATCTGTCCGGTTTGGTTGCTTGCGGGCAGGCGTGCCCGCGACTTCAGGTGCCAGCAGGCGTTATCCGTTCTTTTTCTTGTGTGACTGTGGCAGTTGCTCATCAACGCCGAGCGCTGAGAATCTTGGAATGATCACGGGTGAGTTCACCCAGATCATGCGCGCAGGTTGATTGGATACGTTGCGCAGGACGTGAAGAATGTCTCCGGGAAAGCTGAAACTGTCACCGGTGCGCAAGGTTACGGTTTCGTCCTCGAGCACCAGTTCCAGCTCACCGTCCAGAATGACCCCGTGCATCTCGCCATCGCGCGAGAAATATTGGTCTACGACCTGTTCGGAATAAGGGCGGTAGTCCGAGACGCCCATACAAAACCCACCGCCGATGGAGCTGGACAGTAACTGATCGGCATAACCCGATTGCTCGGCCGGTTCGTCATACAGCATGTTCAGGTTCCGTCGGTTGGACTGGCGCACGACATAGGCGCGCTCCAACGGGCCAGAACCGGGGCGGTGGTTGAAAAACCATTCCTCAGGGACGCCAAGAGCATCGGCAATGCGCGAGATCTTGTTGAGAGACGCGCTGACGGTTCCGCGCTCGATCGCGCTGAGATGGCTGATCGAAACACCGCTGCTGGTCGCAAGCTCGGCCAGGGTCATCTGGCGCGCTTTGCGCAGCTGGCGCACCTCGGCACCGAAGGCTGCAAGGCCCTCTTCGCTGGCGGTGCGGGTTTGTTTTTTCGATTTGCCCTGGCTCACGAATCCTCCCTACGCTCGCTGGGTATGTCGGAAATCCTACGTTTGTTTTTCTTTTCCGCAAGAAAAATTATTCAAAATTCCTGTATTGGCGCTGCCTCCCTGCGCTTGCTACCATTGGATGCCCATACGCAGGGCGTCGTAGATAGCTGCGTGAATGTTGCGTGCCGATACGGCGTCACCGATGCGATACAGGTCAAATCTGGCGCTGGGATTGGGTTGCGGAAACAGGCCGCCTGTGCCGGAGACAAGCGCACCCTGATTCACCGCTCCGCGATTGCGCGACAGAGGTTTAAGATCAAAATAGAGATCGTCCAGAGGCTGCGTGCCTTGATTGACAACCACTTGATCATATTCCTTTTTTTCGACCAGATCAGAATAGTCTGTGCCGATATGGGCTTGCAGCTGATTGCCTGATTTTTCGATCGCTTGCAGCGTTCGTGCGACGGTAAACTTGGCTCCGGTTTTCTGCAAAGAGCGCATATAGGGCACCAGATTCATTGCCATAACCTCGGGCGCAAAGCTGCGGTCACGGGTCATGATTTCGACCCGTGCGCCGGAGGCGGCGATGACCTCGGCGGCCATCAGGGCGGGGTGATCTCCTGCATCGTCATAGATCAGCACGTTTTCGCCCGGCTGCACGTCGCCGGATAGGATATCCCAGGCGGATACCGCCAGCTCTTGGCCCGAATCGAGGATCGTTGTATTCGGCAGGCCCCCGGTCGCAATCACGACGATATCCGGTGACAGCGCGGTCACGTCACTGGCTTCGGCATATGTGTTGAACTGAAACTGAACGTCCCGCGCAGCACATTGCGCCATGCGCCAATCGATGATCCCGATCATCTCGGCCCGACGCTTGGATTGTGCTGTAAGGCGCACCTGCCCACCAGGTTCGGGGGCGGCTTCCAGAACGGTGACATCGTGCCCGCGTTCTGCGGCGACCCGCGCGGCCTCCAACCCCCCGGGGCCTGCGCCCACGATGACTGCCCGGCGGCGCGTGTCCGCCGCAGGTATTACATGCGGCATGGTCAGTTCACGCCCGGTGGCAGGGTTGTGGATACACAGCGCTTCGCCCGCTTGATAAATTCGATCCAAACAATAGGTCGCGCCGACGCAGGGCCGGATGTCATCTTCCTGTCCGGCTTGAACCTTGGAAACGATCATCGGGTCGGCCATGTGCGCGCGGGTCATCCCCACCATATCCAAAAGCCCCGAGGACACCGCATGTCTAGCCGTCGCCACGTCAGGGATGCGCGAAGCATGGAAGGTCGGCATGCCCGTTTCGGCCCGCACCCGCCCGGCGAAATCCAGATGCGGCGCGCTTTTCATGCCCTGCACAGGGATCACGTCCGTCATGGCAGGGTCGGTGTGAATGCGCCCGCGAATGACATTCAGGAAATCCACTTGAACGCTGTCGCGCAGCCTGCGCGCGATCTCGAGCCCTTCTTCCTCGGTGATGCCGCCCTTTTCAACCTCATCGGCAGTATAGCGAACGCCGACAATGAACTCTGGTCCTACACGGTCGCGGATCGCATCCAGTACCATGAAGCCAAAGCGCAGCCGGTTGTCGAGATCACCTCCGAACGGTGCGTCCATCGTGTTGGTCAGCGGCGACCAGAACTGGTCCAGCAGATGCCCGTAGGCCTGCAACTCGATCCCGTCCAATCCGGCGGCCTGCATGCGTTCAGCCGCATCGGCATAGTCGGTCACGATCCGCTCGATGTCGAAGTCTTCCATCTTCTTCGGAAAGGCCCGATGCGCGGGTTCCCGGTAGTGCGATGGAGAAACTGACGGCAACCAGTCACCTTTGTTCCAACCGGTACGCCGACCCAGGTGGGTCAGCTGGATCATCACGGCGCAGCCATGGGCGTGGCAGGCATCCGTCAATTCACCCATCCAGCGCACGACCTCATCTTTGTAGGCGAGGATATTGTTGAACACCGGGGGGCTGTCACGGCTGACGGTGGCAGAGCCAGCGGTCATCGTCATCGCAACGCCGGCTTTCGCTCGCATTTCGTGATAGGCGCGATAGCGTTCCTTGGGCATTCCGTCTTCGGGATAGGCGGGTTCATGACTGGTGGTCATGATCCTGTTTTTCAGGGTCAGGTGCTTCAGTTGATAGGGTTGCAACAGGACGTCGCTGCTCATGAGGACGTTTCCCGGTTAGAAGGCTGCGTTGCGACGACATCCTTGGGAATGACGACAGGTGAGACGGCCCAGATCAACCGACAGACCTGATCGGTGCGGTTGCGGGCATGGTGCGGGATGCGTGCGTCAAAGCTGTAACTGTCCCCGGCGCGCAGGGTAATGAACTCATCCCCGATCTGCATCTCCAGCTCGCCTTCCAAAACCAGCCCGTGCTCTTCGCCTTCGTGTTTTTGCAAAGGGTCGTCCGGGCGTTCTGAATGTGGTGCGTAGACCGCCATGCCCATATAGAATTGTCCTCCGATCGAGCTGGACAGCAGATGATCGGTATAGCCCAGCTCTGCCACGTCCTGACCGTACAGGGTATTCAGGGCTCGACGGTTCTGGGCGCGCACAACAAAAGCCTGTTCCATTGGACCCGCCCCAGCGCGGCGGGCAAAGAACCAATCTGGCGTGACGCTGAGTGCGCTGGCGATAGTTTGCAATACGTCAACAGAAGGCTTGGATACCCCGCGCTCAATCGCCGACACGTGGCTGAGGGAGATGCCCGCTTCTTCGCTCAGTTGCTTCAGCGTAAGCTGACGGGCTTTGCGTAATTGCCGAACCTCGCTGCCCAGCGAAGAAATAGCGGATGGCAAGGCGACAACTTTGTCAGATGACATGCGGGTCTCCGAAAAATGAGTGGAGTGGTTAAACTCTATCCAAATTGAAAGCAGACTAGAATTTTAAAGTCAAATTCTATTTTTGGGCGAATAGCACGAAACTATTGCATGTTCGATCTGGATTTGCAGAAGTGAGGCAGACATGGATTCCACGCGGCGGATCAAAATGACCGATCAAACCGATCATCCCTTCAAAGTGTCAGAGACAGACCATCTATGGATCGAAATGCCTGATGGCGTACGTTTGGCAGGCCGTCTGTGGCGCCCGGTAACACAGATGCCTGTTCCTGCCATTTTGGAATACATCCCGTACCGCAAAACCGACATGGTGCGCGCGCGAGATGAAAGGAACCACCCCTACTTTGCAGCCCACGGTTACGCCTGCATTCGGGTTGACATGCGGGGCTCGGGCGACAGCGAAGGGCACATGCCGGATATGTATGCGCAGGCTGAACTGGACGATGCGCGACAAGTGATCAAGTGGCTGGCTGCGCAACCTTGGTGCAATGGCCGTGTGGGAATGTTCGGCACGTCCTGGGGCGGTACGGCATCGTTGCAGGCCAGTGTGAATGCACCCGATGCACTGAAGGCGGCGATCGCCGTTTGCGCAACCCATGACCGTTTTGAGGATGACATCCACTATATGGGCGGTTGCGTTTTGTCGGATACGTTCGAATGGGGTGCGACGCTTCCGGCTATTCTTGCCTCGCCTCCAACGGCAAATGTCGGGACAGATTGGAAAGCGCTGTGGAAAGAGAGAATTGAGAACCTTACGTTTCCATTGGAAAACTGGCTGCGCGAGGATGGTAGGGGGCAATACTGGCGACACGGTTCTGTCATTCATCAAGCAAATGCACTTTCTGTCCCGGTTCTGGCTATCGGAGGGTGGAGCGATCGCTATTCCAATTCGGTAATGTCTCTGGTTGATGCGCGACCCACCCGGGTTTGGGGGGTGGTCGGCCCTTGGGGTCACCACTATCCAGATCAAGGGTCGCCCGGACCCGCCGTCGGGTTTCAGAAACTGGCTCTGGATTGGTGGGATCACTGGCTGAAGTCAGACACGTCTCAAACGCCAAACTGGCCGCGGCTTCGGGTTTGGTTACGCGAATACGTTGATCCGCAGGATTTTTTATCCATGGCCACAGGGAAATGGATAGAAAGTGGCCCAACGATCCAAGAAACAAAAGTTCAGGAAATTTCCCTGTCTTCACTAAAATCCAATACCAACCACGGGCGGTGGATCGTTCCAGCAGATCCGACGGTGGGGCAAAGCGCAGGGGATACAGGGTATTTTGGCCGAGCCGGCGGTCTACCCCTTGATCAAAACTTTGATGATTCCCGTTCTTTGGTTTTCGAAACAGCGCCTCTTACAGAGGATCTGATAATCTATGGGTCGGTCGTTTTGAGATTACATGGAGAAACGAAAGACCAACCAAATCAGATTATCGCAAGACTCAGTGATGTAAATTCTGACGGCGTGTCGGCACGTATAACCTATGGCGTCAGGAATCTGTCGCTGGACGAGAACCTGGATCGCATTTCGCCCTCGGCAAAAACCGATGCATTTAACGCAGACATCCGTTTTCATTCAACCGCCTACCGCATCCGCAAAGGACATCGCATCCGTCTTGCGTTCTCTTCGTCTTACTGGCCGCTCATTCACGCGGCGGCACCGAAAGGTGACCTGAGTCTGGATGATGGAGAACTTGTTCTTCCTTTGATGGCCAATAAGCCTTCCGACTTAAGCGAACCTCTTCCGCCTGCAGAAGATTTGCCAGAAGAGAAATCGCATTTCACTTCTGCTGCTGACAGGCTGACACGCTGGAAAAAAACCCGTGACAACTGTATCGAGATGGGCTGGCGCCAACCACTGGTGAAGACTGCATTCCCTCAGATGGGTACTGTTTTTAGCTACGAAACAGGCATGGTGCATAGATTGAAGACCTCGGATGTCGTCGAGCAGGAGACAAACGTTGATCACAAAATGATTTTTGAACGGCCTGACGGAACCGCAGAGGTTTCAGTTGCTTTGACTGCGTGTTCATCGCTTGGGCATACGACGGTGGATGCTGAACTGATTGTTATATGGAACAAAGAAATCTTCATGACACGGCACTGGCGTAAATCTTAATCAATGCAGCGCAAGTGGTTTCCTCCAACCATTGTTAGCAGTATTTCAGGTTTTCAATGTCTCGGCACTGGTTGCAATCAAGTAGAAACGTCGTTGGTTCTGCGAAGTGCAAATATCACCATAGTGCGCGGCGGCAGCAAAGCCTGACAGTGCAGAGGCTTCATAAATCGTATCCCCTCCTGGCTTTGCGGTTGTTAATGCGCTTACGATCAGCCAATGAGATTCAACCGTCATTGCGACTGCCGTTTGGCTTGTATCTTGAGCGTTGTTTGCCAGCACATCGTTTCTTCAGTGGCGCTTTGTCCTGTTCTTCTTCGATGAACTCCGGGACGGAACTAAGGCGCTTGTTCTCGGTGATTGCGGCATGGGTGACGCGCTGATCCTTGTCGAAGACACAGTAGCGGGGCGAGACGCCCTTCCAGCGATTTCCCAGTCCTGAAGCGCATGCGCGACGCGGAGCACCGGCCCATCCTCAGGCTCGTCTGTGCGGAACTTGCAACTCCAATTCATGAGCACCGGATCGGGGCCAAGCGGTATTGCCAAAATACGCTTGGACGCCACATGTGGCGAGACGGCCCATTGCGCCAGAATGCTTGTACCTTGGTTTGCAGCAACCAATTCGACGATGGCTTCGGGCAACTCGACGGCTGCAGTCCAGTTGGGATAGCGACGTTCTGCACGAAACAGCCTTGCAAATTCTTGATCAGGCTCGGGGATCTTGGTGAATGTGATAAACCTTTGCCCTTCGATATCACGTGCAGATACCGATGCAGCCCCGGCCAGCGGGTGTTCTGGCGCGCACACGAATACAAGAGGATCCTGAAAGAGATGCAACGACCGCGTCGCTGCATGGCTCGACTCTCCGGCGACGATGGCCAGGTCAATCTGACGGTCCAGAAGCGATGTGACCATGTCACGACGGTAACCAGCCATTATCTGAATATCGATCGCTGGGTGTTTAGCGCGAAACATTTGCAGAAACGCGGGGAACCAGTGATAGGCGCTGTAGTTTTCCACCGCGATGCGCACGACGTGATCAATGCCCGCATTCATCCGACGCACTTCATCTTCGATCACATACATCTCGCTCAGAAACTTGTCGCTGAATCGGGCAAGATACTCGGCGGCAGCCGTCATGCGCAAACGCTTGTGCATGCGTTCAAACAGGGGCACACCCAGCCTGCGTTCTGCTTCGCGGATTCTGTGGGACAGCGCTGACGGTGTCAGGCCCAACTCATCGGCCGCGTCAACGACGCGACCGGTTTTCCCAATGGCGCGGATCATCTGCAGGTGGCGGATGTCTAGTCGGGGATTTTCCATACTGATCTCTGCATGAAAGTTGTTCATGAAAACCTACGATTAACGCGAGTGTTGCTCAATAATTTTTCGCCAAGAATACCCCCGGCACAGATGATCAAGATCCATATGGACAAGCTCGCAGACGTCGATTCACCCCGCGCTTGGGACCGTCAGTTCCATGTGCATGGACAGACGAACGCCCGCCTGCATCAGCAAGATAGCCCCACCGCGATGGTGACGCGCGGCCAAGGGGTCCGGATTGAAACGGATGATGGGCAAAGCATCATAGACGGCTTTTTCGGGTTGGGATGCGTGTCATTGGGTAATCATGACGACCGGCTGGCGCGGGCGGCCATGGATCAGATGCAGGAACTGCCTTTCGCGCCGACATTTTGCGGGAGGTCCCATCCAAGAGCCGCGGATTTGGCGCGCGCACTAACGTCGAAAGCAGCGGTGCTCTGACCGGCCAGCTTCACATTCATGCGGGCTTTGGTCTGCCGATGCATGATTTTCTCAAGCTGTCGACGTCGAACTACTATTTAAATGCCGAGGCCAGTGAAACCGAGGAGGAATTCTCTGCCCGAATGGCGGCTGAGTTCGAAGCCACCGTGCTGGAGGCGGGACCAGACACAATCGCCGCGTTTCTTTGCTGAGCCGATGCAATCCGGCGGCGGTGCGATCCGCCCGCCAAAGGGAAAGTGGCATGCGATGCAGACCGTGATCCGGAAGTATGACATTCATTTCCATGTGGACGAGACCGTTTGCGGCTTTGGCCGCACCGGGCATTACTGGGGCGTAGAGGCCTTCGATCTAACCCCTGATATCACCACCTGCGCCAAGGCGCTGACCGCTGCGTTTTTCCCGATATCGGCGATCATGTTCCGGCAGGATTTCTTTGACGATCTGATGCTGACCTCAGACGCATCCAGCGTGTTGGGCCACGGGTTCACCTATGCTGGTCACCCTGTCGGTGCCGCCGTCGTGTCGGAGGCGCTGAAAATCTATGGCGACATAGATCTGATCGGTCATGTGCGCGGGATCGGTCTGTTTTGCGGTATTCAACTGGTGCAGGGCAAAGGAACGCGTGCGCTGTGGGATCCGGCGCTGAAGGTGGGGACAATGGTGCAGGATCGCGCCCACACGCGGGGCTGCACTTACGGTCCGTCCCGCCCGATCCGATTAGTTTTTTGCCGCCGTTGATTATCAACGAAGATTAGATCGACGAGGCAACTGCGATCCTGAAAGCCACCTTGGACGATGTCCGGGCCGAGGTGAAAGGGCGCGCCTGGGGCTCATCCAGAACGCGGCCAATACGGTAAGAAATCAGCAATTTCGTCGCATCGGCCCAATTGAGTTTCAGACAAAAGAAAAAGGTGCCTATTCATACAGACGCCTTTAGTCGTTCAGGCCTTCATTTTCAGATTGTCCGGGTCATAGACATGGGGATTATGCCGCCGAGCGTTGCGGGGCTGGCCAAGCACACGCACCGTGCAATCGGCCCCCATACCCAGTGATCCGCGCTTGATATAAGCCAGAACACAATGTGTTCCGGTGCGATAGCCTTGGCTGGCTGAGGTCACGTACCCGATCCATTCGCCATCCTTCAGGATCGGATCAGAGGCAAGCGGTTCGGGGCTGTCGTCACTGATTTCCAGCCCGATCCATTCCCAGTTGGCCTCCTCGCCAGACTGCCGCTCGACCGCGTCGCGTCCGATGAACTCCCCCTTTTTCATATTGGCAAACCGGCCCAGACCTGCATCGTAAAGCGTATATTCCGTGCCGAAATCCGAACCCCATCCGTGATAACCTTTTTCGATCCGCATCGCGTTCAGCGCGTAGGAGCCGAACTGGCAGCCGCCAACCTCGTTCACGCGCGTCACGATCGTGTCGTAGACCGCTACAAGGTGCTCGGAGGCCAGATGCAACTCCCAACCCAGCTCACCGACGTATGATACGCGCATCGCGGTTACAGGAAAGCCGGCCAGCGTGATCTCGGCCACTGATAGCCACGGGGCAGCAGCGGCAGAGAGGTCTGCATCGGTCAGCGGGGCAAGCACCTCTCGCGATTTGGGGCCCATGACCATCAAAGCGGCATCGTGTTTGTAGCCGCGGCTTAGTGTGACGCCCTCTGCTGGTAGGTGGGTGTTCAGCCAGTCGAAGTCTCGCAGATCGGCCAGGGTCGGGCCACATAGAAGGAACCTGTCACTTGCCAGTCGCGCAACGGTGGCTTCTGACCAGATGTGCCCCTTGGGGGTCAACATATAGCTGAGCCGGACGCGTCCCGGTTTCGGAACACCGCCGCACAGGACGCTGGATAGGAACGCCTCAGCGCCGGGGCCGCGCAGATCGTATTTGGTGAAACCGCCGTGATCCATGACGCCGACGCTTCTTGCCACGGTTTTGCATTCTTGTGCGACAGCGTCCTGCCAAGGTTCGCGGCGGAAGGACAGGTCGGCATCGCCATTGTCCTTGATCGCATCGGTTTCGAACCAGAAGGCGCGCTCCCACCCGGCGATCTGGCCCATGACGGCGCCCTGATCCTTCAGGCGTTTATAAAGCGGGGTACATAGCACCGGGCGGCCACGCTGCATGTTCCGATGCGGAAACGGAATGGCATATTGCAGATCATAGTGTTGTGAGGCACGGGAATGGGCATAGTCCTGCGTGGTCCAATCGCCAAAGCGGCGCGGATCCCACGCACTGAGGTCCCATTCTGTTTCGCCTTCGGTGATCCATTCGGCCATCGCTTTGCCGATAGCGGCCGAATGGGTGATGCCAACCTGCACGCCAGTCGCTTGATAGAAATTCGGCGCACCCGCCGCCGGGCCGACCAGCGGCAGGGCATCGGGGGCATAGGCGATGGGGCCGTTGACAAACCGCTGCGCGCCCGCTTCGCCAAGCAGCGGCACATGGACCATCGTCGCCTCCAGCACATCCAGAATATCCTCAACACTGTCGGGGAAAAGCTGATGCGCAAAGTCATCCGGCGGGCCGTCCTCCTCCCACGCGGGGCGACCATCATGGGCGTAGGAACCAACAAGGAAAGCGTTGCGTTCGCGGCGCAGATAGAAGCGGATATCGGGGTCACGCACCAGTGGGAAAAGATCGGCATGATCCTCCAACGCTTTGAGCGGTTCGGTCACAAGATACTGGTGCTCGAGCGTGACCACCGGGGCAGGCAATCCTGCCATCTCGGAGATTTTGCGGCCGTAAAAGCCACCTGCGTTGATGACGATCTCTGCCTTTACTGTGCCTTTCGCACAAGTGACCAGCCATTCCCCTGACGCCGTGCGGTCAATGGCTTTCACGGGCGCAAAGCGTTCCACCTGCGCGCCCAGATCCCGCGCGCCCGTGGCCAGCGCTTGCGTTAGCTGGCTGGGGTCAATGTCACCTTCGTAAGGGTCCAGAATACCGCCCAGAACGGATTCGTCCGGATGCCAGAACGGGTGCATCTTGTCCATCTCGGACGGGCTCAGCATCTGCAGATCGAAGCCTGCGCTTTCCGAAATTCCGCAAAGATGGTGGAACAGGTCCATCCGTTCCGGCGTATGGGCAGGCCAGAACGCCGACGTATGACGATAGGTGATCGCGCTGCCCACCTTTTCGGCCAGATCTTTATAGGTTGACCAGCCGTAGTTTCCTGCCCTCATTCCCAGCCATGAAGTCGCGTAGGTCGGGATGTTGCCGGCTGCGTGCCAGGTCGAGCCGGAGGTCAGTTCGTTGCGCTCAAGTAGAAGCGTATCAGTTACGCCGGCCAAAGCGAGATGATACAGGATTGAGGTGCCAACGGCCCCCCCGCCAATCACAACAACGCGGGCAGTGTCTTTCATGGGGCTATTTTCCTTCGGGCAATCGGATATCGAAAGCGGCGCGTATCGCGGCCTCCCGGTCCTTGGGCAAATGGGTTGGTGGCTCGCGCAACATCTCGGCGCTGCGATCAACAGCGACATCCCAGATCGTGCGCGACCCGGCATCTTTCCAATCCGAAATGCTCTGCCGGTTGCCGAGGCTCGGATAAGTGTATTCGGATTTCATGAGTTCCAGTGTCTGCGCCTCGCCCAGGTAGTGGCCGTCGCCGGTCGCCACGGCTTCGATCCGGCTGAGGTCGATCGCGGTTTCGGTCAACTCGACCCCGCGAACCGACCGTAGGATCGCGCCACACATGTCATCGTCGATCACCAATGCCTCGCGCGAGGCGGCCATGATGGACCCGAGCATGCCAACAGACAGGTTGATCATGTCTGCCCCGGCTTGCGCTGCAAGAGCCACCGTGTACCCTTTTTCATACCCCGCCTGCGCATCGGGGGTTTTGGCATCGGTCATTCCCGCAGAAGCGGTTGACGGCAAGCCTAGATGCAACAGCAATTGCGCGGCGGCAGCGGCGGCGACGGCAGCTTCGCCTGATCCACCTGTCATTGCACCGGTGCGCAAATCGGAAATGAATGGCATGAACGCAAAGATGCAGGGATACCCCGGCTCGAGGGCGTCGACGACCATCAACCCAGCCAGCGTTTCCGCAAGACCCTGCGCCAGCGCGCCCGCCAAAGTGACAGGGCTGGTTGCCCCCGCCTGTGCCGCGGTGCAGATCTGCAGCGGCATTCTGTGGGCCATGGCCCGTTGCATAATCTCTAACCCTTCGGGCGCAAAGCGCAGCGGCGAGACCGCATGCACGATCACGCCGAAACAGAAGGGTTGCGCCCGAAAGGCGCCCTCGTGGCCCAGGGACATATCAAACATGGCGATAGCCGGATCCAGATGCGCGGCGCTGTCAAAGCTGATCCCGATGGGTTTGGGGCAGGCCCTGAGACAGGCAAACCCGGTGTTGAGGTCCAGCAGCAAGGGCTGGTCCATGTCCCGTGCAATCACCGGGCGCAAACCGTAGTGGATGTTCTGCAATCGTCCCACCAACTGCATAAGATCGTAGAGATCGTACAGCTGGGCACCGCGAAACTCGCCGGTGGCGCTGTCCAGAACCTCTGTCGCCGCTCCGCCTGTTCCGATATGCACACGGCCGCCGCCAACGGTCAGGCCCATATCCTCCACAAACCCTGGTAGATTTACGCGCCTCGCCGCCCGCGCAATGGCGGTTTCCACCATCGATTGCGAAAAGCAGACCCGCCCATCCGAACGTCTGGTTGCCCCGGCATTGACGAATTGCGCTGCGATGGCATCGGGGCATTCTGCGATCCCGGTCCGCGCAAGGATATCAAACGCGGCCTGCACGATCCGATCAACCGCAGCAGCATCCAGTGGCGCAAACCGCCCACCCTGTGGAGGCGGAGTGATGCGGGGCGCGCGACGGTCGGTTTTTGAGCGGATTCTGCGGGCCATCGGGCGGTCCTTGGAAGAATAATCTACGCAAGGATTGCGCAAACTCACGCAATGGCAATTCGAAAATTCGCGCACTCAGACCAGAATCTTTCATGCAAACGTCGGCTTTTCCTGCGCAATACTACAGACCAGCATTTGACGTTCTACGACTTCGGCGGGGTGAACATAACATGGCGAGGATTGCGTTTATTGGCTTGGGCACGATGGGCCGTCCGATGGCGCAAGTTCTGCGGGACGCAGGCCATGACGTAACGGGCATGGATATCAGCCCCGAAATGCGTGAAGCGTTTGTCGGTGCGATCGCGCCGTCGTCGGATACCATCGCAGCGGCAGAGGTCATTATCACCATGCTGCCAGAAGCCGATCACGTCGCGCGCGTTCATGAGACACTGATCCGAGCGGCTGCCAAACCTGGCGCGCTGGTGATCGATTGTTCGACCATTGATGTGAACACGGCGCATGCGCTCGCCTTTGAGGCGATGTCTCATGGGTTGGCAATGCTAGACGCGCCCGTTTCCGGCGGCCCTGCTGGGGCCGAGGCCGGAACACTTAGCTTCATGGTCGGCGGAGACGCGGCGAACGTCGAACGGGCGCAACCAATCCTGCTGGCAATGGGCTCCAAAATTACCCATTTCGGTGGACCCGGAACGGGGCAGGCCGCGAAGGCCAGTCACAACATGATCTGCGGTATTACCGCGATGGCGGTGATGGAAGGATTTGCGCTTGCCGATGCCTTGGACCTCGATCTCGACAAATTCTATGCGTTGTGCGCGGGGGCCGCGGCGCAAAGCTGGACGCTTGAAAATCGCTGCCCGATTCCCGGTGTGGTTCCCGGCGCCCCATCGTCCAACAACTTTGACCCCGGCTTTGCCGTGCGCCTGATGGCAAAGGATTTGCAACTTGCTCAGGCGGCGGCAGAGTCGAGCGGACAGCCCACGCCTTTTGGGGCCGAGGCGGCCAAAGCCTTTACAATATTTGCCGAAACGCGCGGCGACCGCGACTTTTCGGCCTTTTACACCACGCTTCGGGCGTTGCCCGAGCACCAGAAGGAATAACATATGGCAATTCTGGATTACACCTTGCCCACAGACGGGTTGGCCGGGTCCTTCATAGACGGGCAATGGCATTGGCCCGCAAGCGGAGAGATGCTGGCAGTTGAAAACCCCTCGCGGCGCGAAACGATCTGCGAGGTTGGCCGGGGGACCAAAGTAGAAATAAGCCTTGCCGTTGCCGCCGCTGAACGGGCGCGCCGGGACTGGGCCGCGCGACCTGCCGCGGAACGCGGCGCAATGCTGACCGAACTGGGCAACCGCCTGACCACACATGCCGAAGAGGTCGCCCGCGTTCTGGCCGCCGAAAGTGGCAATGCGGTCCGCACACAATCACGGGGCGAAGCGATGGGCGCGGCTGGTGTGCTCAAGTATTATGGCGGTGTTGCGGGTGAGCAAAAGGGCGAAACGCTTCCCTTTGGCCCCGGGCTCATGTCGTATTCCACGCGCGAGCCATTGGGCGTTGTCGGCTCGATCATCCCATGGAACTCGCCCTTGCAACTCGGCGCGGTGAAGATTTCCATGGCGCTGGCCACGGGCAATTGCATCGTCCTGAAGCCTGCCGAAGATGCGCCACTCGCCGTTCTGAGGCTGGTTGAGCTGGCTGCCGACATCTTTCCACCAGGTGTCTTCAACGTGGTCACCGGGCTTGGGGAAGAGGCCGGCGCGGCGCTGGTCAATCATCCCGGTATCGCGAAAGTGTCGTTCACCGGATCGTCCGAAGTGGGCAAACTGGTGGCTCATTCCGTGGCGGATCGGGTGGCCAATGTAACGCTTGAACTGGGGGGCAAAAGCCCCTGCATCATCTTTCCCGACGCTTGCGCACCAGAGCGTATCGACGCCACGGCGCAAGGTGTGGTCAATGCCATGCGATTTGCACGTCAGGGGCAAAGCTGCACAGCCGGATCTCGCCTGTTTGTGCATAAATCTGTCTGGGATGACCTGATGCCCTTGGTCGCAGAAAAAGCCGCTGCGATGAAAATCGGCGATGCGCTGGATGAAGACAGCGACATCGGGGCCGTGGTGAATGAAGAACGCTACTCTGAGATTTGTGCCTATGTCGCTGAGGCCGAAGAGCAAGGCGCCACATTCCTGACGGGCGAAACGCCAAAGGCTACAGACAATGGGTTTCATCCGATCCCCACAATCCTGACGGGGCTAGACAATTCTTGGCGGATTGCCCGCGAAGAAGTGTTTGGCCCTGTCCTGGTCGCAATCCCGTGGGAGGATGAGGCCGATATGATCGCGCAGGCCAACGACACGCATTACGGGCTGGCGGCGTTCATTTTCAGCCACGACATGAGCACCGTCATCCGCATGACCCGCGCGCTGGAGGCCGGCTGGGTGCAGGTCAATCAGGGTGGCGGGCAAATCCCCGGGATGTCTTACGGCGGGATCAAGCAATCCGGAATGGGCAGCGAATATTCTATCGAAGGCGCGCTTGAGGCCTATACCTATCGTAAGTGCGTGACCGTGGCGCTGTAGGCATGGAAACAGACCGATTCGGGAACATGATTGACGCTTCGGTCGGCTATGCGCGGGGGCGATATTTGTCCTCCAGCGCGACCGAAATCCGCCGGCTGCGCCATGCGCAAGCGGTAGCGGCAGAGGTCTTGGAAACGCGCGGGGCTGACGGAATTGGGATTTTTACAGGTAACCCGCGTTACTTTCCGCTGAAACCGGATGATCTGTCGACCTATTGCGAAGAATGGGTGGGACCGGGCCTGTTTTCAGCGGAACTGACCCAGGCTGCCATCGCGCATTTTGGGGGCGGGGATACGGTCGCTGTCACCAACCGCACAAGTGCAGGTATTGTGGCGGCCATATTGGCGCTATGCGATGGGCGACCCGTGGTCTCCGTGGTGCCCGATAAGGACCGCAGCCACGCATCGGTTGTGCGCGGATGTCGGCTGGCGGGCGTTGAGCTTGTGGAAATCGAAGGATCGGCGGACCCAGGGCCAGCGATAACCACGCACGCGCCCGCATTGGTGGTGATCACGACTGTCACAAGCACGTTGGCGCGATTGCCGGACGCTGAGACGAGCCGCGCTATAGCTGAGGGGCGGGCCGCGGGCGCCACCGTGTTCATGGACGAAGCTTATGGCGCGCGTCTGCGCCCGGTGCTGCATGGTGGAGCGCTGAGCCTTTCCATGGGAGCGGACATAGCCATCACGAATGCGGATAAGGCGGGCCTGTGCGGCCCGCGCGCGGGCATCCTTTGTGGGGCGTCCACGCCGGTACTGGCCACGCTTGCCAAGGCGTCGGAACTGGGCCAGGAGGCACGCGCGCCCATAGCGGCCGGCGCGATGCGCAGCCTGCAGGCCTTTGACCCGGAAGATTTGCGAATCGAGGCAAGCGACGGCGCGTCCATTGCAGAAGCGATGGCCGGGGCCTGGGGTGCAGAGGTTGTGCAGCGGTCTGATCTGGGGCCGATGCTGGATGAAGAGGACGTGTTAGCGCGGGTGCTATCACTGGCAAGACGGGACAAGACTGACATTGTCCCGGCAGAGGCGACAGCGGCCGTTGGTATGCTATTGCTGAAAGAGCACGGCGTTTTGACCGTGAACACCCATGGCGCGCCGGGCGGAAGGGTTTCGCTACGCCTGAAACCGACCGCCGGAGCTGTGGCCGCCGTGGGTGGGGTTGCTGCTTTGGTGTCGGCGCTGGACGCGGCCACAGAAGAAGTGTCGCACAGGCTTGACGATGACGCGTGGTTCACGGCGGTTTTGTTCGGAGACGAGTCATGAGCGAATTCGCAAAGTATGATGACAGGCTGGACCGGCTGGTGAACCTCGACCTCGGCAACCGGGGGATCGAGCCGCTTTATGACGCCTCGCGCGCCCTGGCGGGCCAAGCGTTGTGCGGCGCCGCGGCGGATTTGCTGCTTGCCATGCCCGAAAGCGGGACGGCAATCGTCACCACGGGTTCCGTGTCGCGGGCGTGGCTGTCTCCGGCTTTGGGCGAAAACGATGGCCCATCCGGGGCGGCGGCCCTCATTCGCGCGCTTTGGCTCGCCCGAAAAGCAACCTGCGTATTGGTGATCGAGGAAACGCTGATCCCGCCCATGGCTGCTACCCTGCAGGCCTGTGGCGTCGCGATCGTGGATCTTGAGACGACGCGCAAGGCCAGTGCGGATGGCTCAATGGCCTGCGCAACCTTGCTGCCGTATCCGGTGACAGATGCCGAGGGCGCCGTTGCGGCGGCCAAGATGCTGAATCAGCTCAAGCCCGATATCATGGTCTCGACCGAACGCGTGGGGCGCAACGAAAACGGCATCTATTACAACATGCGTGGGCGCGACTACGGCTTAGGCCGGGCGCGCATCGACATGCTGTTCGATGCTGCCATGGCGCGAGGTATCCCGACGCTGGCTGTGGGTGATGGCGGCAACGAGATCGGCATGGGGCTGGTCGCCGATATCGTGAAAATCGCCGTTCCCTTTGCTGCCCCCGGCGATTGCGCATGCGGCGGTGGGATCGGCGCGACCTCTGGCGCCGATATCCTGATGACCGCTGCGGTTTCGAATTGGGGCTGCACGGCGATTTGCGCGGCCATGGCCATGCGCACAGGCGACGCCCGCCTGATCCACACCCCAGCGATGGAAGCCCGCCTGTTGAAGGTCATGACCGCCAACGGGCTGATCAATTCTGCCGATGGGATAATCGACCCCCATGTGGACGGCATCAAGGACACCACCCATATCGCACTGGCGGAAATGGCCGAGGCCATTACCCGCAAAGCGCCGTCATAGCAGAAAGACCCAACAGTGATCACCGAAACACTCCTTCGCAACATCCGCGACCCCATCGCTCATGTGAAAAATTGCCCTTTGACGGGGGCTCTGTTGCAAAGTTTTGGCGGTTGATGCGCCTGAGTTTAACGTGCGGATGGCTTTCGGCCCCAATTGAAAACGTAAGGTTGAAATTTCCTGATAGCATTGTTGAGCAAGGCCATCGGTTCAACAAATGTCTGGCAAAGCCAATGCTATGGTCTAAGTCCGTCGGTACAAAAATATACGTCCTTGCGGGAATGGAACTGGTCAACATGATCAGCAATTTCAATTCACGCCAGGTCGCTCTTTCCGGTTCAGCAGGTTGCTCAGCTGGTGGGCTAAAAGGATCGCCATTCCCATCGAGGCGGGTCTCAATGAATTTTGCGAGAGACCCGTATCCCAGATAGAATGTGCGTCACATTGAGAGGGGCTGAATGCGCTATCTGTTGTTGCAAATATTGGCGATTGTCGCTTTTGCAGGCGCGCTTTGTGCAGAGAAGAGCGATTATATCGAACTTGCACAGAGAGGATGGGGGTATGAGCTGCGGTCCACGATGCTGGGGCGTGACATGGCGATCCCCGTGCACATCAATGGCCGCGATCAGGCCGGTGCAGCCTTGTGCCTGGTCGGTGAAAAACCGCATCCGCAAACGCTTGTCGTTCTTGATACCTTTCGGGCGTTGCTGAAACACAGCTTCGGCCACCCGACACCCATGCGCTACGCTGGCCCGTCTGCGCGCGATTGTGGAACCGGTCGAACCGTGGTTTTGCGATTGTATTCCGGGTACCCTCCCAATCGGGACCTTTCGTCAGATATCGACTGGCTCAGCGAACTCCACCAGCTTGGTTTGCCTGCGGGTCGAAACTATGTGGTGACATCACCGGCGATGGCACAGACCTTTTTTGGTCATCGGGGGCAGGGGACCCATATTGTGGTGAAACAACCGGCGCATGATCGGCCCAGCAAGCTTGAAAGGGATTTTCACAAATCGATCCTGCTGGAAGAGCTGTTTCAGTCCTTCACCTTTGGCATGGACATCCTGTTATATGACAAATCGTCAGGGTTCTTGTCGAAATTGCAGGAAACGCCGGTAAACTTGCAGCGCCTGCCTTGGAGTTCGCACGACTTCATGCGCGCATTGCTGGCTTCGAACCCAAGCGGTCTTTGTGCGTTTGACGTCTTTATGATGCATGCTGTCGCGCAATCCCCGGTGGATCAAACCATAGACCCCGGCTTTATCGAATACATTGACACCCAATATGATCGGCTATGGGCGCAGGCGGACGAAACCCTCGCCAATCCCAGATTTGCAGCCCTTTTTGATGAAGGCTGCACCAATTCGGTTCGTGTGCCCAGGTAATACCATCTGACGTGTTTTGTCGGGCGGGTGACTCCGGGTAGCCTGAGCGCAGGCAATGCGCCCTCAGATGCTATGGGAGGACATATGGATACGAGGCCTGAAAACCCGCCACGCGCCATTGCGGGATTGTCCGCGTATCTGTCGCAGGGGCTTATCGGTCACGCGCATCTGGTGGACTCCCTTTTGATCGCGCTGCTGGAAGGTGGCCATCTTCTTGTAGAAGGTCCGCCCGGGCTGGCGAAGACACGGGCGGTCAAATGGCTGTCAAACGCTGTCGAGGGCGGCTTTGCCCGTATTCAATGCACACCTGACCTGATGCCCTCTGATCTGACCGGAACACCAGTTTACCAGCCTCAGGAAGGCCGCTTTGAATTTGTTCCGGGGCCGGTGTTTCACACGCTGGTGCTGGTTGACGAGATCAACCGCGCGCCGCCAAAGGTGCAGTCCGCCTTGCTGGAGGCCATGGCAGAACATCAGGTTACGGTTGGTAATGAAACATACGCCCTGCCGGATCCCTTTCTGGTCGTGGCGACCCAGAACCCCATTGAACATGATGGAACCTTTCCCTTGCCCGAGGCGCAGTTGGACAGGTTTCTGCTGCATGTCGTACTGACATTGCCGGATCTGGAAACGGAACGTGAGATCCTTGATCTGGTCATCGCCGAAACCCGGAATGGGCCTCCGGACGCGCAGCGGATGACGCTTGAGGAACTGAAGATTGCCCGTACCGAAGCCCAGTCGGTTCACGTCGCGCCAGAATTGAGGGACTATATCGTACGGCTTGTGCTTGCGACCCGTGAAGGTCCGTTTTCCGAATATATTGAACACGCAGTCTCGCCGCGTGGGTCATTGGCCTTGGCCTCGGCATCGCGCGCGCGCGCCTATCTGCGGGGCCGGGATTTCGCCCTGCCTGAAGATGTCGCCGCTGTTGCACCCGATGCGCTGGCCCATCGTATGGTGCTGACCTGGAGAGCCGTTGCAGATGGGAAAAGACCGCGCGAGTTGGTGGCCGACATTCTGAATGCGGTCGAGCCGCTGTGACGGGGGTGCTGGCACATGCGGGGGTTCGCCTGACGACCGGGGCCTTGATTGCATTGCGGCATATCGCAGTGACCGACCACGGCAACCCGACAATGACGGCCCTGCCCGGAGGATTTCTGACCCGAAAGCGCGGTCAGGGCGTCGAGGTTGCAGATGTACGCGAATATGTGGACGGGGATGACATTCGTCATTTGGATCGCGGAACAACCGCCCGCACGGGGCGTATGCATATCCGGCAGTTTCAGGAGGAACAGGACCGCGTCGCCCTGTTGGTTGCGGATTTTCGTGCACCGATGTTCTGGGGCATCCAGCGGGCGTTTCTGTCAGTCGCTGCCGCCGAAGCCTTGACCCTGATCGGGTGGTTCATGGTTGAAAGCGGCGGGCGTGTTGGTCTGTTGGCGCTTACCCCCGGCGCACCCGTCATCGTACCGTTGAGAGGGAAAACGCGCGGAATGCTGGACGTGATCGGTGGCCTGGTTCAGGCTCATGCGCGCAGTCTGACCGCGCTGCAAAAAGGTGAGGATGAAAGCTGGACGCTGGAACAGGCACTTGCCGGCGTTGAGCGCCTGACGCCGACGGGGGCCGAGATTATCATCGCGTCTGGCTTCGATCAGCAGGGAGAGGGCTTTTCGGACGTGCTGGGCCGGCTCGATCATCGCCGCACCCCCAGACTGCTGCTTGTGACCGAAAGCAAAGCGCATGAGATGCCAAGAGGCTGGTATCCGATCCGCCTTTCAGATGGGCGGCAAAAGCGGGTCTATCTGGCCCGGGCAGAGCCTGCCGGTGAACTTGCGTTTCAGAGGGTGGCAGCACATCCCGCGCTTGTCCTGAATGCTAGTGACCCGGTCGAACAAACCTCTCGTCGCATTTCGTCGGTTTTCGCGGCAAGATATGTGGCATGAGTGAGAAAGCACTCTCTGAAGCCACGATGCTGGCCAGCCTGCGGGATATCCATTTGCCCGCCGAGGCCGCAGGCGGGGCGGTTGCGGAATACGCGGCTGTTCTTGGTATCGCGGCGCTGGCCTCGGTCGGCTGTGTCGCAATCTTGCGGTTGTTGAGTGTCAGGACCGCGGCAAACAGGCGGCCGGATCCACCTGATAAATCTGCTGAACAACCGGGGTGGTCCGTGGATCGCCGCAGGGTGGCTCTTTTGCACAAACTGCGCGCTCAGAATCCGAAGCGTTATGCAGAGTTGACGGGTGATCTTTATCAACCCGGCGGCGAACCGGATCTGGCGACCCTGCAAGAGGAGGTCGCGGGTCGTGTTTGAGCTTGCTGACCCCTGGATCTTGCTGGCGCTGCCATTGCCTCTTGTCATCATGCGTCTGGTCAAGCCGCGGCCGGTTTTCGAGCGGGGGTTCCCAGTTCCGGACCGCATAGGTGGAATGCTTATGGCGGCCAGCCCACAGGCTCAGGCCAGGACCCGGACTTTGGCGGACCTCCTGATTTTGTGGATCATTTGGGGGCTCATGATTTTTGCACTGTCCGGTCCGCGCCAACTGCAACCCGTCAGCGCCTTGAAAGTGTCCGGACGGGACCTTGCGATTGTTCTGGATCTTTCGGGATCGATGGTGCGGGAGGACTTTTATCTCGATGGGCACCAGATCACCCGTTTGCAGGCGGTGACCCGCGTTGGATCCGAGTTCGCCCGACGCCGCGCCGGCGACCGGGTGGCCTTGATTGTTTTCGGATCCGAAGCCTATTTCGCCACGCCTTTCACTTTCGATACAGAGGCTGTCGCGCGACGGATCCAAGAGGCCACGATCGGTATCTCGGGCCGTGCGACAAACATATCCGATGGTCTGGGCCTTGCTTTGAAGCGCCTGGCCAACAGCCAGGCGGCGTCGCGGGTCGTCATTCTGTTGTCGGATGGGGTGAACAACGCGGGCGCTACGAATCCCGGTGGCGTGGCCGAACTGGCGGCCGAGATCGGGGTGCGGGTCCATACGATTGCTCTGGGCCCGAAAGACCTGCAAAGCGCCGAACCTGGTGAGCGCGGCGTCGTCGATGCGACAACCCTGCGCGCCATTGCCGAAATTTCCGGCGGCGAAGCGTTTCGCGTCAAAACCACCGATGATCTTGTCGACGTGACTCAAGCCTTGGATCGGCTGGAAGCGACGGACAGCGCGGGCCTTACGGCCGAGGTCTACCGATCATTTTGGACCTGGCCCGCAGCAATGGCGGCCGCGCTTGCCCTGTTGGCGGCGTGGAGGCAAGCGTGATGATTGAGCTGGATGTCACTCTGCTCAGACCGGCCTGGGGGCTTTTGTTGCCTGTCATCTGCGGGGCAGGGTGGTGGTTGCTTTCCCGTGCCGGAGGGTTCGGAGCCTGGGACAAGATCACCGACCCGCAGCTTGTCCAGGCGATGGCCGCGATCGGCCGGATCGAAGGCGGCTCCTTCCCGGTTAAACCAGCCGCCTTGCTGCTGACCACCGGCATCATCGCAACTGCCTTGACCGGCCCTGCAATCGAACGGCGCGACGCGCAGACCTATCGCAATCTGGATGGCGTATTGTTCCTTGTGGATGCATCAGACAGCGTGGTGGAAGACGACCGCTGGCCGCAACTGCTGAGCATGGGGCGTTTGGGTGTCAGTGCGCTTGGGTCCCGCCCCGGCGGCATCATCGTTTACGCGGGTGATGCCTATGTCGCCACGGATATGACCACCGATCACCGCCAATTGGGACAAACGCTGTCGCTCATCGATGGTCAGACCGTTCCGGACAAGGGATCGCGACCCGAACGCGCGCTGGCTTTGGCGTTGCAGCGGATGGAAGGGGCGGGCATCCTGGCCGGGGACGTCGTCCTGTTCACTGACGGGGACGGGCTGGGATCACCCTCATTGCAGCGGGTCGCATTGCTTGCCGCACGAGGGGTGCGCGTGTCCTTGGTGTCGGTTCACCCCACGACTGCGCAAATCCAAACCCACGCCGCGCTCGGCGGTGGCGCTGTCTTCACTTTGGACCAGTCAGATGATCTGGCCAATTGGCTGGCAGATGATGCCGCAACCCGCTTGATACGGGCGGACTATCCGGTGCTGTTCTGGCATGATCTGGGGCGGTACATGCTGTATTTCGCACTGCTCCCCCTGCTGTTTTTGTTCTGGAGGGAAGGGGCATGAGGTGGTTCGCGATTGCAGGTGCCACTTGTATTGCCGTTGCCTTTGCGCTGGGCGGCGCTGCCCCCTTTGGCCGCGTCGCATTGGCAATCGGTCTGTATCCAATGGCTGCAAAGCTGTTTTCCGACCCTGACTGGCAAGGTGTCGCCTTCTACCGTGCGGGCGTTTTTGACAAAGCGGCCAGTGCTTTCGAGCGCGCCGGGAACCATTACAACCTCGGCAATGCTTACGCCCGGACCGGCCAATTGGCCGCCGCGCTGGAAGCCTATGATCAGGCCATGGCCAGGGGAAACCTGGATGCTCAGGCGAATTTCGATGTGCTGGCCGCCTATTACGCAGGGCAGCAGATCACCCCAGAGGCGTTGAGCCTTTTCCCCGAACGCAAATCCGGCCCCAAGGCCGACAGTTTTGTCGCGCGCGGGAATGCGCGGGCGGCGGGAACCGGCAGTGAGGTCACGAACGCGAACACGATGCTGGGACTGGCGGAATTGGACAGTCGCGGGCAACTGGGCGTGCGCCGCATCTTTGATGACAAGTTCATGGTTGCCGATCTGCGCTGGCTCAATCAGCTTTCCGATGTTCCGGGTGAGTTCATGGCGGCCCGGATCGCACACGAACACAAACGCCGGGCAAAGCTTGGTCTTTCGCCTCCAGAAGCGGAGAACCCGGAATGAAGTGGCTGTTTCTGCTTCTTATTGCATTTCCGTTGCAGGTTTTGGCGCAGTCGAAAACAGTGCTGCCGTCCGAGGCGTTGATCGAAGTTGCCATCGAAGACAATGCCCCGGTTCCGTTCACCCAAGAGATGGTGCTGTTGACGATCCGGGGTGTCTATCGTCGGCACATCACGCGCGAAGAGCTGATCCAACCCCGCTTGGATGGGTTCAGCTGGGCGCAACTGGGCCCGGACAGCTGGTCGGAGCAAAGGATCAATGGCCGGAAATACAAAGTGTTCACCCGACGGATGGCGATCTATCCTGTCGAGGCAGGCAAGCTTACAATTGGTCCGTTTGTGCACAGGTTGACCCTGACAGACGAAAATGACGACTGGTTCGAACACGAGATTCAATCAGAGCCGCTGACCATTCAGGTGGCGCAAGCCCCGGCCACCAAGGAGTGGTGGTTTCCGGTTCGCAAATTGCAGATTTCCGATCAGTGGTCGAATGCGCCGGATCAACTTGCGTCGGGTGAGGGGGTCTTGCGCGTCATTCGACTGGAAGCCCTGGGCGCGACGCCCGAGATGATCCCGCCCATGCCCGAGTTGACCTCGCCTTCGGCCCTGATCTTCCCGCATCCTGAGAAACGGCTTGTCGAACTGACCCCGGAAGGGCCGGTCACCCATGCGTTCTGGCGCTGGACCATACGCCCCTCGAACGACACGTCCGGCATCGTTGAACCCTTGCAATTCAGTTACTTTGATACCGTGGCCCGTGAAACCCGAGAGGTCGTCATCTCACCACAACGCATTGCCTATGGCACGGCCATCGAAAACGCAGGCCTTGGCGGCGCAGAGGCAGATGCGCCACCAGCAACGCTGTTGGGTTGGCCAATGGCCGCAATCGCCATTGTCGTTTTTCTGGCCGGTTTGGGGTTGGGGCTGTCCGGTCACAAACTGGCCGTTTCAAGGGCACTGCGTCGCTTTGGGGTTTTTGACCCGTTGGCCCGGGAATTGCGACGCAGTGCCAGGGCTGGTCGCGCAGACAGGCTGCGGCAAGCGGCTTCTGCCATCCTGCGCCGTGACGGCCCTTCATCCAGTCGACTCAAACACATGCAAGACTTTGACAGGCAGTATTTTGATCCCAATGCTGCGGCGCCCGATTTGAACGCGTTTGCCAGGGTCTTCCTCAGGAACCAGACGGGCTGAGTCATCAAGCATTTGTTATCTATGGTATCTTTCGCATGTCTCAAAATGAAACAGTTGAACTGATCGGGAAATGCTGTACCTTTCCTGTCGGAGGAGAAGCAATGCACATTGCGGGATGCCCTAAACCGGTGGACCAGGTGTCCAGCGTGCTTATCGTGGATGATCATCCGCTGTTCAGCGATGCGTTGGCCGCGGCATTGCAGCTGAGTTTCGAGAACTGCCGAATTGAAAAAGCCAACACGCTGAAGCAGACACTTGAAATACTTGGCGCAGGCTTCAAGCCCGATCTGATCATGTTCGATCTGAAATTGCCTGACGTAACGGGTATCTCGGGTTTTCAGCAGCTACGGCAGCGCTGTCCGAATGCGCCGGTTCTGGTGATATCGTCCCTGGCATCCGGAGAGCTGGTAAGATCTTTGCTGGACCACGGTGCGATGGGATTTCTGCCGAAAGATACGCCGGCGCAAACCCTGAAACACGCCATTCAGGAGATCACCTCTGGGCGGAGATACGTGCCCACCGAATACAACCGCGTCGAAGAGCTGAAGCCCTCCGAAAGCACCGTCTACCAATCCAGCCCCGAGCTTTCATCACTGACGCCACAGCAGGTCAAAATTCTCAAGCTTATCTGCGTGGGCCAATCCAACAAACAGATTGCCTATGAGCTGTCATTGGCAGAGGCGACGGTCAAGGCGCATATCACCGCTTTGCTGCGCCGCCTTGGGGTGCGCAACCGGACCCAGGCCGCTGTTCTGGTCGACTCGGTTGTCGCCAGACAGTCGCGACACGAACCGGAGGTCAAATCCTTTCTTCAACACTAGGGGGGACACATGCGGGATCTGGAGCATGAACCGAATTTCATTGTGATTGGCCGTTCCGATGATTTGGACCCGACGACCGCCGTTGAAGAAGCCTGCGCGGAAATCGATAGTCTGTCGTCCTGCTTTGTACTGGCCTTTGTCCCCAGCACTCTTGACCCGGCAGAGGTGTCACGTTGCCTGAACAGAAGACTTGCGGGTGTTCCAGTCTTTGGCTGCACCACCGCAGGTCAAATCACGCGATCGGGTTATGAATCGCATGCGCTTTTGCTGTTGGCCTTTCCAAAGTCCAACTTTCGGTGTTCGTCCATTTTGTTCGAGTCGCTCAGGCCGCTCAATTCAATGGAGATCGCTGCCGCAGCGCAGCGACTGGCCGAAAGATTCCGCCACACGGCGGGGTGGAACAGGCTGGCGCTGGTGTTTACGGATGGATTGTCCAAGCAGGAAGACTTGCTGGTCTCAACGCTGGAAACCGTTCTGGATGGATTGCCGATATTCGGCGGCTCTGCCGGGGATGGCCTTCAATATGAAGAGACGTTCGTTTTTCACGGTGGCAGTGCGCACAACAATGCTGCCGTCCTGTTGCTGATTGAAACCAACCTTGGTTTTCAGGGTATCGGTTTTGATCATTTCCTGCCCATCGGGTCAGAGATCATCATCACCGACGCCAACCCGGAAGAACGCGTGGTGTATGAGATCAACGGGGCGCCGGCAGCGCAGGAATATGCACGATTGGTTGGGTGTGCGGCCGACGATCTTTCGCCACTGGTATTCGCGGAAAACCCGCTGCTTCTCAGGCAGAACCTCAATTACTATGTGCGTGCCATTCGTGAACCGATGGAGGGGGGATCCCTGTCTTTTCTAGCGGCGATCGATGACGGCCTTATCATGACACTGGGGCGCGGGAAGGAGATCATTGAAACGCTCGAAGCTGGACTGAATGTGCGCGACAACACCGGCGCGGCCCCGGATTTCATTCTTGGATTCGACTGTATTCTGCGGAAACTCGAAATCGAACAGAAGCAGTTGAGCAAACAGGTTTCGGATGTTTTGCAATCCCACCGGGTGGTTGGCTTCAACACCTACGGAGAGCAGCAATCCGGCGTACACATGAACCAGACCTTTGTAGGGGTCGCTTTCTTTGAACCCGAAAAGCGGGAACTGAGCTGACCATGCTTAATCCGGACGACCCGCCAGAGATCCAGATATCCAAACAGGCCAAGATCATTGATGCGCTGATGCGGCGCGCCAACCGTCAGAAAGATGTAGGCCCGTCCGCCTTTCTGGCGTTTCAGTCGGCGATAGAGTTGCAGCAGCAGGTGATGAAGCAGAGTCGCGATCTGGAACGCGCGACCACCGAACTTGAAAGCGCCAGGTACGAACGCGAACAAACCCGCAAGAGCCTCGTCAAGGCCCTGTCTTCCATGGAAGAAGGGTTTGCGCTGTTCACGGATGGTGAATTGAACCTGTGCAACGAGCTGTTTCAGGCGATCTTCCCTGATATGTCCGATATTGTCGGGCCCGGCCTCAGCCTGGGTCGGTTTTTTCTGTTGGTGCAGAACAGCCCCGAATTCGTATCGTCCGACAATGGCATATCGAAAATGCTGGATACGCTTGAGCGCAATTGCCATACCGGGATGGTGTCCAGCGACGTGATCGAACTGATTGGGGATCGTTGGTATCAACTCAGCGCACAATACACGTCGCCTCAGAATGTGGTCATTCTGTTGACCGATATCACATCCGTTGTTCGCAGAAACCGTGATGAGAAAGAAACCCTTATTGACCGTCAGGAGGACTACCTTAAGGCGGTTTTCCAAAACATGAGCTCAGGCGTTTGCACGTTTTCATCAGATACGAAGATCATGATGCACAATGCGCGGTTCCGGGAAATACTGAACCTGCCGCTTTCCGTCTTGCAGGCAAATATGCCAGTGCAAACGCTTTTGGATTTGATGCGGGCGCGTGGGTTGATCAAGGCCGATGATGAACTCAGGATCGGCAAATGGCAACACGAGCTGAAAAGCCGAGGCTGGTTGCGCAAACGTGTGCGCGACGGATCAGACCGCGTATTGGACATTCAGGTCAACCAACTGCCGGATGGTGGTTTTCTGGTCGAGCTGAAAGACGTAACGTTCGAAGCACGCGCGACCGAAACCCTGGAAAACCGGGTAATGGAACGCACGGCAGAGTTGACCCATGCCAACGCCAAGCTGGTTCAGGAATACGAAGAAAAAGCGCGGGTGGAAGAGGCGCTGCGGATCGCAAAGGAACGCGCCGAAGCTGCGGTTTCTTCCAAGACGCGATTTCTTGCGGCCGCCAGCCACGACCTGCTTCAACCGATCAATGCCGCGAAACTCATGATCTCGACCCTGCTGGAGATCACGCGTGAAACCGAGCTTCATGAGATGATGGAGCGTTTGGACGGTGCGTTTGGATCTGCTGAACAACTGTTGCACTCATTGCTGGATATATCGCGGCTTGAAACCGCTGACCCGGACACGGTCTCACCGACAGAAGTTAGCCTCGCTACGATGATTGCAGGGATACAGGGCGACCAAACGCTGGTGGCCGAGAGCAAGAATGTGACGCTTGATGTGGTTCCGTGTTCGGAAATCGTGAAATCCGACCCGGTCTATCTGTTGCGCTCGATCCAGAATTTGGTCGTGAATGCCATACAGTATACCGAACCGGGTGGTCGGGTTCTGGTGGGGTGCCGCAGGCGCGGCGACAAGGTCATTTTGCAGGTCTGGGATACGGGTATCGGGATCGCACGCAAAGACCAGGAGCGCGTGTTCGAGGAATTCACGCGGGCCGAAAACGTGCCATTGGGGTCCGGCATGGGGCTGGGTTTGTCCGTCGTGGACCGCGCCTGCCGGCTGTTGGGTCATAAGCTGTCGCTGCGGTCCAAACCTGGCATTGGTTCAGTGTTCAGCATAGAAATGGACAGGGTCGAAACCGGGCCAAGCACCATCGAACCCTTGGATCTTCTGGCCAATACGGGCGACGTGCCGTTGGATTTCATCATTCTGGTGATTGAAAACGACCGTGACGTTCTTTTTGGAACAACGCAGTGGCTGGAACAGAACGGCGCCAGTGTTCTGCCGGCCCGGTCACCGAAAGAAGCGCTGCAATTCATAAAAGACATAGGAATGCCCCCGGATATCATTCTGGCCGACTATCAATTGGATGATGGGGAAACTGGCGTGATGGCCATTCACCGGATCCGAGAGATGACGCAGACTCAAGTTCCGGCGATTCTGATCACGGCTGATCGCAGCGAAGCGTTGCGCAAAGACGGATTGCGGCATGAAATTTCGGTTATGGCGAAACCGGTCAAGCTGCCTCGGCTGCGGTCTTTGATCTTTTGGAAAATACAGAATGCCCTGCACGCGCAAACGCTCAACACCGACAAAAGTCGGCGATGACATGGGGCGATTTGCCCATACTCTCATCCTTGGGAGGGCCAGGTCATGAGAAGGCTTATTTGCGGCATCGCCGTTTTGTTTCTGAGTTTGAATGCCGTATCCGCGGCATCGGTTGATGCCGAGCAAGCCTATGATTTGCTGTTCCAAAATGGCGTTCTGGACACAATCGAACGTGACAAGGAATTGATCTATCAGCGTACCGTCACAAACCGGATAAGACCCGATGCGGCGGAACGTGATACCGGTCTTATCTCTCTCAGTTTTTCGGATGACGGGAACGAGATGGCCCATCTTGAATTTCGCCAAGATGACAAACACCGCGCCATGGGTGTTTTTCCGGCCAGCGTCGGCAATCCGATGATCATGGTTTTCTATGAAAGCGCCATCCGGGATATGGCCGAGTCCGCCGGAGGCAGCCCGTTTTACATCAGAAACCGTATCAAAGATGCGCTGGTTCAACCTGCCGAGATCGTCGAGGGCGAGGCGGCGATTGGTGGCAAAACTATCCCCGTTCGGACCATTTTCATGCGTCCTTTCGCCGAGGATCCGAACCGCGACCGGATGCAAGGGTTCGGAGACCTGGTTCTTCGCGTCACGGTGTCGGAAGAGGTCCCGGGCTGGTATCTGAGCCTTGTGGCGGAAGCTGTTTCCGAACGTGACGGCACGGCCGTTTATCGATCGGAAATGCGGTTTGAAGGAATGCAGGAGGGTCGCGAATGAAAACGTCAGGCCAAATTCGGGAACGCAGCCGCATGACCTTTACAGCCCTGGTCGCGGGCATTCTGGCAGCGCCCATTGCAGCGTCAGCACAAAGCGTTGCGGATCGGCTCAATGACTACCCGACCGCGGCGCGCGCGGATTACGTGTTTGCATGCATGGTCACCAACGGTCAAACCCGCGAGATGCTGGACAGGTGTTCCTGCTCGATCGATTTGATCGCTTCGATCCTGCCGTATGAGCAATATGAACAGGCGGAAACTGTTCTGTCGATGCGTCGGGTCGGGGGAGAGCGTATGGCGTTTTTCAAAAGCGCGGTACTGGCCGAAAACATGGTGGCTGACCTGCGCCGGGCGCAGGCAGAAGCCGAGGTTGTCTGTTTCCGATAAACGCAGGCTCGTCCGTCAGCTGGCCGCAGCTTTGGGTAGGTCTTTTTCGAACGTGTTGCCCTCGGTATCCGTTGCCTTGACCGTCAACATGGTCGAGCCGTTGTCATTGTAGGCAAAACGGAAAGCCGGGTTTTCCGAGATCGAGATGCCGCCATCCATCGTGAACAGCAACTCATCCCCCTGCCAGACTTCGATATGGTCGATGAAATGCGCGGGGATGAACAGTTGCGTGACCTGGTCGCGTTGCAGGCCGGAATAGTTCGGGTGGCGGATCATGATTTGAGCTTCTCGGCGTGATGTTGAAATCTGCGCCTCTTCCCCAAAGCTGCGCAGCTTCATCTTGCCCATGGACGCCAATGCGACCTCTGGGTCTTTGCTGGCCGGTGCCGAACAGCCGCCCGATGCTTTGATAAACCGGCCCGTCATATGAAGCCCGTCAGGCGTTTCAGCGATCACGCGGACATTCGAATATTGGTTCACGCGAACGCGCATCTCGAAATCCAACTGACCCATGGCCGGCGAAAAGCTGAAGACGCCTGCGATCGGGGCCGGGTTTTCGTCGATCACGACGGTAGCAGCGGAAATCCGGACATCGGGATCAAGCTGTTTCAAAACGATCGGCACCGTTGCGGCATCATGCGCCCGGTAAGGGGCGTCCAGCGCAAGCAGCGTGTCCGCGTTCCCGATCTGGGCGTCGCCCACGACATCGTATTGCAGATCCTTCCAGGTTTCGCCTTCGACCAGCGGGTTTTTGATCGGCTGCTGTGCCCATGCAGGCAGGGACAGCGCAAGAGAAAGGATCGCTGCGGGTGCTAGTGCTTTGGCCATGGTGTCTCCTCCGGCAACCGGTGGCCGAGAATGTGCCACAAAATGCGGGGAAAATACATGCCGACGAAAGGCGCGGTGGTTCGGGCAGAGATCTATGCCAATGTTCCGGTCGGAGGGCTGCCATGTTTGAAGCCGTGATTTTGCTATGCGCCCAGGTTGCGACAGAGCCTTGCAGAGAACAACTTTTGCCGGGTTACGAAGCCCGATCCCAGGCTGAATGCGAGCAGAAGCTGATAACAACTCCTCCGCCGCTGTCAGATTGGCGCAGCGGTGCGCCCTATTGTCAACCCATTGGCCAGGCTCTGGAATTTGAAGAAGCTGCGCCGGGTCTGTTCGTGCATCGCGGCTTGATAGCGGAACCCGACGCGGACAATCTGGGCGACGTGTCCAATATCGGGTTTGTTATTGGCCAGGACAGTGTCGCCGTGATTGATACGGGAACGGCACCATGGATAGGCGAGGCTGTCTGGCGGGCCATTCGGGCCGAGACGGACAAGCCGGTCAGTCACGTAATTTTGACTCACATGCATCCCGATCACACATTGGGCACAGAGCCTTTGGTCCTTTCAGGTGCGCAGGTTGTTGGCCATGTGGGGCTGGAGCGAGCGTTGCTGGACCGGTTGGGCAACTATGTCGAAAGCCTGAGCGCCGCGATCGGCGAAAGCGCCTATGTGGGCGTCGGGCCGATTTCCGTCGACATCGCCGTCGAAACCACGCACGAGATTGATCTGGGTGGCCGCAAACTGATCCTGCGGGCCTGGCCGCGGGCACATACCGGGAATGACTTGACCGTCATGGATGCAAACACCGGCGTCATGTTCACCGGCGATCTTGTATTTCACCGGCACACCCCGGCATTGGATGGTCAACTGATCGGCTGGCAACGCGTCTTGAAACAGATGACCGGGCTTGAGGTCACCCAAATCGTGCCGGGCCATGGTGGGCCGATCCTGGCGTGGCCTGAAGGGGCCGAGGATATGATGCGCTATTTGAACGTACTGGAAAGCGACACGCGCGAAGCAATCGACAGTGGTCAGCGGTTGGGGGATGCGGTTGAAACGATCGCTCAGGAAGAAGCGGTGCACTGGGACTTGTTTGACGCCTACAACCCGCGCAATGCAACGGTCGCATTCACCGAACTTGAATGGGAATAGCCCGGTCAGCGAATGGCCCGATCCAGGTTTTTCGCTTCGTTCAGATTGGCCTGATCTGCGCCCTGAACATCAGTCAGCCGCGTTGCCGTCAAATCGGCATTCGTAAAATCGGCACCGGACAAAGTGGCCCCTGTCAGGTCCGCCCCGCCCAATGTTGCCATCGACAAATCGGCATTGGTGAAATTGGCGTTGGGCAATTTGGCAAATTCCAGATCGGCGCGGGACATTTGCGCATCAGTGAAATCCACGTCCGATCCACGAGCCGAGGACAGAACGCCGCGCATAAGCCCCATGGATTGGTTGCGCATGTCGGCCGAAAAATCCGCCCCTTTGAATACTGCCCGGTTCAGATTGGCCTTGGTAAAGTCGGCGGCTGTTCTGGCGTTTGTGAAATCCGTATCGCTCAGATCGGCCCGGCTGAGCTGAGTCTGGAACAGCTCGGCCCCGACAAGAGATGCGCCTGAAAGGTTGGCACCGATCATCCAGGATTGGCTGAGAATCGCGCCGTCCAGAGTGGATCCCGACAAATTGGTGCCGTTCAATGATGTCGCTCGCAGGATCGCGTTGCTGAAATCCAACCCGGACAAGTCGAGATTGTTCAGCCAAACCCTGGTGAAATCGGCAGGGGCGTCGGCCGTGGCAGCCGCAAGTCGGGCCACGACATCGGCGCGGGTCATTTGCGCTTGGGTCATTTTGGGCAGGGTCATGTCAACGCCGCTGAGTGGGGACTGGCCCAGGGCCGAGAGGGGCGACAGCGTCAGAAAGATGATCAATACGTGTTTCATGTGTCCCTCCTTCCTCCGCCGGCGCCGCGTCAACCCTGGTCTGAGGTCAATTGTTGCAGCATTTGCGAAATCGCGAACAGGCGCCGTTCGATGATTTGCGGCGTTTCACACAGATAGGTGATCGAGCGTTGACGGTCAGAATAGATAAGCTGATCCCAATCCAATTGCTCTTCCAGGGCGTCAACGCGGTCATAGTCGGGCGGGTCGGAAGACAGGGCTTGGTCCATTTCCACCCTGGCCAGATCAATCTTTTCGGCCAGATCGATCTGCTTCAGCGAAAACTCTCCGATCCCCGCGATGATGTGCTTGCGCCTTTTGGACAAGGTGTCAAAGACGCGCTGGAACACCTGACCCAGAATATCCGGATCCCCGTTGTACCGCGCGGCAAACTCTGCAACCTGGGGCCGAAGGTCTTCCAGTTCGATCCGCCTCAGGGCCAACAGCCCGGCGATTTCGTCGATGTCGGTACTGTTTTCAGCGGTTTCGCCGTCAACAACCTGATACGGCCACATGAGGCCCAGCGACAGGTCCTCGACCTTGCGCTGAATGCACGGCCATGTTGGATCGGAGAAATCCGCAGCCAAGCCAGGGCCAGCCGTACCCAGACAGGCCAGCGCCAAAACAATCAGCTTGCCGTTTGACATCACAGCTTTCCTCCACGCGGACATCATGCATGAAATGTGCGCGCGAAGTCCATTCAACCCAATACACACCATTGTCTTAATTGTTTGCACGTGGTGCTCGCCCCCATACTCGACCCAAGCTGCCGGACTGCGGTTGATTCCGGTGCCATGGGAGGACAGACGGAGATGAGAACACGCGCGGCGGTTGCTGTGGCGGCAGGCCAACCTCTGGAAATCATGGAGGTTGAGCTGGATGGCCCGAAAGCAGGTGAAGTCCTGATCGAGGTCAAGGCGACCGGTCTATGTCATACGGATGAGTTTACCCGTTCCGGAGATGACCCCGAAGGGATTTTCCCTGCAATTCTGGGCCATGAAGGTGCCGGGGTTGTTCTGGAGGTCGGGGAAGGCGTTACCAGCCTTGCCGTCGGGGATCACGTGATCCCGCTGTACACACCAGAGTGCCGCGAATGCGAATATTGCCTGAACCCCAAGACGAACCTGTGTCAGAAAGTGCGGGCGACTCAGGGTGCCGGCCTGTTGCCGGATGGAACGACGCGGTTCAGCATGTTGGATGGCACACCGATCCACCACTACATGGGCTGTTCGACGTTTGCCAATCACACCGTTGTGCCCGAGATAGCGTTGGCCAAGGTGCGCAAGGACGCGCCGTTTGACAAGATTTGTTACATCGGCTGCGGCGTGACCACCGGCATAGGGGCCGTCATCAACACCGCCAAGGTCGAAATTGGGTCGCGCTGCGTGGTCTTTGGTCTGGGCGGAATTGGCCTGAACGTCATTCAGGGCTGTCGCATGGCGGGCTGTGATCAGATCGTTGGTGTCGACCTGAACGACGGCAAGGCCGAAATGGCGACTCATTTCGGTATGACCGATTTCGTGAACCCCTCGAACGTCAGTGGTGATATCGTGGCGCATCTGGTCGAACTGACCGGCGGCGGTGCGGATTATACCTTTGACGCGACCGGCAATGTCGGCGTGATGCGGACCGCTTTGGAATGCGCACACAAAGGTTGGGGTGAAAGCATCATCATCGGTGTGGCACCCGCTGGCGCCGAGATTTCAACGCGTCCGTTCCAGCTGGTCACCGGCCGGTCATGGCGCGGAACCGCGTTCGGCGGTGCCAAGGGCCGGACGGATGTTCCGAAGATCGTGGATTGGTACATGGCCGGGAAGATCGAGATCGACCCCATGATCACGCACAAGCTGACGCTTGATGAAATCAACCACGGCTTTGACCTGATGCACCAGGGTAAGTCGATCCGCGCGGTCGTGGAGTACTGACATGGGTCTGAAAACCATCTCGCAAAACCGCAGTTTCGGAGGGGAACAGACCGTGTACTCCCACTCGTCCGAGACCTGTGATTGCGAGATGACCTTTGCCGTCTACCTGCCGCCTCAGGCCAAATCCGGGCCGGTGCCGGTGTTGTGGTACTTATCCGGCCTGACCTGCACTCATGAAAACGCGATGACCAAAGGTGGATTTCAGGAGGCGGCCGCGGATTACGGTGTCGCGGTTGTATTTCCCGATACGTCCCCGCGTGGCGACAATGTTGCCGATGATGACGCCTATGACCTCGGGCAGGGGGCCGGGTTCTACGTGAACGCCACCCGGGACCCGTGGCGGGCCCATTTCAGGATGTATGACTACATCGTCGACGAACTGCGCGACATAGTACTGAAGAATTTCCCCGTTCAGGATCGCCACGGGATCACGGGCCATTCCATGGGTGGACACGGTGCGATTACGATCGCGATACGCAACGCCGATAAATTCGGGTCTCTTTCGGCATTTGCGCCGATTGCGCACCCGACGCGGTCGGATTGGGGCCGTAAACAGCTCAGCAGCTATCTGGGTGACGACGAAAACACCTGGGTCGCGCATGACGCCACGCTGCTGCTGGAAGAGCACGGCTGGAAAGGTGACCTGCTGATCGATCAGGGCGCGGATGATCAGTTCCTTGATTTGCTCAAACCCGAAGCTCTGGCCAACATGATGGCAAAGCGCCGCCAGCCCGGACAGATCAGAATCCAGGAGGGGTATGACCATTCGTATTTCTTCGTGAACAGTTTTGCGCGCGACCATGTCGAATGGCACGCGGAACGTCTCAGCCAATGAAAATAACAAGGAAAGATTGATAGTGATCAGAACGGTATTCGCAGCAACCTGCCTCACGCTTGCCCCCGCCTTCGCAAGTGCCGATGGCGACCCCGAAGCGGGTGAGAAGGTCTTTCGCAAGTGCAAGGCCTGCCATGCGGTGGGCGAGGGGGCTGAAAACAAGGTGGGGCCGATGCTGAACGGCATTGTTGGACGTCAGGCCGCAACCGTCGAAGGGTTTGGCTATTCACCGGTGTTGATTTCGCTGTCCGAAGAAGGGCTGGTTTGGACACCTGAAGAACTGGACGCGTTTCTGACGAAACCGCGCGACTATGCGAAGGGGATCAAGATGACCTTCGCCGGGCTGCGAAAAGAGGACGATCGGGCCAACATCATCGCATATCTTGCGACCTTTGAGGACAACGGGTCGTAAGAGATCGCATTGCTCTCCCACCTATGCGACCGGAAAAACGAAGGTCGGGGCGAGCATCAACAGACACCGTAATCCGACCTGGGTGAGGTGTTGCAATGCAGAGAGAGATCGCTGCACGAAAGGGAGGAGATTGAATGAAAAATCTATCGCTTTGGACCTCCGGGATTGCCATTGCACTGGCCACCACGGCCTACGCAAATGACGACCTGGTTGCCCAGATGGAGAACGCAAAACAATGGGCGATCCAGACGGGTGACTACAAAAATCAGCGCTATTCCGAACTGGATCAGATCAACGCAGACAATGTAGGTGATCTGCAAGTGGCCTGGACCTTCTCGACCGGTGTTCTGCGCGGGCACGAGGGTTCACCGCTGGTGATTGGTGACATGATGTATGTCCACACGCCGTTCCCGAACATTGTCTATGCTCTGGATCTGGCAAATGAGGGCAAAATCGTCTGGAAGTATGAGCCCAAGCAGGACCCGGACGTGATTCCGGTCATGTGCTGTGACACGGTGAACCGCGGTGTGGCCTATGCGGATGGCAAGATCTTCCTGCATCAGGCCGACACCAAGGTTGTGGCGCTTGATGCCAAGTCCGGGGATGTCGTCTGGGAAGTCCAGAATGGCGACCCGGCGATTGGTGAAACCAACACAGCCACGGTGTTGCCAATCAAGGACAAGGTTATTGTCGGCATCTCGGGTGGCGAATTCGGTGTGCGCGGGTCAGTTACGGCCTATGACATGAACTCGGGCGAGCAGGTCTGGAGGGCCTATTCCATGGGGCCGGATTCGGACATTCTTGTTGATCCGGAAAAGACCACCCATCTGGGTAAGCCGGTTGGCGCGGACTCGGGTACAAACACCTGGGAAGGCGATCAGTGGAAGATTGGCGGCGGCACCACATGGGGCTGGTATTCTGCGGATCTGGACGAGAACCTGATGTACTATGGCACGGGTAACCCATCGACCTGGAACCCGGCGCAGCGCCCGGGCGACAACCGCTGGTCCATGACCATCATGGCGCGTGACATCGACACCGGTATGGCAAGATGGTTCTACCAGATGACGCCGCATGACGAATGGGACTATGACGGCATCAATGAAATGATCCTCACCGAGCAGGAAATTGATGGCGAGCAGCGCAAGTTGCTGACCCATTTCGACCGCAACGGTCTGGCCTACACCATGGACCGCGTCACGGGTGAGCTGCTGGTGGCCGAAAAATTCGACCCGGTTGTGAACTGGACAACTGGTGTCGATATGGATCCCAACAGCGAAACCTATGGCCGCCCGGCCGTGGTTGCGCAGTATTCGACGGAACAGAACGGCGAGGACGTGAACTCGACCGGTATCTGCCCGGCGGCTTTGGGCACCAAAGACCAGCAGCCGGCGTCGTATGACCCGAACCTTGGTCTGTTCCTCGTGCCAACGAACCACGTTTGCATGGACTACGAGCCGTTCCGTGTCAGCTACACCGCCGGTCAACCCTATGTGGGCGCGACGCTGGCGATGTATCCTGCACCGGATAGCCACGGTGGTATGGGTAACTTCATCGCTTGGGACAACATCAAAGGTGAGATCAAGTGGTCTATACCCGAGCAGTTCTCGGTCTGGTCGGGTTCGCTGACCACCGCAGGAGGCGTCACCTTCTATGGTACACTAGAAGGCTACATCAAGGCGGTGAATACCGAGACAGGTGAAGAACTTTACAAGTTCAAAACACCCTCTGGTATCATCGGCAACGTGATGACGTACGAGCAAGGTGGCAAGCAGTATATCGGCATCCTGTCAGGTGTCGGTGGCTGGGCCGGTATTGGTCTGGCGGCTGGTTTGACCAACCCGAATGACGGTCTGGGCGCCGTGGGTGGCTATGCCGCACTCAGCGACTATACCGCGCTGGGCGGTCAGCTCACCGTGTTCGCATTGCCGAACTAAGCCAAAGATCTGGCCGGCGCGGTTCAATCGGACCGCGCCGGTTTTCACTTGAAAAGAAACGAGCGTTCCATGAACCATTCTGTACGTCTTCTGGCATCAATTCTTGCATTGTGCCTTCCTGTTGCCGCCATTGCTGACAATCTGGCAGTCGCGTATTCCGAAGATGGACGGTATTACACCGAAGACGATATCCCGACATTCAACGTGGCCGAGGATGGAACCGTGGACTGGATGACATTTTCAGGCTTCCGGCGCTATCACGCAGAATGCCATGTCTGTCATGGCCCGGATGGCGAGGGCTCGACCTATGCGCCGGCTCTGAAAAACTCAGCGTTGGAAATGGATTATTACGACTTCGTTGATATCGTCACCAATGGCCGCCAGGTGGTGAACGCCGCTGAAAACTCGGTGATGCCGGGATTTGGCGACAACCCGAATGTGATGTGCTTTCTTGATGATATCTATGTATATCTCAAAGCCCATGGATCGGGCGCGATCCCGCGTGGCCGCCCGCCCAAGAAAGAGGCGAAATCTGACGTGATCCGCGAGGATGAAGATGCGTGTATGGGCTAAGGCCTGCCTGCCGATTTTCGGACTTTGCGTCTGGCTTTGTCAGGCAGTGCCCGTGTCGGCGCAGACGTCTGACCTGGTTTCAAGAACGGCTTTTCGCGTCTGTGCGGATCCAGCCAACTATCCCGTGTCATCCAAGGATGGATCGGGATATGAAAACAAACTGGCCGAATTGATTGCCGAAAAGCTGGAACTGCCTGTGCAATATGTCTGGTTTCCGCAGGCGACGGGCTTCATACGGAACACGCTGGCCGCCAAACGTTGCGATGTGGTGATCGGTTATGCGCAAGGTCATGAGCTGGTGCAGAACACCAACCACTACTACACGTCCGCCTATGCGCTGATCGTGCCGATGGATAGTGATCTGGCCCAGGTGGACAGGCTGAACGATCCCATGCTCAAGGGGAAACGGATCGGGATCGTGGCGGGTACACCGCCTGCGGCTCATATGGCGCGGAACGGGCTGATCGGGCAAGCCAAGCCCTACAATCTTTTCGTTGACCGACGTGTGGAAAGCCCGGCCATCGACATGCTGGATGACCTGCAAACAGGTGAGATCGATGCGGCCATTCTTTGGGGTCCGCTGGGCGGACCACTGGTCAAGGCGGACTATCCTGATTTCAAGGTGATCCCACTGGTCAAGGAAGAGCTGCCGCCGCGCCTGTTCTATCGCATCACCATGGGCGTGCGGCAGGGTGAGAAGGTATGGCAGAGACAGCTGAATTCCCTGATCCGGCGCAACCAGGACGAGATCAATTCGTTATTGGCCGAGGCCGGTGTTCCCTTGGTGAATGATCTGGGGACAGAGGTTCTGGACCTGTCGCAATGATACGGACAACGGTGGCAATTGCGTTAATCTCGACTGCCGCAATAGCGCAGACAGTACCCGAACCAGGTGATTATCGCATGGACCACTACCGCGCGCCGGTGCCGGACCAGATAACCGGCGGGACGGTCATCGGCCCGGAAGAGGCGTACGGCCTGTGGCAGGAACAAAGCGTCGCGTTCATCGACGTTTTGCCGCAGCCGCCCAAACCGGCCAATCTGCCTGAAGGCACGATCTGGCGCGACAAGCCGCGCGACAGCATTCCGGGATCACTGTGGTTGCCCAACGTCGGCTACGGCGCAATTGCCGATGTTACAGCAGACTATTTTCGAACCGGCCTAGAAGCCAGCACCAATGGGGATATCAACCACGGTCTCGTGTTCTTTTGTCTGGAAGACTGCTGGATGAGCTGGAATGCCGCCCGACGCGCAATCGAATGGGGATACACCAAAGTCTATTGGTTCCCGGAAGGTACCGACGGCTGGGCCTTGTGGGGCTATCCGCTGGAACGGGTAAAGCCAGCCCCGGGCCAACCCGTTGCCGGAGGCGGGTGATCTAAAAACCCGCCAGTTTTTTGTGTAAATGACTGACCGTACCGTCCGTATCCGTCATGGTCACGTCAACCGCTTGCGCCCTGCTTGGAACGGAAATGCCGACCCTTGGATTTTCGGACAGTGAAATCGACCCCGTCATCTGGACATACCCCGCGCCATCAAGATCGATATCCACGGTCTCTACATATCGCATCGGAATGAACAGCAGGGAAATCTGATCCATCTGCATTCCGGAATGCGACGGGTGATCAATGTTCAGATCCATCTTGTCGGCCCGGTTCGCCCCCAAGCTGGACAATCGTGCCCGTGTGTTCAACGCAGGGACGCGGCCCACCAGTTCGGCCTCCATCGTTCCAAGGTTTGCCAACGCCAGTTCCGGATCAGTTCCGGGAGGTGCCGCGCAGGCGCCAAGGCCCGAGGTTTTGACGAAAGTTTCTGACACCCAAAGGTGGCCATCCGTGGTTTCGGCGATGACATGTATCGGCGTCGGGCCGTTCACGCGCATGGTCACGTCGAAGTAGAAACTCGGCAATGGTTCTTCCAACTCGAACACGGCAGAAACCGGCATCGGGTTTTCGTCCAGCACCAAAGTCACCTTGGCCACTTTCGTCCCCCGAGGGGCCGCAATCTGAGCCGCCAGTTGAGCCCGCGCATCGTCGGGCGTGCGATAGGGGGCATCAATCGCGATGAACGCATCTCCGTTTTGCATCGGTCGGTCGCCATACAACATCGCTCGGACATTTTCCCATGCCTCGTTGGATGCCCAAACCGGAGCCGCCAGCACACAGAACAGGACTGCAATCAGATGAGAAACTTTCATGGTCGTCCTCCTTGCAGGAACCTGCCAAAGGCACGGGGCCCATCACAGGTTTCCATTGTTTCTAACACCGACAGTGCCTGCGGGTCCACGATGCTGACGGTGTTGTCGAACCAGTTTGCGATGACCAGAAGATCTTCGCCCGCCGTCGCATCAATGCCTTCGGGGTATTCTCCAACATCAATCACGGCCTCGTGTTCGAGCGTCTCTAGAGACATGACGCTTAGCGTATTGGCATATTGGTTCGTGACGAACGCCCGGCCGTGGGCGAAGGCGATGCCGTAAGGGCGTTCCCCGACCGGGACCGTTGCGAGAACGGAGCCGGTTTCCGCATCGACCACGCTGACATCATTGCTGCCGACATTGCCGACGAACAGACGCCCATCCGGGTCAAAACGCAGCCCGAAGGGGCGTGATCCAACCGGGCTGCGGTGCAGAGGCTGAAGAGTGTCGGCATCGAAAACCGACACCTGGTCCGCGTCCTTGTCGGCCGACGCCAGAAAACGCCCGTCTTTTGATATCGCAATACCCGCCGGGGCGGCTCCGGTGGGCAACTCGGATTGAACTTTCAGAGTTTCACTGTCCAGCACCCACAGTCGGGCGTTGTACCAGTCCGAGACGAAAACCCGCCCGCGATCCTGATCCAGAGCGATTCCAATCGGCCCCCCTTCAAGCGTGACTTGCGCGACCGTTTCACCGGTCTCGGCAGACAAACGCCTGACCATCTTGCTGTCCGGGGATACGGTGAACAGCGTTTTATCCAGACCAACCGCCACACCCGCCGGCTTGCCAGGTAGGGGCCAGCGGGCCGTTTCCTGCATCCCCGCAAGATCTATCCGGCTCAGTTCCTCACCGTTCTGACAGGTGATGAATGCTGTCTGTGCCAGTGTCGGGCAGCCAGAGAACGCCAAAAACAACATCAGCGGGTGGCTAACTTGCCGCACCGAACCGCTCGATCAACGCGTCGAGACCCGCCTGATAGACGCCGGTCACGGCGGCAATGGCGGCTTCGTCATTCAACTCGGCCGGAGGATCGTTGTTTGGATACCCGCGATAGAAGGCACCGCGCCATTCGATGATCGAACCACCTCCGTCGCGCGGTTTTACCGTCAGATGCGACGAGTAGTTGGTGACAGGCAGCACCTCTACCGCGACTTCGGTGATCCGGTAGGAGTAGCTCATTTTTTCTGCGCTGTACTTGTACAGTATTTCATTGATCGTCGGACCGCCTTCCTGGCCAAGTGTCAGCAATCGGGTCGCATCAATCTTATTGCCGCCGTTTCCTTCGGTCGCAAACACAGCCGGATGCCACGACATGTCATCAAAGTTCCCGACAACAGCCCAGACTTCCTCTGGTGAGGCTGCGACCTCGGCAGTCAGCGTGACTTTCTGCCGGGTCGGCCCGTGGGCCCAAACCAGACCCGGAACCAGCAGAGCGGTGGTTGCGGCAAGAAGAAAACGTCGATTCATTCCATGTCCTCCCTGAATGCGCAGAGCGTTTGCACACGCCGCGCGCTTGCGGCGTTTCTTTTGTCAGACCTGACGTGCGAGCGCACGTTGACGGTCACCCGTCACACCCCTTGAAAAATCATCGGGTGTCGCGGGAAACCGAAGCAAGATCAACCATATACGCGCATTCTTATAAAATAAGAATCGAGCTCAATGATGAAGCTGATAGGCTTTGTTTTACAACACGGCCAAAAGTATCGGTTCCGTTTTTCGGGGCGCTATGCCCCGGATGTTTCAACCTGAACTCTGACTTTCAGGCAACGGGAGGACATCTTGAATATTCGCCTGCTGCCGCTGCTTGCGGCGCTTCTTTGGTGTGCATCCGCGATGACCGCGGCGGCGCTCGATGTAAAGGCTGCGGTGCTGCGGATCGACTATCCGTCGCTTCTGCCGATCTCGCGTTATGATCTGAAACCGGACGATCTGGGGTTTGCTGGTGCCGCGCTTGGGGATGAGGATAACGGAACCACGGGCGGATTTCTGGGACATACCTATGAGACCATCACGATGGCCGCTCCGCCGGAAGAGGCTGACGCCGCAATGGACCGGATCCTTGCCGGAGGCGTGCGCCTGATCGTCCTTTTGGCCAAGGCGCCGGACATGTTGCGCCTGACGGACAAGGCGGCAGAGTCCGGGGCGCTTGTCTTCAACGTGTCCGCGCCTGATGTCGATCTTCGCGACGCAAACTGCCGGGGCAACCTGCTTCATATCGCCCCGTCCCGCGCCATGAAGGCCGATGCGGTTGCACAGTTTGCCGTCTGGAAGAAATGGGGCGACTGGTTCCTGTTGGCGGGATCCAACCCCGAGGATGTCCAGCTTGCGGACGCGTATCGCCGTGCAGCGAACAAGTTCGGCGCGAAGATTGCCGAAGATCGGACCTTTGCGGATACCGGGGGATCTCGCAGAACGGATTCCGGTCATGTTCTTGTTCAGCGCCAATTGCCATTGGACACGCAAGATGCGCGAGACCATGACGTTGTGATTGCCGCGGACGAAACCGATTATTTTGCGCGGTATCTGTCCTATCACCTTTGGACCCCACGCCCCGTGATGGGTTCAGGCGGCTTGCGTCCGACGACGTTTCACGGCGCACATGAGGCATGGGGCGCGACCCAGTTCCAGACCCGTTTCGAGGATCTGACAGGGCGCTATGTCCGCCCCGAAGACTACAACACCTGGCTTGCACTGCGCGTGATCGGCGAGGCCGTGACCCGTGCCAGTACGGCAGAGCCCGAAGGTGTTCGGGATTATGCTCTGTCGGACGAGTTTGAGCTTGCCGCATTCAAAGGACAGAAAGTGACATTCCGCGATTGGAACGGGCAGTTGCGTCAGCCGATCCTTCTGTATGACGGGTCGATCACTGTCAGCGTCAGTCCGCAAGAGGGGTTTCTGCACCAGGTCTCACCGCTCGATACGATGGGATTGGATCGGGCGGAATCCAGCTGTCGCGCATTCGAGTAACCGGAGGTATTGATGAAACGACTGTTGTTGACCGTTGCCTGTGCTGCGCTGACCGCGGGTCCCGTGTTTGCGGGCAAGGCTTTTGTCTCGAACGAGCGGGGCAATACGATTACCGTGGTTGATACCGAAACCTGGGAGGTGATCACCGAATTTCCAGGCGGCAACCGACCGCGCGGGATCACCGTCAGCCCGGATGGCGGCACGCTGTATGTCTGCGCCTCGGATGACAATATCATCCGGGTATTTGATACCGAGACCTATGAGGAACTTCCCAGTTTGCCCTCTGGTCCGGACCCCGAGCTTTTCATTCTCGAACCCTCGGGCAAGCGGCTCTATATCGCCAATGAGGACGACAATCTGGTGACGGTCACCGACACTGAAACCCGCACCATTCTGGCCGAGGTTCCGGTCGGCGTCGAGCCCGAGGGCATGGGGATCAGCCCCGATGCCAAGTTCGTGGTCAACACGTCCGAGACCACCAACATGGCGCATTTCATTTCCACCGAGGATTATTCCATCAAGCATAATGTTCTGGTCGACCAGCGCCCGCGCTATGCCCAGTATACAGCGGATGGAAAGCGCCTGTTCGTGACGTCGGAAATCGGCGGAACCGTCACGGTCATGGACATCGCAGAAGACGGAACGCCAACGGTGGTCGGCAAGATCAGCTTCGAAGTGGCGGGCGTGCAGCCGGAATGGTTGCAGCCCGTCGGTGCCAAGGTGACATCGGATGGCAAACGCCTGTTCGTTGCTTTGGGGCCCGCAAACCGGGTTGCCGTCGTTGACGCGCAAAGTCTTGAAGTGCTGGACTATATTCTGGTGGGACAGCGGGTCTGGCAGTTGGATTTCACGCAGGACGAAAAATATCTGCTGACCACGAATGGCAATTCAAACGACATCACCATCATCGATGTCGCCTCTGAAAGGGCGATCAAATCGGTGCAGGTCGGGCAACAGCCCTGGGGTGTGGTGACCATTGACTGAAGTTCTGGGAGGGACAGGAATGAAGAAACTTATGATCGCGGCCATGGTCGCGGCGCTGGGTGGGCCGATATCGGCGGCACCTCTTTGCGATGATCTGGGATTTGCCGGGCTTCTGGCGAAATGCAACCGCGGGGAAACCATCAAGCTGACGCTTGCTTCGGGGCAACCGCTGGGTGAGGACGTGGTTCTGCAATCCGGCGCGTATTACAAGCTTGAGATCACCGCTGACGGTTCGGCGGAACTGGCCATCGAGGGGCCGTCTTTCTTTCGCGCGATCTGGATGAATGAGATCGTGATCAACAAGATCGAGATCCGTCCGATGGCGGTGGACAGCATCGAATTTGACAAGGCCGGCGTCGCCGAATTGTCGTTTATCGCAATCAAACCCGGCAGTCATGAAATTCGCATCCCCGGTTCCACCGGTGACACGCAACGCATTACGGTGAGTATTCAATAGAGGAGAGATAACATCATGAAAAGATTTGCAATGTTGATAACTGCCGGGCTTTTGGCGGCCCCGGCTTTCGCCGACGACATTGACGCGGAAACGGTGGCAAAGATCGAGGCCTATCTTGCCTCTGTCGAGTGTCAGATGGACCCGGATGACATCGAGGTTGAAGATGATGGTTATGATCTGGACGATGTCATCTGCAAAGGTGGCAACCAGTTCGATATCAAACTGGATAAAGACTTGAATGAAGTCAGCCGAAAGGCGGAATAGCGAGTAAACGGGATCGGGTCATGTCCAAACTATTTGCCGCGTGCCTTGCATTTGCTTTCAGTTCGGGGGCTTTGGCCGCCGAGACCCTGCCGACCATTCGCGCGGCCGTACTCAAGATCGGAACGGTCAATTGGGAACTTGAGACCATTAGCCGGAACGGTTTGGATCGGAAACATGGCTTTGTCCTTGATGTTCAACCTTTTGCCGACAATGGCGCAACGCGTATCGCGGTCGAGGGGGATGAGGCTGATTTGGCGGTTGCCGACTGGATTTGGGTTGCTCGTCAAAGGGCTGCCGGCAAGGACTATGTGTTCATTCCTTATTCCAAGGCCGTGGGCGGCGTGGTTGTGCCCGCTGACAGCCCGGCAACCAGTTTGAAGGACCTGGCGGGTGGCAAGATCGGCATCGCGGGGGGACCGCTGGATAAATCCTGGCTGATCCTGCGCGCCTATGCAGCACGGGAATACGGGATGGACTTGAAAGCCGACACCGAACAGGTGTTCGGTGCGCCGCCTCTGATCTTCAAATCTGCTTTGAACGACGATTATGCCGGGGCGATCAATTTCTGGCATTTCCTGGCCAAGATGAAAGCGTCCGGCATGAAAGAGCTGATCTCGGTTGAGGATGCCGGGCAGGCCTTGGGGCTCGACACCAATACGCCTTTGCTGGGCTATTACCTGAAAGAGAGTTTTCTGAACGAACACCCCGACCTTGCGCAAAGCCTGTTTGCCGCCAGCCGCGACGCCAAGGACCTGCTGGCCAATTCGCCCGAAGCATGGGAGGCGATCAGACCGCGGATGAACGTCAAGTCCGATGCACAGTTTGAACAACTCAAGCTCGATTGGATCGCCGGTATTCCCGATCGCCGCCCGGTTGATGCGGTCGCGGCCAACAGGATGCTGGAACTTATGGCCGAATTGGGCGGGGCTGAGCTGGTGGGCGCCGCGACGACTGTGCCGCAGGGTCTTTTTGCCGACGTGGAATAGGATCAGATGCAAAACGCGCGCCTCACGCCGCTTTTGTCTATCGCAGGCCTTGTGGCGCTGTGGATTGTTGCGGCGTCGCTGACCGCAGACCCTCAGATACTGCCGCAACCCTGGGACCTGATCCCCCGGTTTCATCAAGAGATTGCGTCAGGAGAGTTGCTGCGCAGCCTTGGCGCGACCCTGTCACGCGTGATCTGGGCGTTCGTGCTGGCAATGACTTTGGGAACGATCATCGGCCTGGCCATGGGGCGGTCGGATGCGCTGAACCGCTGGCTTGATCCATGGCTGGTTGTCTTCCTGAACCTGCCCGCGCTGGTTCTGATCGTGCTGTGTTACCTCTGGATCGGTTTGACCGAGGCTGCGGCGATCACGGCGGTTACGCTGAACAAAATTCCCAATGTCGCGACGATCCTCCGAGAGGGCGGCCGGGCGCTGAGCCCGGATCTGGATGCGTTGGCGCGGGTCTACCGGATGCCGTGGCAAAGGCGACAGCGCCATGTGATCCTGCCGCAGCTTGCCCCGTTTATTGCAGCTGCCGCACGGTCCGGGCTTTCCCTGATCTGGAAGATCGTGCTCGTGGTCGAGTTTCTTGGGCGCTCATCCGGGGTCGGGTTTCAAATCCACTTGTATTTTCAGCTGTTTGATGTGGCAATGGTGCTGGTCTATGCGTTTTCGTTCATTGCCGTCATGCTGGTTGTCGAATGGCTGGTTCTTCAACCTTTGGAGCGTAGCGCTCGACGGTGGAGAACTGCATGATCCGAATTGACATCCGAAAGAAGCGCTTTGAACACCACGCCGTTCTGGGCCCCATTGCATTTGACATCGCTGTCGGGGAAACGGTCGCGCTGACCGGACCATCAGGCGCTGGAAAGACGACGCTGCTGCGATTGGTGGCAGGCATTGACCCGGATTTCGAAGGCCAGATCGTGCGGCCGGATCGGCTTGCAATTGTGTTTCAGGAACCCACTTTGCTGCCATGGCGCTCGGCTTTCGATAATCTCGCCCTGATCCATGGTGACCTGTCGCAGGCTGACATTGACGCCGCGCTTTCAGACGTCGGCCTGGACGGAAAGGGGGATTTGTTTCCCGGTCAATTGTCATTGGGTCAGCAGCGCCGGCTTTCTCTGGCGCGCGCCTTTGCCGGGCAGCCTGAATTTCTGATTATGGACGAGCCTTTTGTATCACTGGATTCCGAAACGGCCGAGACGATGCTGACCCTGACCGAGGACCTCATCATGCGGCATCGCCCGGCGACCCTGTTCGTGACGCATTCCAAACCGGAAGCACGGCGGCTTTCCGACCGGATCCTGAACCTGGTACCCGGGCCTGGCGGGGCGGTTCTTGGTTAGGGTCATTCTGCGGGCTCTCTCGCGGCACCGGGTGCGGTACGATATATAAAGGGTGCATCCGATTTGGCGGCATGTTCGTTTGCCTGGTTTTGCAGCGTCTGATGATGGGGAGACTTGATGCAAACCGGATCGGTGGCGCCTGCGTCTCCGATAACGGCCATGGCCTGACAGCGGCAGCCACCAAAATCAATGGTTTTGCGTTCGCAGGTTTTGCACGGGTCCGACATCCAATCCGTGCCGCGATAGGCATTGAACGCGCTGCCATGAAACCAGATATCCGCAAGCGGTTTGTCCTGTACCCGGTCAAATGTCAGATGCGGGATGGACTGTGCCGCGTGGCAAGGCAGAACCTGACCGTCTGGCGCCACGTTCAGCCCGGTTGTCCCCCACCCGCCCATGCATCGCTTGGGGTAGTCGTCGTGATAGTCTGCCGGAACATAATCGATGACCAGTTGCCCTTTGAGGTTCTTCCTGGCCTCGGCCACCTGTCGCGTCACCTGTTGCGCCTGTTCCCGCGTCGGCATCAAGGCATCCCTGTTCCGCAAGGCCCAGCCGTGGAACTGTACCGTTGCAACCTCGATCCGTCGTGCTCCCATTTCGCGCGCCAGTTCCAGCGCCCGCGGCAGCTGGTGGGCATTGTGACGGTGCAGCACGAAGTTCAGGGTCAGCGGAAACCCGATCTTCTTGATCCATTCGACCGTTTTCATCTTGCGGTCAAACCCACCCCGATAGCCGCCTACCTTATCCGCCATCGCGGCGTCAGTGCCCTGAAGAGAAAGCTGGATATGGTCCAGGCCGACGTCGTCCAGTTCATGCAGGCGTCGCTCGGACAGGCCGATCGCCGACGTGATCAGGTTGGTATACAACCCGGCCTCACGCGCGGCATTGACCAGCGCAACCAGATCGCGGCGGGATGCGGGCTCTCCACCTGACAGATGCAATTGCAAGACACCAAGCGCCGCCGCCTCCTTGAAAATACGTGCCCATGTTTCAGTATCCATTTCACTGTCGAGTTTGGCCATTTCGACTGGGTTGGAGCAATAAGGGCAGGACAATGGGCATCGATGCGTCAGCTCGGCCAGCATGGCAATTGGGGGAGGGGGTTTTACCTGCATCAGACGACATCCAGAAAACGACGCACCCGAAGGGCATCCAGAAACCCCGAGCTGTCTTCGACAATCTGTTCTTCCGGGGCGTTGTATTTCCTGGACAGGCTTGCGGTGATCTGACCAAAGCTGCGTTGGCCGTCTACTTCGCTCAGAATTGCATGTCCGATCTGATCCAACGTCACCGCCCGTTCAGGTGCCAGCAGTACCCATTGTTCCCGCACGGAATCGTACTGGATGCGGACACCACGTGGAAGCAAGGGGACCTGCTGCGCCAACATCACGATGCCTGCCGCATCCGTAAACCGGTGTCCGGCTTCCACGCCCCCGGCGGAATTCGGGCAGGTTCGACATAGGCGCCCCACAGGGCATCCAGCTGCGACCAGAGGACATCGGTCTTGAATATCAGTGCCTTGGCTGCCGCGTCCTGTTTTTCTGCGGTGTCGGCATGATCCAATACCCATGCCAGACCAAAGGCCACATCCTTGGGGGCTTCTTTCAGGCGGTTGCGGAAATAGGCAAGTGAGCTGTCATCCGCAAAATCGTAATGCCGAAGCAGGCCTTCGATCCTGTTGGCGTGAATCTTGGGAGCAAACAGTTCAGTGAGTGAGGCCGCAACCGCTTCCAGCAACGACTTTTCGCGGACGTATCGCACGTAAGCATCCACCGCAAATCTGGTGGCAGGCAATACGCCGTCACATGAGGCGACATAATCCGGATCCAGACCGACCGCTTCGGCCAGCCGCAACCAGCGCCGGATACCACCTTCGTTGTCTTCCGTGCCGTCATGATCTTCGATCCGCGACCGCCAGGCTCGGCGCAGCGCAGGATCTTCTACACGCGACATGAAGGCGGCGTCCTTCATCGGGATGGAATGCTGATAGTAGTAGCGGTTGATCACCCAGGCCCGCACTTCGTCAGGAGTGCATTGACCACCGTGCAGGCGATGATGAAACGGATGCAGGTCGTGGTAACGCTCGGCTCCGATCTGACGAAGCCGGGCCTCGAACTCTTTGCGGCTTTGGGTCATAGCGTTATCTCCATGCCATCCTGGCCTATCGTCCAGCCTTTGGCCCGTGCCCGAGCGTTCTCGGCGCTGTCGGGGCGCAGAATCGGATTGGTGTTGTTCATGTGGATGAACACTTTCCGGCCGATTTTCATATCGGCGAAACCTGCGATCGATCCATCGGGGCCGTCCATCGACATATGGCCCATGCGCTTGCCCGTTTTCTGACCCAGCCCGGCCTGCACCATTTCCGTGTCGTGCCAAAGCGTGCCGTCGAAAAACAATAGATCGGCCTCGTCAAGGCGGGCGCGCAACTCGGGCGTCAATGCGGCACAGCCCGGTATGTAATATGCCGTCTTCCCCTGCGCGCTCAGTGCCACCCCGACGGTTTGTTCGCCAACCAATTCGGTTTCGACATGTTCCCCTTCAAGATACAGAGGCACTTTGCCGGGCACCGGGAACAAAGTTGCCTGCAAGCCGGGAACCAGATCGAACGTCTGATTCAACGAGATCGGCGCACGTGTCACGACCGAGGCGTTCAAGGCGTCGAATATCGGGTTCTGCGCAAGAACATCCTGAATGCTTTGGGTTGCAAACAGCGTAAATGGCTGCATCTCGCGCAGCGTCAGCAAGCCCGCCACATGGTCTATGTCGCCATTCGTCACCAGCACCGATTGAATCGGCACCTCTCGCAACCCGGTCGGATACAGGACGGGCGTTTTGCCAAGCTGCGTTCGAATATCCGGAGACGCGTTCAGGATGGCCCAGTTGTGGCCATCGGGTGACACCGCGAGTGATGATTGCGTCTGCGCCGGAATATGTCCGCTTCGGGCCAGATTGCAGTTTTCACATCCGCAATTCCATTGCGGAAGGCCGCCGCCAGCAGCGGCCCCAAGTATTATTGCGCGCAACGTCATCTTTTGTTGGCGCCTGCGGCTGATCAGATCAGGCCGCCACCGCGCTCATCGTCATGATCGGGGCCGTACATGTTGATTTCCATGCCGCATTCGATTTCGCGAATAACAGGTCTGTTCCAAGCCATATCAGGGTCCTCCTCCTGGGGTGTGCTGATATTCAATGTGGCAGGACTTGCCGGTTGGCGCGACTCTTAATTAATAAGTATGATTTAGACTTTGGTCGGTACTCAGGTGTCATCCGACAACGGGGCGACCCCCTGTATGCAAAACCCCTGGTTGCGTATGGTTTTGATTTCAAACCCAAAATCATCCAATCCCAATTTCTTTCTCAGATATCCGATGTAGACGTCCACCACATTTTCGTTACTGGACCCGTCCTGTGACCAGAGCGTGTCAAACAGTTCTCCTCGGGATATTGGCGATCCGGCCTTGCTGTTGAGCAGCGTGAGCAGTTCGAATTCACGTTCGGTGAGCGCAATGCGTGTCTCGCGGATCGAAAGTGTTCTGTCCCGCGACGACAGGCGCGCGGGGTCCGGGCGCTGAGAGAGCACGCGTTGTTCCTGTACTTGCAACCGGGCGACAAGCTCATCAAAGCTGAACGGCTTAACGACGTAATCATCGGCCCCGGCTTCAAGCCCGGCGGCACGATGATCGACATCGGAAAGGGCAGACAACATCAATATCGGGATTCCGACCCCGGCAAGACGCGCGGCCCGGACCAGTTCGATACCACTGTCGGTTCCCAGCATGACATCGACAATCGCGCCCGAGAATACACCGCTTTTCAACCGCTCCAACCCTTGGTCGGCGCGGTTTTCAGCCTCGGCTGAGTAGCCGTGCAGCGACAGGCCCCGGACAAGGGCCGACGTGATTCGGGGGTCGTCATCTATGATCAGCAGTCTGGAGACCATTTTTCTATGCCTCCGCCAGCGGTAGTCGAATGCAGACTTTTGTACCGGCATTTGATCCCAGGGCGTTTTCACGCGGAACCGGGCTTGCCACCGAAATGGTTCCTTCATGGGCCTCGATAACCCACCTGGCCAGTGCCAGCCCGACACCGAAGCCCTGACTGTTTGCTGCCCCCCCCTGAACAAACCGTTCGAAGATCCGGGTTTGGGCGCCGTCGGGAATTCCGGGGCCGTTATCGGTCAGCTGTATTTGAACGCCACCATCAACTGATTGGCCGGACAGCAACAGCGCCTTCCCGTCCCGCGCATGTCGGATCGCATTGCGTATCAGACTGAGCAGGACCTGACGTATCCAGTTCAGGTCACAGTGCAACGCACAATCCGGGAAGTCGCCCGTTTCAAGCTGCATGTCGGCGCCATCGATTTCAGGTTGAATGTCGCTCACAACTGTTTGCATCAGATCGCATAGTGCAACGTTGGTTGGTTCCAGAGCCAGCTCACCGGTTTCGGAACGGGCGACGCGCAGCAAATCATCGATTCTCTGGTTCAGTTTTGCCGCGCTGCTTTCGATTGTCGCCAACGCCTCTGGTGCGGTCTGAATATCCCTCTGGCCAATCTGAGCTTCCATCATGATGACCGTCAGCGGTGTGCGCAGTTCGTGACTGACATCAGCAAAAAAGCGGCGCCGGTTTTCGTCGATCTTGGACAGGGATTCATTTGCCGCGCTCAGTTCCCGGGTTCGCTGGGCAATGGTCTCGTTCAACCGGGCCCATTCTGCGTCAACCTCGGCCTGGCGTTTTCTCAATGCAGCGGCCATGCGGTTGGTCTCGCCATATAACTGGCCGATCTCATCATTGCGGGTTTGAGGCAGCGAAATTGCGAATTCGGATCGGCCGACCTGAACCGCCGCGTTGCGCAACCGATCCAGACGAGAGAACTGCGGTCGCACAAGGCCAAAATAGAACCACGCCGTGCTGAGCAAGGCGAACAGTGCCAGTGCCAGTGCCGCCCAGGTCAGAACCCAACGGGTCCGTTCGATCCCCGCCATGACGGAGTTTCGAAACAGAACCTCGGTATTCACCGCCTGGCTGAGCAGAGGATCAAACGCCGACGCAAACGAGTCGACATAGGCGCGCAGCTGGGCCTGATCGGCTTCTGCGTCGGCTAGCCCTTCCAGCGTGCTGGCCAGCAGCGCTTCCATTCTGGCCAGACCCAGGGATTGGGTTCCGTATCGCGATTGTTCGTCCAGCCCCAGGGATTGAACCGCGGCTACGGCATCTTCCACATCGGAACGAAGGTTCAGAAACGTTGCCCCAATCTGGTCTTGGATCGGCGAAAGGCGATCGAGTCGAGACTCGACTGTTTGGCCGGTCTGTATCGACTCGGTTGCGATCACAAGAAATGTGGCCGCCTGGGTCGACAGAGCAGCATAGCGTGCCATGCGGGTTTCCGATGCCAGAGCCGTTTCCAGGCGGCTGGCGACGGTCTGCATCCCGAAGTAAAGGATTGCGGCCGCCAGCAGGGTGCCTGATCCCAGCACGATGGCCCCAAGGCCCAAGCGTGTTTTCAGAAGCAGACTCCGCTTTGCGGTTTGTGGCGCGGCCGTCATGATTTCCGCCTCATCAGGCCCCGGGCCGGGTCATACCCCCAAACGGCGATCGCGCTCAGTATTGCGGTTGACGCCAGAACCCACAGCAGGGCCCCCCAGTTGATCTGCAAGTAAAGCAGAAACCGGATCAATTCGACCACATGCGTGAAAGGATTGAGCGCACAGATATCACGCAGCAATGGCGAGCTCTCAGCCATTTTCCACAGCGGATAAAGGGCCGAGGACAGGAAGAACATCGGGAAGATGACGAAATTCATTACGCCAGCAAAATTCTCCAGCTGCTTGATGAAACTGGAGAGCACCAGCCCCAGCGCGCCCAGCATCAGACCGCCCAGAACCAGCCCCGGCAGAACCGCGACATATCCGGGTAGGGGCAGGACAATGCCGAACACAGCGGCCAATCCGAGAAACGTGTAGACTTGCAGGATGGATATCGCGGTTGATCCCAGCAGACGGCAGAACAACAGCCACCAGCGCGGGAATGAGCTGGTCAGCAGTAGGCGCATCGAGCCCATCTCGCGGTCGTAGACAAGGCTGAGCGAGCTTTGCATCCCATTGAACAACAGAACCATCGCACACAGGCCGGGGACGATATAGGTCTCGTAAGTGATATAGGTCTGGTAGGGGGGAATGATCGACAGGCCGAGGGCCGCGCGAAACCCTGCTGCGAAGATCAAAAGCCAAACCATTGGCCGGACCAGAGCTGCCAGAAATCGTTCGCGTTGATGGATGAAACGCAGAAACTCGCGTCCGATGATGGCGCGGGCGACTCCCAGGAACCCGTTCATGCCGGCACCTCGGTTCGGGACAGGAACCAATCGGACAGTGTTTGATCCCCCCGCAGGCGGCCCACCTGCCCACTGGCAAGAATCTGACCGCGATGAAGAACCAGAAGCTGGTCGTCGTCGCGCATTTCATCTGTCAGATGCGTGGCCCACAAGACGCACAGCCCCTGTTCCGCCAGGTCGTGCACATGGTCGGTTATCGCGTGCCGAGCCGCGGCATCAAGCCCAACGGTCGGTTCGTCCAACAGCAACACCGAAGGTTCGTGCAGCAGGGCACGCGCCAGTTCCATCCGGCGGCGATGACCACCATTGAGATCGCGCACACGTTCCCCGGCGCGGTCGCGCATGTTCAGCCGATCCAGCGCCGCATCGATACGGCCGGGGACTTCGGATCGCGACAACCCATGCAGAGCCGCGAAATAGGCCATGTTCTGGCGCACCGTCAAACCCAGATCCAGTGTCGGTTGCTGAAAGACCACGCCAAGCTTTGCCAGCGCCTTGCGTGGGGATTGGCGCAGATCGTGGCCTGCGACCGTGATTTCACCGTCCGGCGCCACAAGCAATCGCGTGAGCAGCGACACCAGTGTCGATTTACCGGCCCCATTCGGACCGAGCAGACCGCAGAACATCCCCGCCGACACGTCAAAAGAGACAGCATCCAAAGCCGTCTTGGCGCCATAATGAAAGCTCAGGTCGCGTACGGCGAGACCAGGATCGGTTTCCGCCGAGGGGCGCGCGTCTGACATTCTTCCTCCGTCCCGAACCATGGTTCTTGACAGCAGCTTGCATCGTCGGGGCGCGTTTCTCAACCTTCCAGTCCGATGCCGGACCACGACTTAAGTATGTGAAGCTTCACGGATTTGATGGTATTTCCCGAAGGATCCGTCGCTAAAACTGGCCAGCCGAGACTGTCAGGGGAAGGCGGGCCTGATCGGCGCGAATACCCCGTTTTGCGGGCACCGCTTTTCAGTTTGCGTTCAGCAAAAACGATCTGAACTCTTTGAAGGCGGGGGATCTGCTGAAAGAGGGTGTGAATTTGGCCACCATTGCGCGAGGAAGCTTCAACGAGGCCGAAAACGGGCGAACCAGATCGCCATTGTCCAGCAAGTTCTGAACCAGAACTTCGTGCGCCATCAACACGCCACCGCCATGACGCGCCTCTTCCAGCGCGACGGAATACAACGAGTGCACGGTTCCCGTCTTCGGTACACGTGCGCCATCTGGTTGGCTGTTCAGCCAATTGTCCCAATCATTTGCCCATGCCCCGTCATGGAGAAGGGTTTCCTGCGAAAGATCTGAAACAGATTTCAATCTGTCCGCGACCGAGGGCGCGCAAACCGGGAAAATCACATCTTCGGCTATTTTGATTTCTTTGATTCCGATCGGTTCACCGGAAAAGAACAAAGTCATGTCAAATGGTTCACGCGTAAGGTTTGGCGGCGTTTCAAGGGCCACAACAGACACGGACAAATCCGGGGCAATTTGCCTGAGCGTTCCAAGTCTGGGCGCCAGCCACAATTGCGCGATCGACGGCAGCGCGGCGACCTTGACCTTGCGCGGCAGGGCCTTGGTTCGAAGTTCCTGCACGGCCATTCCCAATTGATCAAACGCCTGGGTGAACCCGGGCAAAAGCTCTTCGGCAAGCGCCGTCATCTCGACCCCGCGGGCATTTCGGACAAAAAGTTGGGTGCCGGCCCAGGCTTCAAGGGCCTTGACGTGCTGAGTTATCGCGCCCGGAGTAACGGATAGCTCGTCTGCCGCAGCGGCAAAGCTTCCAAGCCGAGCCGCCGCTTCAAATGCTCGTAAAGCATTGAGATGTGGGCCTTTCGGGCGACGAGGGGAAAGTGACATCCATTTAAGCCTTAGTTTTTCTGCGGCAAATAAATAGCAATACTGATTTGCTTCGGCCAGTGGAACTCTGGAATTTTGGAAAAAACGCAATCGCATCGGAGGAGCCCGGATGTCGCGGCACTTTGAAAACCCAGTCAGGATGACCGACCCCGTCGTCGCAGAAGCTCTTGCAAACGAGAAAAAGCGCCAGCAGGATCAAATTGAGCTGATCGCGTCCGAAAATATCGTCAGCCGCGCGGTGCTGGATGCTCTCGGGCATGAGATGACCAACAAGACGCTTGAAGGGTATCCGGGAAACCGGTTCCACGGCGGCGGTCAGTTTGTCGACGTCGTCGAGCAGGCGGCAATCGACCGCGCCAAGGAACTGTTCGGGTGCGACTATGCCAATGTTCAGCCCCATTCCGGCAGCCAGGCGAACCTTGCTGTTTTCTTTCTGCTGCTCAAGCCTGGTGACAGGGTCTTGTCGCTGGATCTGGCCGCCGGCGGTCATCTGAGTCACGGCCTGAAGGCCAACCTGTCGGGTCGCTGGTTCGAACCGCATCATTATGGTGTCGACGCCGAATCCGAGGTCATTGACTGCGATGCGCTGGAAAAACTGGCCGAGGAAATCCGGCCAAAGCTGCTGATCGCGGGTGGGTCTGCCTATCCACGGGAAATCGACTTCGGGCGCATGGGGCAAATCGCCAGGAAGGTCGGTGCGCATTTTCACGTGGACATGGCCCATATTGCCGGGCTGGTCGCCGCGGGCGTGCATCCTTCGCCTTTTCCGCATGCGGACATTGTGACGTGCACCACGACAAAAACACTGCGTGGTCCTCGTGGCGGGGTGATCCTCACCAACAACGAGGACTGGTTCAAGAGGCTGCAATCTGCGGTTTTCCCCGGCGTTCAGGGTTCGATCCACAGCCAGATTCTGGCGGCCAAAGCGGTTTGCCTTGCCGAAGCGCTTACGGATGAATTCAAGGACTACGGAGCGCAGGTCAAAGCCAACGCCGCCAAACTCGCGGAAACCTTGCAGTCCCGGGGGTTGCGTATCGTGTCCGGTGGTACTGACACGCATCTGGTGCTCGTGGATCTCAGCCCCAAGGGTATCACAGGCAAACGTGCCGAGGTCGTTCTGGAGAAGGCCAATATCACGACCAACAAAAACGCGATCCCCAATGACAGCACGCGACCGCCAGAATGGGTTGGATTGCGCCTGGGCGTGAGCGCGGCAACGACCCGCGGAATGAAAGAGGCCGAGTTCGACCAGTTGGCAAACGTGATTGCGGATTTGATCGAAGCTGAGGCCGCGGGTGATACCGACGCGACAATTCTGCGCTGCAAAGCCTCGGTCGCAGCGTTGTGCAAATCGTTCCCAATCTACCCGGCGTAGTCACTGCGTGCCCGGTGGCAGGGTCCATTGACCGCTCTGGACCATTGGTGTGAGGGCGTCACCGCTGCGCCATGGCAACGCATGCCTGATTGGGTGTTTGGGCTGTACCATGTTTGCAAATTTTGGCATATTCGTGCAGTCCAAAACCAAAGGGCCGGCCAATGCTCGCACCCGAACGCCACGCCATCATACTGGAAGAAGTCTCGCGCCAGCCAGCGGTCTCGATCCGTTCGCTGACGGAACGGCTTGGTGTGTCACGGGAAACCGTGCGCAAGGATATTGAACAGTTGGCACTGGAGAACAAGCTTCATCAGGTGCGGGGCGGCGCGACCAGTATCCGCAGGCGGGAACCTCCGATGGCCGACCGGGCTCAAACCAACCCGAAAGGCAAGGAACGGATTGGAGCCTATGTGGCAAGCGTGATCCCGGACGGGGCCAGCGTGATAATCGACAGCGGGTCAACGACAGTGGCGGCGGCGCAGGCTCTGGCTACTGTGCGACAAAATCTTACCATATATACCAATGATTTGACGATTGCATCCGTGTTGGCTTCGGCGGTCGCCGAAGTCACGCTGCTGGGCGGGCGGCTGGATTTTTCAGAGAATGCCACATTGGGTTTGGACACGCTCGACCACCTGTCGCGATACAATGCGGAATATGCATCGATCGGGGTCGGCGGTGTGAGCTCTCGGGCACTGTTTACCGATTTCTCGCTGGAAGGCGCCAACTTGCGTCATATGATGATGCAGCGGGCGCAGCGGCCGCTGATCCTGGCTGATAGCAGCAAGTTCAACATGGTTGGTCCGATCGTGATGAAACCTCTGCCGGTGAAAGCGACTCTGGTGGTGGATGAGGAGTTGCCCAACAGCATAGCTGGCGCGCTGCAAAGCCAGCCCGTGGATATTGTGATCGCATGACGCAACAACAGGAAAAAAATTGCCAAAATTTGCAAAGTACAAATAGGTTGAAGGGAAATCCGAATCCCTGAGTACGGAGCGACCCAATGGCTGACACCAAACTTCCGCACAGCGCAGCATGTCATTGTCGGAGGCATCATCATTGGCTGCACGGTTGCGTATCATCTGACCGGAAAGTTGCATCGTGATGTGGTGCTTATTAAGCAGGGGCAACCAAGCCGTGGCACCATATGGCATGCGGCTGGTCTGAATTGTCAGTTGTGCAACCAACCCGCGATGACCAACCTGATCCGCCCCTCGCCTGGGTTGCATTGCCCAGCGGGATTGAGCCCCCTAAACCGTTGCCGCCGCGATGCAGGTTTAGCTTTGGTCGAGCCGCTGTGTGTGCGCGCAAACAAGCGCTCTGAAAGCCGAATTGTGACGCAAGTCAAATATTCAGCTCATATCGTCGGGCCACAATGACGTTACAGGCAGTTCTCATCGTATTGACCGCAGCCGTGTTGCACGCGCTCTGGAATGCGGTTGTCAAAGGCGCGCCCGACAAAGCGGTTGTTTTGGGGTTGGTGGCGCTTGGCCACGCCGTACCTGCGCTGATTGCGTTGCCTTTTATCGGCTTGCCGGTTTGGGCGGCGTTCCCCTTCATCATCGGCTCGACCCTGATCCACTGGGGGTACTATTGGTTTCTCAACACCGCGTACAAACATGGAGATCTGTCGGTGGTGTACCCGATCTCACGCGGGATGACACCAATCCTGGTCACGGTGGGTGCCATTCTTTTCGCGGGTGAGTTTCTGCCGCCGATCGCGTCGGTCGGCATTGTCTGCATCTCGGCTGGGATTGGGTGCCTGTCCCTGGTCGGGCTGGGCCGAAACACAAGCTGGGTCGCCGTGGCGGCGGCGTTTGGCACGGGTCTGATGATAGCGTCCTATTCGATTGTGGACGGCATTGGTATCCGGCTGTCCGGGAACATACTGGGATACATTGCGGCACTGTTCGTTGCCGAAATTTTTGTTGCCGGGTTTATCTTCGCGACCAGATGGCAGCGTGTCGTCGCGCTGCCCAGGCGTTATGTCTGGGCAGGTCTGACAGGCGGCGTCATCTCTGGCCTGGCGTATGGGTTGGTGCTGTATGCCAAGACGGTCGCGCCCTTGGGCGTTGTATCCGCCCTTAGGGAAAGTTCGGTTATCTTTGCGTCGCTTATTGGTGTGATGTGGTTCGGCGAAGGACCGAAATCCAACAGGCTTCTTGCAGCGACCATTGTCGCGATCGGGATCGGACTCCTTGCGATGACACGTTGAGCGTTTTTGTGCCGCCGCAGGGAAAGTCTGAAGAATTCAGAACCTTTGACATGCCCTGTTGATCTGTTGATCGTCATGGTCCCGTTCCGCACCGATCTGCTGGGGCGGGCGGATTTCATCTATAGGAAATGCTTATGACATCGAAGATATAATCGATTTTTATTGGCATTTTTATCTGTCAAACTGCTGTCAAACAATCGGTGCACAATAATCGAGTTCGAACGCCGCGCAAGAATGGCGAAAATAACATTACTACCAACAGAGGATCACAATGAAACACAAAGCATCACTTCTCGCAGCTCTGACTATCGGTGCGCTGACGGCGACGGCGGCGGCATCGGAAACGGAATTGACAGTTTATACCGCAGTCGAGGCGGAAGACTTGGCCCGGTATGCCGAGACGTTCAATCAAAGCCATCCTGATATCAAGATCAATTGGGTTCGCGACTCGACCGGGATCATTACGGCGAAATTGCTGGCAGAACGTGATAATCCGCAGGCCGACGTTGTTTGGGGCCTGGCCGCCACGTCGCTGCTGCTGCTGAAATCAGAAGGTATGCTGGAGCCTTATGCGCCGGCCGGTGTGGAAAAGCTGGACAAAAAATTTGTTGATGGCGACAACCCCCCTGCCTGGGTCGGCATGGACGCCTGGGTTGCATCCGTCTGCTACAATACCGTCGAGGCCGAAAAGGCCGGGTTGACCCCGCCGACATCCTGGAAGGATCTCACCGATCCGATGTACAAAGATCAGGTGATCATGCCCAATCCGAACTCATCGGGCACCGGTTTCCTTGATGTGTCCAGCTGGTTGCAGATGTTCGGTGAAGAAGGTGGTTGGGAATACATGGATGCGCTGCACGAGAACATCGCGCGTTACACCCATTCAGGTTCAAAACCCTGCAAACTGGCCGCAGCAGGCGAAATCCCGATCGGCATTTCTTTTGCGTTCCGCGGGGCAAAGTCCAAAGCTGACGGCGCGCCGCTTGAGATCATCGTGCCTTCTGAGGGCGTCGGCTGGGACATGGAAGCCACCGCAATTGTTGCTGGCACCGCCAATTTGGAGGCCGCGCAAAAGCTGGTGGATTTCACCGTCACCAAGGAAGCCAACGAGATGTACAACACCGGCTATGCAGTTGTCGCCTATCCGGGCGTTGCAAAACCGGTTGAGCACTTCCCAGAGGGTCTTCTGGATGCAATGATCGAAAATGATTTTGAGTTTGCCGCCAACAATCGCGCGGCAATCCTGAAGGAATGGCAGTCTCGCTATGACGGAAAGTCGGAAGCGAAGTAACCCCATTGGCAGGAGAGGCTTTCGTGCCTCTCCTGCGCACCAGTCTCTTGTTCCCCGAAAAACAACTTACTCACCCGGTTTCAACCGGCCAGGACCGGCCGCGCCCGAGGTGCAGATGTGAGGACTTCTCCCGTGCTTCAGAAAACACCACCCGGTGAACTGTATCTCAGCATCCAAAATTTGTGGAAAGCGTTCGGAAACTTTCTGGCGCTCAAGGACATCTCTTTGGAAATCAACGAGGGCGAGTTTGTCTGTTTCCTCGGCCCGTCCGGGTGCGGCAAGACCACTCTTTTGCGGGCAATCGCCGGATTGGATTTGCAGACCAAGGGTACGGTCATGCAGGATGCCAAGGACGTGTCCAATCTGCCCCCGTCCGAGCGTGATTTCGGGATCGTGTTTCAGTCCTACGCGTTGTTCCCAAACCTGACCATTGAAAAGAACATCGCTTTTGGCCTTGAAAACACCGGCCGCAGCAAATCGGATATCGCTGTTCGCGTAAACGAACTCTTGACCCTGGTTGGTCTGCCGGATCAGGGCAAGAAATATCCGGCGCAATTGTCAGGTGGTCAGCAGCAGCGGATTGCGCTGGCGCGTGCCATCGCGACCAACCCCGGACTTTTGCTGCTGGACGAACCCCTGTCGGCGCTGGACGCCAAAGTGCGTGTTCATCTGCGGCACGAGATCAAGGAGTTGCAGCGCAAGCTGGGTGTGACCACCGTGATGGTGACCCACGATCAGGAAGAAGCGCTGGCCATGGCAGACCGGATCGTGGTCATGAACCATGGTGTGATCGAACAGGTGGGGCCCCCTACCGAAATCTACCGGGAACCGGCCAATCTGTTCGTTGCCGACTTTATCGGTGAAATGAACCAGATCCGGTCACAGGTCACCAAAGGCGGACGTTTGAGCGTCGGGGAAAAGACCTTTGCCTGCCTCAGCCACAAGTTCAACGATGGAACCCCGATCATCGCGGCCATTCGACCCGAAGACATCATCCCTCATGAAGCTGGTTATCTCGACACGGGCGGCAATCGGAACTGCATAGAGGTGACGCTGGATGAGATGGAGTTCCTGGGTTCGTTCTGGCGCTGCCGCTTGAACAACGAGAAGTTCGGATCATCGGAACTGATCGCGGATTTCTCGATCAATGCTGTGCGTCGTCTGGAACTGGAAGAGGGGCGCAGCGTGGTGATTGAGCTTCCTGAGAACCGCCTTATGGCGTTTGAAGTGCCGGAGGCCAAGGCATGAGCTCGGTTTCTACCAATCAGGACAGCCTGCCTGTCGGGCCGGACATCAAGCCCAAGCTCAGCCGAGATGATATCCTGATGCGCGGCAGCATGATGGTGATCGCGCTGTATCTGGTCGTGACATTGGCGTTGCCGCTTTACACGATGCTGTCCAAGTCGTTTTCGACCTATCGGGTCGAGCTGTCCCAGTACGAGTTTCAGGTAAGTGACGACGCAGGCGTCTTCGACGGAACGATCCTGTCGGCAGACGAGTTGAACAGGCAATTGGGGGTCTATTCCGACTCTGATCTGGTGACGGGTTCGGACGGGCGCTTGCCGGTGACCGGACTCTTTCCTGATTTCAGCTTTCGCAGCCCGGTGATGTACAAGATCCGCAATACGACGGATACCGGGCGCTTTCTGGTCGGATCGACATTGAATGAAGGCACCGATTGGGTCGAGCTTGATTCCAACACGTTCCGCAGGGTGCAAATGCGGCCGGTCCAGTCGCGAGGGCTGGACAATTTCATCAACTACTTCTCGACACCGGCATTGTTCAATTCGATCAAGAACTCGCTTTGGATCTCGGTTGTAAGCACCATTGTGACGGTGACACTGGCGTTTTGGTTCGCCTATGCGCTGAACCGAAGCTGCATGCGGTTCAAGGGTGTTTTTCGCCTCATTGCGATGGCACCGATCCTGGTTCCGTCGCTTTTGCCGGGCATCGCGTTGGTCTACCTGTTCGGCAATCAGGGCATGATCAAGGAGTTGCTGTTCGGTGCCAGCATTTACGGTCCCATAGGCATCGTGATCGGATCGGTTTTCTTTACCTTTCCGCACGCGTTTCTGATCATATCGACCGCGCTCGCGATATCTGACGCGCGCCTGTATGAAGCTGCGGCCAGCTTGCGGTCGACGCCATGGCGGACCTTCTGGACCGTGACCATCCCCGGGGCCCGCTATGGCCTGATCTCGGCGGCCTTTGTCGTGTTCAACCTGGTGATCACCGATTTCGGATTGCCGAAGGTTATCGGTGGTCAATTCAACGTGCTTGCGGTGGATATCTACAAACAGGTGATCGGCCAGCAGAATTTTGAAATGGGCGCCGTGGTCTCTGTGGTTCTGGTCATCCCGGCCATTCTGGCTTTTGCCATCGACCGGATGGTTCAGTCCAAGCAGGTTGCGCTGCTTTCGGCGCGTTCCGTGCCATATCAGGCGACGCCAAACCCGAAAGCTGACCGCATATTCCTGATCTATTGCAGCCTGATCGGCCTGTTCATCGTTGGTCTTCTGGCTGTGTGTCAGTTTGCGGCGCTGATCAAGTTCTGGCCCTACGACCTGAGTCTGAGCCTCAAGAACTATCAGTTCAACAGAATGGACGGCGGCGGCTGGGGGTCGTATTTCAACTCGATCAAACTGGCGTTGCTGACGGCAGTCATCGGCACGACGGTTGTGTTCTTCGGGGCCTATCTGGTGGAAAAATCAAACGGGTTCAGAACCGGCCGGTCGATTTTCCAGATGTTCGCGATGCTGCCCATGGCGATCCCAGGCATGGTATTGGGGCTGTCTTACATCTTCTTCTTCAACAACCCGTCCAATCCGCTGAACGGGATTTACGGCACGATGGCGATTTTGGTGATTTGCACTGTGACGCATTTCTACACCGTATCGCACCTGACGGCCGTCACCGCGCTCAAGCAAATGGACAGAGAATTTGAGTCAGTGTCTGCCTCGCTCAAACAGCCGACAATGAAGCTGTTCGCACGGGTAACGGTTCCGGTTTGTCTGCCGGCGGTGTTGGACATCTCAATCTATCTGTTCGTCAATGCGATGACGACCGTGTCGGCAGTGGTGTTTCTTTACTCTCCCAAAACGACGCTTGCGTCCATCGCGGTGCTGAACATGGATGATGCCGGGGATATCGCGCCTGCGGCGGCGATGGGCATGATGATCTTTTACACCAACGCGGTTGCCCGGATCGTTCACCTGATTGCTTCAAAAGGCATTCTCAAGCGCACTCAGGCTTGGCGAAGCCGGTAGTCAAAGGAACGCTGCCCCCGCCGATCAGGTATCGGCGGGGGGGCTTTTTTCTTCCAGCGCGCGCTGGGCGAAGTCCATGAAGGCTCGGATGATCTTTACGTTGCGCCGTTGCGACAGCGAAATCATGCTTTCACCCATTTGCAACTTCACGTCCTTGAGCTTGATTTGTCGCAACCGATCATCATGCCCATACTCTGCCTGAGAGACAAATCCGATGCCTGCGCCCGAGGCCACAAGCTCGCGAACGGCCTCGCGCCCTTCCGCAACGATTGCAGGATTCAACGTGATACCGCGCCTTTCGGCTTCTTCTTCCAGTTTCTGACGTGTTTTTGACCCGTGCTCTCTGAAAACCAGCGGCAGATCGGCCAGTTCTTCCAAAGAAAGCGAAGGTTTGGATGCCAAAAGCACGCCTTGGGCGGCAAAGGCCACGATTTCAGTGGACCCCAGGTTCAACACATCCATGTCCTTGCCGGGGGACAGGCTGCCGACAACACCGATCTCGGCATTGTACGACCGAAGTTCCTCCAGAATTTCTTCGGTGTTTCCGGACCGCACGGTGATGGTGATTTTGGGGTACTTCTTTTGAAACGACCCCAGGAAAGACGTCATGTGATGCGCTGAATCAGCGATGATCCGCAATTCCCCGTCGATTGCGGCCTTGGTTTCCGAAAGGTAGTCCTCGATCTGATCTTCGATCTCAAAATACTGCTTTGTGAACCGGTAAAGCTGTTCGCCTTCGGGGGTGAGGTTCACGCGTTTTCGTTCGCGCTGAAACAACAACAGGTCGTGATCCTGTTCCAGCTTTCGAACCTGTTCGGAAATCGCCGGCTGCGTCAGAAAAAGCGCCTCGGCCGCGCGGGAAAACCCGCCATGTTTGGCCACGTAATGAAAGGCTTTGAGCTGGCTGTGCCGCATCACCGGTCCCCAATGATTTGTGCATAGGCTGCACTTATAATTAGATTGATATTTGCAATTTCACATATAGCAACCGTTGCTGCAATGGTGTTTGTGAAAACGCTGTTCTGGAGCCCGGTAATGACGCCATCCCATCCAAAAATCGAGCAACCGCGCCTCGGCGAACCATACCTTTTGACACCCGGTCCTTTGACAACGTCCTATGCCGTGAAAGAGGCCATGCTGAAGGACTGGGGCAGCTGGGACGACGACTTTCGCGCCATGACAAGAGAGCTGCGGTCAAGCCTGCTGGGCCTGCTTGGTGACGGCGCCGACGCCTTCGATTGCGTGCCAATGCAGGGCAGCGGCACCTTCTCGGTCGAAGCAATGCTGGCGTCGTTTATTCCGCCGGAAGGAAAGGCGCTGGTACTGGCCAATGGCGCCTATGGGCAACGTTCTGCGCAAACGCTACAGTATCTGGGCCGAGACCATATCGTGCTGGACAAGGGCGATTACCTGCCGCCACGGGGCGACGAGGTTGCGCGCATTCTCGCGGATGATCCGGCCATCACGCATGTTGTTGCCATTCACTGCGAAACCAGCTCGGGTATCTTGAACCCCGTCGAGGAAATATCCGAGGCCACCTATGCAGCCGGCCGCAAGCTGTTGATCGACTCGATGTCGGCCTTCGGCGCGATCGAGCTCAGGCCCTCGGATATTCGATATGAAGCCATGGTGTCTTCGGCCAACAAGTGCATCGAGGGCGTTCCCGGATTTGGCTTCATTGTGGCGCGCAAGAACGAGCTGGAAGCCGCAAAGGGCAACAGTCATTCCCTGTCTCTGGATGTGCACGCCCAATGGGCGCACATGAACAAGACCGGTCAGTGGCGTTTTACCCCGCCGACGCACGTGGTCGCCGCCTTTATCGAAGCGCTTCGGGCGCATGCCGCTGAAGGCGGTGTTGCCGGCCGCGGTGCACGTTACACCCGCAACCGGGACGTCATGGTTGCAGGTATGCGTGAACTGGGTTTCGAAACGCTGCTGGACAATCGTTGGCTCAGCCCGATCATCGTCACGTTCTTCTGCCCCGCCGATGAGAAATTCGTATTCGATCGGTTCTACAACCTGATGAAGGACAAAGGGTTCATTATCTACCCGGGCAAGCTGACCGTCGTCGACAGTTTCCGCGTCGGATGCATCGGTCAGATGGACGAAGACGTCATGCGCAATGTCGTGCGCGCAGCAAAGGAATCCCTGGAAGAAATGGGCGTGACAAACGCCGCTCCTCCTCTTCGGGCACTGGAAGAACGCGCCAAGCTGGCCGCTTAAACATCAAGGAAAATACAGATGACCATTCAAACCCCCGTCGAAGCAAATGAGCGCGTCTATCCGACGCCGAAGGTGCCTGCTATTGCCATCTGCCTTGATGGATGCGAGCCCGAATACCTTGATGTCGCGATTGCGAAAGGGCTGATGCCCAATCTCAAGCGGATACGCGAAGAGGGTACGGACCGACTGGCCCATTCCGTTATCCCGTCCTTCACCAACCCCAACAATCTTTCGATTGCCACCGGGCGCCCTCCGATCGTGCATGGCATCTGCGGCAACTACCTCATCGACCCTGACAGCGGCGAGGAAGTGATGATGAATGATGTCCGCTTCCTGCGTGCGCCGACCATTTTTTCCCAATTCTACGACGCGGGTTTCCGCGTGGCGATGGTAACCGCCAAGGACAAGCTGCGCGCGCTGTTGGGGGCCGGGCTAAAATTTGACGAGGGCAGGGCGGTTGCGTTTTCTTCCGAACGGTCGGGTGAAACGACGCTGGCGGAACATGGCATCGACAACGCCAGCAAATGGCTGGGCATGGACGTCCCCGAGGTCTACTCGGCAGAACTTTCCGAATTTGTCTTTGCCGCTGGCGTCAAGCTGCTGAAAGAGTTCAAGCCCGACGTGATGTATTTGTCGACCACCGACTATATCCAGCACAAGTTTGCACCCGATCAAAAAGGCGCTCTCGATTTCTATGCCATGTTCGACCGGTATCTGGGCGAACTGGATGAACTGGGTGCGGCCATCGTGGTGACCGCGGATCACGGCATGAAGCCCAAGCATTTGGCGGATGGATCCCCCTCGGTGGTGTACGTGCAGGACCTGATGGACGAATGGTTGGGCAAGGATGCGGCGCGGGTCATTCTTCCGATTACCGACCCATACGTTGTGCATCATGGCGCGTTGGGGTCTTTTGCAACCGCCTATTTGCCTGACGGAGCAGACCGGGACGACATAATCAGCAAGCTCAAGGCGACCAGCGGCATCACCCATGTGCTGACCAAGGCCGAGGCGATCGAGCAATTCGAATTGCCGGGCGACCGCATTGGCGACATCGTGATGGTTTCCGGTGAAAACATCTGCATCGGCACGTCCGAGCATCGCCACGATCTGGCAGCACTCAAAGAACCATTGCGCAGCCATGGTGGTTTGACCGAGCAGGAAGTTCCCTTCATCGTGAACCGTGTCATCGACCTGCCAAACCAACCCGTGCTGCGCAATTTCGATGCCTTCTTCTACGCAACAACAGCGGCGGCACAGTAAGCTATGAAAGATCAGACCATGTCGAAAATCGAAGTACGCAACGAGGGAATGCGGATCGGTGGCGAGATTGTCTTTACCGACGACACCGTTCCCGTTCTCTACCCGTACACAAACGAGGTTGTGGGTCACGTACCAGCCGGTACAGCCGAACATGCGCGCCGGGCGTTCGAGATTGCGGCGAATTTCAAACCCAAGCTGACCCGATACGAGCGCAGCCAGATCCTGCAACGGGCGGGCGAGTTGATCGGCGAAAAACGCGATTATCTTGCGAAATGGCTGACGCTGGAGTTGGGGATCTGTCACCAGCATGCGATCTACGAAACCAAGCGCGCGCAGGACGTGTATCAATTCGCGGCGGCCGAGGCATTGAAGGATGATGGTGAGATCTTCTCCTGCGACCTGACCCACAACGGCAAGGCCCGCAAGATTTTCACCACCCGAGAGCCGGTTAAAGCAATCAGCGCAATCACGCCGTTCAATCACCCGCTGAACATGGTCAGCCACAAGATCGCGCCGTCGATTGCCACCAACAATTGCATGGTTTGCAAACCGACCGAGCTGACGCCGCTGACCGCATTGACACTGGCTGACATACTCTATGAGGCCGGCTTGCCGCCCGAGATGTTCCAGGTCGTGACAGGTTGGCCCGCCGACATTGGCGACGAGATGATCACCAATGAACACATCGATATCATCACCTTCACCGGCGGTGTGCCCGTGGGCAAGATGATCGCCGAAAAGGGCGTCTACAAGCGTCAGGCGCTGGAACTTGGCGGCAACGACCCTCTGATCGTACTGAATGACCTGAGTGAGGCCGATCTGGACAAGGCGGCAGCCATTGCGGTGGCGGGGGCTACCGGAAATTCCGGCCAGCGTTGCACGGCGGTCAAGCGCATTCTCGTGCAGGAAAGCGTGGCCGATACATTCGTGCCTCTGGTTCTTGAGAAGGCCAGGAAGATCAAGTTCGGCGATCCTCAAGACCCGGAAACCGAACTTGGATGCGTGATCCATGACAAGGCCGCCGAGGTTTTTGAAAACCGCGTTTTTCAGGCGGAAAAAGAAGGTGCTGAAATTCTGTACCACCCCGGTCGCCAGGGTGCGCTGCTGCCGCCTATCGTGGTCGACAAGGTGCCCCATGACAGCGAGCTGGTGATGGAGGAAACCTTTGGACCCATCGTGCCGATCGTTCGCGTGCCGGACAACGACGAAGAAGTGATGGCAATTTCCAACGGAACCGAGTTCGGCCTGTCTTCGGGTGTCTGCACAAACGATCTGAACCGGGCGATTGCCTTCATCAACGGGTTGAACGTCGGCACCTGCAACATCTGGGAACAGCCGGGTTACCGCATTGAAATGTCGCCCTTTGGCGGCATCAAGGACAGTGGAAACGGGGTGAAGGAAGGCGTCATCGAAGCGATGAAGTTTTTCACCAACGTCAAAACCTATTCGCTGCCGTGGCCTAACTGAGTCTGTTGCCCTTACCCCTTTTGCGGAAAGGGCAACACAGTTCCTCCCTGGTACTGGCGGGCCTTGCGGGGTCCGCATCTTTTGATGACGGCAAAGAGGAGCGGCGATGCCACAAATTGTCCACACTGAAGGGGAATCAAACACGTCCGAGGCGCGCAAGGCGTGGCTGCAAAAATCGATGGGGCCGAAATCATCGCCATTGCTCAAACGCGATGCGAACGTGTTCCTGCATCAATCTTTGTCTTCACCCTGCGTCAGCACCATTGCAAAGGCCGAAGGGCTCTGGATCGAAGACATCGAGGGCCGGCGGTACATGGATTTCCACGGCAACTCGGTGCACCACATCGGGTATGGCCATCCCCGCTTGGTAGCCGCCATAAAGGCACAGCTTGACGATCTGCCCTTTGCGCCCCGCCGCTTCACCAATGATCCGGCGGTGGAGCTGGCTGAAAAACTGGCAGAGATCGTGCCTGGTGATCTGGGCAAAATGCTCTTTACCACCGGCGGCTCTGACGCCAACGAGGTTGCCCTCAGGATCGCGCGCGCCGCTACGGGTCGGTTCAAAACGATCAGCTTCTGGGATGCTTTCCATGGCGCGGGGTTCGGCGCTGCAAGTGTCGGCGGAGAGGCGACCTTTCGCAGTCACATTGCGGGGCCCCTTTTGTCCGGCACCGAACATGTAGCCCCCTTTGCCTGCTATCGATGTCCGTACAATCATGCGGGCCCCGAAACCTGCGGGCTGGCCTGTGCGAATATGGTGGAATATGTCCTCGAGCGCGAAGGAGATGTGGCGGCGGTCATTGCGGAACCGATGCGCGCCGTGCCCTATGTCCCTCCGCCGGGGTTCTGGAAGACGGTGCGCGAGGCATGCAACCGTCACGGGGCGCTGTTGATCATGGATGAAATCCCGACGGGTCTTGGCAAGACGGGCAGGATGTTCGCCTTTGAACATGACGAGATCATCCCGGACATCGTGACACTTGGGAAGGCGCTTGGCGGCGGCATCCTGCCTATTGCCGCCTGTGTCGCCCGCAAACAGCTGGATGTCTGCGGAGATTTTGCCATCGGGCATTACACGCACGAAAAGAACCCGGTCACCGCCCGGGCCGCTTTGACGACGATCCAGATCATCGAAGACGAAGGCCTGGTTCACCGGTCAGCCGAACTGGGTGAACATGCCATTGGTCGCTTGATGGATGAACTTCAGAACGTTCCGATTGTCGGAGACATCCGGGGAAGGGGCCTGATGTTCGGGATCGAAATCGTCGATGATCGCGCCGACAAAACGCCGGGGAACGCGTGCGCCGAACGGATCTACTATGCCTGCCTCGAGGCCGGTCTGAGCTATAAGATCAGTCAGGGGTGCGTTCTGACGTTGTCTCCGCCGCTAACGATCCCGCGTTTGGAGTTGGACCGCGCAATCGACATCGTAATTGCTGCAATCAAGGCCGAGAGTTGACGCCCCTTACCGATCTCGTGTCACAATAGAGGATCAGGGGCCGCGCCCTTCCGGGCGCCCTTGGCCAAGTTCGTAGGTGACGGATGTTCCGTCAGAGCGCGGTCAAGTGCTTGCGGTGAAGCACACAGGAGTTTACGCCTTGTAGGCCAAAATGGGATGTATCCCTTCCCAATCGCGGCCGGTAACATGAATAATACAATGCGCCGCGACAAGCTGGGCCAAAAAGAATAACGGGGTAGAGTATGGCAATTGTCAGCTTCCTTATCAGCCTTGCCGGGGCGACGATGCTGCTGCTTTACGCGGTTCGTATGGTGCGAACCGGGATCGAGCGCAGCTATGGGGCGTCGTTCCAGCGGGTAATGACCCAACAACGCAGCTACCTTCAGGCCTCGGTGGTCGGGTTGACGATGGCGGTCGTGCTGCAAAGCTCGGCGGCCGTTGCTCTGTTGACCTCGGGGTTTGCGGCCAGTGGAATGCTCAGTTTTCCTGCCGGCCTTGCGATTGTACTTGGCGGCGATCTGGGGTCGGCGCTGATCATCCAGATTCTTTCGTTCCGGCTGGACTGGCTTGTTCCGATGCTGTTGGCGGTTGGGGGGTATCTGTTCGTAAAGACCGACTCCAAAAAAACCCGGCAAATGGGGCGCATCCTGATGGGCGTGGCCTTTATCCTGATCTCGCTTCGGTTCCTTCGCGAGGCGATGGATCCCATTCGGGACAGCGCGTTTCTGCCCGCGGTGGCGGATTATCTGGCGCGCGATTACATCACCGCGTTTTTGGTCGGGGGCGCCTTGGCTTTCATCATGCATTCCTCGGTGGCGGCCATCCTCATGTGTGTGACCCTTGTTCAGATCGGAGCGATCCCGTTTGCCGCCGGGATGTCTTTGGTATTTGGCGCGAATTTCGGCTCTGCCTTCATTCCGGTCTGGCTCACCCGTGCCATGCCAGTCCAGGCCCGGCGCATTCCCTATGCCAACCTGGCATTGCGTGGCAGTTGGGCCTTGCTGAGTTTGTTTGCGGCCAACATGGCTCTGCGGACCGGGTTGTTAGGAGACCCGCAAGGCGGGCAGATGCTGGTCAATGTGCATGTTTTGTTCAACCTGTCACTGCTGCTTCTGGCCTTGCCATTTTGCGGGAAGTTGAAAGATCTGTTCGAAAGGTTCTTGCCGGATCAGAAGAAAGAACTGGTTCCGCAACCGGCACGACCGGCCAGCGCATTGGACATAGGCAATGTGGCCAATCCCAGCCAGGCCCTGCCAAGTCTCAAGCGTGAACTGCTGCGGATGAGCGACCTTGTCGAAACCATGTTCCGGCCTTGTCTGGAATTGTATCGCAGTGGCGACAAACAACAGATTCGAGCGGTGCAAGCCATCGACGAGGACGTGAACAATTGCCTGTCCGGGATCAGGGCATTCGTTTCGGCGATTCCACCGGATGTATACGAAAAAAAGGATGAAAAATCCGCGCGCGACCTTATGGAATTCGCTATCCGGCTGGAGACGGCCGGTGATGTCGTGGCCAAACGCTTGACCGTGTTGGCGGGTGAAATGCGGGCCAAAGGCTCGAGCTTTTCGCAGGAAGGCTGGTCGGAACTTGTTCAGATGCACGAGGGCATTCTGGCCAACATGAAGCTGGCATCAAACGTGCTTATCTCGGACGATCTGGAAAGCGCGCGCCTGCTGAGCCTTGAGAAGACCGAAATCAAACGGGTGGAACGTGAAAGCCGTAAACGACATCTGCGCCGATTGCAGCACGGGTCACGGGAAAGCTTCGAAACCAGTGATATTCATCTTGAGACGTTGCGGGCGTTCCGGGAGTTCAACAGCCATATCGCATCTATTGCTTACCCGGTGCTGTACCAGAATGGCCAGCTTCTCGAGACGCGGCTGATCGACGAAATTGCGAAATAGCCGGAAGGTTCTCTGAATAAAATCTGAAAAAGCAAAGGAATGATGCTACACTTTTGATGACGGCAGCGAACAGGAGCCGGACTCGATGCAAGCACGGGTAAAGAAAACAGGAAGATCGAAACGCGAAGCAACAAAATGGCTTCAGTTTCGAAATTCGGTTTTGCGGCTTTTCGGCGTCGATGGAAGCTTCCGCCCAGAGCGCGGCGCAGAAGGCGGAATCCAAAAGGTCGCGGTCGAAAAGGCAACCACGTTTTACCTGCCTTGAAGCTGAATTGCGCAACGGTTTTTGTGGGCGTTCCCAGACCTGATCCGTGAAAAATTCTATGAACATCAATTCCGTGGAGTTTGGCGGGCCAAATCGTAGCTTCGGAACATGTTCGAGTGAATCTTTCGCTTGGTGCGTTCAAAGCTTTGCAACAAAGCCCACACCAGACGGCAAGTCCCACCCGGGGAACCGATCTCAACAGGAAGGAATGGGCAGGGCGTTGCTGCGTTTGATTTCGCGCAGAACGACATTTGTTTGCGCGCTTTCCACCGCCGGCAGGCGAAACAGGAATTCTTCAAGAAAAACGTTGTAAGCCCCGATATCCTTGCAGATCACCCGCATGTGGTAATCTGCCTGCCCGGTCGTTGCGTAGCATTCCATGACTTCCGGGCGCTTTTCGATCGCTGCAATGAAGCGTTCAAGATGTTCCGGATTGTGCCGGGTCAGATGAACATGCACCAGGGCCTGAAACGAAAGCCCGGCGCGTTCAGGCGACAATTCGGCACGGTACTGCGAAATCAGGCCGGCCTCTTCAAACACGCGGATTCGACGCCAGCAAGCAGAGGATGACATGCCCACCCGTTCTGCAAGGTCAGCATTTGAGATGCGGCAATCCTTTTGAAGCAGCGCGAGAAGTTGGCAGTCACGTGAGTCGAGAAGCATCCGAGAAAAATACCCCATAACGTGACAAAATAAGAGAGGATTTTTCAAAAATACCCGGAAATGGCGGGAAGCTAGAACAGATTCCTCAAAGGAGTCCGGTAAAATACCCAGAAAAGGCGAGGCATCCATGACTGACCAGTCCCTGAAATTCGATACTTACGCCCTGTCGGACCGATACAAAGCCTCAGAGGGTCGTGTTTTCCTGACGGGAACGCAAGCTCTGGTGCGCATCATGTTGGACCAGGCCCGCAGGGACGCAGCAGCGGGAAACAACACGGCCGGGTTCATCTCCGGATATCGGGGGTCTCCTCTTGGTGGTTTGGATCTGGAGCTGTGGCGAGCGAAAGAGGAAACCGAGGCGGCCAGGATCACATTCATGCCGGCCGTAAACGAAGACCTCGGCGCCACAGCGGTTCTTGGTGCCCAGCAGGCCTCGCTTGATCCCGATTGTGAAGTCGAGGGCGTGTTTTCGATGTGGTACGGGAAGGGCCCCGGAGTTGACCGTTCAGGGGACGCGTTGCGCCATGGCAATGCCTATGGCTCGTCGCCGAAGGGCGGGGTTCTGGTTGTCGCGGGTGACGATCATGGCTGCGTGTCTTCTTCAATGCCGCATCAGTCCGACGTCGCCTTCATGACCTGGTTCATGCCAACGCTGAACCCTGCCAACGTGGCTGAATACCTGGAGTTCGGTGAATACGGGATCGCGCTGAGCCGATACTCGGGCACCTGGGTCGGGTTCAAGGCGATTTCGGAAACCGTGGAAAGCGGGCAATCCGTGCGGTTGAAGCCGGACCGTAAATTTACCTTGCCGGAAATAGATCTGCCGCCGGGCGGCTTGCACGTGCGCAGCGCCGATTTGCCAAGCCCGGCCATCGAGACGCGGATCGAACACAAGTTGCGGGCAGTCGAGGCTTTTGTCGAGGCGAACCCGATCGACCGGCGCATCTATGACATCAAGGATGCCCCATTCGGGATTGTCACAACGGGCAAAAGCCATCTGGACCTGATGGAAGTGCTGCGTCTTCTGGGGCTCGACGAAAGCGGATGCCGCCGTTTGGGCATCGACATCTACAAGGTGGGGATGGTTTGGCCTTTGGCGCGGCGCGATGCGTTGTCTTTCGTCCGTGGCAAAAAAGAGGTGCTGGTCGTCGAGGAAAAACGCGGGATCATCGAAAGCCAGTTCAAGGAATATTTCTATGACTGGCCGGGGGACAAACCCGAAAAGATGGTCGGAAAACACCGCGCAGCGGGCGATCCGTTGATTCCCTGGACCGGAGAGTTGAGTCCGTTGAACCTGATTCCGGTCGTTGCAGAGCGACTCGACCGTTTTTTCCCGGAAGAGGGATTTCTGGAAAAGGCGAAGGCGCTGACGGACGAACCGCCATCCGTTCTGAATGTTCCGGGTGCGGTCAGGGCTCCGTATTTTTGCTCGGGTTGTCCCCACAACACATCCACCAAAATCCCGGATGGAAGCACGGCTGCGTCAGGCATCGGCTGTCACGTGATGGCAAGTTGGATGAACCGCAACACGGTCGGTTATGCGCAGATGGGTGGCGAAGGTGTGCCGCATGTTGTTGCCTCGAAATTCAATGGCAACAAACATATCTTTCAAAACCTTGGCGAGGGCACCTGGTATCATTCCGGGTCGCTTGCCATTCGCCAGGCCGTGGCAGCGGGTACGAACATCACCTACAAGATCCTGTACAATGACGCGGTGGCAATGACGGGGGGGCAGCCTGTTGATGGCCCTATCAGCGTTTCCGGGATCGCCCAGACCTGCCGCGCGGAAGGTGTCGACCGGATCGCGTTGGTTTCAGACGATATAACGAAGTTCGATTCCAGCGATTTTCCGGCACGAACGAGCTTTCACCCCCGGGAAGAGATGGATGCCGTGCAGCGTGAGCTGCGTGACATCCAAGGTGTGACGGTTTTGATCTACGAGCAGACCTGCGCCACCGAGAAACGCCGTCGCCGCAAGCGTGGCAAAACAGAAGACCCCAAGCGGTTTGCTTTCATCAACCCAGCAGTGTGCGAAGGCTGCGGCGATTGCTCGGTCGAAAGCAACTGTCTGAGTATCGAACCCTTGGAAACCCCATTGGGCCGCAAGCGAAAGGTCAACCTGAACTCTTGCAACAAGGACTTTTCCTGCCTGAACGGGTTTTGCCCCAGTTTCATTACTGTGGAAGGGGCGGTGCGGCGAAAGGAACCCAGGCAGAAACTGGATATCCCGTCGCTTCTTGCCAAGGTTCCCGACCCGCAGCTTCCTGACCTGCACGCGCCGTACGATCTTTTGGTCGGTGGGGTCGGCGGCACCGGTGTCGTAACGGTGGGCGCCGTTCTGACGATGGCGGCGCATTTGGAAGGCAAAGGCGCCAGCGTGCTGGATTTCACCGGGTTCGCCCAGAAATTCGGTACGGTTGTCGGCTATGTTCGCATTGCCCGCACGCCCGAAGAAATCAATCAGGTCCGAATTGAGGCCAAAAGCGCCGACGCCGTCATCGGGTGTGACGTGGTCGTGTCTTCGGCGCCCAAAGCCTCGGTTCACTACCGCAAGGGCACAAAAGTCGTACTGAACCGTGCGGAAATGCCAACAGGCGACCTTGTTCTGCACCGCGATGCCCAACTCAAGGTCGACGAAAGAGAAGCGCTGATACGCCGGACCGTCGGCGAAGAAAATGTCTTCGCGTTGGATGCAAACCAGTTGGCCGTGGATTTGCTGGGGGATTCGGTCTTTGCCAATACCTTGCTGTTTGGTGTCGCGTGGCAGCTGGGGAACATTCCGATCAGTGAGGTTGCAATCAAACAGGCGATCAAGCTCAATGGAACCGCGATCGAGGCCAACATCATGGCCTTTGATCTGGGGCGGGTGATCGCTGCAAACCCGCAGATGCTGAATGCGAAGGAGAAGAGCTTTTCGCAAGAAACATCGCAGCAGATAATCGATTACCGGTCCGATGATTTGGCGACCTATCACGATGACGCTTATGCGCAACAGTACCGGGATCGCCTGACCCGTCTGTCAGCAGCACTGCCTGACCAGATACGCGAGGAAGCGCTTTCGCTTGCGGCAAAATCCCTGTTTCGCCTCATGGCAATCAAAGACGAATACGAGGTTGCTCGGTTGCTGACATCGCAACAATTCGAGAAACAATTGCGGTCCGAGTTCGAAGGGGATTTTCGGATCAAATACCACCTCGCGCCACCGGTTCTGAGCGGTCGCAAGGATGCACGCGGGCGACCGCGTAAGCGAAGCTATGGTGGTTGGATGACCCCCGTTCTGAGGCTTCTTTCGCGTGCACGCAGGCTTCGCGGCGGCTGGCTTGATCCATTCCGGTTATCAAGGGACCGCAAGCTTGAAAACGAAACCCTGGCCTGGTTTTTGGCTGTCTTGGATCGCATCGAAGAAGTCAGCCCCGAGCTGGAGGCGGAAACCTGCCTGAAGATCCTGTCAGCGCCGCTGGATATCCGCGGTTTTGGCCCGGTGCGCGAAGCAGCAACACAAACCGTACGTGCAGATGTAGATGCCATGCTGAACGTGATCGGAGAACAGCGAAGGGATGCGCAGGGCGCCGCTTCTCACAAGGTTTGATTGTTCTTTCGGGAAACTGTCTGGAAACGCGGATTGTACGCGGGGCTGAACGGATCTGAACCCCCTTACGCTCCGGTGTAATGGACTGCTGTCTGAAACGGTCCGGTTTGCGTTCGGGCTTCACCGGCAGCGGCGCGACGCCGCCACCGGACAGACAGATTTGGGTAACCCTTTGTCACGGGCATTGCGTTGGCAGAGGCCGTCCTGCTCTGGGTGGACGAGCAAGGGGCTTGTAAGTGCATTTCACCCAGCCGGCTTTCATTGTCTCCGACCCTTGTGATCAGACCCGTGCTTTTTCAAAGGCGGCCCAGGCGGTTTCGAATGCTTCGAAATCAAACGCGGGCTCGCGGGCTGCGTCCAGAACAATACGTTCTGTCGCCAAAAGCTTATGGATTGCAGCTTCCAATTGATCAACGACATCATTCGGTATGACCAATGCGCCATGACGATCGGCGTGAACAAGATCACCGGGGTCAACTGTCAGACCAAAAATCGAAACCTGAGTGTCAATCTCGCGGACGTGGACGAAACCATGGCTCGGTCCGATGGAACCAGCGACAACCGGGAACCCTTGGGGCAAATCCCCGAGATCCCGCATGACACCATTGGTCAGAGCGCCAGACATGCCGAAACCCTTGTGAACCGTCGTATTGATCTCACCCCAATAAGCGCCGATGCAATCGGGATAATCCAGATCCTTGATCACGGCGATTGAAGGGCCGGGTGCCTCGGCCATGTACTTGTAATAGGCCATACGTCGGGCTTTGATGACTTCGGGCGGTTCGGTCGGGGGATTGACCGCAGCAATTTTGGCGGTGCGCGCATAGCCGACGATGGCAGGCCCTTCGGGGGCCGAGCTGAGCATGGTGCCACGCGTGAACCTGTCGAACCCGCGCCTGCCCTGTGCCACCTCGATGGCATTGCAGACAGTTGGCGTATCGACTTTGCGAAGCAAAGACAAAAGGGACGGTGTCATGTGTCCTCCAGCCAGCGGGACAGCGCCGCTGTTGTTTTTTCAGGTTGTTCCAATGTCGGGAGATGGCCCGCGTCGCCGATGATCTCAAGCGCGCTTCGTGGCAGCAGATCATGCATAAGTCGGTGGCGTTCAACTGGGCAAAGCCGGTCTTCACGTCCGCACAAGACCAGAGCCTTTCCGGTATAAGCCGTCAGCGTCTCGCTTTGGTCCGGTCGGTTCATAAGCGCCTTGGACTGACGTATGAAAACGTCAGGGCCCAGGTCGGTGGCCATTGCCATGCACAGATCCAGAATCGCCCCCCGGTTCGGTCCGTCAGCCAGATAACCGGGCTTCATCTCGTCACGCATCACGGTCCTCATCTGACCGTTGCGAACGGCGGATATCTGCGGCGTGCGACGCGCTTTTACCTCTGGCTTTTCTGCCATTGGATTGGTGTCAAGCAAGGCCAGACGCGAAACACGTTCGGGGGCTTGGCGCGTTACCTCCATGGCCACGATACCCCCCATGGACAGCCCGGCCAGCGCGAAGACCGGCGGCGCATTTCCAAGGATATCCTGGGCCATGGCCTCTATGCTGTCGTGATGAGACAACGGAAAGGTCATCACGGGCATTCTGCCCGACAGAGCATTGATCTGGGGGCCAAAAAGCCGGGCATCACACATCATGCCCGGCAACAAGATCAGAGGTTTCATGCCGAAGCCAGCTTTGCCCCTTCGGACAACGCCGCCAGCTTGGCATAGGCGATCTGGGGATCGACGGCGCCGAAACCCGCAAAAGTGCCAAAGCCGCAATCGCTGCCCGCGATCACCCGGTCCGGTCCCACGATTTCCGTGAACCGGTCAATCCGTTGGGCCACAAGTTCGGGATGTTCGACGAAATTGGTCGTGGTGTCGACCACGCCGGGCACCAGAACCTTGTCATCGGGAATCTCGGCCTTGCGGTCCCGGAAGACAGTCCATTCATGGGCATGCCGCGGATTGGACGTTTCGAACAGGACATAGCGCGACTTGGTTGCCATCAGGGTGCTGAAGACCTTGTCCATGGCGATGTCACAGCAATGCGGGCCTTCGTAGTTGCCCCAGCAAATATGTACCCGTACCCGATCCTGCGGGACGTTCTGAAGCGCATGGTTCAGGGCCTCGACATGCATGTCGGCAATCTTGATGAACGCCTCATCCGACAGGTCGGTGAACAGCATGTGGCGCGACAGGGCAAGATCGGGGCAATCCAGTTGCAGGTCCAACCCGGCGGCGACGATGGTTTCGTATTCGTCCTTCATCGCGTCGGCCAACGCTGCCAGATAGGCCTCTCGCGTAGGGTAGAAATCATTCTGCAAAAACAACGAGATCACTCCGGGAGACGCGGCATTCATGAAACCGCGCTCGGCCCCGTGTTGAGCCATGGCCGCTTTGAGGTTGGCGATGTCCTTTTGTAACTCACCATGCCCTTTTGATCGCACCTCACCCGTGCACATCGGCCTTGCGTATTGTGGCGTACCGCCGTCATCGGCCAGTCTTTGCAGAAAGCCGGGGAACATCTTCAAGTCTGCCGGTGCATTGCGAGGGCTGTCGCCCGAAAACCCGGTGTAGCGATCTTTGACATAGGTCGCATAGGAGATTTTCGAAGTTTCGCCGTCGCTGACGATATCAACACCGGCTTCGACCTGTTTGCGCACCGTTTCGGCCACGGCGTTGGCCATGCAGGTATCAAAGGCGCCTGTGTCATAAGGTTCGCCGTTTTCGCGGGCAAAAATAAAATCCACGACGTCCTGCGTTCGGGGCAGAGAGCCAACATGTGTTGTTTTTACGGTCATGGGGACCTCCTTAAATTTTTCGTGCCATCAGGATCGTGTGGCTTTGGGCCTCTGGATCTTCGGCCAGGTATCCGGTCATTTGCAGCCCGTTTTTCTCAAGACACCCGGCGTAACCGGCCGGGGACAGCGAGGCGTGGTAGACAAGCTCTGATCCCACTGTGCCGCTGACCTCTCCGGCACGAGGTCCGACGGTCAGCATGAGCATTCCCTTGGGTCGCAAATGGCGCGCCATCCGGGCGATACAGTCTTTCTGCTCGTCCGCCGTAAGGTGGAAAAAGCTGTTCCAGGCAATGATGCCGTCGAACTGTTGATCCAGTTCAAAACTCCGCATATCCGCGTTGCGCCAGTCGCCATCGGGCCAACGGTCGCGGGCAATGGCAAGCATGGCGTCGGAAAAATCGATACCCGTGACGTCAAACCCTTCGGCCATGAACCAACGGGCAATCGGGTCGCCCGAACCACAGCCCAGGTCCAATACGCGGTCACCCGGCTTCAGGCTGGCCGTGAAGCGCGCCAACCAGCGCGCTTCGAACAGGGCCTTGGAACGGCGCCTGTCATATTCGGTCGCCTGCCGTTCATAAACGGCGTGGGTGTCATTCGGGTCCGCGTTCATCCTGTCCAGGTCGCTCCTGCCGGGTCATCGGTTGCGGTGATGCGGTACAGGCCCGCCTGTCCGGTCATAGATGGCTGAATACCATAGGTTTCGCCGGGAAGAACCAAGGCCGTGTCGCCCACCGAGATCGAGGTTTCGTACCCGTCGATCGAAACACGCCAGTGACCGCTGGCCGGCATCAGAACCACTGGTTTCTCGGCAGCGATCGGTTGGGTCACTGCGGATCCGCGCCCCAGAAAATCGACCTCGAATCCGGGTTTGTCCTTGATCAACGCGTTTTCGCCAATCACCTTTGCGGGCTTTTTGGCCGACAACGCCATTAGATCCCAATACCGCGCAACGTATTTGCCGACCACATCTTCGACAGGAACTTCGGGATAGCTTTTCAGCTGTTCTTCGGTCAGCAAAGGCATCGGGCGGACATTGTGGGGCAGTTCCTGGCCCAGTTTGGAGTCGTACAGAACGCCATTGTCGCCCAGCATCAGACCATGTGCCTGCGCATCTTCGATCACCTGAGGCGCCCAGGTGACGCCGCCACCCGCATCGTCTCCGCCCAGGATCGACATGATCATTCCGTAATCCTGGCCGACATTCTCAAAGCCCCGGAAAATACCCGTTGGAATGTTGAAGATGTCTCCTTCCTCGGCGATGAATTCCCCGGCCGTACCATAGCGGCCCCAGAAAAACCGCCAACGACCCTTGGCAACGAAAAAGACCTCGGCGGTGGTGTGGCTGTGCAGTGAGTTGCGGCATTTCGGCGGCTGCCCGGCCGCTCCGATGTTGAATCCGATCTTGTCCGTGATGTGGACATGCTGGTCCGGAGATTCCGAGACGCCGCCGCCGATTATCGTGAAGTTCTCTTTCTGGTCGCTGCCGGGAGTATGGGCATCGATAAAAGCGGTTTTACAAGGTTGAAGCTCGCCATAGCGGACTATGCGGGAAGGGATGGATGATTTTGTCATGACGTACGATCCGATTGAACGTTTTTGGAAAGAAAGCTCGTGTGCCCAAGCAGGACAGGCCCTTACTTTCCGGGCGGGCGCAGGTTCAGTCGCCGCGCCCTCAGGCTTTGACGGTACATATGGAAAAGCCGAACGGTCCGGGGCTCGGACAGACCGCCCGACAGGATGCGATATGAGACCGGGCGGCCCACTCAGACCTCGCCGTTCTGCAACAGGATCTGCTTCCAGACCGAGGTTTCATCGAACAGGGTGTATTCACGGCGCAACTGCGGCTGCCCTGTAATAAGCGCGCCGAATTCAGCGTGGCTGATCCCGAGGACATAAACCTGCGCACCAGTCGGCGCGCCAAACACGCCCCAGCCGTCATGCTTGCCCCAAAGGCTCCAGCGAATTGCCGCGCGCGGAGGCATATCGGGGTCATCTCGCCCGATCTGATGCTCGATCTTGAATTCTGCATTCGGAAAACTCGCCCGCAGACCCATCCAGAAGCGATCGATGGCCTGCCAGCCATGCCCTGTTACGCCACCCACATATTCTGACTGAACAGCGCGGTCATATTCTGAACCGATCACGCCCATATCTGCGTTCATGATCCGCGTCAGAATATCGGCGTAGCGCTGCCCCCATTCATTGTCATTCCCATGGCCTTTGTATGGTCCAGGCTGATCGATTTTGGGCGTCAGAGGTTTAACGCAGTTCTCTTTGCCGCCTTCCCGGGCAATCAGATCAGCGGCGTATTCTTTGGGATCCCAGCCCATCTGGCGCACAATCGCGCCCTGATCGCGGATCAGCCATTCATCGTTGATCTGATTGTCGATGGCGTGACAATCCGCAAGAATCCGGTAACGCAGCTTGGTGCCGGTGGGCTTGCCATAGACACCCTCGGCCAAATGCGTGGCCGTTGAAATGATCCGATGAGAGCTCAACATGCCCTCTTCCGGTGTGCCGGACCAAATCACGTCTTCGCCCAGCAGCTGCCGATCCGGAAACTCGGCCAGCGTTGCCATTGTGGCCCCAATGACATTCTGATTGCCCAAAACAACCGAACCAGGCGAACGGACGACGATGTCATCGCTGTAATACTCATGCAGCGTGGCGATCCCCCGATCTTCCCAGATCTCTTTGGTGATGCCGATGATGTAGTCCGGAAAATCCCGGAATTTCGGATCGAAGCCTTTCATGTCTCTGTCCTTTGTGGGGCCCACCCCTTTGGCAATCGGGCCGAGGTCCGCACAACCAGTGGTCCATCAATGGCCACTTTGCGCGGTTCGGCTTTCGCCGGGGTGTCGATATGTTCGAAAAGGGCGGCAACGGTTTCGGCCACCATAAGGTTGGCCCGCTGCCGGATCGTTGTCAAATTGTAAGCTGGCCAACCGGCCGGCGGCACGTCGTCATAGCCCACGACCGAGACATCCTCGGGGACGCGCAGGCCAAGTTCAAAACGGATCACATCCATAGCCGCCAATGCCATGTGATCATTGGCCACAAATACGGCATCCGGCCGTCGTTCAGGGGCGACATCGAACATCCGACGGGCTGCTGTACGGGCGTTTTCCGTGTGAAACTCCCCTACTTCGTGGGCAAACAGTTCCTGCCCGGCCTCGGCCAGTGCGGCGCGATACCCGGCTTCGCGGTCCCGCTGCGTCGAGGCCCCTTGCCAACCTGCGATATAGGCAATCCGTTGGTGCCCACCGGCTAGCAGAAATTCCGCGACTTTGCGGCCCCCGGCATAGTTGTCGGACGTGACCGTGGTGATGCCCTCGATGTCCTGGCTGCGGTTGAACAGCACCACTGGCACCCCGGCCTGTTGGCAGCGCATGGCGATATCCGACGACATGGGCACCGAGGCCAGGATGACGCCATCCACCTGATAATCAAGAATCTCTTCCATCACATCGTCGATGTTCCCGGCCGATCGTGAGGCCATGAAGATCAGCACGTGATAGCCTTGCTCCTGAAGGGCGTTGGACAGCTTCTCGAGCGCTTCCGGATAAAAATAGTTATCCAGGTAGCCTACCACCAAACCGATAATCCGGCTTTTCCCGGACACCATGGCGCGGGCCAGAACGTTTGGACGATAGCCCAGTTCAGCAGCGGCTTTGCGCACCTTCTCTTCGGTCTTTTTGCTGACGGACGCGCCGGGCGTGAATACGCGGCTGACGGCGGACTGGCTGACACCAGCCAGTTGGGCGACCTGAAGGGATGTTACTTTTTCCGCCATCAATCTGCCGTCCAACCCCCGTCGATAAGCATTGACGTGCCGGTGACCAGTGCAGAGGCGTCTGACGCGAGATAACGCACCGCGCCCATGATGTCTTCGACTTCTCCGACCCGGTCCAACTTGATCTTTTCCATGATCCACGCGGCGCGTTCAGGATTGTCGAAAGTGGATTGGGTCAGGGGGGTTCTGATGAAAGTCGGGCAGACAGTGTTGATCCGAATGCCTTGTTTGCCCCATTCGATGGCCATGGATTTGACCATGCCCTCAAGCCCATGTTTGGTCGCACAATAAAGCGCCCGGTCGACCCCACCGACATGCCCCATCTGGCTGGAGATGTGGATGATCGATCCCGGCTTTCCTGCCAAGATCAAAGCGCGGGCGGCGTAGGCCGACAGGAAATAGGCCGAACGCAAATTGACGTTGGTGACAACATCAAAGTCATCGGGCGTGGTTTCGATGGCCGGGCTGTGGCGCGCCACGCCCGCTGAATTCACCACGATATCGAAGGTGTGGTGATCGAAAAGCTTTTTCAGGGCATCCAGATCACCCTGATCCATCACAAGCGCTTCGGCCGACCAGCCGTGATCTCGCAAGGCGGAGACGGTGTCGTTCAACCGGTCCGCCCCTCTGGCCGCACAAACAACATGCGCGCCTGCCTCGGCCAAAGCCACCGCACAACCCTGACCGATACCCGACGAGGCTCCGGTAACGAGGGCTGTTTTTCCGTTCAGAGAAAACGAAGGGGTGCGTGGCAATTCCGTCATCAGCGCATTCCATCCGGTATTTCAATACGGCCCAAATTGCGGGCCTTGTTGAATTCCCGCAGGCGGGCAAAGACGTCAACGCCAAGCTGCCGGTAGGCATCCAGCAAATCAACCAGCACCCAGTTTTCCCGGATCCTGCCGTTTTCCAAACGCCAGAAATCGAGGCTGCGCATGGTGATCTTCTTGCCTGACGGAGCGATGCCCATCCAACCATCGTCTGTGACGGTCTGGATCATGTTGGGCCAGCCCGTAACAGCTGCATATTCCCCGTCACCGAAGAAGTGATAGGTGATGTCGTCCACGAACTGCCCGCGATCCGGCATACCGTTCAGAAATGGGATCTGATGCCAATTTCGGAACCCCGCGTACCCGCGCCCGGTGCCGATGCCCGAAGGGCCGTACCAGTTCATGCGCGGGTGCCAGAACCGTTCCATCTCCATCACTTCGGGGCCGCCTTGGGACGGGTGTTTCTTGAGATGCTCCAGCATGTCGATGATATGCTGGCAGGTCTGTTTGCCCTTGGCTTCATCATAAGGGCCGGGGACAAACCCGTCCTGAGTGGCAGGGCCGGGGATGTGCCATTCTCGGCCCAGGCTGGGTGCCATCGGCCAGGCATTCGCCTGCATCATGACTTCGGGGATGTCCCAAAGGGCCTGCATCTCGACGATCTTGCCGTTTTCGAAGCGGTAAAATTCATGAAACCGCATCGTGACCTGATGACCCGTCGGCGGGATGTCCAGCCAGGGGCCGGTAAAAACACCGGTGTAATACCCACCACACCCGACCCAATCTGCGCCGAACTCATCCGGGCCGGCCATGACGATGTAATCCCGTCGTTCAAGATCGGGCCAGGCCGCCAGTAAGTCTTTGTAGCCAGTGTCATAGAACGCATCACTGCCGACGCTGTCCCCAAAGGGATGACACAGACGGAACACGGCATCCGGTGACGTGACCTCCGCCAAAGCCCGGCGTACGCCGGCCTCATCGAAATCGTACATCGCAGCCCTGAGCGGTTCGACCAGGGCCTTGTGATGTGTGTGTTTGTCACTCATTCAGCAGCGTCCCGGTAAGGGGCGGGCGCACCGTAGGGAACATTGATTCCGCCATATCGGCGCACACGAACGTTGCATTGTTCCGCGTGGCCAACGAACCCTTCAAGCATGCACAGGCGCGAGCCATACTCGCCGATCAGCGTCGCGGCCTCATCGGTCAGAACTTTTTGATAGCTGTGCGTCTTCAGGTATTTACCAACCCAAAGACCACCCGTGTAACGCCCGGCTTTTTTGGTGGGCAGCGTGTGGTTGGTGCCAATCACCTTGTCCCCGTTCGAAACATTGGTGCGCGGCCCAAGGAACAACGCCCCATAGCAGGTCATGTTTTCAAGGAACCAGTCGTCTCGGTCGGTCATCACCTGTACATGTTCCGAGGCGATGTCATCGGCAACCTGCAACATCTCATCATAAGTGTCGCAAACGATCACCTCACCATATTCGTCCCACGACACCTTTGCGGTATCTGCGGTTGGCAGGATGCCCAGCAGCCGGTCGACCTCGGCCAAGGTGTCATTGGCCAGATTGCGTGAGTTGGTCAGCAGAACGCAGGGGCTGTTGTATCCATGCTCGGCCTGCCCCAGCAGATCGGTTGCGCACAGCTCCGCATCTGCGGCGGTCTCGTCGGCAATGACCATCGTTTCGGTCGGCCCTGCAAAAAGATCGATCCCGACACGACCGAACAACTGACGTTTGGCTTCCGCGACAAAGGCGTTGCCGGGGCCAACAAGCATGTGAACCGGATCGATTGTTTCGGTGCCCAATGCCATGGCCCCGATGGCCTGAATGCCGCCCATGACATAGATCTCATGCGCGCCACCCAGGTGCATAGCGGCAATCACCGCTGCATTGGGTTTGCCCTGAAACGGGGGTGTGCATGCTATGATGCGCGGAACACCGGCGACCGAGGCGGTCGCCACCGACATATGCGCCGAGGCGACCATGGGGAACTTGCCGCCCGGAACATAGCAACCCACGGATTGCACCGGGATGTTCTTGTGCCCCAGAATGACACCGGGCAGGGTTTCGACCTCGATGTCCAGCATTGAATCCCGCTGCGCCTGCGCAAAGTTGCGCACCTGTTCCTGCGCGAATTTGATATCGGCCAGCTCACGATCGGACAATTGCCCGATCAGGTCATCAATTTCCTGCTGGCTCAGGCGGAACGAGGCAGGTGAGTAGTTGTCGAACTTCTCACTCAACTCGCGCACCGCGGCATCCCCACGGGTTTCGATGTCTTTCAGCGTCGCTTCAACCACGGCGCGGGTCTTGGCATCATCTTCCGCCCGATCCGCATCGGATTTGCCGCGTTTAAGATACTCGATTGCCATCTTTCCAATCCTCAGTTTTCCGGCCGTGGCGGAGTCTTCTCGCCGCGGTCAAATGCTTCCCAGCCTTCGCCGTTGAACAGGTCCACGCCCAGCTGCGCCGCAACGTGGGCAAAGTCGACATTCACCCAGTTGTCGACAATTTTGCCGTCGACCACTTTCCAGAAGTCCATGTACCTGATTTCGACACGCTTGCCTGTGGGGGCAATGCCCAGAAATTCGCCGGAATGCGTGGCTTCCTGGCGGCCGAAGGCGGCGGCCCATTCACCCATGTAAAGGCGCGCTTCGTCAACACAGACCTTATCCGAAAACGCGGCTTGAAACGGGCGCTGCCAGTTATCCTGAAATTCCTGCAGGCCGGTCTTGGTGCCGCAGCCCTGATTGCCCATCCAGCGAAAACCTTGGGCGAAGAATTCACCGATGTCATCAATGCGGTGATCATTCAGACCATCAACCATCGTTTCGATCACGCGGCGCGTGTCTTCCGTCTTGCTCATGTCCGTGTCGCGGGTCAGAACCGCTTGTTCGGGACGGGAACCTTTCATTTTTCTATCCTTTGAGGTTGCCGAAGGGAGGGATTGGGACGTGCGGCCCCAATGCTCAGAAAGTCCCTCGGCATCCTGTTCAGCGCCGGGTGGCGCGACATGGCGTTATGTCGGGCGTTCTTGCTCATCAGCCTTTCACTGCCCCGGCTGTCAGTCCGCTGACAATCTGGCGCTGGAAAATCAGCACAAGGAAGATCAGAGGCGCGGTGATCGACACGGCAGCGGCAACCGCAACGACCTGATCGGTTGTCGTCGTCTCGCGATTGAACATGCCGACGATGGCGGGAACCATGGTCTGGTTCTGCGCATCAAGCAGCAGCGCGGTGACTAGAAAATCGTTGTACGCCAGCAAGAAGCTGAACAGCCCCGTAGTGATCACGCCTGGCCACATCACCGGCATGATGACACGGCGGAAGGCCTGAAAGTGGCTGCACCCATCCACGCGGGCGGCCTCATCCAGCTCGGCCGGGATGTTCTGGAAGAACGAACGCAGCATCCAGATCGTGAAGGGTTGATTGATCGCAACCAGAACAGCGATCACCGCAAAAGGCTTGCCGTACAAGGTTGGTGCGTTTTCCCCCAAGATCGGGCTGAGCCATTCGGCCGAGTTGATGAACACCGGCAGATAGCCTGCCACCAGAACCGAATGGGGCAATGCCCGGAACACCAGTGCGACGATCAGGATCCAGAAGGCCAACGTTGATCCTGACCGCGCTAGACCGTAGCCCGCCAATGTGCCCACGGTCAGCGACACTGTCACCACGCCCGTCGTTACGATCAGCGAGTTCTTGAAGTTGTTTGAAAAGCCCCGGTCGATCCAGACGGTTTTGTAATGCTCGGTCGTCAGACCAAGCACATCCCGTCCCAGTGGGCCAAACAGCGGGTTCAACACGTTCAGGATTGCAGGCAGGACCACGAAGAACACCAGCAGGAAACCCACCAGCAATACCAGAACACCGATCAGCCATCCAAACCATTCCTGACCGGGCTTGGTGTAGGACTTTATCATCGAAGGCAGTGTTTTGGTGGCAGCGAAGATCGTGCCCCAGATAACCGCGATGCCCAGAATGATATCCAGCAGCGACAAGCCCTTTCCGACGCTCAGCGTGGCCGGCCCGAAGATCACGTTCAGCGCGTTGCTGTCGAACGCATCGACGGGTGACTTGAAGCTCATGACCACGATCCAGAAGATCGGAAAGGCCGCGATCAGGCACCAGAGTGCAAGGAAGATGTTCGAGGTCAACCGCAGGCTTAAGGGCTGGCGAAGCGCACGCGAGGACATGTCAGTGACCTCCTTTATGGTCGCGCCATGTACGGCGCAGCGGCAGGATAAGCAGGATGACGACACCGATCATGGTCAGCATCGAGTTGGCGGACGCCCGGCTGATCGACCGGTTGCCGGCCTGATCCGGCGTCAGGTAGTCGAAGGTCAGCCACTGTAGCGAGATGACGTAGCCCTGGCTCGAAAAACCGACGATCTCTTCGAACACGCGGTAGCTGTCCATAAGGTGGATCATCGACACGAAAATGATCAGTGGCATCAGGTGTGGAATGACGATGTATTTCAGGCGCTGCCAACGGGTCGCACCGTCAATCACGGCACTTTCAAGACTATCCTGATTGACCGTTTGCAGCCCAGCGTAGAAGACGATTGCGGCAAAGGGTGCCACGTGCCAGACGCGGTAGAGCATCATCAGTATTTCGATGGTCCAGGCTTGGGCGAAAAGGGCGATGTCCCGGTTCAGCCACCATTCCATCATTGCGGTAAGGATGCCGTCGCCCCGGAACAGCCAGTTGATCGACAGCACTCCGATTACGGGTGTGATGATGAAGGGCAGCAAGGACACAAAGATCACCGGCCCGCGGATGGACCGCGCCGCGTTGTTGATCAGTATTGCGATCCCAAGCCCGCACCCGACCACCAGTGGCAGAGTGATCAATGTGAACGTCAGCGTGAACCGAAGCGCTTTCCAGAAGTTGATCGTAGACAGCACATGCCAACTGCCGTCGCTTATGGCGCGCCATGCGCGTTCAGGCTCCAATACGTTGCGATAGCTTTGCAAGCCGACATATTGGGTTTGGGTAATGACCTCGCCATGTTCGTCGAGCTTTGGCTGCGAAACCATCTCGGTCACGCAGGTCTGCGTCAGGAAACCTGGCGTGCAGGTTTCCTTTTCGACCGTCTCATAGATCGGCTGTGTCACGTAAAAACTCTGCTTGAACACGCTGACCAGAGGAAACGCGATAAAGAGAAGCATCATAAAGACAGAGGGGCCGACAAATGCGGCAAATGTCCGGAAATTCATGGCTCTGCCTTTCTCATGACTCTCGAGGGGAAGGGGCGGGAGGGCCGTAGCCCTCCCACGGGAGGATCAGTTGCTGATCAGACCTGCTTCTTTCGCGGCAGTGATGTAATCTGCCTCGATATCCGCCAGCGTTGTCTGAGCATCCTTGGCGCCGGTCAGGTAGTCGGCCAGACCGTTGCCCAGGGCGGTGTGCATGATGCCCATCGGGCCAGATGCCGGGTACGCCTTTGCGCCCGCTTCAGCCGAAGCGGCTGCTCCTGCCGCCAAAGCACCCGCTGAATAGGCAGGGCTCAGCCAAACAGCGACGTCGTTGTTTGCGCTGACCATTTCGCCGTCCATGCCCTCAAGCGCGACGCGGAATGCAGCGTCGGCCTCTTCGTCGCTCATGTTCGAAGCGAGAACGATGCCATCCCACCAGATGGTGGTCGCCGGCGCTGCCGAACCCATAGGAGCGGCTGCCATGGTGACTTTGCCGACGACCTGGCTTTCGGCCTCATCATTCATCGCGGCGGCACGGCTGGCCCAAAGGTTCGCCATGGCGATCTTGCCCTGTTGGAACTGTTGCTGCACGTATGTCGAGTCGGAAACCAGATATTCCGGATCCATGTACTCGGTCATGGCTTTCAGTGTTTCCAGCGCAGCGACGCCCTGCTCGTTGTTGATCGTTGGAACGTTGCCGTCGCCAAAGAACGAGCCGCCTTCGCCAAGGTACATGTTGACGAATTCCTGGCCGAGGTTCCAACCGGTCTTGAACGTTCCCCCGATTGGATAGTCCATGACGCCGGCTTCTTTGATCTTGGCGGCCGCTGCCAGGACGTCATCATAGGTTTTTGGTTCTTCGATGCCCAGTTCAGCCAGAACATCATCGCGATACATCAGGTGCTGCGCATTCACCATCATCGCAATAGCCATGGTCTTGCCATCGACCTTGATCAACTGGTTGGGAAGCAGGTCCTGGCCGTATTTTTCGACCAGATCATCCAACGGACGGATCGTGCCTGCGTTCAGCAACGGCACCAGGGTCGCGTTTGAAACACCGCCGATCTGATAAAGCGCGGGATCCGCAGCAAATGCTTCGGGCTGCTTTTCGCGGAATTCCTGATCCAGCGATGCGCTGAAATTGCCGCATTCTGCCATCGCATCGGTGACGGCTTTCCACGCTTCAAAACCGGCGGACAGCGATTTTAGCGGCACTTCGTTTTCAAATGCGCAATCTGCCCACGCGCCGGTGGCGGCGATGGACATGGCACCGGCCATGAGGATCGTCTTGAGTTTCATAGGTTTCTCCCTGTCAGGATCGGTCCGTCGTCGACGTCCGGACCGGTGTTATGCCCTTGCGGGCCGTTTATGGGGTTAGCCCCCGATCCGCGCACCGCTTCCAGCTTCGAAGAGGTGACAGATATCCGTCGGCACCGAGAACGAGACCGTTTCGCCAATCTCGGCGCGGAATGCTTTGTCTGCTTTCACCGAAACCAGAGCTCCGCCGACCCGAACCGAGATCATGGTCGCGTCGCCCAGCAGTTCCAGCGTATAGATCGGAGCGGTGATCTGACCTTTGCCATCGGCAAGGCTGGCATCCTCGGCCCTGAAACCCAGTGTCATTGGGCCATCCGGTGCATCCACCGCAATTTCGACATGTTCGGCGCGGAAAATTCCGCCGGCCACTTCGCCATCCATCAAATTCATGGCAGGTGAACCGATGAAGCTGGCGACAAAAGTATTGGCGGGACGGTCATAAATTTCGGTCGGGCTTCCGACCTGCTGAACCACGCCCTGTTTCATCACGACGACGCGGTCCGCAAGGGTCATGGCCTCGATCTGGTCGTGGGTGACGTAAATGGTGGTGACAGCCAGCTCATGGCTCAGGTTCTTGATCTGGGCCCGAGTGGAAACCCGCAGCTTGGCGTCCAGATTGGACAACGGCTCGTCCATCAGGAACACGTTGGGTTCGCGCACGATGGCACGTGCAAGTGCCACACGCTGTCTCTGACCACCCGACAACTCGGCTGGCTTGCGATGCAGGAAATCGTCCAGTTCAACCATGGCACTGGCGCGGCGCACTTTCTCGTCGTGTGTTGCCGGGTCGATACCACGCACTTTCAGCGGAAAGCGGATGTTCTCGTAGACGTTCATGTTGGGATATAGAGCGTAGCTTTGGAACACCATCGCCACGTCACGGTCCTTGGGTTCCAGATCATTGACCACGTTGCCGTCGACAAGGATTTCGCCCTCCGTCACGTCTTCGAGGCCGGCGATCATGCGCATGGTGGTTGTCTTGCCGCAGCCTGATGGGCCGAGCAGCACCAGAAACTCACGATCTGCAATCGTGAGGTCGAAATTGTGAACCCCAACGAATGAGCCCCATCGCTTGCCGACGTTCCGCAATTGAATTTCCGCCATGGTGCCCCCTGCAAGGAATCGTTTTGCATACGTTTGCAAAACTGTAATTCGCATGTATCAAATCAGGCAAGACTTTTTTGCATACGTATGCAAAAATAACGGAGAAATCCGACTCAACCTGGCTTCGCGCCGCTCGCAAAACTTTGACTACAATGGTAAAAACTGTGAACTTTCAGACAGAAAAAAAACTGGTCTCTGCGTTTCACACCGCATTGGAATCCGCCGCAGTGACGGAAACTCCCAAGGTGATGAGCCAATTCTGCGCTCCGGATTCGAGGTGGCGCGGCTTTCATCCGTTCAACGAAATCAACGGCGCCGAACAGGTTGCCCGGCAATTCTGGCAGCCGCTGAAGGGCAGCCTTGCTCATTTGCAGAACCGAGTGGATGTTCTGTTTGCGGGGCAAAACTCGTTGCGGAAAGAAACCGACGTTTGGGTTGTCGCCATGGGCCATCTGATGGGGCTGTTCGACCGACCGTGGTTAGGTATTCGCCCGACCGGCAAGATGGCGTTCCTGCGATATTGCGCGTTCTACAAGGTGGCCGGCGGAAGAATTGTCGAAACGGCGATGTATTTCGACATCCCGCACCTGATGGTCCAGGCTGGCCAGAATCCGTTTCCCCCGCAGACCGCGGCACATTTGGTGCAGCCCGGACCAAGGACCCATGATGGTTTGCTGATTGATGAGCAACCCGCACACGAAGGCGAAAAAACGCTGGCGGTCATCAACGCGATGATCGCGGATCTGGGCCGTTGGGACAGCGGACTGTCGCTGGAAGAAGAATTGGCGCGCACGTGGCACCAGGACATGATCTGGTGGGGCCCCGAAGGAATTGGCGCGACCTACACGATCGAACGCTATGCCAGGCAACACTCCGGACCGTTTCGCGCCGCCTTCACGGACCGGTCAAAGACCAATCACGTCTGCCGTCTGGCCGAAGGGCATTACGGTGGCTTCTTTGGATGGCCCAATTTTACTGCCACGCCCACAGGGGGTTTCATGGGGATGCCAGCCACCGGAAAACCCGGCGAATTCAGGGTGATCGATATCTATCGCCGCGTCGAAGACAAGCTGGCCGAAAACTGGATCTTCATCGACTTGCTGCATTTCTGGAAAGGGCAGGGTGTGGATATTCTGGCGCGCACCACCGGGATTGAAGCATCATGAGGATAGATGCGCATCACCACCTGTGGGACCTTTCGGCCGTGCACTACCCCTGGCTCATGGAGAAAGGTATCGTTCGGTTTTTCGGCGATCCGTCTTCCATCCAGCGGGACTATTTGCTCCCGGAGTTTCGCGCAGACGCCGAAGCCATGGGGTTCGGCGCTTCGGTTCACATTCAGGTCGGCGCCGCTGACCCCTGGGCCGAGGCGCAGTGGGTACAATCCGTTGCCGACCAGTTCCCTGACTGGCCGTTGGTGCAGGTGGCATTCTGCGATCTGACCTCGGATGATCTGGATGCACAGCTCGACCGTCTTCAAACCCTGCCTTTGGTGCGTGGCGTTCGTCAGATTATTGGCCGCGCTCCGGGTGAAGACGCCTCAACTGGCACGAACGCGATACTTGAAGACCCAAAGTTCTTGGCTGGTCTGAAGCAACTGGGCGCGCGCGGTCTTTCCTTTGATCTTCAACTGCTGCCAGAGCTGATGGGTCAAACCGCGAATATCCTTGCACAGGCCCCGGAGACCCGGATCGCTCTTTGCCACGCAGGTTCGCCTTACGACCGGACTCCGCAAGGGTTGCGACGGTGGGCAGATGAATTGACGGCCCTGTCAAACCTGCCACATGTCTTTTGCAAACTCTCCGGCCTGGGAATGTTCGACCACGATTGGAATGCTGAGAGCGTCTCGCCGATCGTTTCAACCTGCCTGTCCAAGTTTGGCGCCGATCGCTGCATGTTCGGATCGAATTTTCCGGTCGACAGCCTTACCTCGACCTACAAGGAAACCGTTTCCCGGCATGAGACGCTCATCCCGGGGTCGATGCTGGACGACGTCTTTCGCGGCACGTCAGAACGTTTCTATCGCATTGAATAGCGCCGGAAACGACAAACCGGACTTCCTGCACCGGTTTTCTTAAACGGCTTGGCAATCCCGGCGCGCCGGCTCTGAGGCTGACCGGCGGGCCCGCAGGTTCATGTCACCTGTTTCCTTTGATCATCCATGCCCATCGAACACAGAATCGGGCTGTTTCTTTGGCGAGACTGAAATGTCGACTTGTCCGACAGTCCGGACCAATTGGTCCGGATCAGGCTTTGCGCGACGGCACCGCCCAGCGTGGTGCCGGGACCCGTAACAACGAAAAGATCCGGTGCGAACTCATGCGCGGCCTGTGCGATGGCATGGGTGAAATCATAAGTTTCGGTCACTTGATGGCCCAGGGTGTAATCCCAAAGCGCATTCGGGTCGCATGCTCCGGGCCACCATATCCGGCCACGCCCGTCGATCAGGGGCAGGTCCGGCTGCCGGAACAGGCCAGCGCTCAGTTGTGTGCGGCCCTGCGCCGAAACCGGAGCCTGAAGATGCGAATGGAACCCGGCATGGTTGGCCAATCGCATGGGAAAACGTTCCTGGACCACCGGTACCGCCTTTTCGAACGCGGCCAGACCGGCGTCGTCGCCTGCAAGCACCAACATGCCGCCCAGATCAATCGACAGGGTCAGCGTTGCATCGGTTCGGTCAATGTCATCCACCAAGGCAAGCAGCTCTGCCTTGCGGGCCTGGTCAGGATGCCAGTCGGAATCCATGAAAGGATAGATCAATTGTCCACCGATCATGTTTTCCTGCATCAGAGTGCCCATGGTGTTGACCACCTCGAACCCTCCTTCGGCTGACAGCGCACCGCCGCAGGCCAGCGCCGAATACCAGCCCATCGAATTTCCTGTCACCGCAACCACTTCGATTTTGTCAGGATTGATGGCGCGGAAATCACCCAAAGTCGCCGCATAGATCAAAGCAGATGCATTGTCGCCGCGCGTGTGCCTGGCAATGGAATATCGGGCCGCACCGTCCAGTTCGCTGAGCGTGTCTTGCCCCTGCGCGCGCCGCATGTCATCAAAGCGTCGCAACAGGGCCTTGTCGCTGAATTGCCGGCCCAAGACACCCAGTTCTGGTTTGTTGTAGGTACCGCGGCCAGGGCAGATGACGACGGCAGTCTGTTTGGCGGAACTCATGTGCCGGCCTCCATCAAGGATCGCGCGGCGGCTTCGATACTGTCCTTCGATGGCATGGTCGCAGCATAGGCCGGGCCTGTTGCGATAAAGCTGTCTTCTGCGGTGATGCGGGCCAGCGGCACATCGCTTGTTTCATGAAAATGCGCCATCAGAGCTTCGGCCACGCCGCCATGGTGGCGGGTTTCGTCGACGATCAGGATGCGTTCGGCCCCGGTCACGGCCTGTGTCAGTGCCGCTTTGGGCAAAGGGGACAACCAGCGCATATCGATGATCCGTGTCTTGATCCCGTCGGCCTGCAAGGCCGTGCGCGCCTGATGGCTGAGATAGACGCCATTTCCAAAGGTGACGATGGCCAGATCGTTGCCTTCACCGTCCACGCCCACCTCGCCGAAGCCGATCTTTTCAGAAGGGTCGGGATAGGTTTGCATCCAGCCGCCATCTCCGGCCTCGTGCAGGTCCCGCATCGGGTAGAGGGCGATGGGTTCGAGGAAAACGACCAGCCGCTGTTCTTCACGCGCGAGGCGCACGCATTCACGCAGCATCCGCGCGGCGTCGGCACCGTTCGACGGGCAGGCCAGGATCAGGCCCGGAATGTCGCGCAATACAGCGACCGAGTTGTCATTGTGGAAATGTCCACCAAACCCTTTTTGATTCCCCAGCCCGGCAATGCGCACGACCATCGGGTTGGTGTATTGACCATTCGAGAAAAAGGGCAGGGTGGCGGCCTCACCTCGCAGCTGATCCTCGGCATTGTGAAGATAGGCCAGAAACTGGATTTCCGGCATTGGCGTGAATCCGTTCTGAGCCATGCCGATCGCAAGGCCCAGGATCGACTGTTCGTCCAGCAACGTGTCGATCATCCGGTCAGGGCCAAACCGTGTTTGCAGCTTTTGGGTCACGCCGTAAACGCCGCCCTTGCGCCCGACATCTTCGCCCATCATGACGATCTCGCCATGTTCCAGCATCAGATCGGTCAGTGCCCAGTTGATCAATCGCGACATGATCTGCGGTTCGGAATGGGCCTTGAGATCGCCGCCGAACACCTCGGCCCGACGCTCGGGTGTTGGGCCATTGGTCGGCGCGCAGGGGCGTGTCGGCGGGATCAGGCTGGCCATCACCTCTTTTGCGTTTTGCAGGCGAGGGCGCGTGATGGCCTGTTCGGCCACGCGGGCGACCCGGGCGCAGGTATCATTGTAGACGCTCAGCGCCTGTTCCGGGCTCATCGCGCCGAACTGATCCAACAGGCGCACGGAATGCAGCAGCGGGTCGTTGGCTTCTTCGGCCTCAACCTCGGCTTTTGGCATATAGGTGGTTGGCATATCGGCCCCGGCGTGACCGTACAGGCGAACAGTCCGAACATGTAGGAAAGCAGGTTTCCTGCGGCTGCGCACATAGTCGGCCGCCTGTTGCGCAACGCGATAGGTGTCGAACAGATCCAACCCGTCGCACGAGAAATACTTCAGGCCCGGACGGTTGGCGAATGTGGCCGCGATCCAGCCTTTCGGCGTTTTGGTCGAGATACCGATCCCGTTGTCTTCGCAGCAGAACAGAAGGGGCAGAGGCACAGATTGAAAGGACGTCCACTGCGCCGTGTTGAACGCGCCCTGTGCGGTGGAGTGGTTGGCCGAGGCATCCCCGAACGAGCAATAGACGATGGCATCCTCGGGCATGTCTGCATGTTCAGGGCGATGACGCCGTGCAGCCGCGACGGCATATGCCGCGCCGACCGCCTTCGGCAGATGGCTGGCGATGGTCGAGGTCTGCGGCGGAATGCACAGCGCTTTCGATCCCAGAACCTTGTGACGCCCGCCACTGATCGGATCCTCGGAAGACGAGGCAAAGGACAGCAGAATATCCCATGTCGGGCTTTGGCCCGGCACCTGATCCGCGCGGGCAATCTGAAAGGCCGCATCGCGGTAGTGCAGAAAGGCCGGATCGGTCTGGCGCAGGGCCGCGGCAACGGCCGCCATGCCCTCATGCCCGGATGACCCGATCGTATAGAAGCCCTGGCCCGCCTTCTGCATCGCGCGGCTTTGCCGGTCCAGCGCGCGGCTCAGGCATTGCGCCCTGTAAAGCGCGACGGCTTCATGACCGCTCAGCGGCCCGGCCGGTGCGGACCCTTCGGGAAAGTCCCGCGCCGCAACACGGCGCAGGAAATTGTCATGCACGATTGCGGCGCGATCCATGTCAGATGTCCTTAGGCGAAGGCTTGCAGACCTGTCTGCGCACGGCCCAGGATCAGGGCATGCACATCATGGGTGCCTTCATAGGTGTTGACGGTTTCAAGGTTCACCATGTGGCGGATCACGTGGAAGTCCTGACTGATCCCGTTGCCACCATGCATGTCGCGGGCATGGCGGGCGATCTCAAGGGCCTTGCCGCAATTGTTCCGTTTGATCAGGCTGACCATCTCGGGCGCGGCGCGGGCTTCGTCCATCAGGCGACCCACGCGCAACGCGGCTTGCAGGCCCAGCGTGATTTCGGTCTGCATGTTGGCAAGCTTCAGCTGGAACAGTTGTGTCTGCGCCAGTGGACGGCCGAACTGTTTGCGGTCAAGCCCATATTGCCGGGCCGCGTGCCAGCACGCCTCGGCGGCGCCCATCGACCCCCAGGCAATGCCGTAACGCGCACGGTTCAGACAGCCGAACGGGCCTTTCAAACCTTCGACATTGGGCAGCAGGGCGTCCTCGCCGACCTCGACATTGTTCATCACGATCTCACCGGTGATCGAGGCGCGCAAGGACAGCTTGCCTTCGATCTTGGGCGCCGACAATCCAGCCGTTCCCTTGTCCAGGACAAAGCCCTTGATCTTGCCGCCATGCGCCTCGGATTTAGCCCAAACGACGAACACATCGGCGATCGGGGCGTTCGAAATCCACATTTTCGACCCGTTCAGCAAATAGCCGCCCTCGGTTTTCTTCGCGACAGTCTTCATCGAGCCGGGGTCCGAACCGGCATCGGGTTCCGTCAGCCCGAAGCAGCCGATAAATTCGCCGGTTGCCAGTTTGGGCAGATACTTCTGGCGCTGCTCTTCGGTGCCGTAAGCGTAGATCGGATACATCACCAGGCTGGACTGCACCGACATCATCGAACGATAGCCGCTGTCCACACGCTCGACCTCGCGCGCGACCAGACCATAGGTCACATAGCTGGACCCAATACCGCCGTATTCCTCGGGAATGGTTGTTCCCAGCAAACCCATCTCACCCATCTCGCGAAAGATGGCCGGGTCGGTTTCTTCATTGGCAAACGCGGCAGTTACCCGAGGCAGCAGCTTGTCCTGCGCGTAGGCATGCGCAGCATCACGAACCATGCGTTCGTCTTCGGCCAACTGGTCTTCCAGCAGGAACGGATCGTCCCAGGTGAAGGGGCCAAGGTGCGGGGCGGATTGAGGTTTCATGCAAGTTTCCTTTCCACAGCGGTTTTCAGACGCGCAAGGCCCGCTGCAATTGTATCTTCAGCATATGCGAATGACAGGCGAAGATGGCCCGGCATCCCAAAGGCGCGGCCGGGCACCAGGGCAACGCCGGCATCTTCCAGCAACCACGTGCAGAATTCCGCGTCGCTGTCAAATGGTCCGCCTTGTTCCTTCAACAGGCCAGTGCAGGACGGAAAGGCGTAAAACGCCCCGTCCGGGGTGGAACAGCGCAGCCCGGGTACTGCGTTCAACCCGTCGACGACCAGATCGCGGCGCGCGGCAAAGAGGGCGCGACGCTCGTCCAGCAACTCGGGGTCGCAAGTGATGGCGGCCAGCGACGCCCATTGCGAGATCGAGCATGCCCCCGATGTGACCTGACCCTGAACAGCGACCATGGCGCTTATCAGATCGGACGGTCCGATCCCCCAGCCGATGCGCCATCCGGTCATCGACCACGCCTTGGCCACACCGTTGACGATCAGCATGCGATGGGTCAGCGCCGGGGCGGCTTCGGCCGCGGACGTGAAAGGTGCAAAGCTGAGATGGCGATAAATCTCATCGGCCAGAACCCAAACCTGCGAGTGACGCTCCAGCACTTTTGCCAGCCCCGCAAGTTCTTCCTTCGAGTAAATCGCGCCCGACGGGTTCGAGGGTGAATTCAGCATCAGCCAGCGCGTGCGCGGTGTGATGGCGGCCTGCAATTGTTCAGGCAGCAGTTTGAAGCTCTGCTCCATCGGGCAAGGCAGAACAACCGGCACCCCACCTGCCATCCGGACAATATCGGAATAACTCGTCCAATAGGGGGCGGGCATGATGACCTCGTCGCCGGGGTTAAGGCTGGCCAGCATCGCATTTGCAATCACCTGTTTCGCGCCTGTTGATACGATGACCTGAGCCATCTCGGCACCTGCCTGTCGGGCAATTTCCGTGCGCAGTTCCGGCACACCCGCAGTGGGCGGGTACTTGGTTTTGCCCTCCAGTGCCGCTGAATGCGCAGCTTCGACCACATGGGGCGGCGTCGGCAGGTCCGGTTCGCCGGTTGACAGCGCCAGAATATCACGCCCTTGGGCGCGCAGGCGGGCGGCGGCCTCTGAGATCTGGACGATTTCCGACAATTCGATACCGTTCAACCGGTCAGCGCGCTGGAACACCATGAACCTTCCTCTGCAAACAGGTTCGGTTTTAGCCACAAAGTCACTTGATAAAAATACGCCAATGAGTATCTTTTCAGTGACTAAAACTCATGAGTTCCATGCCCCGGATCAACTCACTGCCATCGCTGGCTCTTATGCGCAGTTTCGAAGCCGCCGCGCGCCATGAAAGCTATACCATGGCGGCCGAAGAGCTTGGCGTGACGCAAAGCGCGATCAGCCGCCAGGTCCGAGAGCTGGAGGCCGCGATTGGCGTTACGCTGTTTCGGCGGGTTGGACGCGCAGTGCGCCTTTCCAAAGCGGGGCGGGCCTTGCGGGACGAGCTGGCAGGAGATCTTGAACGTCTCAGCGGCACGATCAACCGTGCGATTGCAGCCGGAGACGGTGCGTCGCTTTTGACCCTGGCCGTCCTGCCCACCTTTGCGACACGGTGGCTGGTGCCGCGCCTGCCGGATTTCAAAACGCGCCATCCCGGGATCGAACTGGATCTGCACTCTTACACGACGCCTTTCAGCCTTGAAGAACGACGTATGGATCTGGCCATCCATTTCGGGCAGGAGGATTGGCCGGGCGCGCAATTGCGCAGGTTGTTCCCCGAGCATCTGGTGGTCACGGCAGCACCCGCGCTGCTGAGATGTCACAGGTTGGACACCCGCGCGCAGACCTTTGAGCTGCCGCTTTTGCATCTGACCTCGCGCCCCGAGCTGTGGTCTACCTATCACTCTCAGCTCGGGCTGGATCCGGGAGCGGTTTTTCCGGGGATGCGGTTTGATCAGTTCTCGATGCTGATCGAGGCCGCCGTCGTCGGTTTGGGTGCCGCCATTCTGCCCTCGTATTTGATTGAAGAAGAGCTGGCGTCCGGCGATCTGACCGAAATCGGCCAGATCGCCAACACGTCGAACAGCGCCTATTACATCGCGACGCCAACAGGTCAGAAGAACGACGCCGTTCAAGTTTTTGCAAACTGGATCAGCAAGCAGACGCGGGCACGCGCGTAACTGGTCAAATACAGAAGATCGAACTCATTGCCCGCAGGCACATCTCAGGCGAAAATCTGTTTGAGCCAGGTTTCAAACATCTGTTTGGCGGCAGAGTTCGCGTTTGATCTCTGACCATCGACAAGGAAATGGCTCTGTTCGATTGGAACGGCGTCCCCGACAATCGCGATGGACTTTCCGGCCTTGATTGCGGTTCTGGCAAAGCGCTCAAGGATTACTGCGTAACCTCCACCTTCCGCCACGATGTCCACGGCGGCAATTGTCGTGTCCACGGTGAAGCAAGACGCCGCAGGAGAATATTCTGTGCCGAAAGCGGAAAAATACCGGTGCCACATGTCCTGAAATCCCAAAATCTGTATCTGGGGTTTGACCAGCAGTTCTTCCGTCGAAGGCCATTTCCGATCTCGTGATCCGGCTGCAACCGGAACGATACGCTCATCCGAGATCTTGCTGAACGGCCCGTCGTTCCATTCCCCGTTTCCCAAACGCAGCTCGACATCGACGTTTTCCCTGCCCGCGGATTCTGCCCAGATATTTGAAACCAACCTGATCGATACACCCGGGTGTGCGCGTGAAAACTCGGGCAATCTGCCGGCAAGGAACAAGCTGGTCGTGGAAATCGGCACACGCACGACCAGCTCGTGCTTGTGACTGGAGCCAAACAGGCTTGCGGTCGACAAGTCGATGTCGCCCAAGGCACGCCGAACTGAAAACGCATACGCCTGCCCGACCTCTGTCAGGCTGAGGTTGCGCGCGGCACGAAAGAACAAAGGGCAGCCCAGCTGTGATTCCAATGAGCGGACGTGCAGGCTCAAGGCCGTCTGTGTGATGCCAAGCTCTTCTGCCGCAGCAGTAAAGCTCATATGCCGTGCGGCACAGTCAAAAGACCGCAGCCAGACCAGATTGGGCGATTTTGACATTTCCAGCACCAAAAAATTTTATGGATACTGGCGATATTTATTCGTTTTACATGCTGCATTCAACGCCCGTAGATTTCATCAGGGAAAAACAGCGCTGGTCCTCTGATTGGCCACCGGAAAGGGAACGCAGGTATGAAAGTTGGATTTATCGGCCTTGGAAATGTCGGCGGGAAACTCAGTGGCAGTTTGCTGCGCAATGGCGTTGATTTGACCGTACATGATCTGAACTCTGACCTGGTGTCAGGTTTCGTCGACCGCGGGGCAAAGGCTGCCGAGAATCCGGCACAACTGATGCGGGATTGTGATGCGGTGATCACCTGCCTGCCTTCTCCGGCGGCTTCGGACGCTGTGATGCAGGACATGCTGCCCGAAGTGACCGCGGGCAAAATCTGGATGGAGATGTCCACCACGGATGAAGCAGAGGTCAAGCGTCTGGGTGCGATGGTGAAGGAACGCGGTGGCGCAGCCGTCGATTGTCCGGTCTCGGGGGGGTGTCATCGGGCGGATACCGGCAACATTTCGATTTTTGCCGGATGTGATCGCGCCACGTTCGAACGTATTCTGCCCTTTCTGACCACGATGGGGCGTCGCATCCTTCATACCGGTGAGCTGGGATCTGCTTCGGTGTTGAAGGTGCTGACCAACTATCTGGCCACTGCAAACCTGATCACCTGTTCAGAGGCGCTTGTGGTCGCCAAGGCCGCCGGAATGGATTTGAATACGGCGTATGAGGCAATGAAGATCAGTTCGGGAACATCCTTCGTGCATGAAACCGAAAGTCAGGTCATCCTCAACGGATCTCGCGATATCTCGTTCACGATGGACCTGGTGTTGAAGGATATCGGCCTGTTTCAGGAGGTGGCGGATCGCGCCGGGGTGCCGCTGGAGGTCAATCCGCTGATGATCGAGATTTTCAAGGACGGGATCGAGAAATACGGCCCTCGTGAGTTTTCCCCCAACATCATCCGCCGGCTCGAAGACAAAACCGGGCTGGATATTCGCGCGCCGGGGTTCCCATCGGAAATGCTGGACGATGAACCCGAAGAGCCAGGTTACGAAGTGATCCCGCAAGGATCTGACCTGAAGGCCGCCGAATAGGGCGGTGCGCGGCGGGCAGGAAACGGATCTACAGCATGGCGGATCATCATTCTTGCGCCGTTACATTCGCCGACATGGGGGGATCCTGCACCACGCCTGAAGCAAATCGGCTGGAACGTCTGGCCGTTTTTCGTGCCGCCGTTTCTGAGGGGAACGGTTCGCTTTCCGCTGCCGGTGTCCGCAAGAAACCGGATGGGCGGGGCAGGTTACGCAAGGCGCTCGATAACCACCGCCCGTTCCACGAATAGGTCACATCATGTATCGCCGGCCATCACGCAAATATCCTTACGAGCCGCCTCCGGCCTGGTCCTGAAAAAGGCGACTTTATTCAGGAAAGGACAATCACGTGACGACCCAAGACGCGAACCCTCAGGACACCACCAAGGCGCCGCCCGAGCCCGGCCCCATGAGCCGCGAATGGCATTGGCACCCGGACTTGCCGGTGAAATACGCCCCGTACTGGAACTGGCCGCCGAAAATCGGCGTCCTGGCGAAATGGGTTTGGAAGAACTGGCTTCAGTTCTCGGACCGCTCGATCTTTCTGGCCTTGGCCTTCCTTGTGGCCTTCTGGGTACAACCCGTCGATGCCGGGCAGGCCTCGTTTGCCCCGGGTTGGATGTCATGGGTATTCATTCGGAACTGGGTGCTGCTGTTGATCGTCGCCGGTGGTCTGCACATGTGGTTCTACGGCGTTGACGGGCAGGGAAAGCTGCTGAAATACGACCCACGGACTCACATGAAGCGCAAGAACGCTTTGTACAAATTCGGCTATCAGACCTGGGACAACATCTACCATTCGATGGTCTTTGGCGCGACATTCCTGTCGATGCTGGAGTGCTTTCTGCGCTGGATGTACGCCAACGACTATATCGCCACGCTCAGCTTCGCGGCGCATCCGGTCTGGTTCGTGCTGCTGTTTCCGATCCTGGCGATCTGGCAGAGCTTTCATTTCTACGTGGTGCATCTGTTTCTGCACCAGCCGTTCATCTACAGACATGTTCACGCCGTGCATCATCGCAACGTCAACACCGGCCCATGGTCGGGCATGTCGATGCATCCGGTCGAGGCTTTGGGGTATCTCAGTGCCATCCTGATCGTGCTGGTGCTGCCCAGCAACCCGGTGCACATGATCTTTCTGGGGTATTGGCTGATGTTAGGCGCCGCCTCGTCTCATTCCGGGTACGAGGCCATCTGGGCGCGCGACCGTCAGGCGTTGTTGATCGGGGCGTTTTTCCACCAATTGCTTCACCGGTATTACGAATGCAATTACGGCAACGCGGAAATGCCCTGGGACAAGTGGTTCGGAACCTATCATGATGGCTCGGAAGAGGCCACGAAACGGACTCGCAACCGCAAACGTGACATGCACGCCAAATAGAGCGGCAGGCAACGCGGGCCGCGCGCAGGTGGCGCTGCCTCGGCCCATCATTTGTCTGGCCCGACACCGCTTGACTGAACCGACCCCGTTGGCGCAATCCAGACCCTGAACGAAACTGGGCGCGCGGGGCCGGATGGCATTTCCTTCGGGCCCGATTATACTGGGCAAATGAAAGATACCGCTCCAGACTGGTTTGAAACCTGTGTCAGCCGGCTGACCACGACAAGCACCCAGCGGGTGTGGTCTGTTCTGGTCACGATTTTCGGCGATCTGGCGCAGGATGGATCAGATCAGATCAGCGGATCACTCATCACCGCGCTTACGCGTCTGGCGGGGATCAGGGCCGAGGCCACGCGTGTTGCCCTGCATCGGTTGCGCAAGGAAGGCTGGATTGAAAGCACGCGGGTCGGTCGGAACAGTGTGCACAGGCTGACCAGCTTTGGCCGCCGTCAAAGCGTTGCAGCCGCACCGCGTATCTATTCCCGCGACCCGAACATGCCGGATATCTGGCATGTCCTGATCGCCAGCAACTCGGAAAGCTCCCGAAAGGAACTGTCGGACCTGATGCTGACAGGGGATTACTTCTCGTTGAATGCGACCACGGCCATGGCGCCCGGGCCAATGCCGGATGATCTTGAGGAGCTTCTGGGTTTCGAGAGCGACACGATGTCCGTCCCGAACTGGCTTCGCGACCTGTGCGGGCCGGAGCCGTTGAAAACCGCCTATGATCAGTTCTGGGATGCCATTCAGGTGGTTGAGCGGCTTTTGCCCGCAGAGGGGGCGGGCGATCCGATGCGGTCGGCGGTTCTGCGCGTACTGGTGGTGCATGCCTGGCGACGTATCGTTCTGCGCCACCCAAGCCTGCCACCGGTTTTCCTGCCGGACGACTGGAAAGGCGCCGCGTGCAGAGAAGCTGTCTCACACTTGTTGGACAGGCTGCCGCGCCCCTCGCTATCGAGCTTGGAAGCCGAGCTGATGGACTGACCCACAGCGGGGCAAAGTTCGGGCGAGCTGCTGGATGTCCTGCCATTGTTAAGAAGGGCTGCGTCGTCTTTTTTGCAGTCAAGAAAACCTCTTTGGTCAGCAGTCACCTTTAATGTTACAAGATGTGCGATACATGAGAAGATTGAGTAACATAAGACTTGCATCGAATCAGGGGAAGATTTATTAACCGACCAGACGGTTGATATTGTTCCGTGGGAACAGGAGTACTCTAAGATGGACGCTTTCATTTGTGACGCGACGCGCACTCCGATCGGACGCTACGGAGGAGCGCTTTCGTCGGTCCGCACAGATGATCTGGCTGCTCTGCCGTTGGCGGCATTGAAGGCGCGCAACCCTCAGGTCGACTGGGCCAGTGTTGACGACGTGATCTATGGCGATGCCAATCAGGCGGGCGAGAGCAACCGAAACGTTGCGCGTATGGCGGCGCTGTTGGCGGGTTTACCGATTGATGTGCCGGGAACGACGGTGAACCGTCTGTGTGCCAGCGGCATGGATGCCGTGGGAATGGCGGCGCGCGGCATCAAGGCGGGCGACTATGATTTGGTCATTGCTGGTGGCGTGGAAAGCATGTCACGCGCGCCGTTCGTCATGCCCAAGGCAAGCTCGGCGTTCACTCGCAGCAACGCGGTTTACGACACCACGATCGGATGGCGTTTCGTGAACCCGAAGATGAAGCAGGCATACGGCGTCGATTCCATGCCGCAAACGGCCGACAATGTCGCCGAAGACTATGGTATCAGCCGGGAAGACCAGGATGCCTTTGCCGCGCGCAGCCAGTCCCGCTGGGCCGCCGCGCATGCGGCTGGGGTGTTCAAGGATGAAATCACCCCGGTTTCGGTTCCCCAGCGCAAGGGCGATCCGATTGTCGTTGATACGGACGAGCACCCGCGCCCGGGAACTACGGCAGAAAAACTCGCGGGTCTGAAAGGTGTGAACGGGCCCGACAAAACCGTGACGGCGGGAAATGCGTCCGGTGTGAATGATGGAGCGGCGGCGATCCTGATGGCGAATGAGGCCACGGCAGCCCAGAACGGTCTGACCCCGATGGCCCGTGTGGTTGGCATGTCGGTTGCGGGTGTTGCGCCACGTGTGATGGGCATCGGCCCGGTGCCGGCCAGCCGCAAGGTGTTGGCCCGGGCAGGGCTGAGCGTGGATCAGATGGACGTGATCGAACTGAACGAGGCGTTTGCGTCTCAGGGCGTTGCCACTTTGCGCGAGCTGGGTCTTCCCGACGACGCGCCCCACGTGAACCCCAACGGTGGCGCAATAGCGCTGGGCCATCCCCTTGGCATGAGCGGTGCGCGTCTTGTGCTGACCGCGGCCTATCAATTGAAACGTACCGGCGGGCGCTATGCCCTGTGCACCATGTGTGTGGGTGTCGGGCAGGGTGCGGCCCTTATACTTGAACGCGTGTAACGGAGGAGACGGGACATGTATGCTCAGATGGTAGAATCCGAAGCGTCGAATGAAGATCCTGACAAGCTTGCTGAATTCCAGGCGCGGATCGACGCGGATATCAAGATCGAGCCAAAGGACTGGATGCCGCACGGGTATCGGAAGACGCTGATCCGTCAGATTGGACAGCACGCTCATTCCGAGATTGTGGGCCAATTGCCCGAAGGCAACTGGATCACGCGCGCGCCGACGCTGGAGCGGAAGGCGATCCTTCTCGCCAAGGTGCAGGACGAGGCCGGGCACGGTCTTTACCTGTATTGTGCCGCCGAAACGTTGGGCGTCAGCCGCGATGAACTGACCGAGATGCTGCTGGATGGCCGCATGAAATACTCGTCGATCTTCAATTACCCGACCTTGAACTGGGCCGATATCGGTGCCGTCGGGTGGCTGGTTGACGGGGCGGCGATCATGAACCAGGTGCCGCTGCAAAGAACGTCCTACGGGCCGTATTCGCGCGCGATGATCCGCATCTGCAAGGAAGAAAGCTTTCACCAGCGTCAGGGTTACGATGCCATTCGCAAAATGGCCGAAGGTACGCCCGAGCAACGCAAGATGGCGCAGGATGCGATGAACCGCTTCTGGTACCCGTCACTGATGATGTTCGGCCCGTCCGACAAGGACTCGGTGCATTCGGCCCAGTCGATGGCTTGGAAGATCAAGATCAATACCAATGACGAGCTGCGCCAGAAATTCGTCGACCAGACTGTGCCGCAGGCTGAATATCTGGGTCTGACAATCCCTGATCCGGATCTGAAGTGGAATGAAGAGCGGGGGCATTACGACTTTACGGAACCCGACTGGTCGGAATTCTTTGACGTGATCAAGGGCAACGGCCCCTGCAACGTGGATCGGCTGGCCGCGCGCAACAAGGCATGGGACGACGGCAAGTGGGTCCGTGACGGGCTGTTAGCCCACGCCCGCAAGAAACAGGCCGGCAATCTGGCTGCTGAATAAGCTTACCCTGAGGAGGATACCCGATGAATACCGAATGGCCCCTGTGGGAAATCTTCATCCGCGGTCAGCATGGGATGAGCCACCGACATGTCGGTTCGCTACATGCCCCTGACGCGGAAATGGCAATCAAGAACGCGCGCGATGTCTACACCCGCCGCAACGAAGGCGTCTCGATCTGGGTGGTCGAAGCCAACAACATCTCGGCGTCGTCACCCAGCGACAAAGGCCCGCTGTATGAACCGAGTCAAAGCAAAGTTTACCGCCACCCGACCTTCTTCGACATTCCCGATGAAGTGGGGGCAATGTGATGACCCGGGACGAGGCATTTCTGCAATTCCTGCTGCGGATGGGGGACAACACCCTGATCCTCGGCCATCGTGTCAGTGAGTGGTGCGGCCATGCGCCGGTTCTGGAAGAAGACATAGCGCTGGCCAACACTGCGCTGGACCTGATTGGTCAGACCCAGATGTGGCTGGGCCTTGCCGGAGAGGCAGATGGTGGCAAAAGCGCCGACGATCTGGCCTTCCTGCGCGACGCCTGGGATTTCCGCAACGTGTTGCTGGTCGAAGTGCCGAACGGCGATTTCGGCCGTACGCTGATGCGTCAATTCCTGTTCGATGTGTGGCACTCGATCATGCTGGGGCGGCTGATGGCTTCCTCGGACGAGCGGGTCGCGGCAATCGCCGCCAAGGCCAGCAAGGAAGTGACCTACCATCTGGAACGTTCGGGCGACACGGTTGTCGGGCTTGGCGACGGAACCGAGGAAAGCCATGCCCGGATGCAGGATGCACTGGATTACCTGTGGCCCTATGTGGGCGAGATGTTTGCCAGCGACGAGGTGGACGCCCAGATGGTCGCCGCAGGGATCGCGCCGAACCCGGCGGATTTGCGAGAGGAATACGACGCTCTGGTTGAGCGGGTCCTCAATCAGGCAACTCTGACCATTCCGGAAAGCCGTTTTGCCCATAAAGGTGGCCGCGACGGGCGCATGCATACCGAACATCTGGGCCATCTGCTTACGCAGATGCAATGGCTGCAACGCGCCTATCCCGGAGCAAAGTGGTAAAAGCGGATGCGGGTCTCGACTGACCAGATCTGGAGCTGGCTGGATGCCGTGCCCGATCCCGAAATCCCGGTGATTTCCGTCGTGGATTTGGGCATTGTGCGCGATGTGCGCTGGGACGCTGACACGCTGGTCGTAACCGTCACGCCAACGTATTCCGGTTGCCCGGCGACATCCATCATCAGTATGGATATCGAAACCGCCCTGCGCGATCACGGCATCGGGGATCTGCGCATAGAAACCAGCATTTCACCCGCCTGGACCACCGATTGGCTCAGCGAAAAAGGCCGCGCCAAGCTGGAAGACTATGGAATTGCGCCGCCGCAACCCGCGGGCGGCCCGGATCGCTGTCCCCATTGCGGCAGTAAAGCAGTCGAAAAGGTCAGCCAGTTCGGCTCGACCCCGTGCAAGGCCCATTGGCGCTGCGCGGACTGTCTGGAACCCTTTGACTATTTCAAGTGCATCTGAGGAGGAGCACCGGATGGCACGTTTTCACGACCTGAAAGTCACCGACATCCACAAAACCATCCGCGATGCGGTTGTCGTTACGCTTGAACCCGTTAACGGCGCAGCGGAACAGTTCGACTTCGCCGCCGGCCAGTACCTGACTTTCCGGCGCAAATTCGACGGTGAAGAACTGCGCCGTTCCTACTCCATCTGTGCCGGCAAGGATGACGGTGTTCTTCAGGTTGGCATAAAACGTGTCGAGGGTGGCGCATTCTCAAGCTGGGCAAATGAGGACCTCAACATAGGTGACGTCGTGCAGGCGATGCCGCCAATGGGCAATTTTCACGTGCCCATCGATGCGGATGCGGAAAAACAATACGTTGGCTTCGCCGGCGGATCGGGGATCACGCCTGTTCTGTCGATCCTCAAAACTACGTTGGCCCGCGAACCCAAATCCCGATTTACGCTGATCTATGCCAACAAGGGCATCAACACGATCATGTTCCGTGAGGAACTGGAGGATCTGAAGAACCTCTATATGGGCCGGCTGAACGTCATCCACATTCTGGAAACCGACGCGCAGGAGATTGACCTGTTTACCGGTCTGGTAACGCAGGAAAAATGCCGTGAGCTTTTCAAGCACTGGATCGATGTCAAGAATACAGACACCGCATTCATCTGTGGCCCAGAGCCGATGATGCTGGGTATTGCCGCCGCTCTGCGGGAACACGGACTTGAGGACAGCCAGATCAAGTTCGAACTCTTCGCAAGCGCCCAGCCGGGTCGGGCCAGGCGCAAGACAGACGCCGCCGACGCAGGCACGCAGGCAAACCAGACCAGTGCTTCGATCACACTGGACGGCGCGACGCAGACCGTCACCTTGCCGAAGGATCAGTCCATTCTGGATGCCGCCCTGGAAAACGCCATGGACGCACCTTACGCCTGCAAGGCCGGGGTCTGTTCAACCTGCCGCTGCCGTGTTCTTGAGGGCGAAGTCGAGATGCTCGCCAATCACGCGCTGGAAGATTACGAGGTCGAAAAAGGTTACGTGCTGAGTTGTCAGGCTTACCCGGTGACCGACCGCGTGGTCGTGGACTACGACCAGTAAAGGGAGAGGATCAATGACCGACGCCATGACACTTGACAGCTATCTGGCCGCAGGCGGAGTGCTGACCAATCCGACCAACGTACCGCCGCGTTACCGCGCCGAGCTGATGAAACTGATGGCTACGTTTGTAGACAGCGAACTCGCAGGTGCCGCAGGGTTTGCTGATGTCATCAACCAGGGCCCCGGCATAAAGGAACGCATCGCGGCGGCGAAGATCGTGTTGGAAAAGACGGACCATGCGGATCGGGTTCTGAAAATCATGGGTGAGTTCGGCGCCGACACGGATCGTTATGCCACGCATCACCCGTGGACTGCCCGGTTGGATCGAAAAGCGGATATCGGCGCGACCCGCAGCGAACATGACATGCGGCTTGCGGTGTTCAATTATCCGATTTCCGGTTGGACTGATGCCGTCGTCATGAACCTGCTGATGAGCCTTGCCGTGGCAGAGCAACTGGCGGAGTTTTCGACCGTCTCTTACCAGCCACTGGCCGAGGCTTTCCGGCAGATCGCACCGATCGAGGCGCATCACGGCGAACTGGCGTTGGAAGGTGCTGTGAAGCTGGTTGAAAACGGAGAGTCGCAAGATATGCAAGACGCTGTGGACTATTGGTGGCCCCGCGTCGCTGTGTCTTTCGGGAGGGATGACCCGAAACGATTTGAGCATCTGAGATCACTTGGCTTGCGCCATAGTACCAACGCTGCCCTTCGGGAACGTTGGGCTCGGTCAGCGGACAAAGCTCTGAATAGGCTGGGTTTGAAATCACCTTCGTAGTGCTGCGATGCATCCATTTTCACGGCACTTCAGGGTACACGTCCTAGAAAACAGAGCGGTGAAACGGGTGATCCTTTCTGGTTGACCGACGAGCAGGTGGCCAGGCTCGCTCCCTTCTTAGCGGAGTCGCTTGGCACGCCTCGGGTTGATGACAAACGGGTATTAAGCGGGATTATTTCCATCAACCGCAATGGTTCGCGGTGGCGCAACGTTCCCGATAAATACAGAGCGCACTACGCGCTTCACAGCCGGAGAAAGCGTTGGTGCGAGAAAGGTATCTTCGCCGGAATGCTGGCCGACCTTGTTGCCGGGCAGGGCGAGAAGAAGACTGTGATGATCCCTCTCGTGACATCATTGGCGTGCTACCCTGTTGGGCAATAGGCGCGACCTGTTCCAGGATCTTTCAATCAGCGATCGCACCCGCAGCAACAGTCGTTTACTGGTTAGGAATCGCGACCCCAGAGCCTGTTTTGAAGTTCATGGTTTTCTTTTCGTCGGTCGCTCCATTCTGATAGTTCTGTTTACATTTGCGCATCACCTTGCATACGATCCGGTTGAATTCTTTCGATTGTTCTAACGCAAAGGTTTGATGCCATGGCAGAAACGCTGGACCTGCATAAGTTCGAGAACCTAAGTCCTTTCCAGATCAAAGACGAACTCATAAAGCTGGCGCAGAGAGAGTCGCGCCAAATGGCGCTGCCATATTTGAACGCAGGGCGCGGCAACCCGAATTGGATCGCTACCAAGGCGAGAGAGGCGTTCTTCCTTTTGGGTCAGTTCGCGATGACCGAAGCACAGCGACATCGCAATGAACCACAAGTTGGACTAGCCGGTATGCCACAAGGGCCGGGATGTTACAAACGGCTCAAGGCATACTGCGCCGACACGTCGGAAAAAAACGGTCCTCCAGGCGCAGATACTTTGGTGGCCGTGGTGGACTTTGCGATTGAAAAATTTGGTTTCACAGCAGACGATTTCGTACTCGAATTGACCGACGGTATCATTGGCGACCACTACCCGATGCCGGACAGGTGCTTGGAACACAATGAGGCGATCGTCCACGAATACGTGATGTGGGCAATGTGCGCAGGCCATCGGCCCGACGCAAAGTTCGATATCTACGCAGTAGAGGGCGGAACTGCTGCGATGTGCTATGTTTTCAAGGCACTCAAGAACCAGCGGTTGCTTAATGCAGGCGACACAATTGCATTGGGCACGCCGATCTTCACGCCTTATCTGGAAATGCCGCTGCTTGAAGATTACGGGTTGAATACTGTGGATGTGTCTTCTGCTGAAGAAGATCATTTTCAACTTAACGACAACGATTTTGAACTGTTGGCCGATCCCAAAGTCAAAGCGCTGTTCTTGGTCAACCCAGGGAATCCATCCTCTGTCGCGATCAGCCCCGAAGTCATGACCCGACTTGTGGACTTCGTTAAAACCCGCCGTCCTGACCTGATCATATTGACAGATGATGTCTACGGCACCTTCGTACCTGACTTTCAATCGGTGATGGGGCATCTTCCTGAAAACACGATCGGAGTTTACTCCTACTCGAAGTATTTCGGTTGCACGGGCTGGCGTCTGGGCGCAATTCTGGTGGCCGAGAACAACATCTTCGACAAGATGATTGCTGAGGCACCGGACGAGACCAAAGCTGTGGTGAACGCCCGGTATGAATCGCTGACCCCCGACCCGTCCTCGTTCAAGTTCATTGATCGGATTGTCGCCGACAGCCGGGATGTCGCACTAAATCACACTGCGGGTCTGTCGGTGCCACAGCAAGTGATGATGACATTATTCTCGCTTGTTGAATTGATGGACCAAGAGAAAGTTTATCAGAAATTCTGTTGGGGTATCTTGAAGCACCGTTTTGATGAACTGGTCGATGGATTGGGCGTTGAAGTCGCCGACAACCCGTTGTTCGACAAGTATTATGGCATCATAGATTTGGAGTTCTGGCTGCGGAAATACGTCGGCGAAGATGTGGTCGAATGGATCAAGGAAAACGTTCACCCGTTGGATATCTCGTTCAAACTGGCACAGGACCACGGGATCGTGCTGTTGAACGGCTCTGGTTTTGATGCGCCCAACTGGTCTGCACGCGTGTCTTTCGCCAATTTGGACGACAGCGCCTATCGCCAGATCGGTCGCGCTGTACGGGCTGTGGCCGTTGGATATGTGCAGGCTTATCGCGCGTCAAAAGGATTGCCGTTGCACGGTTAAAAACATGGCCGCTGAGGACGCAGGCGACCCAAACTATCAGCCTGTCTTCTCAGCGGGTCATGTCCTAGCCGCATGCCACATGGTCGCGATCGAAAGTTGAGGTAATTCTGAAGCGACTTACGGTACGAACGCCACAACGAGCGGGCCCCAGAGCGTCAAAAAGATATTTGCAACCGCATAGGTCATGGTGAACGCTGGCGTGGGGGTGGAGTTCCCTGCCTTTTCAAGCAACGTGGCAAACCCAGGGTTCCCGGACCGGGACCCGGTAACAACCGCGCAGGCTTCGACCGGGTTTTTGATGCGCAAGACATAGTAGTTAATAGGGAATTGAACAATCATTGGCATCATTGTGACCAGGACTCCCAACAGAAGCAGGGTAACGCCGTACTGTTGAATTGCTTCCAGAGCAGGTTTACCGGCATTCAAACCAACAACCCCGACGAATACCGCCAATCCGAAACTCTGCAGAAAATTTGCTGCCCCATGGTTGATCCCGCCGATCTTTGGTCGGCGAATACGCAAATACCCGATTATCAACCCTGTCACGAGGCACCCAAGGCCCGAGCCGAGCGACACTTTGGTTCCAGCGATCACGAAGCTGATTTCGCCAATCAAATAGCCAATTGCCACACCAATCCCCAGCGCGATGAAATTTGTGGCCGAAGCCAATGGCGGTACGTATCCCGCCTCTTTTGCCGCTCGGTTCAAGTCGTCTTTGTGGCCGACGATGCAGATCTCATCGCCTGCATGAATTTCGGTATTTTGCAACACCGGCACTTCGTGACCCATTCGGGTAATTTTTGAGATGTGAACGCCGCGTCGTTGATCGGCTGTCAGGGCTTCGCGTAATTCGGCAAGAGTTTTACCTGTCAGTTTCCGATTAGTGACAACAACATTTCGACGTTCTTCCACTACCGTCAATTCAGGTGGGTACTCACCAATTTCTCCGCTTGCACTACCTTCGAAACGGGTCAGGGTTGTAACAAGCCCCGATACAACGATGACGTCTCCTGGGCTGATAATCATGTCCGGTTTGGGATCTAACGGCGCACCTTCATGCAGAATTTTCTCGACGATCAGGTCGCCGTCGTAAGTGTTTTCGATGGATTTAACTGACTTTCCTGCGATCGAGGCGTCGGAACCTACCTGATAGGCGCGGGCGTTAAAGCGGTTCATTGGGAGGAACTCGCCTTCTTCCAGTTTGCGGCCACCTCCGCTGAGTTTTTGGGCCAGCTTAATCGCCTCTTTACGCAGATCCACGCGCATTATGATTGGAATGACACTCACCGCCAAAATTGGCCCGATCGAGCCGAAGATGTAAGTGACTGAATATCCCACGGCGATGTTGGTTTTGAGCTTTTCCGCTTCGTCAGCGGCCAGCCCAAGCAGGTCGATGGCATTTCCAGCGGTACCAATGATTGCGGATTGCGTAAGCCCTCCTGCAGCCAGCCCGGCGGCCAACCCTTTGTCCAACCCAGCCAAACGGGCGACGACCACCACAAAGAAAAGTCCCCAGACAGTCATCATAAATGCAGCCAGTAACTTGGTAAGTGCCGTTCGGTTCAGAGCTGCAAAAAATTGAGGGCCACCATTATAGCCGACCATAAAAATGAAGAGAGAGAAGAAAATATTCTGGACATCGGTGCTCAGGTTAATGCCCCCGATTTGACCTACAAGAACGGCCACCAATAGGGTTCCGGCGATGCCACCAAGTTCGAACTTGCCGACCCTAAACTTTCCAACGCCGTAACCTAAGCCCAGACAAAGAAACAGTGCCATAATCGGGAAGGTACGAAGCTGCTCAGAAATCAAGTCCATTTTGAAATCTCCTGCGTCTCTCTTCAGGGTCGTTCCGATCAAGATACAGTGACTAACTATATTGAAAACAAAAAAACAATGTGACTGACGTAGCGCGAGGATTTAAGAGCACAGCGCTTCGCATCTCTATTCCGGCGGAAAGGTTTCGAAAAGTGTTATTGTAATTTGGTCAGGATTCCTAATCAGTGGATGACGGTTTCTGTGAGTGCGATCGCTGATTGGAAGACCCCGGAACAACGGTGATGGCGGGTTGCCGCACGCCTCCAGTTCTTAAACCCGCCAAACATAGTCTCGATGCAGTTTCGACCCTTGTACCGCGCTTGTTTTCCTTGACTAACATCACGGCCAGGTTCCTCAAGCAGCCAATCCACATTTGGGATGCTACTGAGCAGAGCCCGGGCGTCGATGCAATCACTGTCGCTCCCGGCGGTCACGAACAGGTTGAGCGGGCGACCCTGGCCATCGCAGGCGGGCATCAGCTTGGTATTCATGCCGCCCTTGGTGCGCCCGATCAGGCGGCCACGCCCCCCTTTTTTCGGCCATACTGGTCTCGGTGCCGTTTGCCATGAGATAGGTCGCGTCCATTGCCCGGCAGGGGATCGTGGTCTTCCTTTCGCCGTGCCCGGCAACCAGTTCGGCCAACATCCGGGCGGAGATACCCTTCTTGCACCGACGCTTCCACCGGCTGTTAAGCGTCTTGTGAGTTCTGTATTCCTCGGGAGTGTCGCGCCACCGCGAAACATTGCAGTTGATGAAGATAATCCCGCGTAACATCGGTTTGTCATCAACCCGAGGCTTGCCGTGCGACTTCACGAAGAAGGGGGCGTGCCTAGCCATCTGCGCGCCGGTTAACCAGAAAAAATGACGTGTGTCACCGCTTCGTTTTTCAAGCCGTGAACCGTGCCGCGCAGTGAATACGGATGCTTCATGGCATCATATATGAAGTAGCTGCCGATTTTTTCGGTCTGGGAGTTGATCCGCCCTGTCTTCTGGAAAGCTGAACCCGGCCAGTTTCTCAAACTGAACCGGGCTTGCAACAGGGTCAGAGACACTCGGCCAGAGTTTTTGCCATGTTGAGAATAACTTGCGGGTAGAGACCGGCTCCGGGTTCCAGATCAGAGCCCAGCGGATCGATTACGCCCGTTTTCGCCTCGGTCCCGTCTAGCACGGTTTTGACGATACCGGGGTTGAATTGCGGCTCGGCGAGAACGCAGTTGATACCTTCTTCGCGGATACGGGTTTGAATCTCGGCGATACGAGCCGGGCTCGGGTCCGAGGCGTCGGCGATGGAAATCGCACCTGCGGCCGGAAAGTCAAATGCATCCTCGAAATAATGGTAGGCGTCGTGGAACACGACGAAGCTTCCTCCGCGTACCGGTCCAAGCGTCTCGGCCACTTGTTCAGACAGCGCGGCCATTTCAGCGCGCGCGGCTGCGGCATTGGCAAAATATGCACCTGCATTGTCCGGGTCGGCAGACGACAGCTGCGCGGCGATCAGATTCAGCCAGGTTTCTGCATTTGCCGGTGAAAGCCACGCATGTGGGTCGTGCGCGCCATGCGCGTGATCATGATGCTCATCATGCTTGTCTTGATCGGCATGTTCTTCGTGATCGTGATCATCATCCTTGGCGTGGTCGTCGTGATCATGCTCGTGGTCATCATCCTTTGCATGGTCGTCGTGACCATGTTCATGATCATCATGATCGTGCCCGTCGTCTTCGATGTGCTCATCATCATGATCATGTTCGTCTTCGCCGCCATGATCGTGTGCCTCGAAAACAGCGCTTTCGCGGAACTCCAGAAGAACCGTACCATCCGCGTCAAGAAGGGACGTGACCGTCGCACTGTCGGCAAGGGTTTCGATGGCACTTTCCATCCAAGGTGTCAGGTCTTCTCCTACCCAGAACACCAGATCGGCATCCTGCAATGCGGCCGCCTCGGACGGGCGCAGGTTGTATTCATGGGGCGAGGCACCGGGTGCGACGATCAGGGCCGGTGTTCCGACGCCGTCCATAACCCGGGAAACGAGCGAGTGGATCGGTGCGATATCGACCGCGACGTTCGGAACGTCCGCGATGGCCGTTCCTCCCATCAATGCAACCGTGATCGAAACTGGAAGAAGCTTTCTGGACATCAGACCCTCTGTGTGATTTTATAACGTTACGAGTGGCAATACATGATATGAAATAACATGACAAGCGATACGAACCCTGTCTCTGTCGATGAGGCGGCCCCGGTCGGGTTTCAGGAACATGACCATCAGAGTTGCGTCAAAACTGCGTTGGTATCCGCCGAGGCGCGCTGCAAGGGCGAGGGGCTGCGCCTGACGCCGGTTCGCCGCAAGGTCTTGGAAATGCTGCTGCAAGAGCATCGGGCCCTTGGTGCCTATGCAATTCTTGACCGCCTGCGAGAGGAAGGGTTCGGATCTCAACCTCCGGTCGCCTATCGGGCGCTTGATTTCCTTGTTCAAAACGGGTTCGTTCACAAGATCGAGCGGCTGAATGCATTCGTTGCCTGCTCTCATCCCGGCGCGTCGCATTCGCCGGCATTCATGATTTGCAGAAAGTGCGATGCCGTTGCCGAGGCGCAGTCCACGCCGGCCAAAGGTGTTCTGGGTGCCGCTGCGCGCGCAGCGGGTTTCGAGATCGAGCGAACGGTTGTAGAAGCCGAGGGACTTTGCCCCGACTGCACCGAAAAGGCCTGAAAATGACGCTTGTCTCTGTCGAGAATCTCAGTGTTCGCTATGGTTCAAACACTGTTCTGAGCCATGTGGACATGGCTGTCGAACCCGGCGAGATCGTCACCATCGTCGGGCCGAACGGGTCGGGCAAAACCAGCCTGTTGCGCGCCATCATCGGTGCGACCAGGCCAAGTGCCGGGCATGTATCGCTGAAACCCGGATTGAAGATCGGGTACGTGCCGCAGAAACTGCACGTGGATCCCACCTTGCCAATCTCGGTCGAGCGATTCATGCGACTGACAGACCGTGTCTCCGGCCGTCAGTGCGTCGAGGCATTGGAAAAAGCGGGCGTCCCGGATCTGTTGAAACGTCAGATGTCGCAACTGTCCGGCGGGCAGTTTCAGCGTGTGTTGCTGGCGCGGGCGCTGATTAACCAGCCTGACCTTCTGCTGCTGGATGAGGCAACCCAGGGGCTGGACCAGCGCGGATCGGCGAGTTTCTATCAGCAGATTGAGGCCGTGCGCCGCGAAACCGGATGTGCAATTCTGATGATCAGTCACGAATTGCACGTGGTCATGAGCGCCTCGGACCGGGTGATTTGTCTGAACGGCCATGTGTGCTGTCAAGGATCGCCGGCGGTGGTCGCTTCGGCACCGGAATACCGGGCCTTGTTCGGAACGGGAACAGGCGGAGCGCTTGCCCTGTACCGGCACGAACATGATCACCATCACGACCATGATGCAAATCCTCAGGAAGCGGCGGAATGATGCTTGACGATTTCATGATGCGTGCAACGCTTGCAGGTATAGGGGTTGCGTTTGCGGCGGCGCCTCTTGGATGTTTCGTGGTGTGGCGCCGCATGGCGTATTTCGGTGACGCTACCGCACATGCCGCGATTCTGGGCGTGGCCCTGTCACTGACCTTTCAGATGTCGATCTTCACCGGTGCGCTGGCTGTTGCGTTGATTATGGCGCTGACGGTCACTTTGTTGGCGGGTCGTGGCTATGCGATGGACACGCTGCTGGGGGTCCTGGCGCATTCCGCCTTGGCTTTCGGTCTGGTTGCCGTTTCGTTTTTGTCCGGCGTCCGCATTGATTTGATGGCATATCTATTCGGCGATATTCTTGCGGTATCCCGTTCGGATCTGCTTGTGATCTGGGGCGGCGCGGCGCTTGTCGTGGCGCTGATCGCCTGGCGATGGGCTCAGCTTTTGACGGCTACATTGAACGAGGAACTGGCCTATGCCAGTGGGTTCGACCCGAGGCGGGAACAGTTGATTCTGACACTGTCTCTGGCGGTGACCGTGGCTGTTGCGATCAAGGTCGTGGGGGTATTGCTGATCGCGGCGATGCTGATCATTCCCGCGGCGGCGGCACGAAATCTGGCCCGATCGCCCGAATCAATGGCGTTGATAGCGGCAGCAATAGGCGCGATGTCCTCAGTTGCGGGGTTACGGGCAGCTTATGTGTTCGATACTCCGGCGGGGCCATCAATTGTCTGCGTCGCCGCAGTCTTGTTTGCCTGTCTCAGCGTGGTGGGGTGGCGAAGACAGGGCAGGGCGTGATGGATCTGAGCTCGATTGCGCTGACCAGGTAATCTCTTCGTTGTTCGGCACCTCAGGTGCGCACAGCACAAAAAAGGGCCCGCACACGGATTGCGGGCCCTTTCCGTTCCTTGACGATACAGCTTACTGCGGAATTTCGCCTTCCAGCCCTTCAACATAGAAGTTCATGCCTGCCAGCGTGCCATCGTCGGCGGTTTCGCCTTCAGCCAGCCAGTCGCTGCCGTCCTGCTTCTTCAGCGGACCGGTGAACGCGTGATAGCTGCCATCTGCAAGCGCCGCCTTCAGGGCCAGAGCCTCTTCCTTGACATCTGCGGGAACCGCGTCCGAAATCTCGCCGATTTCAACCATTCCTGCTCCGATACCGTCCCAGGTGTTGGAAGACGTCCAGGTCCCGTCCATTACCGCTTTTGTCCGCGCGATGTAATAGGGGGCCCAGTTGTCGATGATCGATGACACACGCGGAAGAGGTGCGTACTCGCTCATGTCCGACGCCTGACCGAAGGTGATCACATTGCCGGCCTCTTGCGCTGCTGCTTGCGGCGCTGTCGAATCGGTGTGTTGCAGGATTACGTCCGCGCCCTGTTCGATCAAAACAGTGGCGGCGTCAGCTTCTTTCGCCGGGTCGAACCACGTGTAGGCCCAGACGATCTTGAACTCGACATCCGGGTTCACCTTCTTGGCGTGGATATAGGCCGAGTTGATGCCGCGGATCACCTCGGGGATCGGGTAGGAGCCGATATAACCGATGATGTTCGACTTGGTCATTTTACCGGCGATGTGGCCCTGAACCGCGCGACCTTCGTAGAAACGGGCCGAGTAGACCGAGACGTTGTCGGCGGTTTTATAGCCGGTTGCGTGCTCGAACTTCACGTCCGGGAATTTCTTGGCCACGTTGATGGTCGGGTCCATGTAGCCAAACGAGGTGGTAAAGATCAGATCCGCGCCTTCCAGCGCCATCTGGGTCATCACACGCTCGGCATCCGGGCCTTCGGGAACGGATTCAACGAATACGGTTTCAACCTTGTCGCCGAACTCTTTTTCAACGGCCTGCCGGCCCTTGTCATGTTCATAGGTCCAGCCGCCATCGCCGACCGGGCCGACATAGACGAAACCGACCTTGGTCTTGTCTTCGGCCATGGCCCCCGAGGCCAGGCCCAGCGCCATGGCGGCGCTCGTCAGAAGTGTAGTGAATTTCATGTGTTACTCCCCAAGTTGGTACTGTTGGCCCCTAGTGTGAGGCATGGAAGGTCCGGCCCAGCGAGGCAGGTGCGCTGCTCTTGTCGGCCGAAAGGATCACAAGCACAAGGATCGTGATGATATAGGGCGACATTGCCAGATACTCGACGGGAATGGCAACGCCCGCTGCCTGCAAATTAAGCTGCAACACGGTAATGCCGCCGAACAAATAGGCACCCAGCAGGACCCGCCACGGCTTCCAGCTCGCAAAGACAACAAGGGCCAGTGCGATCCAGCCGACACCGGCGGTCATGCCCTCGGTCCACTGCGGCACGCGGATCAGGCTGATATAGGCCCCGCCCAGACCAGCGCAGGCGCCGCCGAACATGATGGCCAGAATGCGGATCTTGATCACCTTGTAGCCCAGCGCGTGCGCGGCATCGTGGTTTTCACCGACTGCCCGCAGGATCAGACCAAGACGGGTGTATTTCAGCACCGCCCAGACGGCCGCCGTGATCGCGATGCCGACATACAGGATCGGGTCATGTTGAAACAGGATCGGACCGACAACCGGGATATCGCTGATCAGCGGAATATGGATGTCGCCCATACTGGGGGGTTTGATCCCCACATAGCTTTGCCCCATCAACGCGCTGAACCCCAGACCAAACAGTGTCAGTGCCAGACCACTGGCCACCTGATTGGCCAGCGCAAACTGCGTCAGCAAGACGAACAGCAGCGATAGAACGGAGCCGCCGATCGCGGCAGCAACAAAGCCCAGCCAGGGCGAGCCGGTCTCGACCGAAATCGCGAAGCCGCTGATCGCACCGACAATCATCATGCCTTCGACGCCTAGGTTCAGAACGCCTGCTTTCTCAACGACCAGCTCTCCGATCGCGGCCAGTAGCAAGGGGGTCGCGGCCACCATCAGTGAAGCGACCAGAAGTACGGGATTGATTTCACCAAGGTCCATGGGTCACGCCACCTCGTTACGGGCCGCACGGATGCGGTAGTTGGTCAATAGGTCGAAGGCCAGCAGGAAGAACAGCAGCATGCCCTGGAACACCTGAATGGCAGCGGCAGGCAGCCCCAGCTGCGACTGCGCGATTTCACCGCCGATATAGGTCAGCGCCATCAGTCCACCGGCCAGCAGAATGCCCACAGGGTGCAGACGGCCCAAAAAGGCCACGATGATGGCAGTGAAACCGTAGCCCACGTTGAAATCGATGCTGACAACGCCTGAAGGGCCGGAAACCTCGAACATGCCTGCAAGTCCTGCAAGCGCGCCGGACAAACCCAGACAGAACAGGATCAACCGGGCCGGGTTCACACCCGCAAATTTCGCGGCGCGCGGTGCTTCACCGGTCAGGCGGATGTGAAAGCCCAGCATGTGCCGGTTCAGCAGGACATAGGCAAAGATCACTGCGATCAACGCGGTCACAACACCCCAGTGCATGCCGGATCCGGCGATCAGTTCGGCATTGTGCGCACTGTCATAGGATTGCAGATTGCGGGACCCCGGAAAGCCGAACCCTTCGGGGTTCTTCAGCAAACCCAGAGAAACCGAGGCCAGCATCTGCTCGGCCACATAGACCAGCATCAACGAGACGAGAATCTCGTTGGTGCCGAAACGCACCTTCAGGAAGGCGGGGATCATGGCCCACAACCAGCCGCCGAAGGCGCCGGCAATCACCATGATCGGAAAGATATAGAAGGCATCCAAAGGGTAAAAGGCCAGCCCGGCACCCGCACCGAAGATGGCGCCCATAATATACTGCCCCTCGGCCCCGATGTTCCAGATGCCTGCACGAAAGCCCAGCGACAGACCGATGGCGATAAGCACCAGCGGAGCGCCTTTCACCAGCAGCTGTGGGCGATAATAAAAGGCGAATTCACCAAAAAGAGGTTCCCAGAAGATGGTGCCGATGGCCTCAACCGGATTCTTGCCCAGTATGGCGAACAGTACTCCGCCAAAAAACATCGTCGCCAAAACTGCAACCAACGGCGTTGCATAAGACCAGACCCTGGAAGGCTGAGGACGTTTCTCCAGCACAATCATCAGCTCGTTCCCCTAACTTCTTCATCTTTTTTCAGATGCTCTCGCCGAAGGCGGCCCAACAGATCAAACATGCGCCACCTCCATTCCGTGGGCACCGCCCATCATCAGCCCGATTTCGTCCACTGTCAGTCCGGTTGTCGGACGTGGCGCGCTCAGGCGGCCCTCGTTCAGCGCAGCAAAGCTGTCCGAGATTTCCATCAACTCATCCAGATCCTGAGAGATGCAGACAACCGCCGTTCCCTTTGCCGCCAGGTCGAGGATTGCCTGCCGGATCGACGCGGCCGCCGCAGCATCCACGCCCCAGGTTGGCTGGTTCACCACCAGCACATCCGGGTTTTGCAGCACTTCGCGTCCGATCACGAATTTCTGCAGGTTCCCCCCGGACAAGGACCGCGCCGCGTTGTCCGGGCCTGGTGTCCGGACGTCAAAAATCTCGATGATCTTCTCCGCAAAGCTCTTGGTCTCGGCCCATTTCAGAAAGCCGTTGCTTTCCAGACCCTCTCGAACCGACCCGGTCAAAAGGGCGTTTTCGGTCAGGCTCATGTTCGGGGCAGCGGCATGGCCCAGCCGTTCTTCGGGCGCGGTCAACACGCCAAGTTTGCGTCGCGCGGTCGGGCCCAGCTTGCCGATCGCCTGACCGTTGAACTTGATCGCGTCGGCAGATGTCAGAATTTCACCGGACAGGACGCCCAGCAATTCATCCTGCCCGTTGCCCGCAACGCCGCCAATGCCCAGAACCTCGCCCTTGCGGACGGTCAAATGCACGTTGCGCAATGCGGTGCCGAATTCTGACGGAGAAGGCACCGACAGCCCGCTGACATCCAGCGTCACTGCGCCAAATTCACGCCCCGAACGTTCCGGGGTTTGCAGGGCCGTTCCTACCATCAGTTCGGCCATGTCGCGGGCCGAGGTCTCAGCGGGGACACACTCGCCCACATTCTTGCCCAGACGCAGGATCGTGGCGTGGTCACACAGGGTCCGAATCTCTTCCAGCTTGTGCGAGATATACAGGATCGACGTGCCTTCGGACCGCAACTTGTTCAGCGTCTCGAACAGGATCTCGACCTCCTGCGGGGTCAACACCGAGGTCGGTTCGTCCATGATCAGCAGTTTCGGGTCTTGCAGCAGGCAACGGATAATTTCAACACGCTGGCGTTCCCCGGCGGACAGATCGCCGACAGTGCGGAACGGATCCAGCGGCAGGCCGTAGGTTTCCGATACTTCGCGGATGCGCGAGGCCAGATCACCCATGGCGGGCGGGTTTTCCATCCCCAAGGCGATGTTCTCGGCCACGTTCAGGGCGTCAAACAGCGAAAAATGCTGGAACACCATTGCAATTCCGTCTGCCCGCGCGGAGCGGGGTTCGGGCGGCGCAAAAGGCTGACCGCGCAACAGCATGGTGCCACTGTCAGGTTTCACCAGCCCATAGATCATCTTGACCAGCGTGGATTTCCCGGCCCCGTTTTCCCCCAACAGGGCGTGAACTTCGCCCTCTCCGATGTCAAAGGACACCTGATCGTTGGCCACGACACCGGGATAGGCTTTGGTCAACCCTTGCAGGCTCAGCAATGGAGTGGTCACGCGCTCAGGTCCTTCTTCAACTCATTCTGCCGGGCCGGACGCAGCAGTTGCGCTGCGACGCCCACGGCGATCATCTGCGGGTGTTTGCCCAGCGACGTTTCACCAATCGGGCAGGTAATCCGGCTTATCCGGTCGGGCGGATGCCCAAGGGCCGCCAGCCGCGATCGGAACCGCGCCCATTTGGTAGCCGAGCCGATCAGTCCCGCAAAGCGGAAATCGTGCAAAAGCAGCCTGTTGCACAGTTCTAAATCCAGATTGTGTGAATAAGTCAGCACAAGGTGCTCGGCATTGGGCGGTGCATGTCGCACAAGTTCGGCCGGTTTCGTCGCTGGCAGATCGGTCACGCCTGCAGGAATCACGTCCGGAAAGCGCTCGGGGCCGGTATCGACCCAAGTGATCGCAAGATCGGGCAGGGGGGACAGAACATCCACCAGCGCCCGTCCGACGTGACCTGCGCCCCAGATCCACAGGTTTCGTGCCGGTTTATGCACCGGTTCGATCATCCAGCCGTCGATCAGGCGTGGTTCGGGTGCAATGCCCTGACTGCGTGCTGCCGCCAGCACTCGCTTGACCGAAAGAGGCGTGGCGCCACCGGATGCTGATCGTGCAATGATCGTATCATCCAGCGTTTCAACCTTCTTGAGATCATAGACTTCGCTGAACAACGAGACCGCTCCGCCACAACATTGGCCCATGTCCGGTCCCAGCGTGTGATGCGTCAGGCGCGTGGCCACTGTTTGCGATCGTGCGGCCTCTGCGGCCTGGTATTCCAGCGTACCTCCACCGATGGTTCCGCTTTGCCCATCTTCCCAGACCAGCATCGCAGCACCCACCTCGCGCGGGGACGACCCTTTGATCCCGGCGATGACCACCCGAACCACTTTCCCGTGGGTTTTGACCGCCTCCCTCAAAGCCTCAAGGTCAAATCCCATCAGATGCCTCCCTTCATCCTCTGGACCCCGCGCCAAACCTCTTCGGCCGTGGCCGGAGCGTTCAGGGCCGGGTATCTGTCTCCGCAGGCGGCAACCGCGTTCGACAGCGCCAGCCAGGCCGAGATCCCCAGCATGAAAGGCGGCTCGCCCACAGCTTTCGAACGATAGATGGTGTCCTCACGGTTTTCGCCATCCCAAAGCGTGACGTTGAAGATGTCCGGCCGGTCCGAGCAGGCCGGAATCTTGTAGGTCGAGGGCGCGTGCGTGCGCAGGTTGCCCGTGTCATCCCAGACCAGCTCTTCGGTCGTCAGCCACCCTGCACCCTGTACATAGCCGCCCTCAACCTGACCTATGTCCAAAGCCGGATTCAGCGACGCGCCCGCGTCATGCAGGATATCCGTTCGCAGAATGCGGTTTTCACCGGTCAGAGTGTCCACCGCCACCTCGGTAACGGAAGCGCCGTAGGCAAAGTAGAAGAAGGGGCGACCGCGCCCGGCGATCCTGTCCCATTCGATCTTGGGCGTCTTGTAGAACCCGGTCGCCGACAGGCTGACGCGCCCCTGATAGGCCAGTGCGGCGGCTTCGGCGAAGGTGTAGCGTTCTTCTGAGGCCGAGACACGCCCATCCGAGAACGTGACCGTTGATGGATCGGCCTGATGACGTTCGGCAAGATAGGCGGCCATCCGGTCGCGGATCGTGTCGCAAGCGGCCTTCACCGCCATACCGTTCAGGTCACTTCCCGAAGATGCCGCCGTCGCAGACGTGTTTGGTACTTTCGCCGTGTCGGTTGCGGTGATTTTCACCATCTCCAGCGGTATGCCAAAGCGCGACGCGGCGACCTGTGCGACCTTCTGGAACAGGCCCTGGCCCATCTCGGTGCCGCCGTGATTCAAGTGGACTGATCCGTCCTGATAGACATGCACCAGCGCACCCGCCTGATTGAGGTGGGTCAGCGTGAACGAGATACCAAACTTGACCGGGGAAAAGGCGATGCCCTTTTTGATTACACTGTTCTCGGCATTCCATTTCGCGACAGCCGCCTTGCGCGCGGTGTAGTCGCTGGATTTCAGCAACGCCTCTGTCATGTCGTGCAGTTCGAAATCGCTGACCTCCATCCCATAGGGTGTGGTGTTCCCGCCGGCGGGCAGAGGACGCACGGGTGCGTCACCCATTTCAACGGCGCCGCGGCTGGTCAGGTCTTCGTGCGGATCGGCATGCACCAGTGGTTTTTCTGTCGGTGTGCTCTCGGCCACAGCGTGCGCGGGTGCATAGTAATTCCGGCGGCGCAGCTCGACGGGATCCAAACCCAGCGCATGCGCGGCATGGTCCATGACCCGTTCGATGCCGACCATGCCCTGCGGGCCGCCGAACCCGCGATATGCGGTGGCAGATTGGGTGTTGGTCTTCAACCGGTGGCTTTCGATCCGGGCGTTCGGCAAAAGGTAGGCGTTGTCCGAGTGCAGCATCGCCCGGTCGGCCACGGGCAAGGACAGGTCCTGCGCCCAGCCGCAGATCGCATAGTGGAGGAATGAGACGCCCTGTATATGTCCATGCTCATCGAACCCGGCCTTGTACGAAATGCGGAAAGCGTGGCGTTTGCCCGTGATGATCATGTCATCGTCACGGTCATAGCGCATCTTGCAGGCCTTGCCGGTTGCGCGGGCGGCCACGGCGCAGGCCACTGCCAAAGCGTTGCCCTGACTTTCCTTGCCGCCAAACCCTCCGCCCATGCGGCGGGTCTCGACCCGGACGGCGTGCATCGGAACACCCAGAGCGTCGGCCACTTTGTGCTGAATCTCGGTCGGGTGCTGGGTCGAGCTGTGCACCAGCATATCCGCACCTTCATTCGGCACGGCCAGCGCGGCCTGACCTTCCAGATAGAAATGCTCCTGCCCGCCCAATTCAAACGAACCTTCGATCACATGCGGCGCACTGGCAATGGCCGCATCCGCATCGCCCTTGGCATAGATGCGTGGACCATCTTCAAACCGGCTGTTGGCAGCCAGCGCTTCTTCGATCGTCAGGATCGGCGTTTCCTCGGCATAGTCGACCTTGCCCAATCGCGCCGCTTTGCGGGCGGCCAGATGGCTGGTGGCAACGACCAGGAACACGGGCTGACCGATATAATGCACCGTGCCGTCCGACAGCAGCGGCTCATCGTGGATCGAGGGCGAGACATCGTTGGCAAACGGCAGTTCCTCTGCCGTCATGACCATCACGACACCCTCGGCGTCTTTGACAGCCGACAGATCCATGGCGGTGATCTTGCCCTTGGCGATCGGACTCAGGCCAAAGGCCAGGTGCAGCGTGCCCTTGGGTGTCGGGATGTCATCCACGTACCGCGCCGCGCCCGAAACGTGCAGAGGGGCGGCGTCGTGGGGCAGGGCTTGCGTCACACTCATGCCGACACCTCCAGCACATTGGTGATCTCGCCCTGATCTTCCAGGAAATACCGTTGCAGCATCGCCTTGGCGGTTTCCAGTCGATACAGGGCCGAGGCGCGCATATCCGTGAGTGGCGAAAAGTCGTCGGCAAACGATGGCAGCGCGGCGTCAACGGTCTTGCGCGTCCACGGTTTGCCGATCAAAGCGGCCTCGACATGGGTTGCCCGTTTCGGAACAGCAGCCATGCCACCATAGGCAATGCGCGCCTGTGTGACGCTGCCCTCCGAAACGGTTATGTTGAAACAGCCGCAGACGGCCGAGATATCCTGATCGAACCGTTTGCTGAGCTTGTAAGCCTTCAGGCGATCTGGCTGGCGGGGGAAGCTGACGGCTTCCACAAACTCGCCCGGAACCCGATCCTGTTTGCCGTAGTCGATGAAGAACTCTTCCAGCGGGATCGACCGCCGCTCGTCGCCCTTGCGCAGGTGCAGTGTCGCGTTCAATGCGATCAGCGCAGGCGGGTTGTCCCCGATGGGCGAACCGTTTGCGATATTGCCGCCCACGGTGGCCGCATGGCGGACCTGAACGCTGGCATAGCGGCGGATCATCTCGGCATAGGACGGATGCAGATCGACCATAGCCGCGCCCATGCGATTCATGTCTACCATTGCGCCAAAGCGGACTTCTTCACTGCCGAGCGTGATCTTCTTCAAATCATCGCAGCGGTTGAGGAAGATCACCGGGTCAAGTTCACGCAATTGTTTCGTGACCCAAAGGCCCACATCGGTCGCACCAGCGACCAGAGTCGCATTCGGGTTCTCGGCATACACGGCGGCCAATTCGTCGGATGAGGTTGGCAGCATGCGCGAAGTGGCAATCGTTGCAGGTGGGCTATCTTTGACCCAAACCGGAACGGGCTGTTCCTCGGCCGCTTTCGCCGCGCGAATGATCGGCGCATAGCCGGTGCAGCGGCAAAGGTTGCCTGCAAGCAAAGTGTCATGGTCCGTTGCACCATTCGTGTGCCCGGCGACCATCGACATGACGAACCCGGGTGTGCAGAAGCCGCATTGCGAGCCGTGCAGATCGACCATTGCCTGCTGGACCGGGTGCGCTTCGCCATTCGGGCCACTTGCGCCTTCAACTGTTCGGACGGCCTTGCCATGCAGTTGCGGCAGAAACAGAATGCACGAGTTCAGGGCCTTGGCGCCTTGGTCATCCGTCACCATCACGGTGCAAGCCCCGCAATCGCCTTCGTTGCAGCCTTCCTTGGTGCCGGTCAGACCGCGATCTTCGCGCAGCCAATCCAGCAGGGTGGCTGTCGGATCAACATCAGCCAGCTCCACTGTCTCTCCGTTCAGAAGAAACGCGATGTTCATTCGAGAAACCCGTCGCCTTACCCGGTTGCGCCCTTGTGGCCCTCCTTCGATGCGACGTAGAAAGAGTGGCGGGCGAATTGCTTGCCATGAGATGTTAGAAACAGCGCGGCTTGTCTGGCAAGAAAAACCGCCTCTGTTATACACCATTAGACGTATACGGCCTGTGACCGTCTTTTCTGATTAATGGGCAGCCACTTGTAAATAAAGCGGTTTTTGATTGCGACGCCCAGTCAATCCCGAAGCACCTTCTGAAAAAGCCGAATAATCAATGGCTTTTTTTTTGCGGCAAACGTAACGCGGTTCAGCCTTTTGCCGCGCAGCCGGCTGGGGTAGCTTGGGCGTCATGAGCAGTTCTCCACGATTCATCCACCTCCGCGTTCACACTGAATATTCCCTTCTGGAAGGCGCCGTGCGGCTGAAAAAGCTGCCGGGCCTGTGCGAGAAGATGGAAATGCCGGCGGTCGCCGTGACGGATACCAATTCGATGTTTTCGGCGCTGGAATTCGCGGTCACCGCAAGCGGCGCCGGGGTACAGCCGATCATGGGGTGCCAGGTCGATCTGACCTATGTCCAGGCCCAGCCGGGCGAGAAGCCAAAGACGCCCGCGCCTCTGGTGCTGCTGGCGCAGTCCGAGACCGGGTACGAAAACCTGATGAAACTCAGCACGTGTCTCTACGTGGACAAGGGCGGGCAACTGCCTCAGGTCACTTTGGAAGAACTGGCCGACCGATCTGAAGGGTTGATCTGCCTGTCCGGTGGACCTGACGGCCCGGTGGGAATGCTACTGCAACAGGGTCATCGCCCGGCGGCCGAAGCGTTGGTCGATCGGCTGGCGGCAATGTTCCCCAACCGGTTTTATATCGAGCTTCAGCGCCATCCGGGTGAAGATGGCCAGCCCGAGGCCGAACGCCTGACAGAACGCGGCCATGTCGAGATGGCCTATGCCAAGAACCTGCCGCTGGTCGCCACGAATGACGTCTATTTCCCGACGCCGGACATGTACGAAGCTCATGACGCGCTGATCTGCATATCGGAAGGGGCCTATGTCGACCAGCAGGAAGGCCGCCGTCGGCTGACGGCGCAGCACTACTTCAAGTCACAACAAGCGATGGCGACCCTGTTCGCCGACTTGCCCGAGGCCATCGAAAACACCGTCGAGATCGCCAGACGCTGCGCGTTCATGGCCTATCGACGCGACCCGATCCTGCCAAAATTTGCGGATGACGAGGTGGCCGAGCTGCGGCGCATCGCCAATGACGGCTTGCAGAAACGTCTGGCCGTGATCCCGCATGCCGTGACGCCCGAGGAGTACCAGGAACGTCTGGATTTCGAACTGGGCATCATCGAAAGCATGGGTTTCCCCGGCTACTTTCTGATCGTCGCAGATTTCATTCAATGGGCCAAGGATCACGACATTCCGGTCGGGCCGGGGCGGGGCTCGGGCGCGGGCTCGCTGGTGGCCTATGCGCTGACGATCACCGACCTTGACCCGCTGCGCTACAGCCTGCTGTTTGAACGGTTCCTGAACCCCGAGCGGGTCTCGATGCCCGACTTCGACATCGACTTTTGCATGGACCGCCGTGAAGAAGTGATCCGCTATGTGCAGCAGAAATACGGCCGCGACAAGGTGGGGCAGATCATCACCTTCGGTGCGTTGCTGTCGAAGGCTGCCGTGCGCGATATCGGGCGGGTGCTGCAGATGCCTTACGGGCAGGTGGATCGTCTGTCCAAGATGATCCCGGTTGAAGGCGTCAAACCTGTCTCCATCGAAAAGGCGTTGAAAGACGAACCGCGTCTGCGCGAAGAGGCGCGGAATGAAGAGGTTGTTGACCGTCTGCTGACCTATGGCCAGCAGGTCGAGGGGCTGTTGCGCAATGCCTCGACCCACGCGGCCGGTGTGGTGATCGGTGACCGGCCGCTGGATGCGCTGGTGCCGCTTTATCAGGATCCGCGCTCGGATATGCCTGCGACCCAGTTTAACATGAAATGGGTGGAACAGGCCGGGCTGGTAAAGTTCGACTTTCTGGGTCTGAAGACCCTGACCGTGATTCAGAACGCAATGGACCTAATTTTCAAATCCGGGCGTCCCTTGCACATCGCCGCCGATGGCACCGAACTTTATGAGCCCGCTGAGGGGGCTGAAAACCAGATCAACGCTATCCCGCTGGATGATGAGGCGACGTACAAGCTTTATTCCGCAGCCAAGACCGTGGCGGTGTTCCAGGTGGAAAGCTCGGGCATGATGGACGCGCTCAAGCGCATGAAACCCACCTGCATCGAGGATATCGTGGCGCTTGTGGCGCTCTACCGCCCCGGCCCGATGGAGAACATCCCCACCTATTGCGAGGTCAAGAATGGCCAGCGCGAGATCACCTCGGTCCACCCGCTGATCGATCATATCCTGGAAGAAACGCAGGGCATCATCGTCTATCAGGAGCAGGTGATGCAGATCGCGCAGGTCATGGCGGGATACAGCCTTGGCGGCGCCGACCTGCTGCGCCGCGCGATGGGCAAGAAGATCAAAGAGGCGATGGACGCCGAACGCCCGAAATTCGAGGCCGGCGCGGCCAAGAACGGGGTGGACGCCAAGAAGGCCTCCGAGGTATTCGACCTGCTGGAGAAATTTGCCAACTACGGCTTCAACAAGTCGCACGCGGCGGCCTATGCGGTGGTCAGCTACCAGACCGGCTGGCTCAAGGCGAACCACCCGGTCGAGTTCATGGCCGGGGTCATGAACTGCGATATCCACCTGACCGACAAGCTGGCCGTGTATTTCGAAGAGGTCCGCAAGGGGCTGGGCCTGCCTTACGTGCCGCCCTGCGTGAACCGCTCGCTGGCGACCTTCGACGTGGTGGATGGTCAGCTGGTCTATGCGCTGGGCGCGCTCAAGAATGTCGGCGTCGAGGCGATGAACCTTGTGGTGAAGGGCAGGGGAGACAAGCCTTTCGTCAACCTCTTTGACTTTGCCCGCCGGGTCGATCTGAAGAAGGTCGGTAAACGTCCGCTGGAAATGCTGGCGCGTGCCGGCGCTTTTGATGAGCTCGACAAGAACCGTCGCCGCGTGTTCGAAAGCCTTGACCGTCTGGTACAGTATTCGGCGGCGATCCATGAACAGAAAAACTCCAATCAGGTGTCTCTGTTCGGTGAGGCAGGCGACGACCTGCCCGAACCGCGCCTGTCGCCGACGCCCGACTGGCTGCCGGCCGAGCGCCTCAGCGAAGAATTCAAGGCCATCGGCTTCTATCTCTCGGGGCATCCGCTGGACGATTACATGCCCGCGCTGAAGCGCAAACAGGTGCTGACGCTGGATGAGGTTACGGAAAAGGCCCGGTCTGGTCCGCTCATCGCAAAGATGGCAGGGGTTGTCGCCGGGCGGCAGGAACGGAAATCGGCCAAGGGCAACCGCTTTGCTTTCGTTCAAATGTCTGATCCCACCGGCGCCTATGAGGTCACGCTGTTTTCGGACACGCTGGAGAAGTGTCGCGAGTTTCTGGAAACCGGCGCGGAAGTCGTGCTGACTGCCGAGGCAACGATGGAAGCCGATCAGCTCAAGCTGCTGGGCCGCTCTGTTGGCCCTGCGGATTCCTTGGTGGCCGAGGCCGGAGCAACTGGGCTGCGAATCTACGTTGACGAAGCACAGGCCGTACCAACGGTAGCCAAGGTGTTGGAAGACGCCGCCTCTGCCGCGAAAGGGGCTGCACGGGGACCAGTCCAGTTCATGTTGCTGGACCCCAGCCTGCCCGGCGATGTTGAGATGGAACTGGGACGTGAATTCCCAATCAACCCGCAGATCAAGGGCGCGATCAAATCCCTTGAAGGCGTCATGACCGTCGAAGAGATATGATACCGCTTTGTTGCCAGACTGTTGGTGCCCCGCTAGGCTGACTTGACAGAGATGTCTTTAGGTCATGCCACAGGAGGGCGTTGTTATGACAATAACGGGTCTCAAGTTCAGAAAGATTGTATTCGGCGCAGCAGCGACGCTGGCTTTGGTTTCGGCCTCAGCTGGTCTGGCGGATGACAAGAAAAAAGAAAACACGATCAAAGGCGCCGTGATTGGCGCGGGTGTCGGCGCGCTGATCGGCGACGGCAAAGGTGCCGCCGCCGGAGCGGTGGCCGGTGCGCTGATCGGCGCGAATTCCAAGTAGGCGGAGGAGCATCCGGATGAGGACGAATTTGCTTAAGCCAGCCGCCACCGCCTTAATGCTTGCAGCGCCCGGATTGGCCCTTGCCGACGAGGAAGCCGAACAGATGATGCAGGACGCGCTGCCGCTGATGTATCACACCTGCACCTCTGTTATCGAAGAGGCTGATGGGAACGAAGAATACATTCTGGACGTCGTTGGGAAGATGACGGCCCTTTCGCTTTACAACCGTCAGGTTGACATCGAAGCCCACGCGACTTCGGATGAGGAAAAGGCGGCTCTGAGAGAAACATTTGTGGCCGCCTTGAAAGAGGGCTGCACCGGGGACGAAAACGCCCTGTTGGGCGGCGTTGTGGACAACGCGGTAAAATCGACGCTTGGGCTTTAAATCATCAATAGTGAGGCGGTCGTTCGTCACCAAAGACAACGCCGCCTGAACCTTCCTGCGCCCGTTCTGCTTCGCGCTGCAACAGCATTTCAACCCGTTGGGTCAGCCGGTCGATTTCCGATTGTTGTCTGGTGACGACCGTGTTCAGCTCGTCCACGGTACGGGTCAGATGTGCGATCTCTTCTTCCAGATGCTGCATGGGGGACTCCTGTCTTGCGCTGGTCATAGCGACACAGTCGGCCCAAGGCCAGAGAAAGCGCGCCTTGCCCCGATGCGGACCATGGGATAGACCGCGCGCGGAACAAGGACACTCCCAAGGACGCCCCACATGGCCAAGCCCAAGAAACAGCCCCGCCCCAAGGCCGTCACGCCGAAAGGGTTCCGCGACTATTTCGGCGAGGAAGTCACGCAGCGCACTGAGATGCTGCGGACGATTGCGGGCGTGTATCATCGTTATGGGTTCGACGCGCTTGAAAGCAGTGCGGTCGAGACCGTCGAGGCGCTGGGCAAGTTTCTGCCCGACGTGGATCGCCCGAACGAAGGCGTGTTCGCCTGGCAGGAGTTTGACGATGGCGGCAACGGCGATTGGATGGCGCTGCGCTATGATCTGACAGCACCATTGGCCCGGGTCTATGCCCAGCACCGCAACGATCTGCCCACGCCGTATCGCCGCTATGCGATGGGTCCGGTCTGGCGCAACGAAAAGCCGGGGCCGGGGCGGTACCGTCAGTTCTATCAGTGTGATGCGGATACGGTGGGGACGGCCAGCATGGCCGCCGATGCCGAAATCTGCGCGATGCTGTCGGATACGCTGGAAACCGTGGGCATTCCTCGCGGCGATTATCTGGTCCGGGTCAACAACCGCAAGGTTTTGAACGGCGTGCTCGAGGCCATGAGCCTAGGCGCGGACGCGGCAGCGCGCGACGACGTTCTGCGCACCATCGACAAGTTCGACAAGGTGGGTGAGCAGGGCGTGCGCGAGTTGCTGACCAAGGGCCGGCTGGATGTCTCGGGCGCGTTCATCGACGGTGTGGGCCTGTCCGAAGATCAGGCCGAGCCGGTGATCGCCTTCCTGACCTCCAAGGCCGATGCAGCCGCCGGAACGCTGGCCAATCTGCGTGCGGCCGTGGGTGACAGCAAGATCGGCGCCGAAGGCATTGCGGAATTGGAACAGATCGGCGAGTTGCTGGCCGCGGGCGGCTATGGCGCTGATCGCATCCAGATCGATCCCTCGGTCGTGCGCGGTCTGGGTTATTATACCGGGCCGGTCTATGAGGCCGAACTGACCTTCGAGATCTTTGATGAGAAAGGCCGCAAGCGGCAGTTCGGCTCGGTCTCGGGCGGCGGGCGCTATGACGATCTGGTCAAGCGCTTTACCGGGCAGGAAGTACCTGCGACAGGCATCTCCATCGGCGTTGATCGCCTGCTCGCCGCGTTGCGCGAAAAGGGCCGGATCAGCGTTCAGGCCACCGGCCCTGTGGTCGTGACCGTAATGGACCGCGACCGCATGGCCGACTATCAGGCGATGGTGGCCGAGCTGCGCAATGCCGGCATCCGGGCCGAGGTCTATCTGGGCAATCCCAAGAATTTTGGTAACCAGCTGAAATATGCGGACAAGCGGAATTCTCCGATTGCGGTGATCGAGGGCGGCGACGAAAAAGCCAAAGGCATCGTGCAGATCAAGGACCTGATCTTGGGGGCCAAGATTGCCGAAAGCGCCACGCTCGAGGAATGGAAGGAACGCCCCAGCCAGTTCGAGGTGCCGCGCAGCGATCTGGTCGCCAAGGTGCGCGAGATTCTGGACAGTCAGGACTAAGCCATGCCCAACCGATCCCAGATCCAGGCCCGGGCCGCGATGATGCGCGTGCGCTTCGAGGCCGCCGGGGCGCAGGTCGTCGACCCGCCGCTGCTGCAATCGGCCGAGACGCTGCTGGACCTCTACGGCGAGGATATCCGCGCGCGCGCCTATGTCACCTCGGACGCGCTGCGCGGCGAACAGATGCTGCGCCCGGATTTCACCCTACCGGTGGTGCAGATGCACATGCGCGACGGGGCCGAACCGGCGCGCTATACCTATTCGGGTGAGGTGTTCCGCCGTCAGGAGCATGACCCCGACCGCGCCAATGAATACATCCAGGTGGGATACGAGGTCTTTGACCGCGACGACCCGGCAGGCGCCGACGCCGAGGTGTTTTCGCTGATGGCGCTTCAGTTGCGTGGGTTGCCCCTGCGTGCGGCAACCGGGGATATCGGCATCCTCACCGCTGCGGTCGAAGGGCTGCGCACGACCGAGCGTCGCAAGGCCGCCCTGATGCGGCACCTGTGGAGACCGCGCCGGTTCCGCATCTTGCTGGATCGGTTTGCAGGTCGCAAGGCGCCCTCGGAAGGGCGCGCCGCGCTGCTGGACGCAGCCGATCCGATGGCCTTTGAAGCCCCTATGATCGGCAAGCGCCGCAAGGCCGAAATCGCAGCGCGCATCGAAGCCCTGCGCGATGACCGCGATACGCCGCCGATTTCCGACAATGAACTGGCCGGGCTGGAAACGTTGCTGAATGTGCGCGAGACCATGCCATTTGCGCTGGAACAGCTGCGCGACGTGGCGGTGGATCTGCCCCAGATCACGCCCGCTCTGGACCGGCTGGAGGCGCGCGTGGCTGCGCTGCAAGCACGTGGCGTCGATGTCGAGCGGTTGGATTTCGAGGCCGCCTATGGCCGGACATCGATGGAATATTACGATGGTTTTGTTTTTGGGTTTTACGCGGAAGGTCGGCCTGACCTGCCTCCGATCGCCACGGGCGGGCGCTATGACGCGCTGACACGGCAATTGGGCCGTGGAGACGAAATCCCGGCTGTCGGCGGCGTGTTGCGCCCCGACCTGATGCTGGAGATTGAGGAGGGTGCTGTATGAGCCTGAAACTTGGTGTGCCGTCGAAGGGCCGGTTGATGGAAAAGACCTTCTCATGGTTCGAAAAACGCGGCATCACCTTGTCACGCAGCGGGTCGGACCGGGAATATGCGGGCAAGGTCGAAGGGATCGACGGTGTCTCTCTGATCCTGTTGTCGGCGGGGGAAATTCCGCGTGAACTGGCGGCGGGGCGGATTCATCTGGGCGTCACCGGGATCGATCTGGTGCACGAGAAACTGCCGCGCTGGGAACAGCAGGTTGAAGAGGTTTCGCAGCTTGGATTCGGCAAGGCTGATCTGATCATCGCAATTCCGGCATGTTGGGTCGATGTCGATACGCTTGATGATCTGGACGCGGCAGCAGCTGCGTTTCGCAAAACCCATGGCCACCGGCTGCGGATCGCCACCAAATACCACCGTCTGGTTCGGGAATTCCTGACAGAAGCGGGCGTGGCCGATTACACGCTGGTCGACAGTCAGGGTGCGACTGAAGGCACGGTGATGAATGAAACCGCCGAAGCAATTGCCGACATCACCTCGACCGGAGAGACCCTGCGCGCGAACCACCTGAAGATCCTCTCGGACGGTCTGATCCTGCAATCGCAGGCCACGCTGTGGCGCAGTCGGGTGGCCAGTTATTTGCCTGATGACAAGCGGGTGCTTGCGGAAGTAATGGACCGGGTAAGCAAAACTTAATCAGGGGCAGCGGTCACTGATTTGCTGATGTCAAAACGTTTTGACCCGCACGTCCCTTTCCATTTTTTGAACACGACATTCTTTCTCAGGTCGAATGTCATGGTGCCGGTGTTGCCGCCTCCGCAGTTCGCGCTGTCGAAGTTGAAACTGATGGATTGCTTTTTGCTGTTCCCCGAAACGCTGGCGCCGTTGATATTTTGCAGCGTTGAGGACGTGATGCCTGCAATGTTGCCGCCGGTAATTGTGACCGACACCGGGAACGGATTTTTGGACGGCACGGTCAGGCTATAGGTTCCATCCTTTGGGGCGGCGAGAACGCTTGTTCCGCCTGCTACAAATACAGCCGCCAATACGATTGCTCGAAATTGTCCAATCATCATAGATTGCCCTCGTTAACTTAATAAAATCAAGTAAACATTCTATGCGATTTTGTTGGCATCCTCAACGCATCACATTGCAGATAGTCTGGTGCCGGCCTTTACAGAACCCCGATTTCTGCCAGGGCGCGGTTCAGATCATCGGGCAGGGCATCGTCCTGCTCGCGGTTTTTCGGCAAATCGGCAGGAGTATCTTTAGGCTTGAGATAACGCCATCCCTGAAACGGGCGTTTCAGGGCGTTCTGGGTGCGGTGCAGCTTGGGGTCCAGCACAATGGCACAGCGGCGGATACCATCGTCTCCGATCACTTCATCCAGCCGCAGGATCCGTTGGCGACACTGGATTACGCCCTTGATGACCCAATAGATCGATCCGCCGTTCAGAATTTCGGCTTCGCGCTTGGGCCACATGCGGGTGACGTGGCGTGGAAGGCCATCTTCGAACCGCTGGCGATAGCTGTCCTGCCAGACGATCAGCGTGTCGACGCTTTCCGAACCAACGGACAGTTTTATGAGGTTTACGTAATTATCCACAGCTTTCCCACAGAGTCGTCCCGAGGATCATCTTTATATTGTAGCTTGGTTCCAGTTGTCATCAAGGTGTTGTGGTGCGCATGTGATTTGAGGTAGTCTGGATACCTCTTTCAGCACAGGGAATCACCAATGAGCCGCTTTGCCGCCCCCATCGCCGAGCAGATCTGGGATATGAAGTACCGCTTTAAACAGGCGGATGGCACCCCCATCGATCAAACGGTTGAAGACAGTTGGCGGCGCATCGCCCGTGATCTGGCGCGGGCGGAAAACGACCCGGGGCACTGGGAAGAGAAATTCTATGAGGCGCTGAAAGACTTCAAATACCTGCCTGCCGGGCGGATCACAGCAGGTGCCGGCACCGCGCGTCAGGTGACCCTGTTCAATTGTTTTGTCATGGGTACGGTACCCGACAGCATGGGCGGCATTTTCGACATGCTGAAAGAGGCCGCTTTGACCATGCAGCAGGGCGGGGGGATCGGCTATGATTTCTCGACCATCCGCCCGCGTGGCGCTGACGTGAAAGGCGTCGCGGCGGATGCGTCGGGGCCGCTGAGCTTTATGGATGTCTGGGATGCCATGTGCCGCACGATTATGTCGGCGGGCTCGCGCCGTGGCGCGATGATGGCGACCATGCGCTGTGACCACCCGGATATCGAACAGTTCATCACCGCCAAATCCGACCCGGCCCGCCTGCGCATGTTCAACATGTCGGTTCTGGTGACCGATCCGTTCATGGAAGCGGTCAAGGCCAATGCCTCGTGGGATCTGATCTTTGACGGCAAGGTCTATCACACGGTTCAGGCGCGTGATCTGTGGAACAAGATCATGCAGGCCACCTATGATTATGCCGAACCGGGTGTGATCTTCATCGACCGGATCAATCAGGCCAACAACCTGAGCTATGTTGAAACAATCGCGGCCACGAACCCGTGCGGCGAACAGCCATTGCCGCCCTATGGCGCCTGCCTGTTGGGTTCGATCAATCTGGCGCGTTTGGTGGTTGAACCGTTTGAGGCAATAGCCCGTTTGAATCAAGAGGCCCTGCAAGAACTTGTCGCCACGGCTGTCCGGATGATGGACAATGTCGTTGATGTGTCAAAATTCCCACTGGCCGAACAAGAGGCTGAAGCGCAGGACAAACGCCGCATCGGGCTGGGCGTGACCGGACTGGCGGATGCGTTGTTGATGCTGGGTCTGCGTTATGGGTCCGACGAGGCGGCGCGTCAGACCGAGCGCTGGTTGCACGCGATCGCCCGCGCCGCGTATCTGGCGTCGGTCGACTTGGCCAAGGAAAAAGGGGCGTTTCCCCTGTTCGATGCCGAGAAATACCTGGCCAGCGGCACCATGCAGCAGATGGATGACGATGTTCGCGAGGCCATCCGCGAGCACGGCATCCGCAACGCGCTGCTGACCTCGATCGCGCCCACTGGGACGATCTCTTTGTACGCGGGCAACGTGTCGTCGGGGATCGAGCCGGTCTTTGCCTATGCCTATACGCGCAAGGTCTTGCAGAAGGACGGCTCGCGGACCGAGGAAGAGGTGGTGGACTATGCCGTTCAGATGTGGCGCGACAAGTTCGGCGATGTCGATCTGCCCGACTATTTCGTGAACGCCCAGACCTTGACCCCGGCCGAGCACGTCAAGATGCAGGCCGCGGCGCAGAAATGGATCGACAGCTCGATCTCGAAGACGATCAACTGCCCCGAGGACATCTCGTTCGACGCCTTCAAGGACGTGTATATGCAGGCCTGGGATCAGGGCTGCAAAGGCTGCACCACCTATCGCCCGAACGACGTGACCGGCTCGGTACTGACCGTCTCGGAAAGCGACGACAAGGTGCCGGGGGAAAGCGCGGATGCACCGCACGAGGTGGATGGCGGCGATGTCATCTACATGTCCGAACCGCTGGACCGGCCGCAATCGCTTGAGGGTTCGACCTACAAGCTGAAATGGCCCGACAGCGAACACGCGATCTATCTGACCATCAACGACATCGTCATCGGCGGCCGGCGGCGTCCGTTCGAGGTGTTCATCAACTCGAAGAACATGGAGCATTACGCCTGGACGCTGGCCTTGACCCGGATGATCTCGGCCGTGTTCCGGCGCGGTGGTGACGTGTCTTTCGTGGTCGAGGAGCTCAAGGCCGTGTTCGATCCGCGCGGCGGGGCCTGGGTGCAGGGCAAGTATATCCCTTCGATCCTGGCGGCGATCGGCGGCGTAATCGAGCAGCACATGATCGCGATCGGGTTCCTCGAGGGCGAAGGGATGGGGCTGAAATCCGACCCGCAGGCGCAGGTGGTCAACATGGACGCCCCCCGCGGCAAGGCCTGCCCGTCCTGCGGCCAGTATGACATGGTGATGATCGAGGGCTGCATAACCTGCCGCAGCTGCGGACATTCGAAATGTGGCTGAGACGGGGGGTGGGGTTTCGCTGTGAAAACCAGCAACAGCCTGCAATTAAACCAGCTCAAACTGCATCGTTGACCACCAGAACTTTGCCATCGCGTTTAGAGGTGCTGGCTTTTCTTGATTTGGATTGTGTAGAGAGAGTTGTCAGCGCTTTAGCACGCTCCCGATAAAGTTGGGGGGTGCCAAACCGCATTGGTCCGCTTGGACCAATCAAAGCTTCGTTAGCCTGATTGTGGTCTTCTGGCCATGCAGTGACATCAAGCAGGTGCCAAATTAAGAATGCCCACGAAGATTGCAGAGAGTATTTGTTTGCAGGCGATTGATAAGTTCCAGAGATGGGCGGGGACAGATGAGGCTATCCAGCCGAGAAATGCTTCAACAAGTTGAAGAATGCCAGCCGAGTTGCAACACGCTGCGACGTGCCCGCCGAAAGCTCTTCGGATTCGTCGATTTCGCATCAACCCGTCTCTGGCTCAGCCATTAGTCAACATGACCTAATTGATGTGAGAGATGGCTAAGGAGTAAACCCTTTCGGCACACCGAATTTCGGCGAGTCTACGCTGCGACCTGTCAACGAATTCAGAAAAGCAATCAGGTTTTCTATTTCCATTTCCGCAAGCTGGATCGGATCAATATCGATTTTCTTGCGTTGACGTGCCATTTCATATTGGTCCTGCCAAACTAGGAAATCCGTTTCTTGCAACCATGGCACCTGGGGTAAGGCAGCCATTTGTGGGGTCCATTTGTCCAGGCTTGCCTGCGGGTCCAAATGATGGCGAATGACGCTTTCAAGATCGGGGAAGGCGCCATTGTGACCGTACGGTGCGGTCAGGGCAACGTTACGGAGCATCGGGGTGCGGAACCTGTAGGCATCCTCAAGGCGGTCGCTTTCACCCATGCGGCCCACATCCCGGGCGAAGGGATCCCACTGCCGGGTGCGACCCGGCCCAAAGGGAGGCAAGCCCAGTGCATGGAACTTCTGATCTGACATGAGCGGACCGCTGTGGCAGGCGGAGCAGCGGGCTTTGCCGTAGAACAGCTTCATCCCCTCGATCTGCGCAGGTGAAAGGGCATTCATGTCGCCCGCAAGATAGTGGTCAAACGGGCTGTCGGTGCTGCGCCACTCGATCGCCATGAAAGCGGCCAGAGCGTTGGCGACTTGCGTGATCGTGATATCCTCGGTCGTCTCGACCTCATCAAAGGCGGCGACGATGGCCGGACCATAGCGCTGATCGGTGCGGACGCGTTTCGCCAGAATGGGCCAGCCCTTGTCGATGCGATCATGCACCGCGCCTGTGACTTCATTTTCGGCCACATTGCCCGCCATCTCGAATTGTGAGGTCAGGGGAAACAGAGCCTGCGCCGCCAGCAGGGAGTTCAGGCCCTCGGGCAGCCACTCCTGCGCCGGGGAATTGAAGCCGTTGCCGTAGACGTCGGAAACGCTCAGCCTGCCGTCGTGAAAGACAGTGTGTATGTCCTTGGCCCCAAAATTCCACAGGCCCGGAGAGTTGCGAGGGATGCGTTTGCGTATTCTGTCGGCCCCGGTGCCGGGTGTGCGGTCCGGCCCCAACCCCTGCCCGCCTTCTCCTATGCCCAGCGACAACCCGTCCGAAGTGCCGAAATCCGGGTGGTGACAATGGGCGCAGGCGATGTTGCGGTTGCCTGACAGGATCGGGTCGTAAAACAGTTGATGACCGATGGCGGCCTGTTTCATATCAAAGGGAATAAAGTCATCATCGGTCAGCGGGCGCGGCAATTCCTGTGCCACAGCGGCCCCGACCCAGAAGAAGGCAACCATCCCATGCGCCAGCTTGTTTTTGCCCTTTGCGTATTTGCGTCTCCGGCTCTGGCTGAACTGGAACAAGCGCGCGATATGATGGAAGCCGGACAGTTTGCAGCTGCGCGCGAGGAACTTCTTCCAGCCGCGCGCTCGGGCAACGCCGAGGCTGAAGAGCTGATCGGCGTGATGTACGGGCTGGGTTTGGGGGTCGAGCAGGATTACGAACGGGCCTTTGAATGGTATCTGCGCGCCTCGATGAAGGGGCATCCGGGGGCGCAGTCGGGCGTTGGCTGGTATTACGAATTGGGTCTGGGCATGCCTGCGCCCGATCTGGTGCGCGCGTATATGTGGTACACGCTCAGCGCCATTGGCGGCGACCCCGACGCGGCGATCAGCCTTGAGGAAGTGGTCAAGAAAATGTCGCCGGAGCAGATCGAAAAGGCGCATGTTCTGGTCAACGACTACAAAGGGTGGATGTACCCGTTTCGGTGAGGGCCAGGCCGCAAAGCCCGGCCCAACCGTTCACTTCAGATCCGCATCGCGAGCGGCGTTGACGTCCGCCTCAGCCGCCGCGACCGCCTCGGTCAGTGCAGCAAAGATCTCGTCGCCTCGCGCAACGTTGGACTGGAACCAATCATAGACTGGCGTTGCGGCCTCTTTGAACGCAGCCTTCTGATCGGGTGTCAGCACATAGAGGTCTCCGCCACCGGCGACGAAATCCTCATAGGCTTGGATCGACTTGCGCTTCGGGGAGGCGAAAGTGGCCTGTTGCAGGGCATAGAACCCGTCGACCACGACGCGGCGCAGATCCTCGGGCATCTCCTGGAACTTGGCGTTGTTCATCCACCACAATGCGCCCATATAGGCGTGGCCGTCCAGCGTTACGTATTGCAGGCCCGCATCCGGGAATTTCATGCCCATGATGTCGGTGATGCCGTTCTTGGATCCTTCAACGACACCGGTCTGGAAGCTGGTGAACAGTTCCGGCCACGGGATCGGGGTGGGCGACGCACCCAGCGCCTTGACCAGTTCCTGCGGCAGGTCGGCGACGACGGTGCGGATTTTCAGACCTTCCATATCCGCAGGCTCGGCAATGCGGCGCTGTGTGTTGGCAAAGTTGCGCCAGCCGCCGGTGTTGCCGATGGTCATCAGACGGATCGCGCCGCCCGAGTCCTCAAGCGCCATGTCGCGCATTGTGCGGGTGAAATCGCCCGACAGGACATGCTCGGCAATGCGGTCATCGGCCATCAGATAAGGCAGGTCCAGAACCTGCACGTAAGGAAAGATGCCTGAGGCACCGCCCGAGGTCGAGATGTAGATGTCGATGGTGCCGTCTGCCACGCCCTGCAAGCATTCGGCCCCGTTCGAGCAGAGCTGTGTGCCGATGAACAGTTCGACCTCGATCGCGCCGTTCGAGGCAGATTCGACATAGTTCTTGAAGACGATCAGCCCGTCATAATCCTCATCGTTTTCGTTCGAATTTGCGGTTGCGCGCAGCGTATAATCGGCGGCTGTCGCAGCCATGGCCGACGCCGCCACCAGCGATGTGGCCACCGCTGCGATTTTGATGAATTCTCTGAGCATGCGTTTCCTCCCTGTGGAACTCAGTTAGTTGGCAAATCCCGTTATCCTCGGGATCGTCATGGATAGTGCGGGTATGTAGGTGATCAGGAAAATCACGATGATTTCGACCGCCAGGAACGGCAGGATCGCCTTGGCGATGGTTTCAACCCGTTCGCGCGATACGGCGGCGGCCACGAACAGCACCAAACCCATTGGCGGGGTGGCGAGGCCTACTGTCAGGTTGACGCTCATGATGATGGCAAAATGGATCGGGTCGACGCCGAGGCTGGTGAAGATCGGGCCAAGGATTGGTCCAAGGATGATGATCGCAGGGCCTGCGTCCAGGAACATGCCAACGATGAACAGCAGCAGGTTGATCAGGAACAAAAGGATCAGCGGGTTTTCCGACAGGCTGAGGATCAGCGAGGCCAGTTGTTCCGGCGCATGGCTGAGGCTGACGACCGTCTTGAACGCCATCGCAGCACCAACCAGCAGCAGAACAACGGCTGAAGTCATGCCTGCATTGCTGAGCACCTCGGGGACCTCTTTCCATGTCAATGTCCGCAGGATGAAGAACCCGATGATGAAGGCATAGCCCACGGCGACTGCCGCAGCCTCGGTCGGTGTGAAGATACCACCCAGAATACCGCCCAGAATGATGACCGGTGTCATCAATGGGAAAAAGGCCTTCAAACTGGCCTGACGCCGCTCGGGCCATGTGTATTTGCGGCTGGCGACGGGGAAGTCATAGCGGTCGGCCATCAGTTTGATCATCAACATCAGACCGACACCGACCATCACGCCCGGAACGATCCCCGCCAGAAACAACGCGGCCACGCTTTCGCCCATCACATAGGCATAGATGATCATGATGCCCGAGGGCGGAATGATCGGCCCGATCACCGAACTCGCCGCCGTGATCGCGGCGGCGAATTTACGGGTATAGCCCTGTTTCTCCATCGCCGGGATCAGCATCGACCCTAGCGCCGAGGTGTCCGCCACGGCGGACCCCGAGAGGCCCGCGAACAGGATCGAACTCAGCACGTTCACATGCGCCAGACCACCGCGCAGGTGTCCCATCAGGGCCTGCGAAAACTCGACAAGGCGGATGGTGATGCCGCCTCGGTTCATGAGTTCTCCGGCCAGCATGAAGAAGGGGATCGCCATCAGAGGGAAGCTGTCCATACCGTTATAGACATTGCGATACAGCAGCGTGATGTCGTTCGTCTGGCCGTTCAGCCACAGCAGGATTCCGGGCGCCGCCAGCAAAGCGAAAAAGACCGGCAGGCCGATCAGCAGGAAAATCAGGAAGGTGGGCAGGAACCAGATCAGCATTTATTCGGCCCCCACTGCCGCATCAGGAATTTCAGGCAACAGGTGGCCGCCGCCCAGCAGAGTGATGAAGGATCGCAGGATCAGCTCGATATTCACCGAGATCAGCAGGATGACTCCCACCAGCAGCGATGCCATCATCCAACTGCGCGGAATGCGATACCATTCGTCGAACCCGAAAGAGGTGGGCAGATACAGCGCGGCAGTGGCGAACTTGCCGCCAAAGCCAGTGACCTCGGACCAGCCGATATTGACCGCGACCAGCAGGACGGCGAGCGCGATCAAAAGCAGGAACAGATTCAGCGTTTGGCCGATGATGCGGGGAAGGAGGCGTTCCAGCATGTCGATGGCCACAAAACCGCCGCGCCGAAAGGCTGTGGGGGCCATCAGACCGGTCATCCACAACATGCAGAACCGCGCGGCCTCGTCCGGCCAGGGCAGCGCATTGCCCAGAACGTATCGGAAAAACACCTGGATCAGAATTGCGATCACCATGAGCGCAATCGCAACAACACCAACCGCGCGGCCCAGACGCAGCACGGTTTCGTTCACGAATGCAATCGGTGCAAGCACCGATGCCAGTCCGCCCATGCGGATCCTCCCTTGGTCAGCCGCGGGTGTTCCCCACGGTCATCAAATCGCGCTTAGACTTTCGCGAATTGGCCGAGTTTCCCGGCATAAAAGGTCAGCGCGTCTCCGTCCGACATGCTGGCCCGTAGAACTTTTCCAACCACAATAACGTGATCGCCTGCATCGTGATACGCGTGCTGTTCGCATTCGAACCGCGCAAGGCAGTCCGCCAACACCGGTGTCCCATTCTCACAGCGCTCGTGGCTGATGTCCCGCAGTGCAAAGGCGTCTTTCGAGCAGCCGAAACACAGCTCGGCCTGGTCCGACGACAGCACATGCACGCTGAAATGACGGGCCTTGTGGAAATAGGGGAAGCGACGCGAGTTGCGGTCTCCGGCCCACATGATCAGTGGTGGGTCGAGCGACAGGGACGAAAAGCTGTTGGCGGTGATGCAGACCGGACCGTCCGCGCTGTCGCAGGTCACGATGGTGACACCGGTTGCAAAGCGGCCGAAGGCGTCGCGCAGGGTACGTGTGTCGTCCTTATGTGGAATGAAGGTGCGGGTTATGTCCTTTGAGATTGCGTTCATCATGGTACCTCGTGCCCCAGTGCCGCCTCGTACAGGCGGAACCAGCTTTCGCGATCCAGTTTGACTTTCAATGCGTCCGAGGCGCGTTTGATCCGGTCAAGATTGTTGGTGCCCAGAACCGGCAGGACGTTGGCTGGGTGGGCCAACAGGAACGCCACTGCGACGGCGGCGCGATCCACGCCAAACCCGGCTGCGATTTCATCGGCGACGACCCCAACCGGCGGGTTTCCAGCCATCAACAGGCCTCCACCCAGCGGCGACCATGCCATCAACGGATGGCCATGCTGTTGGTGAAAGGCCAGATCACCGTTGGTGAAAGGGCTGATCTGACCCAGCGAAATTTCGATCTGGTTGGTGACCAACTGCGTTTTCATCGCCGATTGCAGCAACGACCAATCCCACGGGCGGAAGTTGGACACACCCACCGCGCCGACCTTCCCACTGGCGACGACCTCATCCAGGGCGGCTCCGGTTTCATGGTGGTCCATTATGGGGTCCGGTCGGTGGATCAACAGCAGATCGATGTGGTCAATCGCCATTTCCGACAGCGACGTGTCGACTGACTTCAGAATGTGGGCGCGCGAGGTGTCGTAGTATTTTACCTTCGCATCCGTGTAACGGCCAACCGGCGCGACGATGTCGCATTTGGTGACGATCTCCATCTTCTGACGCAGGTTTGGATTGGCGCGCAGGGCGGCACCCAGCACGGCCTCGGCCTGGTAGCCGCCATAGATGTCGGCCTGATCGAAGGTGGTGATACCCTGATCCAGACAGGTCTGAATCTTGGCCTCGACATGGGCCGCGGACGTGTCACTGTCATCGCCCAACCGCCACATGCCATAGACAAGGCGGCTCATCTCCAGCGAGTCAGATAGTTTCACACGTTGCATCAGCGGCGTTCTCCGTTGCCCAGCGGTGTGGCCGGGGTCGTTTTGGGAACCCTTCCGTAAGCTTCGGGAAGGGAACAGGTTTTCAGATTCGGCAACACGCGGGCGCCGAAATGGCGGGTTTCGTCCAGATGCGGGTAGCCCGAGAAGATGAAAGCGCGGATGCCCATCTTCTGGTATTCCTCGATCTTCGACATAACCTGATCGGTCGATCCGACCAGCGCCGCCCCACAGCCCGAACGCGCGCGGCCAACACCGGTCCAGAGACCGGGTTCGACATAGCCGTATTCATCCGCCAGATCGCGGTTCCTGGCCTGATGCGCCACCCCCAGCGAGGTCGAATCCAGCGCCCGTTCGCGGATGGCGCGACCGTATTCGTCGTCCAGCTTCGAGACGATGTAATCCGCGTATTCCTGTGCCTCAGCCTCGGTATCGCGAACGATCATATGGACACGCAACCCGTAATCCAGCGTGCGGTCGTAGTTTTCAGCGACGGCGTGAACGGCCTTCATCCGTTCGGCCAGTTGATCCTTGGTTTCAGGCCACATCAGGTAGACGTCACAATGCTCGCCGCACAGATCCAAAGCAGAGGGAGAATAGCCGCCGAAATAAAGCAGCGGCCCGCCGGTCTGATATGGCTTGGCCGGGTCGGTGGTCAGGCCCGAGAAGTTATAGACCTCGCCTGCATGATTGATCTCATCCCGCGTCCAGGCCTGTTTCAGAATCTCCACCACTTCGCGCGAGCGCTGATAGCGGAACGCGCTGTCGGCCTTCTCACCGGGAAAGTCGGATGAGATGATGTTGACCGTCAAACGCCCCTTCAGCATGTGGTCCAGCGTTGCGATGGTGCGGGCCAGCATGATCGGTTGCATCTCGCCACAGCGCACGGCGGCCAGCAGGTTGATCCGCTCGGTGATCGGAGCGCAGCCGGCGACAAAGCTCAGCGTGTCTTGACCGACCTGATAGGAGGACGGGCAGAGGATGTTGCGAAAACCCTGCGCTTCGGCCTCTTTCACAATGTTCGAGCAATGCTCCCAACTCGACCGCAGGGCACCGTCGGGAACGCCAAGGAACTGGTAATCATCGGAACACAGCGCAGCGAACCACGAAACTTCGGCCGCATCCAGATCGGGGGATGTGATGGGGACGATGCTCATTTGATTCACGCTCCGTACATCTTTGACTTTCCTCTTGCGTAGCAATCGCTTTGATGTAGATCAATAGTGTATCAATTTTTCCTGCGACCGAGTGAAGCGTCTGCCGTGCCTGCATCCAACCGAAACCCCAATGCCCTGCCGGTATATATTCAGATCGCGGAACTTCTGATCCGTGACATCGCGGCTGGTCGTCTTATTGACGGTGAACGATTGCCGCCCGAGCGCGAGATGGCCGCAGAGCTGAATGTCTCGGTTGGAACGCTGCGAAAATCGCTCTCAGAGCTGGAAAAAAAGGGGATGTTGGAGCGTATCCAGGGCTCGGGCAACTACATACGCGAGACCGGTACGCAAAACAGCGTCTATGCAATGTTCAGGCTGGAACTGCCGGAAGGGGGTGGCCTGCCTCGTGCGGATATCCTGTCGGTTGACCATCTGAAAAAGCCGATCGATCTGCCGAAATTCGGTGCTTCTGACGCCGGTTCGCGTGTCCGGCGGATGCGCTACTTGAATGATACAATCATCGCTGTCGAAGAAATCTGGCTGGACGAATCAGCGGGCCTGATCGACCAGAGCCTGCTGTCCGACTCGCTCTATCGCTATTATCAGCGCCAATTGGGCTTTTGGATCGCAAGAGCCGAAGACAGGGTTTCGGTCCGGCCCCTACCGGACTGGACGCCTTCTGACTTCACCAAGCCAGCAGGCCAAGCAGTCGGTTATATCGAGCGGTTCAGCTGGTCGGAAAGCGCCGAACCCGTTGAATTCTCAAAAACATGGTTCGACCCGGATCGGGCCAACTACGTCCAACGTCTGAAGTAAAAGGAATCGCACATGACCCGGACCATCAATTACGGGCTGATTGGATGCGGAATGATGGGGCAAGAGCACCTGCACAATATCGGATTGCTGGAAGGTACCAGTGTGTCTGCGATCTTTGAACCCGATCAGGAGATGGCAAAAGCCGCCAAGGCAATTGCGCCAACTGCAACCATGGTAGGTTCCGTGCAAGAGCTTCTGGCGGTAGAGGAACTGGACTGCGTCGTCATTGTCAGCCCGAACCATCTTCATGTGGACCAGATCTGCGAAATCGCTGAAACACGTCCTCTGCCGCTTTTGGTTGAAAAGCCATTATTCACCAACCCGCAAGACGTGCCCCGGCTCGAGCAGTTGCAGCGCGACTACCCCTGCCCGATTTGGGTCGCGATGGAATACCGGTACATGCCCCCTATCGCTGCTTTGATCGGTAAGGCCGAGGCGACAGGTGGGGTGAAAATGCTGTCGATCCGCGAGCATCGTTTTCCCTTCCTCGACAAGGTCGGCCACTGGAACCGGTTCAACCGAAATACTGGCGGTACTTTCGTCGAGAAATGCTGCCACTTCTTCGACCTGATGCGTCTGATATTGCAATCCGATCCGATGCGCATCACGGCAAGCGGCGGGCAGGCGGTGAACCATCTGGACGAAAGTTACGACGGTCAAACCCCGGATATTCTGGATCATGGCTTTGTTCTGGTCGACTTTGCTTCGGGTGCGCGCGCGATGTTGGAACTTTGCATGTTTGCCGAAGGCTCACGCTATCAAGAAGAAATATCGGCCGTCGGACCGGACGCCAAGATCGAGGCGTTTGTTCCTGGACCCGGACGATTCTGGCCCGATCACTTGGGAACTCCGCCGCTGCCGCAGGTGATCCTGAGCCCGCGCAATCCCAAAGGTCCGGTATCAATGGACGTTCCGGTGGACGCCACCCTTTTGGCGGCTGGGGATCACAATGGGTCGACCTACTATCAGCACAAAGGGTTCCTGTCCGTACTTCGTGGCGAAAAGGCGAAGCCGGATGTGAGTTTGAAGGACGGCCTCTGGGCTGTCAGGATGGGGCAAGCGGCGCAACAGGCAATTGAAACCGGTGAAACGGTTTACTTGGCCGACTGATCGGGGCCGGAGTCGCAGGTGCGTTTTGCGATCGCTAAAAGACGCCTTAGACTGTTGCTGGCAATGTCTTTCATCGTATGACTAGGACCACGATCGCTTGATTGGTTTAAGAGGGTCAAGCTCGCTGAAACTTCAATCTGCAGCGCGCTGTGTTTATGCAGAACGCGGCGTTTCTGGAATGTCTGGTCTTTGCTTTTCTGTCTGGTCAAGCGCGTCACGGGGTTCTGAGCTTAGTCACTGTCGAAGATTCGCATTCTAAACTAAGTTGAGTTACAGATTATTGTGCCAACTCAAGTGCCGACAGGTAAAAAGGAACACATAAACTAAATAACATCAGTATCTTATGCGCTTAGTAACGAAACTTCTCTCACTGCTTTGTATTCTGGCCACCTTTTCGGTGACCTCTAGACCTTTGCAAGCTTGCTCAGTCTGCGTGACCTTGCCTGAGGCTTCGTCGGCTGATCACATTATTTCCGCGGACATTATCGTTCTGGCCGGTCCCACACCGGACAACCCGTTCCGGTTTTCTCCGGTTCACATTCTGAGAGGTACAGAACAGAAAATCTCAACGCTGCCGGAAATACCGTTTCTGATCGAAAGCAAGACCCGCGCAGCTTTCCGGTCCAATCCAGAAAAGACGGTTCTCTTTACCTATGGCGCAACCGACAAGGATGGTGCAGGGCGTAGCATTTCACGAAGCTGGAAGCGCTTATTCATGATGACGCCAGACAGATCTCGCTTTGTTGAGGATTTAATAGCTGTTGGAGGATCGTGGGCGTACGGCGACAATGACGGCTCGGAGCGTGTTATGTTCTTTGCGGGCTATCTAAGCCACGAAGATCATGTGCTGAGAAACATCGCTATGGTTGAAATCTACCGTGCCCCATATGAATTTGTTCATCCACTGCGGAACACGGTGCCTACTGAGCAGCTCCTGCAAGAATTTCGTAGTCTGAACAGGATCAGTTACATACCCGTCGCGGTGCGTCTGCTTGGCTTGCAATCTGATGAACAGGCAGCCTCTGTTGTGCGTTCGCGATTTGAACAGGTTTTGAAAAGCAATGGTCAAAACCTTTATGAATGGGCTCTCGCAGGTATCGAAATCGACGGCGCCCTTGCAGTTACTGCGATTGAGCGAGCACTGCAGCGCCCCGGCTGGCAACCGCCCGAAAAGCAATCCCTGATCCGGGCTTTGACCGAAGGCGGCACGGTTTTGCCTGAACTTCGCGCTCAGATTATTGGCATTTTCGCGAGTGAACTCGAAAAGGACCGTAATCTAGCGCCGCGGATCGCAGTTGCCATGCGGAACTGGGGCGAGACCGCCCTGAATCACCAATTTCAAGCGCTTATCGTGAGGGGCGAAATTGATCCCGCGACACAATTTGTTCTCGGAACAATAATCGGCGCGGGGCAGGTCACCGATTGAAAGTGAGCTGTGCGCTGTTCTTTGGCACAAGTAATGCGAAATGGATCTCGATCGCCCGTTTTCAGAGTTTTTTTGGCGTTGGTCTCTTTGTAACGCAGGCTCTGGTTCGGTTTACGTTTAAGTAAAAGTGGCAGCGGCTTTGTTCTGAAACCTACGGTTTCTGATTGTTTGCTTCTTGATCTCCACTCTTATGTTCAGGATTTTGGCGTCTCGGCCATGATAGACGTCGGCGGGTGTCAAGTTGGCCGGGCTCTCCGGGTAACAGTAGTTGTTGTTGTGATCGACAAAGGTGCCGATCTGTCGCTCAAAACCTCCGGGTAGGAAGTAAATTTCCAAGAGAACCCAGTTCTTCAAGGTTTGGTACCAACGCTCGAACTGGAGTGGGGTTTGTGTGTGGTGCGGCGCACCGTGCACGTGATCCGAGACAGTCCACCAGATCACCCGCGGCGTATGTCGAGCCGTTTTCGCTGAGCAGCCTTGGCTCGTGTGCGACCATGACGTGATCTCAGTCCGAGGCCTCAGGGGCAGTCACCTGCCGAGCGGTGTCGCCCGCAAGACGGGCTCTCCCGGCTTCCGGGAACTCCTTCGACCAGAATATAATAGCTTTGGGTTATGCCCTCGCGGAGACACAGCGCCGCAATGCTATCCTCAGCGCGCAGACCGGCCGGGACAATACCGACATTCTATTCGGCCCAGTAATGTTTGCGGGTCTTGCGTTTGATGTTCCTGACTAGCTTTTTAGTCTGCGTCTTTCTAGGTTCCAGATTTCTTGTTCATCTTGGCTTGCTAATAGGTTCAATGAACTCGAACTCCTCCGTTACACAGATACCCAAATCTACCAGGTGGGTGCTGAAGTCAGACAGCCGAAAATGGAAGATCCTTCGTCGCAGTTCGAGGCGAAAGATAAGCTTGTGTCGCTGCAATGCACGTTGCGCTTCGCGCCTGATTCAGCCTTGAGTTGGTCGTCAATTTTACTTGTCTGGCCGCACTGTCTACCGTTGAGAATGAACAGAAGGGAGTTGGCGACATGGTCGAGGGCGGCGGGCCGGACAGAACAACCGAACTGAGAATCGCTGTAACACCATTTTTCAACCTGGCGGCCACGATGTCATTTATCGATCCCTTTCGTGCCGCCAACTATCTCGAGGGAACAACACTGTTCCGATGGCAACTTGTGTCCGAGGCGGGCGGAATGGTGACGGCCAGCAATGGCGTTGAAGTCAACACTGCCAGGTTCTCGGAGGCGGGAATGAACAAAGCGGACATGCTTTTCGTCTCGTCAAGTTGGGAGCCGGAGCGCCATGTTTCTGCAGCATTGCGCGCGAACCTCAGAAATGCCGCGAAACGTCAGGCAATCTTGGGCGGGCTAGATACAGGTGCCTTTATTCTGGCCCATGCCGGGTTGCTGGAAAACTATACGGCAACAGTCCATTACGAACATATAGATGCGTTTCAAGAATTGTTCCCCAAGACGGGCATCAGTGAAGCGCTTTGGGTTATTGATCGCCGTCGTGTGACTTGCAGTGGGGGTGCGGCTTCGCTCGATCTTGCCCTGCATCTGATCCAGCAGTCTCATGGTAGCGCTCTTGCAAATGCCGCTGCACGCTATGTGTTTGCCCCCCCGATACGCGCCCACGGGGCATTGCAGTACCCCGAGAATACCGAGCCTTTGGGCAACTCTGTTCCAACAAATGTGCGTGCCGCAATTCGTGTCATGGAGGCAAACCTTGAAACGCCACTCTCCATTGCGGATGTTTGCAGGCATGTCGGGTTATCACATAGGCAACTTGATCGGCTCTTTGCGCAAAGCGTGCGAAAAACACCAGCACTTTACTATCGCGATATCCGCCTCGACCGGGCCCGCGGCCTTGTGACTCAAACTGACCTGACCATGTCGGAGATTGCCTTTGCGAGCGGATTTTCAAGCCAGGTCCACTTTAGTCGGGCCTACAAGGACCGCTTCGGTCTCCCGCCGAGCAAGGATCGTGTGCAGGGACGCATTCCATTCGAGTTCCGAGCATGGCCAATGCACCGCGCACCAAAGCCTAAGGCGAAAAAAGTTAAGTAGTCGGCGATTCATGGTAAGTCTTGTGGTTTGATCCGCGAAAAGCTGGTGCAGTGAGTTCCTGATTCCAGTCGTGAGGACAGCCATGACGCAGTTTCCAGATCAAAACGCGTTCGAAGCAATAAAGTCTGGCTTCGACCCAGATCCAAATCGTGCGCTTTCGTTGCGCAAAGAGGCTTACATTGACGCAAACTGGTTTGAGGTCGACCGTACGGAGATCCTTGCCAAGTCTTGGCAATGGGTTTGTCACGTCGAAAAGCTGCGTACGCCGGGGTCATACGTCGCCACACATATCGCGGGGCACCCAATCGCTGTCGTCAGGGATAGGGAAGGGGTCTTGCGCGCCTTCTACAACGTCTGCAAACACCGCGCCCATGAGCTGTTGAGTGGCGAAGGCGAGACGACCCGTATCATGTGTCCCTACCATGCTTGGGTCTACAAGCTTGACGGTCAACTTGTCCGCGCACCTGAAACAGAACACCTGGAGGCCTTCACGCCACGCGATATCTGCCTGGATGCTGTTCAAGTGGAAGAATTTGCCGGTTTCGTTTTCGTCAACCTCGACACGCAAGCTGCCTCGCTGTCGGATCAATCCGGCAATCTGGAGACCGAAATCCGCCACTGGGCCCCTGATATCGAACAACTTACCTTCGGGAAAAGACTGACATACGATATCAAGTCGAACTGGAAGAATGTCGTCGACAATTTCCTTGAATGCTACCATTGCCCGACCGCCCACAAGGACTTTTGTGATCTTGTGGACATGGACACGTACAAAGTCACGACCTACGGTATTTATTCCAGCCACATGGCAGAGGCGGGGCAGAACGCCAATTCCGCCTACGACGTCTCCAACGCGACTGTAAAGACCCATGCGGTCTGGTGGCTGTGGCCCACAACTTGTCTGATGCGATACCCGGGCCGGTCCAGCATGATCGTGTTAAATGTCATTCCGGTCGGACCAGATCGCACGTTGGAGACCTATGACTTTTTTCTTGAGACGCCCGAGCCTGATCCGATGGAAATCGACGCGATGCGCTATCTGGATGAAGTGCTTCAGGTTGAAGACATCAATCTGGTCGAAAGTGTACAGCGAGGAATGAAAACGCCGGCCTTTACGCAAGGTCGAATCGTGTCGGACCCTTCAGGATCCGGCAAATCCGAACATGCCGTTCATCACTTCCACGGTCTGGTACTTGATGCTTACGCAAAGGCCGCTCCATGACGCAGCCGAATATTGTTGTGGTGATGGCCGATCAGTTGGCACCACATTTCATTGGTGCTTATGGGCACAAGGGCGCCAAAACCCCGCACATGGACAAACTCGCGGCACGCGGGATGCGATTTGACGCCGCTTATTGCAACTCGCCGCTCTGTGCGCCGTCGCGATTTGCTTTCATGTCCGGGCAATATGTCAGCCGAATTGCGGCTTATGACAACGCGTCGGAATTCCGTGCAAGCGTGCCTACCTTTGCACACTACCTCAAGGCTCTGGGATATCGCACGTGCCTGTCAGGCAAGATGCACTTCGTCGGACCTGACCAGATGCATGGGTTTCAAGATCGGATTACGACCGATATCTATCCCGCCGATTTCGCTTGGACGCCGGACTGGGAAGCCCATGATGAGCGGATCGACAAGTGGTACCACAACATGCAGACCGTCAAGGAAAGCGGTGTGGCAATCGCGACATTCCAAACGGATTACGATGACGAGGTCGAGTTCGCAGCGCGCCGGTGGCTGATCGAGCGCGGACGGGATCACGCAGCCGGCGACGTCTCTCCGTTCTGCTTGGTGGCGAGTTTCATCCATCCTCACGATCCATATGTGGCGAAGCCAGAATTCTGGGATCTCTACGCCGATTATGAAATCGACTTGCCGCAAGGCCTCTCTCTGGAAGAGCACGACCCGTTCTCACGCCGTGTGATGGATGGGATCGAAGCCTCCACTGTGCCGCTTTCGGATGAAGAAATCCGCCGCGCACGTCGCGCCTATCTGGCAAATGTGAGCTATTTCGACAGTAAAGTCGGCGCAATCGTCAAGGCGCTGGAAAATACGGGTCAGATTGACAACACATTGATCATTGTGACCGCGGATCATGGAGACATGCTGGGTGAACGGGGTCTTTGGTACAAGATGACGTTCTTCGAACACTCTGCCCGTGTGCCCTTAATCTTCGCAGGCCCGGATGTGGCCGAAGGCACGGCGCCTCAGGCGTGCTCTCTCGTCGACCTGCTTCCGACCTTCCTGGAGGTTGCCGGAGGGACACCCGACATGCTGGGCGAGCCTGTTGACGGTCGGTCCCTGATGCCTTTGGCGCGTGGGGAGGATGCACCAGAGGACATTGCCATCGGCGAATACTGCGCAGAGATGACACCTTGGCCTGTCTTCATGATCCGGCGCGGGACACTGAAGTATATTCACTGCGATGTGGATCCACCGCAGCTTTATGATCTGTCTCGGGACCCGGATGAGCGTGTCAACTTGGCGGATGACCCGGCCTACAGTGATGCAGCCGCTGCCTTTGCATGCGAAGTCGCTGAGAGATGGGACAGCGAAAGGCTCCGGGCTGATGTTATGCGCACCCAGAAATCGAGGCGTGCGCTTCATGCCGCGATGGAGGCCGGGGCAAGCGAGCCATGGGATTACAACCCGCCGCGCGACGCCAGTCAGGAGTATGTTCGCAATCACATGGATTGGACTGCGGCAGCCGCGCGCTACCGCTTTCCACCGATGGGGGAAACAAATTGATGGATATTCAAGACGGCAAGGTGGCCCTTGTGACGGGCGGACGGGGCGGCATCGGCCGTGCGATCGTGGATCGGCTGACCCGAGAAGGTGCCGTTGTCTACGCAGCCGATCTCAGTGAAAGCGGATCCGTGTCCAACCCAGCAGGGGCCGATAGCCATTTTCTCCGACTTGATGTCACCTCAGAACCCGAGGCCATTGCAGCTATGGAGAGGATAAAGACTGAGCACGGCAAACTCGATATTCTCGTGAACGCTGCGGGCATCGAGATCGAAAAAACGATTGAGGATACAAGCCTTGAAGAATGGAACCGCTCGTTTGCGGTGAACGTGACAGGCACATTCCTGACGTCCAAATATGCGCTACCTTTGATGCGCAAGGCGGCAAAGAGCGGCAGTTCTGCCTCTGTCATTAACTTCGGATCGTATGACGGTTTCATCGCAGATCCGGGACTGGCGGCATATTGTGCAACGAAAGGTGCGGTTCATGCCCTGACCCGCGCGATGGCCTGCGATCACGGGCCCGAAGGCATCCGGGTCAACGCGATTTGCCCTGGCTACATCGACACACCGATGCTTCAAAGCTTTTTCACCGGCGACGGCTCGGGTGGCGGCGGCAAGACGATTGACCAGCTTCAGCAAGCTGTGCGCGATGTGCACCCGATGCGCACTTATGGAACGCCAGACGATATCGCAAACCTCGTGAACTGGCTCGCCAGCGATGAGGCCCGATATGCAAGCGGACAGCTTTGGGTGCTGGATGGAGGCCTTAGCGCTCAAGTCCAGCAGATGCGGCTATGAAATGCGCCGTCAACCCCAGGAAGGTCGCCGACGAGGGTGCTTTACGGCCACGCTATGCGCTTGGTGAACCCCCCGAGATTCACCTGATCTACCGACCCAAAGAGGTGCGTTACCATTTGCGCCGTGTTGTTTCGCAGGAGGCCCCGGAATGCCAAAATCCGTAATCATCACATGCGCACCGACCGGGGGCATCCACACCCCGACAATGAGCCCTCATCTGCCCATTACGCCAACCGAAATCGCAACGGCCAGTATAGAAGCCGCCGAGGCCGGTGCCTCCATTATCCATTTGCATGCCCGCCATCCCGAGACCGGCAAACCCGATCCCAGGCCAGAATTGTTCCAGCAATTTATGCCTGTCATCAAACAATCCACAGATGCTGTGATCAACGTTTCAACCGGCGGTGGGCTTGGCATGTCCATGGACGAACGCATGTTGGCGGCCACGACAACAAGCCCCGAAATGGCATCCCTCAATGTGGGGTCGCTGAATTTCGGAATCTTCCCGATGCTTCAGAAATACACCGAGTTTCAGCATGATTGGGAACGCCCTTTCCTCGAAATGACCGAGGATTTCATCTTTCCCAACACGTTCAGGACAATTCGCTACGCCATCGAAAAGCTTGGGGGTGAACATGGCACACGGTTCGAATTCGAGTGCTACGATCTTGGTCATCTCTACAATGTAAAATGGTTCGTTGATCAGGGTTTGATCAAGCCACCGTTTTTTGTTCAGATGGTGTTCGGAATCCTCGGCGGTGTCGGTGCTGATCTCGACAACCTGATGCATATGCACACCATAGCCGACCGGCTGTTCGGGCCGGAAAACTACGAATGGTCGGTGCTGGCTGCGGGGCGCCATCAGATGCCATTTGCGACTCAGGCGGCCCTGTTGGGGGGCAACCTTCGTGTGGGGCTCGAAGACAGCCTGTTCATCGGCAAGGGCGAACTGGCGACATCCAATGCCCAGCAGGTCCGGAAAATTCGAGACATCGTGGAAAACCTCGGGCTTGAGGTTGCAACACCTGCTGAAGCCAGAGAGCGGCTCGCGCTCAAGGGCGCGGACCGGGTGAATTTCTGATAGAAGGGAACGGGCATGCAAGGCAAATTGCTTATCAATGGGGAGATGGTGGAAGGGGAGGGTGAGGCCCTGGCCATTTTGAATCCCGCGACTGGAGAGAAGATTGGTCAGGTCGCAGAGGCAAGTTCGGACCAGGTAGAGGCCGCAGTAAGGTCATCTGAAGAGGCGTTCGAAACCTTCCGACATGTCCCGCCGGCCGAACGGGCCGCGCTGCTGATGCAAATCGCCGATATTATCGAAGCCAATCAGGATGAGTTGGCGGAGCTTGAAAGCCTTGATGTCGGCAAACCCTGGCCATCGGCACGCGATGATGAGTTCCCTCTTACCATCGACACATTCCGCTTCTTTGCAGGGGCGGCCCGGACCATGACGGGATCGGCCGCGGGCGAGTATGTCGCAGGCCACACAAGCATGATCCGCCGCGACCCTGTTGGCCCCGTGGCGGCGATTGCCCCTTGGAATTATCCGTTGATGATGGCCGCCTGGAAACTTGCAGCCCCTCTTGCAGCCGGCTGTACAGCTGTTCTGAAGCCTTCCGAGATCACACCTTTGTCCACGCTGCGCCTTGCTGAACTTTTGCAGGACGTCTTGCCCAAAGGGGTGCTGAATGTGATTCACGGTCGTGGTCCCACGATTGGGGATCAATTGATCAACAGCCCTCAAATGGAAGCAATCACTGTCACGGGGTCCCCGGCCACTGGCATGGCCGCTATGCGCGCCGCCAGCGAGCAAATCCGCCATGTGCATCTGGAACTGGGTGGCAAGGCCCCCGTCATTGTTTTTGATGATGCCGACCTGGACGCTGTGGCTGAAACGATCCGCTATGGGAGCTTTTTCAATGCCGGGCAGGATTGTGCGCAACCGTGCCGGATCCTGGTCCAGGACAGTGTGTATGAAAAATTCGCGGCCATGGTCGAAGCGCAAGTAAAAGAAATAAAAGTTGGCGCGCCCAAGGCTGAAGGCACCGAAATGGGTCCGATGGTTTCCGCAGCTCAGCGCGACCGCGTTTCCGCCTTTGTCGACCGCGCACGTCCTGGATGCGAGATCGTCACAGGTGGCGCAAGCGGAGATGGAAACGGGTTCTTCTATCAACCGACGGTGTTAGCAAACGTCGATAATTCAGCAGAGATCGCAACGGATGAGGTCTTTGGGCCCGTTGTGACGCTTTCCCGTTTCTCGGACGCGGATCATGCCGTAAAGGTGGCGAATGCAGGTCGATACGGACTGGCATCCTCGGTCTGGACGACCGACGTGGGACGGGCAATGTCGATTACATCTCGCCTGCGCTACGGGTTCACATGGGTCAATACGCATGGTGTCGGCACACCTGAAATGCCTTGGGCCGCGATGAAAGGCTCCGGCACGGGCTGTGATATGAGCATCTATGCGCTCGACGCCTATACGTCGATCCGTCATGTGATGGTGGCGCACTGATGCGGCTTGCAGGAAAAAAAGCGTTTGTTACTGGCGGGCGCCAGGGAATTGGACGCGCCATCGTCGGTGCTTTCCTGAAGGAAGGCGCCGAGGTGGTGACCTGCGGGCGGGGTGGAGCCCCTGACGGCCTGCCCTGTGAATGGCACGATCTGGACGTCAGTGATCCGGTGAACGTCCAAATGGTAGCCGAGGCTGTGGGTGCGTTGGACATTCTCGTCAACAATGCCGGGGTCCAGGTGGAAAAGTCAGTGACGGAAAGCACCGACGCGGATTGGGATCTAGTGATCGGCGCCAACTGTCGAGGGGTGTTCAACTGCTGCCGTGCCTTTATTCCGACTATGAAATCCGGCGGGAGCATCATCAATATCGGCTCAATCTCTGGCAAGGTCGCGGACCCTTCGATGGCTCTCTACAATGCGTCCAAAGCTTTCGTGCATGGGCTCACGCGATCTATCGCCGTGGATCATGGCCCAAGCCTGCGGTGCAATGCGATTTGTCCGGGATGGATCAATACCGGCATGCTTGAGGCCGCGTTCGAACTTGCAAAGGATCCTGTCGCGGCAAGGCAAGACGCACTGGCCCGTCATCCCGTTCGTCGGTTTGGCGAGCCGGATGACATTGCATCCATGGCTGTCTGGCTCGCCTCTGACGAGGCAAGCTTCGCAACGGGTCAGTTCTTTACCGTCGACGGCGGCATGACGGCCGCGTCGCCACTCAACCCCGGAGTGTTCTGATGTCGGATATCTCACATACTGCAATTCTTGGTGCCGGCGTTATTGGTGCAAGCTGGGCTGCGCTGTTTCTCGCGGCTGGTCGATCAGTTACTGTTTACGACCCGGCACCAAACTCTGAAGAGCAAACCCGCGCTTTCATTGAAACAGCTTGGCCCACGCTTGAAGAACTCGGCCTGACCGACAGAGCCACTCCGAACGCATTGGCGTTTGCAGAAACAGCAGCATCTGCGGTCGATGGTGCAGACTTCGTGCAGGAGAATGTTCCAGAAAGAGAAGCGATCAAACACGCACTCTATTCTGAAGTCGAACCAGCCCTGAGCGAGGATGCGATCGTTTCCAGTTCCACATCAGGCATGACGCTGGAGGCTTTACAAGCTGGCTGGCAAGATCCTGCGCCTTTCATCCTCGGACACCCGTTCAACCCGCCACATCTTATCCCGTTGGTGGAGCTCACTGCAAACGCGCAAACAGGTGATGGCGTTCTCGAACGAGCCGAAGCGTTTTATCACGACATAGGCAAGGTCACGATCCGCATCAGGAAAGGCTTGCCTGGCCATGTGGCGAACCGCCTTCAGGCAGCCGTCTGGCGCGAAGCGGTCCATATGGCTGTCGAGGGCGTTGCTTCGGTCGAAGACATTGACAAGGCCATGTGGGCGGGCCCGGGTCTGCGATGGGCGGCCATGGGGCCGACGATGTTGTTCAATCTAGGCGCGGGAGAGGGCGGTCTGCGCGCCTTTTGCGAACACTTCCGGGATACGTTTAACGGATGGTGGGACGGGTTGGGTCAGCCACACTTGAACGACGACGTTATCGAAACTTTGGTTCAGGGCATAAACGAAGAAGCAAACGGTCGATCCCCGCAGACACTCGCGGCCGAGCGAGATGCGCTTATTGTTGCCATGCAAAAATCCCTCAAAAGCATTCGACTAGAATCGAACACTTGAACGCTGAGCGTTCGTGATAACGCATTGAGGAGGCACCACCGGCCGAATTTCGGAGCCCTGGCTGCGCAGTGTGTCGACAATCCGTTCCGCCGTGGCCGCGCCAAAGCCCTGTTTTAGCCTTGTGATGAGGTTACTGTCGCGGGCGGCAAAGGGTTGGAACATCGAATGTACGACAAAGTCGGTGCTTTTGATTGTCTGGGTCTCTTCCTCGATCCAAACGTGCTGGATCTTCCGTCCGTCGCCTTCGGCGATTATTTTAGCTTGGGCATGCGCGGCATGACCCTGGAAAACGCCACTGCCTTTTCTGCGATCTTGCGCGAGACCCCGTAGAATTTCTACCGTTCCTAAAGCCTGGTTGCGCCCAAGAAAGCTGCGGTTACTTGGGGCTAGAAGAAATCAGGGTCCCCTGCTGTGGTAGATTTCTGCCGGTTGGGATGAACTGAGCAAAAACAACCCGCGAAACGTTGCGGAAATCGTTGCGTGAAATACGCTGAAAGCAAAAAAGCGCCCTTGGGCGCCTTGTTTTATTGGTCGGAGTGAGAGGATTCGAACCTCCGACCCCTGCCTCCCGAAGACAGTGCTTGAGTGGCTTCTTGTCTGTCGCTGACACGCACTGCACGACACTTGCACGCATCTATCTGCTCAAGAACGTCCGTGTTGTCAGTAGCTTGGTTGTCGCACGCAAGGTTACTGAGTTCAACACGCTTCGCCACAGCAACATACTTTCACGATGATCGAAGGTGCAGCGCATCGCAGCGGAGGTGCAGCGGAACCAACCATCGTAGATGCTGTGTCACAAACAAACGCGACGAAGCTGCGATAGCGCACATCAACTCTTCAAACTCTGTCCACGTAGCCGACTGTCCCTAACTCGTCGCTCAAAGCACTCCCCCCGCCAGAAACCAAACGCGGGGGCTTGATGATGCACGCTGCGCGGGGGGATGTCGGTAGTCCCCCGGTATGTGCAAACCGGGCGTGTACTTGGGACGTTGCTACACGTAGCGGCACGACTGGTCATGCAACGCAACACTGTGTAAACTTTACACAACTCTGCGGTGCGTCCGCAGACTCAGCACAACAAAGTATAGCAGTGAGGTAGGGTCGATGGCCGATCCCAAGGTGAGTAGTCTCAGTTCGTTCGTATGGTCTATCGCAGAGATACTACGAGGCGACTTTAAGCAGTCCGAGTACGGCAAGGTCGTCCTCCCGTTCGTCGTACTGCGTCGCCTCGACTGCATCCTCGCTGATACGAAGCAAGCAGTACTTGATGCGGACGCTAGTTTGCCCGACGGCGTTGATGACGCCACACGTGACATGATGCTGTTTGGCACCGTCGGTGGTAACGTGAAGGTATACAACCTGTCACGCTTCACGTTCGACACGTTGAAGGGGCAAGACCCCAGTCAGTTGCATGACAACCTGATCGACTACATCACCAACTTCTCGCCAAACGTACGCGACATCTTTCTCGACAAGTTTCTGTTCACCGAACAACTCAAACGCCTGAAGGAAGGCGGCATCCTGTGGAACGTGTTCGAGCGGTTCACCGAGATCGACCTGCACCCTGATACAGTGTCCAACATCGAGATGGGGTATCTGTTCGAGGAACTGATCCGGCGGTTCTCGGAGATCAGCAACGAAACAGCCGGTGAGCACTTTACGCCGCGCGAGGTCATCAAGCTGATCGTCGACCTGTTGATCGCCAACGATGACGCCAAGCTGACAGGTGGCGGCATCATCCGTCAGGTGTACGACCCGGCTTGTGGAACTGGCGGCATGCTCGCGTTAACCGAAGAAGCGTTGAAACAGTTCAACGACCGCATCCGCGTCGAACTGTTCGGGCAGGAACTCAACGGCGAAAGCTACGGTATCTGCAAGTCGGACATGCTGGTGACGGGCCACGATCCAGAACAGATCGCGTTCGGTAACACGCTGACGCAGGACGCACATGCGTCGAAGCAGTTTCACTACATGCTCTCCAACCCGCCCTATGGCGTGGACTGGAAGAAGTATGCAGACCCGATCAAGGACGAGAACGCTGAGATGGGTCATGAAGGACGTTTCGGTGCTGGCCTGCCACGTATATCTGATGGGCAGTTGCTGTTCTTGCAGCACATGATCAGCAAGATGCGAGACGATGAAGCCGGATCGCGCATCGGCATCGTCATGAACGGGTCACCACTCTTCACTGGCGGCGCGGGTTCAGGTGAGAGCGAGATACGCAGGTGGATGCTTGAGAACGACTGGGTTGAAGCCATCGTCGCTCTGCCAACCGACCTCTTCTACAACACCGGCATCCAGACCTACGTGTGGTTGTTGACGAACCGCAAGCCGGTCGCGCGACAGGGCAAGGTGCAGCTGATCGATGCCAGTGGCGAGACCTTCTGGAAGGCGATGCGCAAGTCGCTCGGCTCGAAGCGGCGCGAGATACCGGATGAAGCACGCGACGAGATCGTACGCATCTACTCTGCCTTCACAGATGCCGACAAACACGTGTCGAAAGTGTTCGACACCACGGACTTCGGCTATCGCGAAGTACGCGTTGAACGTCCGTTGAAACTGAACTTCCAAGCGTCGGATGAACGCATCGCTCGCTTGTCAGACGAGAAGGCGTTCATGAAACTGGACGAGCACGTACGCGACGCCATCGAAACGGCACTGCGCGGTATGCCCGACGAACTGATAACTAACCGCGACCGGTTCGACACAGGCTTGATCCAGACGCTTAAGGCTGCGGGCATCAAGATCGGCGCTCCCATCAAGAAGGCGATCCTGTCTGCGCTATCGGAGCGGGACGAAGATGCCGATATCTGCACCGACAAGAAGGGCAACCCCGAAGCCGACAGCGATCTACGTGACAACGAACTCGTGCCGCTGAGCGAGGACTGGCGCGACTATATCGCGCGCGAAGTCACGCCGTTTGTGCCCGACGCCTGGGTGGATGAAACTCATGTCGACGCAAGCGACGGCGAGGTCGGACGCGTCGGCTATGAGATCAACTTCAACAGATACTTCTACAAGTACGTGCCACCCCGACCGCTTGAAGAGATCGACGCTGAACTGAAGTCACTCGAAGCAGAGATAGCGGGGCTGCTAAAAGAGGTGGCGGCGTGAACCTCGAAGCCAGAGCGCATCCGGCGCGTGAGCGGTTGATCGTTGAGAACGAGTTGCCGCAGTTGCCGACTGACTGGAAGGTGGTTCGGTTCCGCTTTGTCTTCTCGGAGAGCAAGGAGAGAAACGGGGCGGAACCAGTCGGCGAGATGTTGTCGGTGTCGGAGTACCGGGGTGTGGTCCCACGCGTTTATGACCATGCAGAACAGCAGCGGACCGCAGAAGAACTGGAAACCTACCGCGTAGTGCGTCCGGGCCAGTTGGCGGTGAACACTATGTGGCTCAACCATCTCGGGTTGGGTGTGTCCGATCACCTCGGGCACGTCAGTCCCGCATATGCTGTGTACAACATATCTGATGAGTTGGACGGGAGGTACGCACATCACCTCCTACGTTCTCAGTTCTACCTTAAGATATACATGCGCTACTTGTACGGTATCAGACCGAACTCGTTTCAGATCAAGAGCGATGACTGGAACTCGATACCGATGATCGTTCCACCGCTCAACATGCAGAGGACCATCGCAGACTTCCTCGACCGCGAGACCGCACGCATCGATCAGTTGATCGAGAAGAAGGAGCGGTTGGTCGAGTTGATGCGTGAGCGTGAAGAAGCTGCGTTCCTTGGTGCTGTGCTCGCTCGCAGTCAACATGGTGAGCGTAGGGCATCTGGGGTCGAGTGGATCGGCGACATCCCAGTGAACTGGAAAGCACCGAAACTCACACAAGTTGCCCGACAGGAAACAGGCCACACGCCGAGCCGTAAAGTAGAGGCCTACTGGGTGCCGGAGGAGTGCGTGATACCTTGGGTTTCGTTGGCCGATGTTTGGCAACTGCGTTCTGGTGAAGTCGTCTTCCTTGAAGACACGCAAGAGAAGATAAGCGAGCTCGGCATGGCCAACTCTGCGGCTAGGCTTCTTCCTGCCAACACTGTTCTTTTATCTCGCACTGCGTCAGTTGGTTTCCCGGCGATCATAACCAAACCGATGGCTTGCACACAGGACTTCGCCGCTTGGATCTGCGGACCAAGGCTCAGAGCGACTTATCTTTACTATGTGCTTCGCGCCATGAAGCCAGTGTTTCGCCGTCTTATGATGGGTTCCACTCACCAAACCATCTACATGCCGGATATACGAGCGTTCCGGGTTCCGCTCCCACCTCTGGATGAACAAGACGCGATCAGTCGTGAGTTGGAACAGTCCATCAAACTGTTTCGGCGGTCGGCAAGTGCAGTCGATGCGTCAGTAGCCCGGCTACGTGAGTTTCGCTCAGCGATGATCACCGCTGCAGTCACTGGTCAGGTCGATGTCACGACATGGGGCAAGCAAGGCAGCACCGACCGTCGCCTCGATCAGATCGACGAGGAGATGTCGGCTTGAAACTCTCTTCGAACGGCAGAAAGGCACTGGTGGACATCATCACCGGTAACACAGAGGTCAGCCCGTATCGAAGCGGACCTGAACTGATCGAGTTTTTCCATGACTTCGGCGAACGTGACCTGTATGGGCAAGGTTTCCCGGCCCGGGCTGGATACTGCGCCGACAAGTTGGACAAACTCAACGGCTCCGCCGCGATGCAAGGCGTTATCTTAGCAGCCTTCGACTTCCTTCATGACGAACGGTTCAACGCCGAAGATGAAGCGCGAAAGTTCAACAAGCTGCTGGCGCGAGACGGCTTTCGGCTCGTGATCGAGTACGGCCCCGGTCGTATGCAGGGCGATACCTACGAGCGAGGCGAGCCCTACTTTGATCTTCAGTCGTTGACAGCACCGACGCTCGCTCCAGAAGCACTTGCCGCCATCAGTCATGCCGCAGTCAACGAACAGATCACTAAAGCGAACCGAAAGCTCGAAACGGGTGACTTCGCTGGTGCCATCGCCAGCGCCTACACACTCGTAGAAGAGTTGTTGAAGCACATGCTTCGCGCGGCAAACACTGATCACAAGGAAACAGACGGCGACATCCGCTCGTTGTACAAAGCCGTTCGAGCACCGCTTGGTCTCGATCCGTCAGCCGACAGCATCGACAAACCACTGCAACCGATCCTTACCGGGTTTCAGCAGTTGGTCACAGGTTTGTTCGAGATATCCAACAAGGCAAGTGACCGACACGCTCGGAAGTACCATCCCGCAGGTCATCACGCACGGCTTGCAACTAACGCGGCCTTCGCGCTGTGTGACTTTCTTGTTGAGAGTTTCGAGTACCAGAAACAACGAAACGCCAAACCGCACAACGGGGACAGTGCCACATGACGACCCACACCGCCTCCAGCGCACACAAAGAGTTTGTCGTTCAACAGCATCTCATCGACGAGTTGCTTAGCGGCGAGGGATACGTTGAACGCGATCCTCTAAACGACTACGAACGCAAGTGGGCCTTAGATGCGGGTCTGCTTGTACAGTTTCTGCAAGCCACGCAGCGTGATGAGTGGGACAAGCTGGTCGCGCACTACTCAACATCCGCACAAGATACCCTCTTCAAGCAACTTGATAAGGAGTTGAAGGCGCGTGGTGCGCTCGATGTGATGCGCAACGGCATAAAGATCGTTCCAGGCATCAAGTTCGCCCTGTGCTTCTTCCGACCTGCGAGCGGTCTATCTCCACAGCGTATCGCAGAGTACGAAGCTAACATCCTCAGTGTGATGAAGGAGGTCGAGTACAGCCAGAAACATGGCAACCGGCTGGACATCGTTCTGTTTGTCAACGGCATACCCATCTCAACGATGGAAGCGAAGAACACGCTTACCGGCACCACGTTCAAGCACGCAGAACGGCAGTACAAGACCGACAGATCGCCCGCAGGTGAACCACTGTTGACGTTCAAGCGTGGCGCACTGGTCCACTTCGCGTTCGACGAAGACAACGTGTCTATGACGACGCGGCTTGCGAACGGAAAGACACGCTTTCTTCCGTTCAACCGTGGACGTGAAGGCGGTGCGGGCAACCCAGATGTCGAAGGTGAGTTCCGGGTGGCTTACCTGTACAAGTCAGGTGACTGGGGTAAGGCCATCTTCTCTCGCGAGGTGCTGCTCGACGTCATCGGGCGTTTCATGCACCTCGAACGTGATGCGAAGCAGGAAGTCATGATCTTCCCACGCTTCCAGCAACTTGCAGCCGTTCGCAGATGTATCGATCATGCTCGCGCGAGTGGAACCGGTCACAACTACCTGATCCAGCACTCCGCAGGTTCCGGTAAGTCGAACACGATAGGTTGGCTCGCGCATCAGGCTATCAACCTGCACGACGCCGATGACAACCCGGTGTTCAACACGGCCATCATAGTAACCGACCGGATCGTGCTTGACCGGCAGCTGCAGTCGACCGTCTCGCAGTTTGAGCAGGTTGCCGGTGTGGTCAAAAAGATCGATGGCACATCGAAGCAGTTGAAAGATGCCATCGAGAAAGGCGCACGGATCATAGTCACGACCATCCAGAAGTTCTCAACCGAGCATCTTGAAGCGATCACCGGTCAGGGCACGCGCAACTTCGCTGTGATCATCGACGAGGCGCACAGCAGCCAGTCGGGCAAGGCGGCGCAGTCGATGGCACAGGCGCTGACGCGTGAGGCAGAAAGCAGCGACGATGTAGAAGACATCATCGCTGCGTACCAGCAGAGCCGTGGTCCTCAGTCCAACATCAGCTTCTTCGCGTTCACGGCAACACCCAAGAACACGACGATGGAGCGTTTCGGTACTGTCGGCGCCGACGGTCTTCCGCATCCGTTCCACACGTACTCGATGCGGCAAGCCATCGAAGAGGGTTTCATCCTCGACGTGCTGCAGAACTACATGACGTACAAGGCGTACTACGAACTTGAGAAGGCTATCGAGGACGACCCGACGCTCAGCGGTCGCAAGGGTCAACGCAAGGTGGCTCGGTACGCTTCACTGCACCCCACGGCTATCGGTCAGAAAGTCTATGTGATCGTTGAGCACTTCCGTCGACACGTCATGCAGGAACTAAACGGCCAAGCGAAAGCGATGATCGTGACGCAGAGCCGCGAACACGCCGTGCGCTACTTTCTTGGCGTGAAGAAGTACATCGAGGATGAGGGATACGACGACCTCCGCGCGCTTGTGGCGTTCTCAGGATCGCTCGACGTGGACGGTGTGACATACACGGAACCAGACCTGACAGGTTTCTCGGAGAGCGAACTGCCGGGTCGGTTCGACGGCGTGAAGAAGGACGGAACGCTTTACCCAGAGCAGTATCAGATACTGATCGTTGCGGAGAAGTATCAGACTGGGTTCGACCAACCAAAGCTGTGCGCGATGTATGTCGACAAGAAGCTGGCGGGGCTGCAGGCGGTGCAGACACTGTCGCGTTTGAACCGGATCAGGCCGCACAAGAAGACGTTCGTGCTCGACTTCCAGAACACTATCGAAGACATCCAGACCGCTTTCCGTCCGTACTTCGAGATAGCGGCACTCGAAGCGATGACCGATCCCAACCAAGTGTATGAACTTGAAGGTCGGTTGATGACGTTCGGCATGCTCGACCGTAACGAGATCGAGAAGTTCGCCACGACGTTCTTCAAGGGTGATCTGAGTGGCGGTGATCGCGCCATGCTGCAAGGTCTAGTGAAGCAAGCCGTCGGACGGTTCGAAATCGAAGACGACGAAGGGCGACAGGAAGAGTTTAGGCAACTATGCCGCAGTTACCTGCGTTTCTACACGTTCGTCTCACAGGTCATGAACCTTTCGGATACCTGGCTTGAGAAACTGCACACCTATCTGTCTTGGCTAGTGCGCATGCTACCGGATCGGGACGTGCCGCCCGAGATCGAGATCACAGACGACATGCTGACGCTGCAAAAGTTCAAGATAGAAGAGAAAGAGCGGGGCGACGCATCGCTGTCGCCGGGCGATCATGAAGCGTTGAAAGCTATCGAGGAGTTCGGTGCGAAGCCGTACACCGAAGATGAGCAGAAGGAACTGTCGGAGATCGTAAAGGCGTTTAACGACCGGCACGGTACCGAGTTCACTGAAGCCGACATGTTGCGCTACGAAGGCGTCAAGCAAGACATCATGGACGATGATCTGACTGAGATGCTGCGTAACAACGCGCCGGATGTCGTCTACAACGCTTTCAAACAGGCTTACTTCATGGGCGCTATCAAGTCGTTCGGGCGTGACGCCGAGATGAAGAACATCTTTATGCAGGACGGGGAGGTGCGTGAGCGCGTCATCAAGCACATGTTTAACCGGGCGATGCGAGAAGCACGCGAAAGCAACATCGCGTGATGAGTAACGACATGGGCAACTCGCAAAAACTGACTGTCGATGAACTGATCAAAAACGCGGAAGATCTTTTGGATATCGGTCAGTATCGTGCCGCGGTCATGGAGGCCTTCACCGCTCTAGAAGAAAGAGTGGCAGACGTTGTTTTCAGCCAGTTAGAGAACCAAGCAAAGCTTCCGAGCGAACTTGTACAGTGGCTGAAGTCAAAGACGAAGTTCAGTTTTGAAGATCGCCTACACCCGATCGGAGCCTTCGCCCTCGGCAAAGCTGTCGATAAAAACTCGTCGCTGTGGGAAGACTATAAGGCTGCAAAAAAGATCAGAAACGATGTTTCGCACACCGCACGCGTGGTTGAGCGCCACGAGGCTGAAAGGGTCATAGAAACGGTTCGCGAGTGGCTCGAGTTTGTCCAAGGAGCAGACGACGCGCCTTCGGTCTTCCACGAGAACGATCTTGCCAAAGAGTTCTTTCTTGTTTTCTCGATCTTCTTCTCTCGGTTTTCTGGCTCGAGCAGAAAACGGAGCGGTCAAAGAAGCGGAAACTATACCGACCTTATCAGCGAAGGGCCCTTCACCCCGGAAGAGAAGAACCAACTATATGAGGTCATGTCGGTCCGAAACAGGTTAGCCCACGTGCAAGATGTACCCGACGAGGTCCTGAGAAGCGCCACCGACTATCTCAAAAAGATGAACTTCAAAAACAAAGGCAGGGAGTTTTAACCCAAGCCGGCGTTCTTTAGGCAGGAGTTTTAGAGGTCGTCGCAAAGCTAGATAACTTAGCGATGCAAAGGACCACTTTGTTTGAACTTCCGGCGATATCCTTTCGCACTTTTGGTATGCGTGTGACTTCCAAGAAAAGAACAGCTTACGCCCCGCACGTTTCACTGTGACTACTGAGTCACTTTGGCAAAGTCGTTGGTATCCCTACACGTACTTCTATGCCGACATGCACACGTCCCTTCGGACGCCTTCGGCGGGATCAGTTGTGGGCCAGATGAGGCTCGATGTAGCGCTTTGTGTCACCTAAAGTCAAAGTCCCACTTTGTAGGCAAACGCACGACAAGTCATCCAGCGGCGCTCTCAAAAGCAACAATGTTGTTACCGACTTGAGAGATATCATATGGTGCGTCGCACGTGAGGCTGTTTTCGGCGATACGCGCCCACTGCTTTCCTGTGCCACTGAACACACGATGCAAAACAGTCGCTCCACGCTCGAAGCGAAGGATACCTTGCTGATGTAGTTCTTCAACCGTCCGCCATGATAGTGCTCGCCCTCCGACCGCCCTCACAGCATCTTCAAAGACACAGTGAGGGCGGCCGCCCGTTTTCATGATGTGCAGCACCATCCCCAGTACAAGACGTCGGGCAGCGGGCGATGCCTGCAGCAAAGCTAGCATGGCCGCCTCGTCGGAGATCCGAACCGCCGGTACGCCGGAGAGTCTTCTTTCCTCCAAACGACAGAAAGCCGCGACATCGGCTCGGTTCGCACCGCTTGCAGCCTTTCGTCTTGCTTTTCGGTTGATCAAGTGCCCGCCTCCTTTTTGGCCCGGTCAGCCTCGTCGATGCACGCTCTTGGTTCCTCGATGACTACCGGCTCGTGACGAACATCTCGCGCGTTGTCGGGTGGGAACGGAACCTCGCTTTCAGCTCTCTGTGCTTCCATAAACGCGGCAAACTCAGGGTCACGGAGCACGTTTCCAAACTGCACCAGTGCTGGTTCTATCTCCCAGCGCTTGCCCCGTACTGTGTATCGGGCAAGTCCAAGTGCGCCAAGTTCCTTGGCAGCTTTGGACACTCTCGGTTTGGATAACTCCAGAGCTGCAGCGATCTCGACGCATGACACCGATACATAGGGTGTGTCCATACTCATCCGACGCACGAGGTGAGCCAAAACCAGACGGGCATCTCGTGAACTGTCAACGAGCGCGTCAAACACATCGAAGGCAGCCTTCACCCAAGAACGCGGCGGCATCAGATCGTCACCTGCGTTGGACACTAGGTTGACGCGTGTAGTGATGCTGTTTGCGTCTCGGCGCACTTCCGCGAACCTGCGGCTTGATCCGGTCACAGACATCGATCAAAGCCCATGCTGCTGCGCCCTTCGCAAAAGGTTGCATCTGTTGGCAACTTAGGTGTCGAAAAGTTATCTCTCAGGGCAACTTTCTCGAAGAGATATCCAAGTAGAACAGATGCTTGGGCAAGGCCTTTTCTAAGATAACGCATACCATCGGCAAAAACCCTGCTCACGGTTAGCGGCATCCCAAAAGTTGCCCTGGCATCCCTCTCGACGATCTCAGCCCTCTCCCGTAGCCAAGCGGCCCGTTCGGTCAACGACTCGATCTGATCTATGGTCACCTCGACAAGGCGGCGAAGTTTCGGAGCACGCTCGGAGATCATCGCTTTCCTGCCTTCACTCTACCGCTGCCGCAAACGGCCTGCATCGCTCGCCGCACAGTTCGTTCGACATACCGCACGCCAGCATCCGTCTGACGAGTTGCGCGCTCCTGTGCCTTCTCACTCGTTTCCATCAGCATAGCGGCGACATGTTCAGGACGGTCGCCTGAACGCAGCATAACGCACGCCATCTCGAAGTCGGCGCGGCTGCGATCACCGCCATGCCGTTCAACTGCATCTGCCAGCATCTCTGCGACTTCCGCGATGTCGTCCGCATGCTCGGCTAGAGCATCAACATGCACTGGCGCAGCTTCGTCTCCTTCTTGTGTATGCCGTTCTGCTCTTAACAGAGCTTCTGCCAGCAGCCTGTTCGACGGCCTGAAGCACGATGGAAGTTTGGTGCCGTGGCTCTCGCCGCTTGACCGGATCATCACGAGAGGCGGCGCGCCATCAGTCATCGCCCGGCTTGGCTTCGGGTTCATCGTTCCCGGCAAACGACCCGGCTGCGACGGTTTCGCGCTCCCGGGGTCTCCGCAGTAGCGCTCGGCGAGCAGTTTAGACGTTGCTCGGTGAACTTCGACAGGTTGCTCGCGCCCCGGCAGCGAACACCACACTTGCGCGCGTGCCGGCGATGTCTCGACGACAAGCGACGGCACTATGCCGTCGTAGGCCATCAGGCTCAGCACTTCATCGAGCGTGCCGGCTGTGTCCAAGTCGAGCAGTACGTGCACCGGGCCGCCGACCGGACGCATGAACACGTTTAGCCCTTGTGCCGACCGTCTTCCGAACTGCTTCCACTCGCTGATCAACTCGTCGGGCGACATCATCATCGTCTTGATGCATCGTCCATGGGTTCCATCGCTCGGCTGCGTCACGAGCTTGATCTCGAAGTGCTTGCAGGGCAGCGCGCGCGTTACGTGCCTTAGAACCCATCTGCGCCCCTCAACAGCCATCGAACCGTTCTCCTGCAGAACCGGTATCGGTCCCGGCGAAGCCGCCCCTTGGGGACGTGTGGACGTTGTCGTGCCAAGCGTCCCAGATGTGTCCCCAAGTATGGCCGTGCTTGATGTTGCTGATCGTAGTCAGACTGCACTCGAACCGCTGTGCGATCTCGGTCAGTGACACGGTGCCAGCGCCGACCAAGTCCAGCACTTGCCAGACTTGTTCGGCGGTCAACTTCACGTTCGGTGCACGATCACCGATAGGTGCCGTGCCCTGTTCGTATCGGTCAAGCGCGTTCTGCTGTCGTGTGCCATGCATCAAGTGATCAGGGTTGACGCAAGCGCGGTTGTTGCATGTGTGCCGGGTGTCCCACTCATCGCGCATGTTCAGATCATCACGGCAAGCGACGATAAACCGGGCTATCCGCATCTTGCTTCTGTCGATACCGATCTGAGGTCTGCCGTTGTCTCCGTGGTTGCCCGTCACGACGATGCATCCGCCATCAGTCACGCAGTCGAAACGTGCTGCGATCTTGTTTAGTAACTCGCGGTCATCAGGATGTACGTTCAGTTTGTCCAACTGGTCGGCAAGCACGTTCATCGCACGCATCCCGGCTGCCTGTCGGTCTGCACTTCCCGTTGTTTGTGTTCGTAGTCGCGCACATCGATCAGCTTGTAGCGCACTGCACCTGCGATCTTGGTGAACGGCACTGGCGAGTTGCGTGCGCTACGCTGGTTTGCAAGCCACTTTGCGCTGACCTTCCAACGGTCTGCAAGTTCGGTGGTGGTAAGGAAGATATCGTCTTTGAAGGTTTGCATGGCTGCTCCACTTAGGTTGGATGCAGCCTCCGCGACGCCACTTCTACGAAAGTGATCGGACGTCGTGTTCTTTGGTCTGACTTACGTTCTGACTGAAAGCCATCCTAGTCCATCCTAGACCCAAGGTCAAGCCATCCATATCTATATCTTGTGCCATGAGGCCGGACGCAGGCTGCATGACACAACATACAGTGCATGGGAGCGCGTGCGGTGTCACTCGGCATCGTGCATAGTTCGCATCTTTGCGACAACGTCCGTCGCACGTAGTCTCGCGTATCGTTCGAGCAGCACGCCCGCGTCACGGTGGCCGGTCAGAACTTGAACTTCGGCGACCGACCAACCGTCGAGTAGTTTGTCGGTCGCTGCTTGCGCCCGCAGATCGTGTAGTCGGATGTCGTCGACGCCAGCACGCGCACGTAGACGTTGCCAAGCTAGTCGCACAGCGTTTGTGGTTATCGGCAGGACACGTCCATCGTCACGGGGCAACTGGGAAAGAACGGAAACGGCACGTGGCGACAGTGGGACCAGTCTTGCGTGTCCGTTCTTGGTCTTCGGTAGCAACACGGTGCATGTATCAAGGTCAACGTTGCACCACTCCATCGACAGCAGCTCGCCTCGGCGCATCGCTGTCTCGCGCGCCAGTACGAGTAGCGGGCGCATCAACGGGTTCAAACACTTCCCGGCAGCATCGAGCAGCTGCTGCCACTCGTGGTCTGTGAGTCTACGCTCGCGCCGGTCGTCGACGCGCGGTCGCTTTACGTGCCGCACCGGGTTCATACTTGTGTTGGCTCTGTCACCGAGCTGCCTGTCGATGGCCGTTTGTATCAGTGACAACTCGCGTACCACAGTCGATGGCCTAGCATCTCGCATGCGCAGGTCACGCCACTGCACGATGTCATCAACCGTGAGCACGTCGATGCGTAACTTTGCCATCCTCGTCCGCGCCAGTGCGTGCAACCGCCACCGTTCGCCAGCCTGCTCGTCCGCCAACTGATGCAGGGCATCGGCCAAAGCTAACTCTGGTACTGCATCGGCACCCACCAACTTACGCTGACCGAAGACATCCGATCGCTCGGCGTTGGTCTCGGTATCTCTGGCCCACTTCACGGCGTCGGCTCGTTTCGTGAACGTCTTGCTCGCACTGCGGCCTGCACGTCGAACCGTCGCTTGCCACTTACCGCTTGGTCGCTTGTTGATCGTCGCCATCTCGCATCTCTCCTTGTGCGATGAGGGACGCGCTTGGTGCAGCAGATGGCGGGCCTTTGAAGTGCTAAGTGCAGCGGACGTGCAGCGATAAGACGAACAACGAGCTTGCGTTGCGTACAACCGCTTGGAGATGTCGTTGAACATCAAGCAGTTGATCTGGTCGGAGTGGCGAGATTCGAACTCACGACCCCTGCCTCCCGAAGACAGTGCTCTACCAGGCTGAGCTACACTCCGACCGTGGCGGGTGATCTATACGCGGCGTGTCTGATGCGCAAGAGGATTCTGTATTTCGATCACTCGAATCTTTCGAACGCAACAACCAAAAAAGGGCGGCGCACCGATAAGGTCGGAACCCGGTAATTTGAGCAGGTCTTCACGATTCGAAAAAACGAGCGGTTGCTTGTCTGCGTTCTTCTGGTTGATCGGCAAGCAAGAGTTTCCGCCAACTTGTTCGCCCTTGCCGGGCAGGTCACGATTGCACCGGTGCCAAGACGTCGAGAGGTTCACAGGCACGTTGAGAGACAAGGGAATCGCCCCCCTTTGCAACGGAAACCCTGTGGTTTTCTTGTCCGCTCTCGCCCGCGCAGCCATCGTCATGAATTGGTTGTGAAGCGTCCCAGGCAATCACGGCAAGCGATCTGTTTTGTACAGACGAATTTTGGTTCCACCATGGTCGACGACCGGTCCTGGCGCCAGCAAAGGCAGACGTGTGGCCCGGGCAAGCCCCGGAGCGCTGGTGATCACGCCGACCCGCCATCCCCGGAACCGGTTCATCAAGGTCTTGCCCATCGCACCATAGACCGAACGCAAGCGTCTTTCGTCACCAATCCGCGCCCCGTAGGGCGGGTTCACAATGACCAGCCCCGCAGGACCTTCGGGGGGCTTTATGTCACTGACGGAACGCTGTTGAAACTGCGTCACAGCAGCGACTTGCGCCCTTTCGGCATTGGCAGTCGCCGCGTCGACCGCGCCCGAGTTGCGATCCGAGCCGTAGAAAGTAAGCGCGCATTCCGCCGTCTTCGTTTCCTGCCGCATTTCCTGCCACTGATCAGGGTCAAAGCCCGCCAGGTCCTCGAATGCAAAACTGCGGGAGCGGCCAGGGCGCAGACCCAGAGCGATCTCGGCGGCCTCGATCACGAAGGTACCGGATCCGCACATCGGGTCCAGTACGGGTTCATCGCCCGAGTAGCCACACTCTCTCAGGAACATGGCGGCCATTGTTTCGCGCATTGGGGCCTTGGCAATGGCTTCCTTGTGACCGCGTTTGTGCAACAGCTCGCCGGAACTGTCGACCGAGATCGTGCAGATGTCTTTCTCGATTCGAAGCAAGACCCGAAGGTTTGCCTCGGATGAAATCGAGGTGCCCAATGTCTCGGATATTGCCCGCTCGATCCTCTGACGCGCTGCACCGGCGTGATAAATTCTGGATTTGCGGCTGATGGCGTCCACCTTGACCGGCACGTCAGGACGCAAAACGGTGCCCCAAGGAAATTTCCGAGCACGTTTGTCCAATTGGGCAAGGTGCACGGCGGGGAAACTGCCCAGTCGCACCAGAACCTTGTTGGCGCCGCGCAGTGTCAGGTTGGCGCGCCAGACCTCGGGCCATGAACCCCGGCATGTCACCCCGCCGGGTACAGTTCTGACCTGCGCGAATCCGTTGAGTTCCGCCTCGTCACCAAGAGGCGCTTCGAGGCCCGGCGTGGCAACCAGAAAGATTTCCAAATCTGTGTCTTTTTCCATTCCGGTTGCTTACACTGGAACCTTGGTGGGCGCGATATGCAATTATACGCCATGGATTCAGAGGAAATGACCGATCAATCGAAGGATTGTGTGGTTCATCCTCAAGTTTTGGCGGTAACAGGTTTGCGTTTGTGACCTTCCCCGCGTAAAGGGTCCTTGATCGGAAATACGCCTGCGGATTTTGGACCGTTTTCGACGCTTTTGCGACGGAGGTTCAAAAAAACCGCGCTATTGCATGACCCCGAAAGGGCGTTGGCAGAGCTGGCGCAGAAAAGAGGCTTGGAAGAACGTAGCAACATGCAAACTTTCAAACTGAAAAAGGGGCTGGATCTGCCGGTGGAAGGCGCTCCTGACCAGACCATTCACCCGGGCCCGGAATACTCGACCGTTGGCGTCCTGGGCGGTGACTACATCGGCCTGAAACCCAAGATGCTGGTGCAGGAAGGCGACAGCGTTGTACGTGGCGCGCCGCTGTTCTGTCACAAGGACGCGCCTGACGCGATGATGGTCGCACCGGTAAGTGGCAGGGTCGTCGCGATCAACCGTGGTGCCCGTCGGGTGCTGCAAAGCGTCGTGATCGAAGTGACAGATGTCAATGACGCCGGTGTTGATTTCTCGGGCATAGGGGATGCCGACAGCGCCGAAGGCGTGACGGCCAAGCTGTGCGCCGCCGGCCTGTGGACGTCGTTCCGCACGCGTCCCTATTCGAAAATGCCGAACCCCGGCGCCAAACCGGATGCGATCTTTGTCACCGCCATGGACAGTGACCCGTTGGCCGCTGACGCTGCCACAATCATTGCCGAGGCGGCCGAAGAATTTACCGCCGGTTTGGCGGCAGTCAGCACATTGACCGAGGGCAAAACCTATCTTTGCCAAAAAGAGGGTGACACGATACCCGGCGCAGATGTCGCCGGTGTCGAAGCTGCATCTTTCGCAGGCCCGCACCCATCGGGGCTGGCCGGAACGCATATTCACTTCCTCGAACCCCTTGCAGGCGACAAGCAGGTCTGGACCATCGGGTATCAGGATGTCATCGCCATTGGCCGCCTGATGCTGACCGGCCATCTGGATCCGAATGTCGTGATTGCCCTGACGGGGCCGGGTGCGCGTCAACCGCGTTTGATCCGTACCGTGATGGGCGCATCAACTGACGATCTGACCCGCGACGAAGTCGATGTGGACGGCACGCCCCGTGTCATTTCGGGTTCGATCCTGTCGGGCCGGCGCGCAGACGGCCCGACCGCCTATCTGGGCCGGTTCGCGCGCCAGATCAGCATCATCCGTGAAGATCCCGATCAAATCCCGTTGGGCTGGATTCGTCCGATGCCGTCGAAATACGCGGTCCAGCCTGTATTGGGTTCGGCATTCGCCAAGAAGCTGTATGCCTTCACGTCCAACCTGAACGGCGGGCGTCGGGCCATGGTGCCCACAGGTGTTTTCGAAGACCTGATGCCGCAGGACTATCTGCCCACTCAGTTGCTGCGGGCGCTGCTGGTAATGGATACGGACACTGCCCAAGCCCTGGGTGCGCTGGAGCTGGACGAAGAGGATCTGGGCCTTGTGGGCTTTGCCTGTCCGGCAAAATATGAATACGGGCTGGCGCTTCGCGACTGCCTGAGCAAAATTGAAAAGGAGGGCTGAGCCGAATGGGTTTGCGCAGCTTCTTTGACAGGATCGAGCCGAACTTTACCAAGGGCGGCAAGTACGAAAAGTACTTCCCCATCTACGAGATGGTGGAAAGCTTCATCTACACTCCAAAAACCGTGACCACAGTGGCGCCGCACGCGCGGTCCTATGTGGATATGAAGCGGATCATGACCTATGTCGTGATCGCGACGATCCCCTGCATCCTGTGGGGGATGTGGAACACCGGCTATCAGGCGAACTCGGCGATTGCTTTGCTGGGGCCGGAATCGGCCACCGGCTGGCGGATTGCTTTGTTGCAGATGTTCGGGATTTCGCTGGACCCGTCCAGCATCTTTGCCAACGTCATGCATGGTCTGATGTATTTCCTTCCGATCTACATCGTCACGCTTGTCGCGGGCGGTATCTTCGAGGTCATCTTTGCCACCGTGCGCGGCCATGAGGTGAACGAAGGCTTCCTTGTTACATCAATGCTTTACACGCTGATCATGCCTGCTTCGACGCCCCTGTGGCAGGTGGCATTGGGCATCATCTTCGGCGTCGTGATCGGTAAGGAAGTGTTCGGCGGCACCGGCAAGAACTTTCTCAACCCCGCGCTTGTGGGGCGGGCGTTTTTGTATTTCGCCTATCCGGCGCAGATGTCGGGGGATGCGGTCTGGACACCCGTTGACGGGTTCTCGGGCGCAACTGCATTGGGCGTGTCTGCGGCCGAAGGTGTGCAGGCACTGGCCGCCGAAGGCATCACCTGGTCGAGCGCGTTTTTCGGCACCATTCAGGGCAGCTTTGGCGAAACATCGACACTGGCCTGCATGATCGGTCTGGCTTTCCTTCTGATGACCAGGATCGCCAACTACCGCCTGATTGTGGGCTGTCTGGGGGGCACCATCGGCTTTACCCTGCTGTTGAACCTGATCGGATCGGATACCAACCCGATGTTCGCGATGCCGTGGTACTGGCATATCGTATTGGGCGGTTACGCTTTCGGGCTGGCCTTTATGGTGACGGAACCGGTTTCGGCCAGCCACACCAATGTAGGGCGTTATATCTACGGCGCTTTGATCGGAGTCATGGTCGTGATGATCCGCGTGATCAACCCGGCTTTCCCCGAAGGGATGATGCTGGCAATCCTGTTCGGCAACGTCTTTGCACCGCTGATCGATTATTTCGTCGTGCAAGCCAACATCAAACGGAGGGCGCGTCGCCATGTCTGATACGCAATCCCCAGATCAAAACGAGGCACCCAAGGGCGCATTGGCCAAATTCCTGGCGGCGTCGCCGGATTCTGTTGGCAAGACGATCTTCATCGCCGTTGCCGTCTGTCTGGTCGCCTCGATGGTAGTGTCTGCGGCCGCAGTCAGCCTGCGCCCGGTGCAAGAGGCCAACCGCCTGAAGGACAAACAGGTAAACGTTCTGCAAGTTGCGGGCGTGTTCGAACCGGGCATCGACGTAACAGAGGCTTTTGCCGCCTTCGAACCACGTGTGCTGGAGCTGTCCACAGGCACCTTCGTCGATGATCAGTTTGATCCGACTACGTTTGACGACATCGCCGCCGCCAGCGATCCAGAGCTGAGCGTCGCGCTGGACAATGACCCAGCCGGTATCGGCCGCAAATCCAAGTACCGTGTTATCTATCTGCTGCGCGATGATGCGGGTGATCTGGACAAGGTGATCCTGCCTCTGCACGGATACGGCCTGTGGTCGACGCTCTATGGGTTTATCGCGCTTGAAAACAACGGCAACGATATCTACGGCCTGCAATTCTATCAGCATGGTGAAACTCCGGGTCTTGGGGCCGAGGTGGACAACCCGCGCTGGAAAGCCTTGTGGAACGGGAAAAAGCTGCGCGACGAAGCAGGTGATCTGCAAATCACCGTTGCCAAATCGCAGCCCGCCGCCGGGCCAGATTTCTATGTGGATGCGTTGGCGGGGGCCACGCTGACCTCGGTCGGCGTCGACAACCTTGTGAAATTCTGGATGGGCGATGCGGGCTATGGTCCCTTCCTGGCCAAACTTCAAGCAGGAGAGATTTGATGTCCCAGACCAAGAAAGAGATGCTGGTCGACCCGCTTGTCGACAACAATCCGATCACATTGCAGGTGCTGGGCATCTGTTCGGCGCTTGCGGTGACATCATCGCTGCAAGTGTCGATAGTGATGGCGCTGGCGGTGATCTTCGTGACCTCGTTTTCGTCGTTCTTCATTTCATGCCTGCGCAACCAGATCCCCGGTTCGATCCGGATCATCGTTCAGATGGTGATCATCGCGTCGTTGGTGATCCTGGTGGACCAGATCCTGAAAGCCTATGCTTTCGAGATTTCGAAAACCCTGTCGGTTTTCGTCGGCCTGATCATCACCAACTGCATCGTGATGGGTCGCGCCGAGGCATTTGCGATGAAGAACCCTCCGGTTGCGTCCTTCATCGACGGAATGGGCAACGGCATGGGCTATGGTCTGATCCTGCTGCTGGTCGGCTTCATTCGCGAGCTGTTTGGCGCGGGGTCGCTGTTCGGCGTCACGATTCTGGAAACCGTCAACAACGGCGGCTGGTACGTGCCCAACGGCATGCTGCTGTTACCGCCCTCGGCGTTCTTCATCATCGGTCTGATCATCTGGGCCTTCCGCACATGGAAGCCGAACCAGGTGGAAGAGCGTGAATACAAAATTCAGCAGGTAGAGGCCCACTGATGGAAGGTCTGATCTCACTGGCCGTAAAGGCCATCTTTGTCGAAAACCTTGCGCTCAGCTTTTTTCTTGGCATGTGCACTTTCATCGCCGTGTCAAAGAAGATTTCGACAGCGCTGGGGCTGGGGATTTCGGTCATGGTCGTGCAGGCCATCACCGTACCTGCCAACAACCTGCTGCTGAACTTTCTGCTGAAACCGGGCGCGCTGGCCTGGGCCGGGTTCCCGGATGTGGACCTGACCTTCCTTGGCCTGATTTCCTATATCGGCGTGATCGCGGCGATGGTGCAGATCCTCGAGATGGTTTTGGACAAGTATTTCCCACCGCTTTACAACGCGCTGGGGATCTTTCTGCCACTGATCACGGTGAACTGCGCCATCCTTGGCGGGTCGCTGTTCATGGTGGAGCGTGACTATAACTTTGCCGAGGCGGCGACTTATGGCTTGTCTTCCGGTTTTGGCTGGGCACTGGCAATCACCGCAATGGCCGGAGTACGGGAAAAGCTGAAATATTCGGACATTCCCGATGGTCTGCAAGGTCTGGGCATTACTTTCATTACCGCAGGTCTGATGGCTATGGCCTTCATGTCCTTCTCGGGCGTGAAACTGTAAGGGGGCGTTGATGGAAACCTTTACCTTAGGCGTAGCTCTTTTCACCGTAATCGTTCTGGCATTGGTGGCCATCATCATGGCCGCCCGATCCAAGCTGGTATCGACTGGAAACGTCAACATTACGATCAACGGCGAAAAGACGATTTCCGTTCCGGCAGGTGGCAAGCTGCTACAGACACTGGCTGCCGAGAAGCTGTTTGTCCCTTCGGCCTGCGGTGGCGGCGGCACCTGTGCGCAGTGTCGGGTGCGGGTGCATTCGGGGGGCGGGTCGATCCTGCCGACCGAAGAAAGCCATATCACGAAACGTGAAGCGTCATGTGGTGATCGCCTGTCTTGCCAGGTGGCGGTCAAGCAGGACATGGATATCGAAGTTCCGGAGGAAGTATTCGGCGTCAAGAAATGGGAATGTACCGTTCGGTCGAACGAAAACGTAGCGACCTTCATCAAGGCGTTGATCCTGGACCTGCCCGAGGGCGAGGATGTGAACTTCCGCGCCGGTGGCTACATCCAGATCGAAGCACCAGCACACCAGTTGAAATACACGGATTTCGACATTGAAGAGGAATATCGCGAGGATTGGGATCGCTTCAATCTGTGGCAATATGAATCGGTGGTGACCGAACCCATCGAGCGCGCCTATTCGATGGCCAACTACCCGGACGAAAAAGGCATGATCATGCTGAACGTCCGCGTAGCCTCGCCGCCGCCGGGGTCCGAAGGCATTCCGCCGGGTCAGATGTCGTCCTACATCTTCAACCTGAAGCCGGGTGACAAGGTCACCATTTCAGGCCCATTCGGCGAATTCTTTGCCCGTGAAACTGACAAAGAGATGGTCTTTATTGGCGGCGGCGCCGGTATGGCACCAATGCGCAGCCATATCTTTGATCAGCTCAAGCGTCTTCAGAACCGCAACCGCAAGATCAGCTTCTGGTACGGTGCGCGGTCGAAGAAAGAGATGTTCTTTGTCGAAGACTTCGACAGTCTGGCTGAAGAATTCGACAATTTCGAATGGCACGTGGCCTTGTCGGACGCGCAGCCCGAGGACAATTGGAAAGGCTATACCGGCTTCATCCACAACGTATTGTTCGAAGAGTACCTCAAGAACCACCCAGCGCCTGAGGATTGCGAATACTACATGTGTGGTCCGCCAATCATGAACCAGTCGGTCATCAACATGCTGCTGGATCTGGGCGTGGACCGCGAAGACATCATGCTCGACGATTTCGGCGGGTAAGGAACAAAAAAGAACCGGCGTTGAAGACGCCGGTTCTTTCATTTGGCGATAGGCCTACGTTATTTTCCGTAATAATCTCGGTACCACGCAACGAACTGGGTGATGCCGTCTTTCAGGTCTGTCCGGGGACGATAGTTCGTCAGTCTTTGTAGCAGCCGATTGTCCGCCCAGGTGGCATGAACATCACCCATCTGCATCGGCATGAAGTTCTTGATCGCCTTCTGCCCCACGGCCTGTTCGATGGCTTCGATGAAATCCATCAGGCGCACTTTTTCTCCGTTGCCGATATTCACGATGCGGTAGGGCGCGACGGGGGACAGGCTGTCTCCGTCCTCGATACCCTCACGGCTGGCTGGCCGCACCGGAGGCACATCGATCAGCAATCTGATGCCGCGTACAAGGTCTTGGACATGGGTGAAATCCCGGTGCATGTCGCCGTGATTGTAAATGTCGATCGGGCGGCCATCCAGGATGGCGGCGACAAATTTGAAATACGCCAGATCCGGCCGTCCCCAGGTGCCGTAGACGGTAAAGAAGCGGAACATGGTCGTCGGCAAATCCCAAAGATGCGCATAGGAATGCCCCATCGCCTCATTCGCCTTCTTTGTCGCGGAATAGATGGTCAGTTGGGTGTCGGCTTTTTCCGTCTCGGTAAACGGCATGTCTTCGTTGGCACCGTAAATGGAAGAGGTCGATGCCATCAAAAGATGATCCACCTTATGTTGCCGTGCAATTTCCATCACGTTGAATGTTCCAACGACATTCGATTCAACATAGCTGCGGGGATGGTCCAAACTGTGTCTCACACCGGCCTGAGCCGCCAGATGAACAATGACTTCCGGCTGAAATTCTTCGGCGACCTGCATCAACCGATCAAAATTTTCCAACCGATCCTCGGTTGCCGTGAACCCGGGTGTCTGAAGCAGAATTTGATGCCGACGCTGTTTCAGGACCACATCATAGTAATCCGTCATCCCGTCGTATCCATGCACGCGGAACCCCTCCTCTAACAGCAGCTTCGCCAGATGGAACCCGATGAACCCCGCAGAGCCCGTAATCAAAACCCGTTTCATAGAACCCTCAAAACGCCCTGCACTATCATCGCCGAACAAAAGGTTCTGCCCCTGATGCCGGGTCAAACATTTTGAACTGCGCTGAAGGTCATATCGAACATCCAGACGTCATTGGTCAACTCTTTGCTGATTCAATCAGATGCTCATTGCCGCCAATGGGCGAGAAGGATAGGGATCAACATGTATGATTACGAACTGGATCAGACGGTGGTTCGACCGCAGGGCGGGGCGGACAATGAATGCAGTGTCTTGCGACATCGCTCCGGCCGAGAAAGTGACGGCCGTGGGCGATATTCACGGTCGTCTGGACTTGTTGCAGGCGTTGTTGCCCCGACTGGACGATCAGAGCTTGCTGGTCTTTGTCGGAGATTACATTGATCGGGGGCCATACAGCGCGCAGGTGCTGCGCCACCTGTTTCACCTGAGCGAGACGTCAGGAGGACGCGTTCAATGTCTTCTTGGAAACCACGAAGAGTTTCTGTTGCAATTCCTGGAGGCGCCGGAACGCAACGCCCGGCTTTGGTTTCAAAATGGGGGTGTACATACACTGGCGTCTTTCGGGTTGAAACCGCCCGGGGATATCGACAACAACCAGCAGATTCGAAAACTGGCGGATGATCTTCGCCTTAAGATGGGGGAAAGCCTAATCAACTGGCTTGCCGACCGGCCTTTGACCTGGACCACTGGCAACGTCACTTTCGTTCATGCGGCGCTGGACCCCCGACATCCGGCTGAGGCCCAGGATCGCCAGATTTGCCTCTGGGGACATCCCATGTTTCCCAGGCTGGCCCGCAGTGATGGTCAATGGGTGGTGCATGGCCACACCATCGTGGACCTCCCCCGGGTCAGGAACCGGGTGGTGTCGCTTGACACGGGCGCTTTCGCTTCGGGTCGGTTGACAGCCGCCGAGATCAACGCCGGAAGTGTTCGGTTCACCTCGACCGTGTGAACAGTGGGCCGTTAACCGACGATCATTTGCTTCATGCGAAGCGCTTCATATTCCAGCTCTTTAAGGCGGAAGTGGACAACGTCTCCGATCGTGATGACGCCGCACAAGTGACCGTCGCGCAGCACCGGCATATGGCGAAAACGACCCTCGGTCATTGTTTTCAGAACTTCATTCAGCAGATCGTCCGGTGTGCAGGTCTTAACATCCCTGGTCATGAGATCTTCGACCGATTGCGGAAGGGTCTGGCCGGGTGTGTCTGCCATGCGCCGAACGATGTCGCGTTCTGACAAAATCCCCTGCAATGCCCCGTTCTGATCCGTCACTAGAACTGCACCGATCCGCTTTTCCTTCAGCGTGTTGACCACAGAATGGATGGTGTCATTTGGCCGCACCGAAAACACCGCGTCCCCTTTACCTTCAAGCAGCTTGGCCACGGTTGTCTGCGAATGCGACAGGTTCGATTCCGCAGACTGGCTGTACGTCGTCTTGTCAGCCTTGTCGCCACGCGAAGGCGACTGGTAAGAGGTTGGAGCCATGGGCAATCTCCTTGTGGTTCTTGCAAAGTCTTTCCCTTTTACCTTAGCGCAGCTAAACGACCTGTATAGGGTGCAATTGCGCCGATCGGCAAAAACGCGGGCCCGGAAAGGACGTTCAAGCCATTGAGTGAACTCTATCTTACGCCACCCCTAGCGGCATTGATCTTCTTTACCGTTGTTGTTTGTGGCCACAATTTCCGCATGGCGTGGAAGCAACAGCCGCCCGGTTGGCAAAAACGTGCGTGGTTGTTCGGCGTGCCGGCGGGGGTCGGCCTTTTGGTGCTGGGTTTCCTGCCGCTGAAGATGTGATCGCAGTTTGACTCTGGCGGGGGCCACTGGCATATGCCGGGCACAGAATTTCCCGGAGATCGCCCGATGCGTCTTATGCCTTTACTGGCCGTTGCCACCCTTCTTTCCGGCTGTTTGTTCGACAAAGAACCCGAGGTGGTTCGTCTGTCGGGCGAAACAATGGGCACGACCTTCAACATAACCGCGATCGGCGAAGATCTTGATGAGGCCGCATTGGCCGCGGCCGTCGAAGAGACGCTGGCCGAGGTGAACGCCAAAATGTCCAACTGGGATCCAGAATCCGAGGTGTCCGTTTTTTCAGCGTCAACCAGCACAGCCCCCGTTCCGGTCTCGGACGAACTCGCATTGGTCCTTTCGGCCGCCAATGACGTGCACGAAAAAACCGGTGGGACTTTTGATGTAACTCTGGGCCCGCTGATCGAACTTTGGGGCTTTGGCCCACGCAAGCCCGAGGATCCGGTGCCCTCGGATGCCGAAATTGAGGCCGCGTTGAGCGGCGTCGGGCAAGCCCGTTTGCTGACGCTCGACACCGCAGCCGGCACGCTGTCGAAGGCTGATCCGCAGGTGGGCATCAACCTGTCGGCGATTGCGAAGGGCTATGGCATCGATGCGATTGCCGGCGCTTTGCAGTATGCCGGTATCGACGATTACCTTGTCGAGATCGGCGGTGATCTTGTTGCCAAAGGCAAGAATGAGCAGGGCGAAGCCTGGCGCATTGGCATCGAAAAGCCTGAAACGGGCGCTCAGGGCATTCAATTGATCGTTTCCCTGGATGATCGCGGCATGGCCAGCTCGGGCGATTACAAGAATTTCTTCGAACAGGACGGCGTGCGTTATTCGCATATCATCGATCCGACCACGGGACGCCCGATCACACATCGCACGACCTCTGTCACGGTCCTGGCGGAAAACGCAATGTTGGCGGATGCCTGGGCAACGGCCATGCTGGCTTTGGGTCAGGAGAAGGGAATGGACATTGCGGAAAAGTATAAACTTGCCGTGTACTTCATTTCGCGGGATGTGACAGGCGGCGAAGATGCGTATATTACTTCGCACAGTACCGCGTTCAAAGACGCTTTGGGAACCAACTGACAGGCAGGAACCGAGATGAGCACTTTTATTCTGGCCTTTATTCTTTTGGCGCTTGTCATGGTCGGTATGTCATTGGGTGTCATGCTGATGGGCAAGACCATCAAAGGCAGCTGCGGTGGCCTGAATGCGATCTCGGGTGCCGATAAATGCGTTGTGTGTCAAAAGGATGTCGACCCGGACAGCCCGCTGCGCGATCAGTTGCAGTGCAAACGTGCCAGGAAGATGCTGGAACAGATGGAACATCAGGCCTGAAGCAAGTTTTGCTTCGCTCTGCGAACGGAAGTGGCTAACTAGGTCCTCATGACTTTCGGGGAGGCACCGCGTTGGCCAAGGCAAAGAATATCCTGTTCATCATGTTCGACCAGCTGCGCTGGGATTATCTGAGCTGTTACGGGCACCCACATCTGCATACTCCGAATATCGATCGTCTGGCCGCGCGCGGTGTCCGCTTTGACCGGGCCTATATCCAATCGCCGATTTGCGGCAGTTCCCGCATGTCGACCTATACCGGGCGCTATGTGCATTCCCATGGGGCCTCATGGAACAACATTCCCCTCAAAGTGGGTGAGATCACGTTGGGCGACCACCTGCGCAAGGCGGGAATGGATTGCTGGCTGGTCGGCAAGACCCATATGGCCGCCGATGCCGAGGGGATGGCCCGTCTTGGGCTGGAGCCCGACAGCATCATCGGGGCCCGCGTCGCGGAATGCGGGTTTGACGTGTTCGAACGCGATGATGGGTTGCGTGCAGAGGGTCCGGACGGATTCTATGACCCGGACGGAGCAAAGAAATACAACCATTACCTTGCAGACAAGGGATACGAGAGCGACAATCCGTGGCATGATTTTGCCAATTCCGGTCTGGATGCCGATGGCAACGTGCTGTCAGGGTGGTTCCTGAAAAATTCATCCGAACCTGCAAATATCGCGGAAGAGGACAGTGAAACACCATATCTGACCACCCGTGGAATCGAGTTCATGGACAGCCATGACGGACCGTGGTGCTGTCACCTCAGCTTCATCAAGCCTCACTGGCCTTACATCGTGCCGGAACCTTACGCTTCGATGTACGGGCCCGAACATGTCGTGCCCGTGGTCCGCTCGGAAGCTGAGCGAAAGAATGCCCATCCCGTCCTGAAGGCCTTCATGGACACCAAGGTCGGGCAGGCTTTTTCGCGCGAGGATGTCCGCGAGGCGGTGATCCCGGCTTACATGGGGCTGATCAAACAAGCGGATGACCAGATGGGTCGTCTGTTCGACTGGATGGAGAAAACCGGGCGGATGGACGACACGATGATCGTGCTGACCTCGGATCACGGTGATTTTCTGGGCGACCACTGGATGGGTGAGAAGACTTTCTTCCACGATGCCTCCACCAAAATGCCGCTGATCATTTATGACCCGTCACCCGAAGCGGACGTCACGCGCGGCACCACCTGCGACGCGCTGGTCGAGTCGATCGATCTGGCGCCGACGTTTCTGGAATTGGCAGGCGGCGAAAAAGCCGGGCATATTCTCGAGGGGCATTCTTTGCTGCCGATCCTGCATGGTCAGTCCGACAAAACGCCCCGACAGGTCGCGATTTGCGAGTATGACTATTCCGCGTCCCCCATCGCGCAGCGACTGAATGCATCGGTTCGAGATGCGGTGATGTTCATGGTCGCGAATGAAAAGTGGAAGCTCATCCATTGCGAGGGCGGGTACAGGCCGATCCTGTTCGATCTGGAAAACGACCCCGATGAACTGGTGGATCTGGGTGACAGCGCAGATCATTCGGTTGTCATCGCGCAAATGTACGATCACCTGTTTGCCTGGGCGCGGCGCCCGTCACAGCGCACCACCCGGTCCGAACAGCAGTTGATCGATATGCGGACCCGAAGCGGGGGCACGGGCATCATGATCGGCATCTACGACGAAAACGACACGCCGCTGGAACTGACGGTCAAGTATCGCAACCGCAAGGCGAAGCCATACACGAGTTACCTCAAAGACTAGTCTCGTCCGGGTTTTCCCCGATAAAACCATGTTGGCTTTGCGTCGAAAAATGCAGGGGACCGCTGCCTTCCAGCGATGGACCGAAGCCGCAAGGCCATTTGATTAATTCTGCGTAAATTGCCGCAAAGATGGTTCACCCCTTGCCGGCCAGACGCTAGAAGAAGACCCAAGAGCAGTAATCGGAGATTTTCAATGCCAACCCCCAAACCCGTTGTTCTGTGCATTCTTGATGGGTGGGGCGTGTCAGACGACACACAGGCGAATGCGCCCTATCTGGCGAACACGCCGACCTTTGACGCGATCATGGCCAAATGCCCGCACGCCACGCTGACAACGCATGGCCCGGACGTAGGTCTGCCCAGTGGGCAGATGGGTAATTCCGAAGTCGGTCATACAAACATAGGTGCGGGCCGCGTTGTGGCCATGGATCTGGGTCAGATCGACCTGGCCATCGAAGACGGTTCGTTCTTTGACAATAAGGCATTGCAGGCATTCATTTCCAAGGTCAAATCCTCAGGGGGTACGGCTCATCTCATGGGGTTGGTTTCGGATGGTGGTGTTCACGGGCACCTGAATCACATCATCGCGGCAACCAAGGCCATTACGGATGCCGGAGTTCCGGTCGCCCTTCATGCGGTCACGGATGGGCGCGACGTGGCCCCAAAATCTGCGCTGACCTATTTTTCCCAGTTGGAAGAAGGGCTGCCCGAGGGGGCACGTGTCGTCACGGTAAGCGGTCGCTATTTCGCCATGGATCGCGACAATCGCTGGGAACGGATCGCAGAAGCTTATGACGCGATGATCAACGGCAAGGGCAGGGCGGCCAGCACCGCACTTGATGCCGTGGACCATGCCTACAACCAGTCTGAATCTGACGAATTCATTACGCCGACCGTGTTGCAAGGTTACAAGGGCGTCACCGACGGCGATGGCTTTTTCTGTCTAAATTTCCGCGCAGATCGTGCTCGCGAAATCCTGCGCGCGATTGGTGAACCGGGCTTTGCCGAGTTCGAAACCGGGCCGCGGCCGAAACTGTCGGCGCTGCTGGGCATGGTAGAGTATTCGGACGGTCACAACGCATATATGACCGCGGTTTTTCCGAAACGGGCGATTGTGAACACGCTCGGGGAATGGGTCGCCAAGCAGGGGTTGCGTCAGTTCCGGCTGGCTGAAACCGAAAAATACCCCCATGTCACTTTTTTCCTGAACGGGGGCAAGGAGACACCTGAAAAAGGTGAAGATCGCTATATGCCCAAATCACCCAAGGTTGCGACCTATGATTTGCAACCCGAGATGTCCTCGGCCGAGGTCACAGCCAAGTTTGTCGAGGCGATCGAACAAGGTTACGACCTGATCGTAACCAATTACGCCAACCCTGATATGGTCGGGCATACCGGCGACCTTCAAGCTGCGATTAAGGCATGCGAAGCCGTTGATGCAGGATTGGCTCAGGTCGTTGCTGCCTTGGAAAAAGCAGGCGGCGCAATGATCGTCACCGCCGATCACGGTAACTGTGAAGTGATGGTTGATCCGGAAACCGGCGGTCCGCATACGGCGCACACGCTGAACCCGGTGCCCATAGCTTTGGTCGGAGGGCCAGAGGGCGCGCAGGTGCGTCAGGGGCGGTTATCTGATCTGGCGCCGACCCTGCTTGATTTGATGAACCTGCCCAAACCGCCGGAAATGACCGGAGAAAGCCTGCTGTCATGAGGCTGACCGCCCTAGCGATTGTGCTGCTTTCAGCTTGTCAGGCCTTTGCCCAGACCGACGCTTCTCGGGCGGCGCTGGATGCGGCAAGGATGCTGGAACAGGCGTCGATCTCGCTGAGCGAAGCAGACGGCGCAAGGGATCGGGTGCGGGCGCTGACCGAAACGATACAAGCCTATGAGGCCGGGCTGAGCGCGATGCGGACCGGTCTGCGCAAGGCTGCAACACGCGAAGCGCAACTGAGCGCGCAATTGAGCGCGCGTGAAAAGGACGTCAGGCAGTTGCTTGGCATCTTGCAGACCATCGAAACGACCGCGCCGCCAGTGCTGATGCTGCACCCGTCAGGCCCATTGGGCGCGGCGCGGGCCGGAATGATGCTGTCCGAGGTGACGCCTGGGCTCAATGCAAAAGCGCAAGCGCTGGCAGAGGACCTGCAAGAGGTTCAGACCCTGCGTCTGCTGCAACAAAGCGCCTCGGAAACTTTGACCGAAGGGCTGCGCGGTGTGCAGGATGCCCGCACGCGATTGAGCGAAGCGATTGCCGACCGCACTGATTTGCCGCGTCGGTTTGTCGAAGACCCGGTGCGCACGGCCATTCTGATTTCTTCGACCGAGACTCTGGATGGCTTTGCAAGCGGTCTGTCAGAGATTTCAGAAGGCGAGATCATTGAAACTGACGCAAGCATCTTGGATCAGAAAGGACAGATTCCCTTGCCGGTGCAGGGCATCCTGCTGCACAAGGCCGGTGAACCGGACGCTGCAGGGGTCGCCCGCGCTGGTCTGGTCATCGGCACCCGTTCCCGTGCGCTTGTAACATCCCCCACTGCGGCCACGATCCGCTATCGCGGGCCATTGCTGGATTTGGGAAACCTTGTCATTCTGGAGCCGCAACCGGGCCTGTTGTTCGTGTTTTCGGGCTTGCAAGAGGTCTATGGTCAACCCGGGCAGGTGATCCCCAAAGGCACTCCGGTTGGCCTGATGCCGGGTGAAACGCCGGAAATCGGCGCAATATTGTCAACAAGCGGTGATGGCACTGGAACTGATCGCCCAGAAACGCTCTATATAGAGGTAAGAGAAGACAACACCCCGGTGGACCCGGAAACTTGGTTTCGGACCGACAAGGATGGATAAACGAGTATGAAGAAATTTGTGATGGCCGGTTTGGCCGGAACTGTGGCAGGCATTCTTGCGACAACACAGATCGCAGGTCCCCTGCTGGCGCAGGAGGCTGTGAACAAGGCCAGCGTCTATGAACAGCTTGACCTGTTTGGTGACATTTTCGAACGCATCCGTGCGCAATATGTCGAAGAGGTCGAACCCGAAGAACTTATCGAGGCGGCAATCGATGGTATGTTGACCTCGCTTGATCCGCATTCCAGTTATCTTTCGCCCGATGATGCGGAACAGATGCGCGTGCAGACCCGGGGCGAGTTCGGTGGACTGGGTATTGAGGTCACGCAGGAAGACGGTTTTGTCAAAGTCGTGTCTCCCATCGACGACACACCCGCTGACGAGGCTGGGATCGAAGCCGGAGATTTCATCACACATGTGGATGGCGAAAGCATTCTGGGCCTGACACTGGACAAGGCGGTGGATCTGATGCGGGGTCCGGTCGGCTCCGAGATCGTTATTACCGTCGTGCGCGAAGGCGAACCTGATCCCTTCGATGTCACCATTATCCGTGACACGATCAAGCTGACCGCCGTTCGCGCCCGCACCGAAGGCACAAGTGTCGTCCTGCGGGTAACGACCTTTAATGATCAGACTTTCCCCAACCTACAGGAAGGGTTGAAGGAACAGATCGAAGAAGCTGGTGGCATCGACAAGGTCAATGGTGTCGTACTGGACCTGCGCAACAACCCGGGCGGTCTGTTAACACAGGCCATCAAAGTTTCGGATGCGTTCCTGAACGAAGGGGAAATCGTCTCGACCCGTGGACGGGACCCGGAAGAGGGTGAGCGTTTCAATGCCACCCCCGGCGATCTGGCGGAAGGCAAACCCATTGTCGTGTTGATCAATGGTGGTTCGGCCTCGGCATCTGAAATCGTCGCGGGCGCGCTTCAGGATCATCGCCGGGCCATCGTAGTCGGCACCAAAAGCTTCGGCAAAGGGTCGGTTCAGACGGTGATGCCGCTTCGGGGTGATGGTGCGATGCGCCTGACCACGTCCCGGTATTACACCCCATCGGGGCGGTCGATTCAGGCTCTGGGTGTCAGCCCTGATATTATCGTGGAACAACCCCGTCCGGCGCCAGAACCGGAAGAGGAAGAAACCAACGCCCGTTCGCGCTCCGAGGCCGATCTGCGCGGTAGCCTCAACAATGACAGTCTGAGCGAAGATGAGATCCGCCAGATCGAAGAAGATCGCGCCAAGGCCGAGGCAACCGCAGAGCTGAGGGAAGAGGATTACCAGCTGGCCTATGCCATCGATATCCTGAAGGGGCTGTCGGCCTTCAACCCCAACGGGCCGTCACAGTAAAACGGTAAGGGCTGCGGATGTCGCAGCCCTTGGCTCCCGGCTTCAGCTTTCGATCCGGTGCAGTTTTTTTTCGTCGAGAAGCAGCGCCAGAACGAGACCGACCGAGACGGACAAGGCCGAAAAGACGAAAGCCATACTCATCCCGCTGTCAAACGCCGCCGACAATGCCCGTTGAACCGTCTCTGCTTCGCTGGATGACAACCGGCTGATAACCGCATGGGCGGACGGCGTATCAAGTGTTCCGCCGTTGATCGTGCGAAGCTCTGCTTCGGTCAACTTGATGCCCGAAGCGGCCACATACTGGCGAAGCTCAGACAGGCTGACGACGTACATGATGGCCGTGGCACAGGCGACAGAGATTGCGCCGTAAACCAGGTGGGTCATGAAGCTCAGGCCGCCAACCAGACCAGCCCGTTCTGGCTTTACGGCGCACATTGCAGCAGTGCCTGACGGCCCAACCGTCAAAGTTGCGCCCAGCCCGATCATCGCCATGCCGGGCAGGATGCGAAAGTACCCCAGATCACTGGGCAGCACGACAATGGTCGCAGCGCCGATCGTTGCGATCACATATCCCCAAAACAGCAGCCGCTTGGGGCCGAAATCATTGTAAAGCGTGCCCGAAACAATTGATCCCACGGCAAGCAACACGGTCAGCGGCGCCAAGCCCAGTGCCGATTCAAACGTCGACCAGCCCAGCACCTTTTGCATGTATTGGGGAAAATACAGCAGCCCCACAAATGCCGCGGACACGTTGAACATGTTCAGGCCAAGGGTGATGCGAAACTCGCGGTTTTGCATCATCTGCGGCAAAAGCAGCGGCTCTGTCACGCGTTTTTCGACTTTGGGGAACAGAATGAAAAGCGCAGCACTGATGAAAAACAGCATCAACAACGGAACGGATGTCCATCCCCAGTCCGCGCCCACATCCAAACCGTAAAGCAGCAGCAAAACGGCAAAGGACAACACACCCATTCCGGCTAGGTCGAGGTGTTCATCCGGTTTGTGCTGTGTTTCGCGCTCCATCAGGATCAGCGCGGTGGCCATCGAAATGCAAGAAAAGACCACATTGGCAAGGAAAAAGTAGCGCCACTCTCCCAGGTTCACGGCCAATCCGCTGATCATCGGACCAAACACATTGCCGGTGGTCACACCTGCCAGAATTAGCCCCATCACCAAGGCTCGATGTTCTGGCTTTGATACTTTGGTTGCCCCGAAGGCCAGCGTGCAGGGCCATACACAACCCGCGCCGATGCCTTGCAAAGCACGCGCAATGACAAGAAAATCAAGACTGGGCGAAACAAAGCACATGACTGAGGAAAACAGAAAGATCGACAGGCCAAAAAGCATCATTCGGCGGTGGCCATACATGTCGCCAAGCCGCCCGCCTGCGACCATGGTCATGGCGAAAAACAAGGCATAGATGTTCAGAACCCATTGGGTGCTGGTAATATCGGCGTCAAAGCTGCTTTCGATCGCAGGCACCAGCATCAGGGCGCCGGTAAAATCAATACCGATGCCAAATCCGGTAACCATCAAAGCGATGACTTTGACTATGCTGCTGCGATCCATGACAAGGCGCAATCCGCTCTGAAAACGCCAATGATGCACGAATCTGGCAAGATTGACAGGAAAACCAGCAGGAACGGATTAGGGGTCGTCTCGGCAAATCCGGCGGAAAGCGCGTTTCAGCATATCCAGTTCAGCCCGCAGCAAATCAATTTCGGCCCTTAGATCATCTGCGGCGGGCTCACCGGCAATCACCGTGAAGCTTCCCAGTTTTTCGGTTGTGGCTGCATCTGCAACGACGAACGTGTGCACGCCTTCGGATAGGGCTGCAACAGGCACCTGTATGCGCAAGTCCCATCCGTCTTCTGCGGGCGACAGGTCAACATCGCTCAGGGTTTCGCCCTGATAGCTTACCTCGGGGTTAGGCGTACTGCTGGCTTGAATGTGGCCTTGCCAGATTCCGTTTTCGAACCGTATGAAGGTTAGCTTGGTCTGCGTCATGACTGATCTTCTCACAAATCGGCACGATGAAAACGGCAAAACGTAAGATCCCGCACCACCATGCGATTCATCTCGGGCGTTTCAAAAATCAGATCCAGCCAGATTTTTTCGATCCTGCGCTCATTCAGGGGGAGATGCGCCAGATCAAAATCCACGGCCTTTGATACCTCGCTGGGATCAAGGCTTCGCAACACCTGTTCCATATTGGGCCCGTGCTGAATGTTGAGGCGCGCGAAAACGCCCGATGGCTTTTCACACTCGATCAGGGTTTCCAGCCTCACAAGATGCTCGCGCGTTAGATGAATTGCAGCATCCTCAGGCAATTCAACCGAAACGGACAGGAAGGACCCCCCAAAGCTGAAAACCTCGATCACGAGACTGAACGGAGCCAGATCTCTGTCCCCTCTGTTCCGGACTTGCCGAACGGCAATTTCAGAAAGCGGGCAGTCGTGGAACACGCTGACCTGACTGTCCAGAACGGTCTTTCGCGGGGCCGAAGCCACACCCGGTTGCGTCAGGGGCGCACGCCATAGGTCGGGGCGGCAGCTCCAGTCTGTTCCGACGGGTTTGGGAAACTGCGTTGACCCAATCGTTGGCCGGATCAGGCGACTGTCCGCCTGCTGAATCAGATGATCAAGATGCCTGCGCAAGCCGCGGGCCTGATCCCGTTGCAAGCGCAAATCTGCCTGGCTGGCATACGGCGCCTGATGCGCGGCTCGACGCCAGCGCCCCAGAATCTTGCGATGAAAATAGCGATCCAGAATCCTGCCCATGGCCACGTCGTCCGATAATGCCCGGCCTTAGTCAAGGACAACAGCATGAACAAAGCCGCAATAACGGAATTGCTATCGAAGCCTTGTGTTTTCCTGTTGGGGTCCCTCCATAATTTGGTTAGGCGCAACATGCTGAAACTGAACCGGTCTATTCTTGCAATGTACCGGGTCAGTGCTTACCGTTTGGCTCCTGCAAAGTGGGTCATCCCAAGAACAGCCACACAACAGTTTAGCGCATGACAAGGCCAGGTTATGGAGTCCACTTTATTTGCCTTCATTTGGAAATATTCGAAGAAACAGCAACTTGTTCTTCTTCTGCTGACGGTCCTGTCGTTCCCGTTTCTTTACGCCTCGCTGGAACTGCCCAAACAAATCATCAACGACGCAATCGGCGCGCCGGGTGACACGGTAACCATCTGGAACTTCACCGTGACGCAGGTTCAGTATCTGATGATACTGTGCGTTGCATTTCTGGCGACGGTGATCGCGAGTGGTGTCATGAAGATGCGCATCAACACGATGAAGGGCGTCCTAGCCGAGCGCATGCTGCGGCGCCTGCGCTATACGTTGATTCAACGGTCGATGCGGTTTCCGAAATCCTATTTTGCGACCACCAGCCAGGGTGAGCTGGTATCGATGATCACGTCCGAGGCCGAACCGATGGGTGGCCTGATGGGGGATGCCATCGCGCAGCCGGTTTTCCAGTTCGGCCAGATGATGACGATCGTCACCTTCCTGTTCATGCAAAGCGTTTGGTTCGGGCTTGCCAGTATCGCGCTGATCCCGCTTCAGGCCTGGCTGATCCCCAAGCTTCAGCGGCAAATCAACCTTCTGAACAAGGACCGCATTCAGGAAGTTCGACGTCTGAGCTCGGAGATCGGCGAAACTGCGGCGGGTATCAGCGATCTGCGGACCAACGGAGGGTGGCGCTATCGCCTTGCGCAATTCAGCCATCGGCTGGGGAAACTGTTCGAGATCCGTTTCAAGATCTACAACAAAAAATTCTTCATGAAGTTCCTCAACAACCTGATAACTCAGATGACACCCTTCCTGTTTTATTCAGTGGGAGGATATCTGGCGATTACCGGTGAGGTGACCGTCGGTGCGCTGGTTGCCGCGTTAGGCGCCTACAAGGATCTGAGCGGCCCATGGAAGGATCTGCTGACCTATTACAATCAGGTACAGGACATGTCTTTGCGGTGGGAAATCGTCACCGAGAGATTTGCACCGGGCAACATGATACCGGAAGAGCTTTTCGAGGGTGAGCCTGAAACCATTCCGCGTCTGACTGGCGACATAGAGCTGCGAAATGTGACAGTTCGCGATAGCGATGGTAAAACCGTTCTCGAAGATCTCGATCTGACCATTCCGCGCGGCGCGCGCGTCGCAATTCAGTCTGGACAGGCGTCGGAACGCAGTGCGTTGGGACAGCTTCTGACTCGTGAGGTGTTGCCGGCTCACGGTGAGGTGATCATAGCCGGGCATAATCTGCGGGGTCTGCATCAGGCCGTCATCGCGGCCCGGATCGGCTATGCCTATTCGCGCCCTTACCTGTTTGACGGGACATTGGGCGACAACCTCATGATGCCTTTGCGCACGCATCCACGACATCAAGCAGATACGCTCAAGGCCCCGACGCGGTGGCAGATCGAAGCTGTTCGTGCAGGCAATTCACCGGATTCTCTGGACGATGAATGGATTGACCCGGGCCTCGCCGGTCTTGACGATATCGACGAAATACGTGACTGGTGGTTCCAGCTGGTGGAAGCGATGGGTATCGACGAGTTCATGTTCCGCCGCACTTTGCGTACGCAGTTCGACCCGGAAATTCACCCGGTTCTGGCACAGGAAGTTGTCAATTTACGAGGGACCATCGCCAAGCGCCTGGCAGCAAAGGGGCTTGATCGATATGTGTACCGGTTCGACCCTGATCGCTTTAACCCGGCAGTTCCGCTGGGCGGAAACCTGTTGTTCGCGGCGCCATCCAAGGACATTTCTCCGGATATATTGGCGGGTGACGAACGGTTCGTTCAGATGCTCAGGGCCCATGATCTGGTTGACGACGTGATCAGCATCTCTCAGGCCGTCATGGACACGCTCAGCAAGACCTTCGGGCGGGACGGGGCGGATCACCCGCTTTTCCTAAGGCTTGGCATGTCCAAGGACATGTATCACAAATTGCTGGATATCGAAGAACGGCGCAAAGCCAAGGGTGATATGGCCGTGAGCGACCAAGAGCGCGCATTGCTATTGACGGTACCGTTCCTGTTGACGGCCGAGCAGATCGGCCCAAACTTCCCGGAAGAATACAAGGAAAAGATTCTTGCCATCCGCAAAAGTCAGGCCAAGCGGCTTCGGGATGCGATGGGCGGCATGTTCATGTCAGTTGCGCCGGACATCTATGTGCCACGTCTGACCGTGATGGAAAATGCGATCTACGGCCGGGTTTCGTTGATGGCCGGTGCACACGCGGACGAAATAGAAGACGTTGTGGCCGAAGCCATGAACGAAGCCGGCCTGCGACGCCGTGCAGCTGCCATCATCTACGATTTGCCAGCAGGCCTGGGCGGGAACAATCTGCCGACCGTCTTTCAGGAGCGTGCCGCATTCTCTCGCGCGGGTATCAAACGGCCTGACGTCCTGATTCTGGACAGGGCCCTGGCAAGTCACGATTCCGAAAGCCGGTTGCGCACCCGCCTGAAACTGCGGGAATTGTTGCCGGATTCCATTATGATATTTATGGAAGATCACTTTGCACATCCCGAAGCGTATGATCTGTTTGTGGAAATCAAGGATGGCCGTATCGATGGTGTGTCACGATCCAAATCCCCGCAAGAAGTCAGCACGTCGGACGATCTGAGCCGCAAGCTCGAGATCATTTCGGCGACCGAGTTGTTTTCCGGCGTGGATGGCCGCAACCAGCGGTTGTTGGCGTTCTCAGCGCAATGGTACGAAGCAGCAGCGGGGCAAGTCATTTTCTCGCGTGGTCAGGCGCCGGACGCGGCGTATCTGTGCGTCTCAGGGCGGGCCAGGCTGGACTGGCCCACGGATGATGGAAAAAAACGCCCGATCTCGATCATCGAACCCGGGCGGCTGATCGGTGATCTCTCGATCATAACAGGAGAGCCCAGACAACTGGATCTGGTCGCCACCGAAGATTGCAGGTTCCTGCGTATCGGCGCCGAGGAACTGCGTGCCGTGGTCGAAAGCGACGCTTCGGTTGCTACGCAATTGCTGCAGACTGTTGCGGGATATCTGACTACGTTGTCCACAAGAATCAATGCGGCGCAGAACCCCGAGGAGCTGCTCCCGACGATTACGGATCAGGCGATTCAGGAAAGCACGGATAATCATGCCTAAAGCATATTCCGCTCATGACCATCTGGTCGAAACCGCGCGCGGCAAACCGGAAATCTGGCGCCTGTTGCTGGGGCTCTTGCTGGTTGCCGTGCTGGTCAGCGTTCTGAACATGGTGTTTTTTACCGTGGTTGCCGGGATGAGTCCGGAAAGCTGGGCGCAGACGCTTCTGATGGGCGGTTCACCCCTCGCGCTGCTGTTGCTGTTGGCCAGTTTCGGTTTCATCATTCTGGGCGTGGCAGTCGCCGCCCGGCAGGTTCAGCACAGGTCTTTGGTGTCCATCGTGGGCGGGTACCGATTGGCTGCGGGCCAATTCCTCAAAGTGTTGAAAGCACTGCTTATTTTGGGCGCTGTCGGGTTCCTGCTGCCGCCTTATGGCTTTGGCGGATCTCTGTCGCAGAACCTGCCATTGTCAACCTGGCTTCTTCTGTTGCCGGTTTCGGCCTTGGTTGTTCTGGTGCAGACCAGCGCCGAAGAGCTGTTGTTCAGAGGCTATATTCAGCAAACCCTGGCAGCCAGATTTCGATCGCCTGTCATCTGGATGGGGGTGCCATCCATCCTGTTTGCAATTGGACATTACACACCGGACATGGCCGGCGACAACGCGTTGCTGATTGCGCTGTGGGCTTGCGTTTTCGGTCTGCTGACATCGGACCTGACGGCACGGGCCGGAACATTGGGGCCAGCTATCGCCTTGCATTTTTTCAACAACATCATAGCGTTGCTGTTCATCTCGTTGCCTGACAACCTGAACGGGCTGGCGCTGTTCACCCTTCCGTTCGATGCATCCGACGCCGAACAGCTTCGCCCCTGGCTTCTGGTGGACCTTGCCGTGATGTTCGTTTGCTGGCTGGCCGCGCGACTTGCGCTCAGGCGTTGATTGCAATTCCTTCCGTGGCGTCCTATTTGACGTCAACACCGCACAAGCCAAGGTTCCGACATGAACTGGATCACAAACTACGTCCGCCCCCGGATCAACTCGATCTTCTCACGCCGCGAAGTGCCGGAAAACCTCTGGCACAAATGCGACGAATGCGGAACGATGCTGTTCCATCGCGAGCTGGCGGAAAACCAGAATGTCTGCACACAGTGCGACCACCACATGGCGATCACACCGCGAGAGCGGTTCAAGCACTTGTTTGACGGCGGCATCTTTACCGAACTTGAAGTACCCGCGCCAAAAGACGACCCGTTGCAATTCCGCGATCAGAAGAAATACCCCGACCGCATGAAAGCAGCGCAGAAGAAGACCGGCGAAAAGGAAGCCATGCTGGTCGCCTTGGGTGAAATCGGCCGCACCCCCATTGTGGCCGCCGCGCAGGACTTTTCGTTCATGGGCGGGTCGATGGGCATGTATGTCGGCAACGCGCTCATCGCCGCCGCGCAGGAGGCGGTAAAACTCAAACGACCGCTGATCCTTTTCCCGGCTGCCGGTGGCGCCCGTATGCAGGAAGGTATCCTCAGCCTGATGCAGATGCCGCGCACCACCGTGGCAGTCGAGATGCTGAAAGAAGCCAACCTGCCATATATCGTGGTACTGACTCATCCGACAACCGGTGGCGTTACTGCGTCTTATGCGATGCTGGGCGATGTCCATATCTCGGAACCCAATGCGCTGATCTGCTTTGCCGGGCCTCGCGTGATCGAGCAGACGATCCGCGAAAAACTGCCCGAAGGCTTTCAACGCGCCGAATACCTGCTGGATCACGGGATGCTGGACCGTGTCACCAGACGTACCGAAATGCGCGATGAACTGATTACCATCACGCGGATGCTGATGAATCTGCCGCCAGCGATCAAGGGCGATCTGCCTGCACCGGAACCAACCGACGCAATCGAGGCCCCCGCCGAAGAGACAGATCAGAAATGACGGCTAAGACGTCCGACGCCATCCTCGACCGGATGATGGCGCTGCACCCCAAGATCATTGATCTGACCTTGGACCGTGTCTGGCGTCTGCTGGAGGCACTGGACAATCCGCAGCTGAAATTGCCGCCGGTCATCCATATTGCCGGGACCAACGGAAAGGGCTCGACTCAGGCGATGATCAGGGCGGGGCTGGAAGGGGCGGGGCGCTCGGTACATGCCTATACCTCGCCGCATCTGGCCCGTTTTCATGAACGTATTCGATTGGCCGGAGAGCTGATCTCGGAGCCAGAGCTGACGGCGGTTCTGGATGAATGCTACGCTGCCAATGGCGGCGAAAACATCACTTATTTCGAGATCACCACATGCGCCGCCCTGTTGGCCTTTGCCCGCGCCAAGGCAGATTTCACATTGCTCGAGGTCGGGCTGGGCGGGCGTCTGGACGCCACAAACGTGATTGAAAGCCCGGCCGTCACGGTTGTCACTCCCGTATCCATCGACCATGAACAGTTCCTGGGTGATACTTTGGGCAAGATCGCGGCGGAAAAAGCGGGCATCATCAAGCCAGGCGTTCCGTGCATTGTCGGCCCGCAACGGGACGAAGCGCTTGAGGTCATCGAATACACGGCCGCCCGATTGGGTGCGCCTTTGTTGGTTCATGGTCAGCACTGGCACGTACAGGAAGAAAACGGGCGTTTGATTTATCAGGACGAAACCGGTTTGCGGGATGTGCCTCTGCCCAACCTTCTGGGCGCACATCAGATTCAGAATGCGGGCGCAGCGTTGGCAGTTCTGCGCCATCTGAACATGGGCGACGACGCATACGAAGCTGCCGTGACCAAGGCCGAATGGCCGGCGCGAATGCAGCGTCTGAAATCCGGCCCGCTCGTCGATCAGGCCCCGCAGGCCGAGATTTGGCTGGATGGTGGTCACAACGCCGCCGCCGGAATCGCGTTGGCGGATGTGCTGACGAACCTGCCGCAAAAACCCACGCACATGATCTGCGGCATGCTCAACACCAAGGATGTGACAGGGTATCTTGCACCTCTGGCAGAAAAGGCGACAAGTCTGACAGCCGTGTCCATTCCGGGTGAGACCGCAACGCTCAGCGCGGAAGAAACGGCTGCGGCTGCGGCCAAGGTCAACCTTCCCGCATCCACCGCTGACAGCGTATCGGACGCATTGAAAGTGATCACGGACACTGACCCGCAGGCGCGTGTTCTGATCTGCGGCTCGCTCTATCTGGCTGGAAAAATTCTGCAAGAAAACGCGTAGGTGCGTTCCGGCCTCATGATCTGGCTGACACACTGTCTTGGCGCGGGCGATACGGGCGGATCAGCGCCCCTGTCGCCCCCAATCCTGATCCTGCATTTCCCGCAGGCGTGATGCCGTGCGTTCAAATTCGAAGGTTCCTTCGCCTTCGACATACAGCATCTCGGGTTCGGCGGCAGCCGAGCAGATCAAACGCACCCTGGCTTCGTAAAGCGCATCAATCAGGGTGACAAAACGTTTGGCCTCGTTGAAATTGTTGCGTGACAGGCGTGGGATGTCCTCAAGCACCAGCAGCTTTACCTCTTCGGCGATCGCAAGATAATCACCCGGCCCAAGCATGCGGCCACACAGATCATAGAATGAAGCCCGCGCCACCCCGTTGCGAAAGGCGGGCAATTCAACGGCCCGGCCTTTGACGTGCAACACAAGCGGATCAGCGGGTCCACCGGCAAGATCTGTCCAGACTTCTCTGATCTTCTGCCGGGCTTCTGGGCCAATCGGAGTGAAATAGACCGGGGCACCCTCCAACCGGTTCTGCCGATAGTCCGTGGGCGACACCAATTCCCACACCTGCAACTGCTCTTTGATATGGGCAATGAAGGGCAGGAACAGCTGCCGGTTCAGCCCATCCTTGTACAGATCGTCGGGATGCCTGTTCGACGTGGTAACCACGACCACGCCGCCCTCGTGCAACAAGTCAAACAGCCGCCCGACAATCATTGCGTCCGTAATGTCGGTGATCTGCATTTCGTCAAACGCGAGCAAGCGAACTGAATTGACCACCTCCTGCGCCACCGGTGCCAGGGCATCCTCGACATTCTGTTGCCGGGCCTTGTGCATTCCAGCGTGAATCTCCTGCATGAAAGCGTGAAAATGCACGCGCCGTGCTGGGATATTGCCCAGCGTATCGACGAACATGTCCATCAGCATGGATTTCCCACGCCCGACACCGCCCCACAGGTACAGTCCTTTAGGTGGAGGAGGCGCCTTGCGAAAGAGCCCTCGTTTTACCGGCTTGGACAGCGCCGCCCGGATGCGTTCGAATTGGGGCAGAACGGCCTCTTGCGCGTCGTCGCGTGTCAGCGTTCCGTCCGCAATGCGGGCCTCGTAAAGCGAAATAAGATCCGTCATGAATCCGAGCCTTACCCGTCGTCTCGGCCGTTGAAAAGAAGCCATTTTTGGCGACACATCAATTTTGTTTATCCGTGACCGCAAATCTGCTGAATTGACGGTGACACCAAAAGTAATACGGTCCTTCGGACGTAACGCCTGAGGTCCCATGTCTCAATCCGCCCGCTTGTTGAATCCGATTCTGATTGTCGGATGTATCATCATCACGGTCAGCTTCGCTGTTCGTGCGTCGTTCGGCGTATTCCAGATTCCGATAGCCGATGAGTTCGGCTGGCTGCGGACCGATTTCTCGATGGCGATTGCAATTCAGAATCTGGCCTGGGGCATCGGGCAGCCGATCTTTGCTGCGATTGCCGAAAAGGTGGGCGACCGCCGAGCCATCATCCTCGGCGCTCTCACTTACGCGGCTGGCATGGTGCTGACGGCGTGGTCCGTTACGCCGTTCGAGCATCAGATTTACGCGTGGCTGGTGGGTTTCGGCATCGCCGGGACCGGGTTTGGTGTGGTTCTGGCGGTTGTCGGACGCGCGTCCACCGATGAAAACCGGTCCATGTCGCTGGCCATCGTTACCGCTGCGGGCAGCTTTGGGCAGGTTCTGGGGGCGCCGACCGCTGAATGGCTACTGACTTTCCTGCCTTGGCAGCAGGTTTTTGTCGTGTTCGCCGCGGCAATTCTTGCCCTTGTGCTGACCTTGCCCTTCATGCGCGCACCCCAGCCCGTTTCGAAGGCAGAGATGCAAGAAAGCATGAGCGAGATTCTGGGCAAGGCGTTCCGCGACCCTTCCTATGCGCTGATATTTCTGGGTTTTTTCAGCTGCGGATACCAGCTGGGCTTCATCACCGCGCATTTCCCGGCTTTCGTGACCGAGATGTGTGGACCAATCCAGCCCGGAGGCGTACTGCATTCCATCGGGATCACCTCCACATCCGCACTTGGTGCGGTGTCGATTTCCTTGATCGGTCTGGCCAATATCGGCGGCACGCTACTGGCGGGTTGGGCCGGCAACCACTTTCCGAAAAAGTACCTTCTGGCCGCAGTTTATACGGGCCGGACGATTGCTGCGGCTTTGTTCATCGTGTTCCCGATCACACCCTTTACGGTCATCGTGTTCTCGCTGGTGATGGGATCGCTTTGGCTGGCCACCGTGCCGCTGACTTCGGGGCTCGTCGCGCATCTATACGGTCTGCGTTATATGGGAACGCTCTATGGCTTTATCTTCTTGAGCCACCAGATCGGCAGTTTCCTGGGCGTCTGGCTTGGCGGACGCATGTATGACCAGTATGGCGACTACAACATGGTTTGGTGGATCGGGGTCGCGATCGGTGCCTTCAGCGCCATAGTCCACCTGCCGATCCGTGAGAACCGAACAGCAGTTCCTGCCTGAGGCACATCGATACGCCACAGGCAGGGAACCAATCGGGCAAAGGCGTTACCGAAGTTCGGCCTCGGTATTGCCGCCATCCACCGTAACGACATGACCGGTGGTGCGTTCCATCAGCGCCAGCGCAACAAAGGCGTTCGCGACATGCTTCGCCTCGACTTCGCGGCCCAGCAGGTTGCCTGACATATAGGTCTCCTCGGAAACGCCACGTGCGGCAGCGCGTTCCTGAATGAACCCATCCGTCAGCAGGCCAGACCGAATTCGGTCTGCATTCACCCCGTTCACACGGATTCCATATTCGGCCAATTCAAGCGTCAACTGGCGCAATAGGAACAGGGTGGCGGCTTTTGGCGTGCCGTAAGCCCCCATGTTCCGCCCCGGGTTGATCGCCTGTTTGGAGATATTGAACAGGATCTGACCGCCGCGGCCCTGAGCTTGCATCACTCGGGCAGCCTGTGTCGCAAATGCCTTGTGCGCGAAGAAATTCAGTTCAAAAGCCGCACGGAATTCGTCGTCGCCAAGATCCAGCAAAGCGCCCGAAGTCGCCGACCCGGCATTCGATACCATTACATCGATCCCACCAAACCGGTGTATCGCCGCCGCAATCGCGGCATCTGCGGCGCCACTCTCGGTTACGTCGCAGGCATATGTCGAATGCCATGTGCCAAGGGTCGATTTGGCCTCGGCCAACGCCCGTTCATCCCGGTCCACCAGAACGACATTTGCACCGGCGTCAGCAAAGGCCTTGGCGGTGGCCAAACCTATCGCCCCTGCACCGCCGGTCACCATCACAATCTTGCCCTGAAGCGGAGGTGGTGAGCTTTTGCCCAGCTTCGCCTGTTCCAAGGACCAGTATTCACAATCAAAGCGATCTTTTTCATTGATGGGAAAAAAACCGCCCGCGTCTTCGCCCACTGTTCGAACCCGCAGGTTTTGTTCCGCAAGATCCGCCGCTGCCGAGGCAGCCTTTGCGTTCGGGCCCATTCCCAGGACCCCCACGCCCTCGATCCAGGCATGTTTGGGGTCTTGGGGCAGCAGTTTCTTGGGTTCGTCGGCCTGCGGCGCCTGCCGTTCAAAATACGCCCGATAGTCTTTGGCAAACTCTTCGACCTTTGCCTTGATCCGCGCCCGCCCCCCAGACAAATCCGACGCGCGCAATACAAGCGGGCAGCCTTTTGTCCGCAACACGTGATCCGGCGACGCCATGCCCCGCTGGGCCAATGAGTCAATATCCGGACGATCGAAAAACTGCATGACATCCGGCCCGTTGCGGAGGTCAAAAACCGGCATCGGGTCATCCCGTTGGGCCGCCACTTCGGCGATGACCCCGCGCAGGATCGGCAACACCTCAAGATTCTCAGCCGGATCGCGACGGCCAATTGTCGTCAGGTCCTTCATTCCGAAATAGGCAGCAACCTCGTTGGTATGCGCCACGATCCGGTCATAACTTTCCTGCGCCGTCGCGCCGAACGTGAAATGCCCGTGCTGAAGCAGCAGAAGCCCTTCGACATTCGGGTTTTCGTCAAATACCTCGGCCGCCTTTTTGGCCAGCCCGAAGCCAGGCATGATATAGGGCACAATGCCCAGTCGGTCGCCAAAAATCTCGCGGCAGACTTCCTCGGCATTTGGCAGATTGGCGAGCACCAGAAAGGGTGTCGCATGCGTATGATCCACATATTTGTGCGGCAGAAATGCATGCAACAGAGTTTCCACAGAGGGGTTCGGAGAACCCGAATCCAACAGATTGGCGCGCTGAACATTGACCATCTGCGCATCTGACAGATGGTCCAATGCGCGCAGTTTCATCAAAGGATCAAGCCACACGCCCGGCAGGCCCGGTGCCTCGATGCTGTCCAGATCCCACCCAGATCCCTTGACATGCAGAACGCGCTGCGGATCACCGAACAGATCAGGGCGTTCCAGTTTGACCGACGTGTTGCCTCCTCCGTGCATCAGGAGGTCCGGGTTCTGACCGATCAGCCGCGAGGTATAGACACGTTCGCCCAGTTCCTGATCCGCGGGGTCTGTTCCGGCCCGATCACGCCATTTCCGTGCCTCGTCGGCCCTGTACCAGTTTTCAATCATCATTCATTCTCAGCAAGTTGAGCGGGTGCATGATCCGCGTGGGCGATTGCACAATTCAAGACTGTACTAAACAAAGTGTGAACCAGCCCGTTCGGGAAACAACCGGGCAAGCCCGTCAGCAGACGCCTCGCTGACGCCGCGCTCGGTGATAAGCCCCGTCACCAGCCGGTTTGGGGTGACATCAAAGGCAGGATTGCCACCTTCCGTGCCATCTGGCGTCACGCGTACATCCGAGATGTTCCCCTGCCCATCAACCCCCATGACATGGGTGACTTCCCTGGAATCACGTTCTTCGATCGGGATTTCGGCGACTCCGTCGCGAACGGTCCAGTCAATCGTAGGGGAGGGCAGGGCGACGTAAAATGGCACACCGTTGTCCCGCGCAGCCAAAGCTTTCAGATAGGTCCCGATCTTGTTGCAAACATCACCTTGGGCCGTGGTTCGGTCCGTGCCCGTAATCACCAAATCAACCAGGCCGTGCTGCATCAAATGACCGCCGGCATTGTCCACGATGTAACGATGTGGAATGCCATGTTCGCCCAATTCCCAGGATGTCAGCGCTCCCTGGTTGCGTGGTCTGGTTTCATCCACCCAGACGTGCAAGGGGATGCCCGCGTCATGTGCGTGATACATCGGGCTTGTGGCCGTGCCCCAATCCACAGTCGCCAGCCATCCCGCATTGCAATGCGTCAGCAAACGAACCGGTTCTCCGGCGGGTTTTCGGGCCGCGATATCCTTGATCAGTTCCAACCCGTGCCGGCCGATTGCGGCGTTGATCTCGACATCTTCGTCTGCAATCTCCTGCGCCAGCGACCAGGCGCGCTCGGCACGATCACCCGGAGCAAGCGGCATCAGCGCTTCTCGGCATCTGTCCAATGCCCAGCGCAGGTTGATTGCCGTGGGTCGGGTTGCATGCAAAACGTCATACGCGGCATCAAAGGAGGCTTCGGAGCTGTCCCGAGACATCTGCTCGGCAATTCCAAACGCAGCGGTCGCGCCTATCAAGGGTGCGCCCCTGACCCACATATCCCGTATCGCAGCTGCAAATTCATCAAGGGTTTTCAGGGTTACGACCCGAAAATCATGCGGCAACCACCGTTGGTCGATGATCCGGACCTCATCTGCCGGTTTGTCCCACCAAATAGACCGATAATGGGTGCCTTGTACTTTCATAACGCAGTCTCCGTATTCGAAAAGCCTGATCGGAATTCAAGCACAGGGTGCGTTCTAATGAGGTACTTGTAAACGGGCGTTTCGGTATTCGGGTCAGTAATTGATCCGGCAAAAGGAATGGTCATCCCTTTCTGGCGGCACGTATTTCCCGTTCCAAGGCGTCCAGAAACCGCGAGCGGTCGGCTTTGCCGAAGGGTCGCCCGCCGCCGCCGGTTCCCAACGGATTGGCCGCGCGCAGATCGGCCATCAAGTCTCGCATTGCCAGTTGTTGGCCAATATTTGCCGCAGTGAAGGTTTCACCATTCGGGCGCAGCACGCGTGCGCCCGCTTCGACGCATTTTGCGGCCAAAGGGATGTCGGACGTTATGACGACATCCCCTTCTCCACAGCGTTCGGCAATCCATTTGTCGGCCTCATCGGCGCCTTCGGAAACGACAACGACCTGCACCAGCGGGTTGGCCGATGGACGAAGCCCGCCATTGGACACCAGCGCCATCGGCACTTTGTGCCGCGTGGCGACCCGTTCGGCCTCGGCTTTTACGGGACAGGCATCGCCATCGACATACAGCGTCGTCACGCCTTCTTTGCCTCTTTCTTTGCCGGTTCCACCGGTTTCTTTTTGACCTTGAATTCCTCAGGTATGGGCATGCGGTTGAACGCATCCAGGCCCGCGATTTTATACGCTTCGGCAAGTGTCGGGTAGTTGAACGTGTTCTGAACGAAGTAGTCCACCGTACCTTTCAGGTTCAGCACGGCCTGCGCGATATGAATCAACTCCGTCGCGCCTTCACCAACGATCTGGACACCCAGCACCCTGCGGGTCTTGAGCGAGAACAGCATTTTCAACATGCCGTGTTCCAGCCCCATGATATGCCCGCGTGATGTCTCGCGGAATCGCGCGACACCGACTTCGTAGGGGATGTTGCGCTCCTGCAATTCTTCTTCCGACATTCCGCAGGTTGATATTTCGGGCACTGAATAGATGCCATAGGGGTACCACGGGCTTTCCGGCAGCGTGGGCGTTTCAAGCGCGTGACAGGCAGCCACGCGCCCCTGCTGCAAAGAGGTCGATGCCAGTGACGGATGTCCGATCACATCGCCCGTGGCATAGATATGCGGCACCGCCGTTTGATATGTCTTGCGGTCTACCTTGATCCGATTGCGGTGGTCTGTTTCCAGCCCGACGGCATCCAGATTGAGTTTGGACGTCGCCCCCATGCGTCCGGCCGCAAACAGAAGCATTTCAGCGCGAACGTGGCGACCGTTTTCAAGGGTCACTTCCACATGTTCACCGGCGTCTTCAATTTTCTCGACAGCCGAGCCCAAACGCAGGTCGACACCGTTTTCCCGGATCTGATGGGTAAAGTCGTGAATCAACCGGCTGTCGATGAAATCCAGAAACGTGTCGCGGGGTTCGATCAGCGTCACACGCACGTCCAGGGCCGAAAACATCGTGGCATATTCCACGCCAATGACCCCGGCACCGATAACGACCAGCGAGCGCGGAATCTCAGCCATTTCCAGAAATTCATCACCGTCCACTACCGTTTTGCCCTTGAACGGGACATAATCCGGTCGATAGGTTTTCGTACCTGTCGCGATCAGGAACTTCGCGGCCGTCACACGCGTTGTTTCCCCGGCATCGGTTGCGACCTCTACTTCGTGCGGCCCGACAAATCTGGCCAGGCCGTCGAGGGTTTCGACGTGGTTCCGATTGAACTGATGCTCCAACACATCGACTTCATGGTCGAGGGTCATATGCAGGCGGGCTTTCAAGTCTTCTGCCCGGATCTGATCCTTTACCCGGTATGAACGCCCGTAAAAGCTGCGCTCGCGCCAGCCCGACAGGTTCAGAACCGTTTCGCGCAAGGTCTTGGACGGAATTGTCCCGGTGTGGACAGAGACGCCACCAAAACGGTCTTTGCGGTCGATGACCAGCACACGCCGTTTCAGTTTGCCTGCCTGAATCGCCGCAGAACGCCCAGAAGGCCCCGACCCTATGATGATCAGGTCATAATCGTAGCTGCTCATCCCTCAATCTCCGTACAGTGCCTCGGCATGGAAGATGACGTGATCTTCCATAAACGTGGACACAAAGAAGTACGAATGATCGTAACCCGGCTGGAAGCGATACGTCGCTTGCTGGCGACGTTCGGCGATGGCTTGCGCCAACGCTTCGGGGCGCAGAAAATCCATGAACTGATCGTTTGCACCGGTGTCGATCAGGATCGGACCGTCGAAGCCGGTTTTCTTCATCAACAAGGACGCATCGTGTTTTGACCAAAGCGCTTCGTCGTCACCAAGGTAGGCGCTCAGCTGTTTGCGGCCCCAATCCGCTCCGGTCGGGTTCGAGATCGGCGCAAAGGCTGACACCGAACGGAAGCGTCCGGGCAGGTTCATGGCAAGTGTCAGGGCGCCGTGCCCCCCCATGGAATGGCCCGTAATGGCTTGGCGTTCGCTGTCGATGGCGAAGTTTTCGCACAGCAGGGCGGGCAGCTCTTCGGCAACATAGTCCCACATCCGAAAATGCGGTGCCCAGGGTTCCTGTGTTGCGTTCACATAGAACCCCGCGCCCTGACCCAGGTCGTAATCTTCGTGATCTGCGACGCCGTCACCACGCGGTGACGTATCTGGAAACACCACGGCAATTCCCTGTTCCGCGGCCCACGCCTGAGCCCCGGCTTTGGTCATCGCGTTTTCATGGGTGCAGGTCAATCCCGACAAATACCAAAGAACCGGGACCGGGCCGTCCTTGGCCTCGGCTGGAAGAAACAGGCCAAAAGTCATGTCACACTTGCACGACGAGGAAGCGTGGCGGTACACGCCCTGCACACCGCCGAAACAGGCATTTTCCGAAATGGTTTCCATCAGGCACCGTCCTTGTTTTCGAGTCGCAACATGGCTAACGATCCGCGGACCCGGCGTAAAGTCTGTGCGCCTTCGTTGAGAGTATTTTTCGAAAAGGTGAAGGTCAGAATGTGCCCGCCCAGGCGATCACCATCGGCACGGTGAGAATACTTACGATTGTGGATAGAAGGATTGCCGCCGACGCGCGATGCGGGGCAATGCCGTAATGCGCGGCCAGCATGTAAACATTGCCCGCCACAGGCAAAGCAGCGGCAGAGATGGCAACAGTTGCGGGAAAAGTATCAATCGGTATCAGCCATAACAGAGCGACCGCAACGCAGGCCGGATGGATCACCAGTTTGCAGAAGCTCAACCATGCCGCGATCTGGACACGTTCAGCCGACTTGTCTGCCAATGATGCACCAATGGCGAACAATGCACCCGGAGTTGCTGCCCCACCGAGAATGATAAGAAAATCGCCAAGAGGTTCAGGAACAGGCAATTGCAGCGAGGACCAGATGAGACCGGCCGAGATGGATACGATCATGGGATTGCGGACCAAACCCAGTCCGATCAGCTTGAAGGTGGTCGGAGTCAATCTACCGTCACGGCCGCCGTTGATCAGGATCACGATCAGGGAAGAGAACACGACCAGATCGACGGTCAGGACCAGCATCACGGGCCCGATCGCAGCCTCGGAGAACAAAAGGGAAAGCATGGGCAGCCCGAGGAACCCGACATTGCCGATGGCCGCGCACTGAGCCTCGACCGCAGCAGTCGGAATGTCGAGCCCGCGCAGCCAGGCGATGGCCGACGCCAGAACGTAAACGGTCATGGTTCCCAGCAGATATCCTAGGATGAGCCGGGCATTGAAAATCTCGGCAAAGGGAAGGGTGGCGGCAAAGCGAAACAGCATCGCCGACAGCGCAAAGAAAAAGACGAACTTGGTCAGATATGCCGTGGCTTCAGCCGTGAAGAACCGCGTGCGCCCCGCCCAAAAGCCCAGGCCGATAATCGCGAAAAACGGAAGGGTGCGCAGAAATATTTCGACCATGGGCCCAGTCCTAGCACGGTTTGAACGCGCTGCAAGTCCCCGGCATCAAAGCAAATGCAACCTCCGCTTCGCTGAAATATTCGAGAATCGTTGTATCTAAACCGAACGGTTTATAAACTGGCGCGGCTATCGATCGAGGAGAAGACATGACCCAGACCGCCACCATTCTGCGCACCGGCCGGAAATTCGACCAGGTTCTGCGCGGGGCTCGACAGGTTTTCATGGCGGATGGGTTTGAAGGGGCAAGTGTGGATGACATTGCCCGCGCGGCTGGCGTGTCAAAAGCAACGCTTTACAGCTATTTCCCGGACAAGCGCCTTTTGTTCATGGAAGTGGCCCAGACAGAATGCTGCCTGATGGCCGAGCGGGTCATCTCGATGATCGACGAAACCAAGCCTGCCCGCGAAGTGCTTCAGATCACGGCGACGCAATTGACGGCCTTTCTTGTGTCGGATTTCGCGCAGCAGGTTTTCAGGATCTGCGTTGCCGAGCGCGACCGGTTTCCCGAGCTTGGTCGTGCGTTCTATGAGGCAGGGCCGCAAAACGGCCAGCGACAGATGGCCGAGTATCTGGAAAAAGCCGTGGCCAAGGGCGAATTGGCCATTGATGATGTACATATCGCTGCCGAGCAGTTTTCCGAACTGTGCAAAGTGCGGATCTGGACCCGGGCGGCTTTTGGTATTCAGAACACGTTCACCCAGGAAGAAATAGATCAGGTCGCTGCTCAGGCTGTTGACATGTTTCTTGCCCGTTACGGGGTCTGATCCATAAAAGTGATGGCCCGCGCCCGGAACAGGGGCGCAGACCATCGCTCACTCACCAAAACACTCGATACACAACAGTTTAAAGCTGTAAGTCTTGTAAAACCCTTTACTCGATGAAAGTTCTGGCCAGACGCTCGCTGACAGGCTGTGCCAGATATGCAATCACCGTGCGTTCGCCTGTGTTGACGAACAGGTCTGCGGGCATGCCGGGGACCAAGTCCAAAGCCGCCACTTCGTCGGATTGCTGATCGTTCAGTTTGACCCGGGTCTTGAAAAAGCTCTCGCCCGTGCGTTCGTCTTTCAATGCGTCGGTTGAGATATCAAAGAGGGAACCCCGGGCCTTGGGCGCATCGGCCTGCGCGAAAGCCGACAAACGAATCCGTATGGCCTGACCGATTTTCAGCTTGTTGACGTCACCAAGTCTAATCCGGCCCGAAATCGCCGAATTGCAACCGATAAGGATGTCGTCGCCGCCTTTACCGTTCTGCGGATCATCGCCGACCGCGCCGTTCAGCGCATTGGTCAGATCGCTGACGACAATCACGTCGCTATCATCCGAGGCAACGACGTTCTCAATTGAAAACAGCACATCGGTCTCGGCCTGGTTCGAGATCACGTCCTGACCGATGACACCGATGCCCCCTGATGCGTTCACATTCAGCTTGGCGCCTGCATCCGCCAGCGTTTCCTGTACAACCGGGCCGTTTTGGCCGACCCACCCATTGTGCGGATGGATGGCCGAAACTGCGCCGGGGATGGGCGTGTTCAGGTCAGCTTCGTTCCGCCCGACAACGCTCAGTTCGCTGGAATACGAGACTTCTCCGGTCGCCGAATTCCGGGTGATGACTACGGTCGCGTGGCCGGTGACCTTGCTGTCCAAGGCCGGCCCGGGCTCTTGCTCCGCGTTCAGGCTACCGCTCAGGGTGACGGTGCGAATGTCACCCTTGGCCAACCAGATCAAAAAACTTAAACAGGAATTGGGAATCGATCTGTTCCTGCGCCTCAACAACGAGGTGCGCCCGGCACTGTACGGTGCCCGTGTCGTTGAACCGGCTGGGCGCCTTCTGAACGATGCGCAGAAAATCCGTGACACCGCAACCGAGTTCCGCGACCCCGAAGCAGTTCCTTTAACCGTCGGAAGGACTCCGACTTAGGCCCCTTATCTGACCGGGTATCTCTCTGAACCCTTCAGCTCGCTGTTTCCAAGGATGGGGGTCACGCTGATCTAGGATCTGCCTGAAAATATATTGCGTATGGTCGATGATCACTTGCTGGACATGGCGCTTGTGGCGAAGATCAACAGCAGCGCCGCTTTGGATTTCACTTCAATCTGGTCTGAACCATTGTTTCTGGCCCTTCGAAAAGGGCAACCGCTTTGCGCCTTGTCGTCCACCACCCCAGAGGATGTTCCGCCATATGATTTCATCCGGCTTCCACACGGTTTCGGATACGAACTTGAGGGGAGGCTTCCCAAACATGACGGATCAACCCGGATCAGCAAAGGTTTCGACCTGACCACGCTGAGGTTCGAGACGATCTGCCGCCATATTTGCCATTCCGACGATTGTACAATTGTCTCGGCCTTGGCCGCTGAACAACGAGAACCAAATCTCTGCTGCTTCGGACGCTGAACGGGCAAAGGTGACTGCCACGACAGTCAGGAAGGTGGGATCGAAGCGATAAGGTTTTGCCTCTATGTCAAAACCTGTTCGGTGCTCTGGCCTCAATACGTGGTGCGCATCTGGTATCCCTGATGGAAAGTCATGCGCACGAAAGTTACCGGATCGCTGCGAAACCATGTCGTGCGTTCCAGCTGAAACAACGGTGTGCCGGGCGGTACCGCCAGAAACTCCTGCAAATGCCCTGTTGCGGGGACCGCAGAGAAGGCAATTTCAGCGTTTGAAAACGGTACCTCGGACAGCAGCCATTCATTCGGCCCGGTGGTCAGGAAATCTTCGTCGAGAACCTGAGGCACGGTGCTGACGTTGATCCAGCGTTCCTCGAACTGGAATGGACGGTTGTCGGCGTGGTGCATACATTGCAGATGGACGACCTGCGCACCTTCCGGGATGTTCAGCTTTGCCTGCAACCACGCGGGGCAATCGATCAGTGTTCGGCTGACCAGAGCATAGCGGTATTCGGCGTTCATTTCTTCGATGGTCTGCCGAACGACAGTGATCGGTAATTTCGCCTGTTTTACCGGTGTGGTCACAACACGCGTGCCACCCTTGCGTTTGCGGGTGACAATTCCCTGTTCGGCAAGTTCCCGCAGCGCCCGATTGACCGTCGCCCGTGCAACGCCGAATTCGGCTGCCAGTTCCATCTCGGTGGGCAACAGGCTGCCCTGTGGCCAGACACGGGTTTGAATGCGGTTCACGACTTCGTCCCGAATGTCCTGAAAACCGAGGGGTTTTTGATCGGTCACGTGGTGTTCATCCAATTACGTACAAACATATTGCTATTATGAGGTCATTTTTGTCAGCCCGTAAAGGCGGCAGCAAGCTCAAAGCCTCGGCATGAGATCAGCCATGGCCCGCCGATAGTCAGATACGATCCGATCCCGAGCAATATGTCGGCCCAGGCGCACCTGATGGCGGCCGGCCGACCACAGATCGGTCACTACGTGGTCCTTCGCGGCAAAGACCAACCCGTCGAGCAACTGTTCAGGACGCAGGGCACAAAGTGCCGGATCCTGGCTGTCAATGGCAACAAGATCCGCCAGCATCCCTTCTGCGATCTGGCCCGCCGCGCGACCCAGAGCCTGCGCACCGCCCAAAGCCGCATTGCAATACAGTGTCTGTCCTACCGAACCGTCCCCTTCGACCAGGACATTGCGCGACAGGTCTCGCAGGCGTTGGGAATACTCCAGCGTACGCAGTTCCTCTGTCATCGAAACCAACACGTTTGAATCCGACCCGACCCCGAAACGACCACCGGCTTCAAGAAAGACGGCCCCATTGAAAGGGCCATCCCCCAAATTGGCTTCGGTGATCGGGCAAAGCCCCGCGACCGCGCCCGTTACAGCCATATCGCGGGTCTCCTTTTCCGTCATGTGAGTGGCGTGGATGAGGCACCAGCGATGGTTTAACGGTGCATTGCTCAGCAGCCATTCCACCGGGCGGGCGCCCAGACCCTCGTGAACCTGCTCAACTTCCATGGGTTGTTCCGCAATGTGGATATGGACAGGTCCCGTCTTTTTTGCGTTCAGAACCCGGGCAAGATCTTGCGGTGATGTCGCGCGCAAGGAATGTGGGGCAATGCCTATCTGACAGTCACCCGGCAGATCGCCCAGTGCCGCATGCGCATGTTCGACCAACGCCAGATAGCCGTCCACATCATTACCAAATCGTTGCTGTCCCGCTTCCAACGGTTGCTCGCCGACCCCTGCGTAAGAATAAAGTACGGGCAGATGCGTCAGCCCGATTCCCGTCTCGTCCGCAGCAGCCATGATCCGCTGGGACAGCTCTGCAAGATTGTCATAAGGTGTGCCGTCTGGCTGGTGATGCAGATAATGGAATTCACCAACCGAGGCGTAACCGGCTTCCTGCATCTCCATATAGACCAGAGCGGCAATCGCCTGCACCTGATCAGGCGTCAGATGGGCGGTGAAACGATACATTAGTTCCCGCCACGTCCAGAAACTGTCGCGACCGGCCTTTCGGTATTCGGTCATGCCTGCCATCGCGCGCTGAAATGCGTGGCTGTGCAGATTGGCCAATGCGGGCAGCAAAGTGTCGACGCAAGTGTCACCCTCTTGCGCCGTCGCGCCCTGTTGCAGCGACACTATCAGCCCTTGCCTGATTTCTACCCGCAGGTTCGTAACCCAACCGGTGCTCAATAATGCGCGATTAGCGAAGATAGCCATTTTCCACCTCATTTTATGCATAGACATATAAATGATAGAAATGTACTAGAAAAGAAGGAAATGCATGGAGGGTGCGAGTCACATGCAGACGCAAACGCAGGTTTTGACGGATCTTGATGCCGCAACGATGACCGAAGGCGGCGCGCCATACGGTTTGGTCCCGGATGCCGCGATCGCGTTGCAGGACGGACAAATCGCATGGATCGGAGCTGTCGCTGACCTTCCTTCAAGATTCGCCGACCAGCCGCGGACTCGACTCGGTGGACGCCTGGTTACGCCTGCGTTGATCGATTGCCACACTCATGTGGTTCACGGTGGCCATCGCGCCACAGAATTCGAAATGCGCCTGAACGGCGCGAGCTATGAAGAGGTCGCCCGCGCCGGGGGTGGAATCATCTCGACCGTAAAGGCCACGCGCGCGGCCGGCGTGGAGGAACTGGTCGCACAAGCATTGCCGCGAGTTGATGCGATGCTGGCCCAAGGGATATCGGTCATCGAAGTGAAGTCCGGTTACGGGTTGGATGACAAGACTGAATTGAACATGTTGCGCGCGGCTCGGGCGTTGCCGGATCATCGTCCCGTCCGCGTTCTGACCAGCTTTTTGGGGGCTCATGCGGTGCCTCGGGACTATGCGGGCAGGGCGTCGGACTACATTCATCAGGTCTGCGTTCCCACGCTTCGCGCCGCTCATGCCGAGGGATTGGTCGATGCGGTCGATGCCTTCTGCGAAGGCATTGCCTTTCAACCCGAAGAGCTGATCCCGCTTTTTGATGTCGCGACAGAGCTTGGCCTGCCGATCAAGATCCACGCCGAACAATTGTCGAATTTGGGCGGCGCAAAACTGGCTGCCGGATACGGCGCCCTGTCGGCAGATCATATTGAGTACCTTGATGAAGCGGGTGTCCTGGATATGGCGCAGGCCGGTACCGTCGGCGTTATTCTGCCGGGGGCGTTCTACACCTTGCGCGAAACACAGACGCCACCGATTGACCTGTTGCGCCGGCATGCTGTGCCCATGGCGCTTGCCACGGATTGCAATCCCGGTTCGGCGCCGATGACCTCGCTGTTGCTGGCGATGAACATGGGCTGCACCCTGTTTCGCATGACGCCAGAGGAGGCCCTTAAGGGCGTGACGACCCACGCGGCCCGCGCTCTCGGGTTGGCTGACTGCGGTCAGATCTCAGTCGGGCGGCGCGCTGATCTGGCGGTTTGGAATGTCGAACACCCTGCGGAACTGGCCTATCGCATCGGCTTCAACCCTCTTCATACTCGCATATTCGGAGGTATATTTTGACGACGCTCACCCTCACCCCGGGCACCGTTACCCTGTCGCAGCTGGAAGAGATCTTTCGCGAAGAGTGCGCTGTTCGGTTGGACCCCGCCTGCCGCCCGGCCGTCGAAGAAGCGCACAAGCGCATCGCCGATGCGGCGGCGGGAGAGGCCGCCGTATATGGCGTGAACACGGGGTTCGGGAAACTGGCAAGCGTCAAAATCGCGGCCGAGGACACGGCAACCTTGCAGCGCAACCTGATCCTCAGCCATTGCTGTGGTGTGGGCCCTGCGATCCCGCGCGCCCTTGCCAGATTGATGATGGTTCTGAAATTGCTGAGCCTGGGGCGCGGGGCCTCGGGGGTTCGGCCAGAAGTGATCACCCTGCTGGAAGGGATGTTGTCCAAAGGTGTGACCCCGGTGATCCCGGCGCAGGGTTCAGTCGGGGCTTCGGGTGATCTTGCGCCCTTGTCCCACATGGCTGCCGTCATGATGGGCGCTGGTGAGGCCGAATTCGGTGGCGATGTGATGCCCGGTGATGCTGCGCTGTCCAAAGCGGGTCTGCACCCGATCGAATTGGGCCCCAAAGAAGGGCTGGCGCTGATCAATGGCACCCAGTTTTCGACGGCCTTTGCGCTGTCCGGCCTGTTTGGCGCATGGCAGGCGGCGCAAAGCGCGCTGGTTACCTCGGCGCTGACGACGGATGCGATCATGGGTTCGACCGCCCCGCTGCAACCGGAAATCCACACGTTGCGCGGGCATCGCGGGCAGATCGAGGCCGGCGTGACCATGCGGGCGCTGCTGGCCGGGTCGGTCATTCGTGAAAGCCATCGGGATGGCGATACCCGGGTTCAGGACCCGTATTGTATCCGCTGCCAGCCTCAGGTGGTGGGGGCCGCGATGGATGTGCTGAGGCAGGCCGCAACAACGCTGGAAATCGAGGCCAACGCGGCGACGGACAATCCTCTGGTTCTATCGGAAACCGGCCTGATCGTTTCGGGCGGGAATTTTCACGCCGAACCCGTTGGGTTTGCCGCAGACATGATCGCGCTTGCCGTGGCCGAGATCGGGGCAATTGCACAACGCCGCATTGCGTTGATCGTTGATCCGGCGCTCAGCTTTGATCTGCCGCCTTTTCTGACTCCCAATCCGGGCCTGAATTCGGGCTATATGATCGCTGAGGTGACGACTGCCGCACTGATGAGCGAAAACAAGCATCTGGCCAATCCATGCGTGACGGACTCGACGCCCACATCGGCCAATCAGGAAGATCACGTTTCGATGGCGGCCCATGGTGCGCGGCGATTGGGGCAGATGGTTGCCAATCTAGAACGTATTCTGGGGGTCGAACTGCTGTGTGCCACACAAGGGGTCGAGTTCCGCGCGCCGCTGCCTACGAGCGAAACGTTGCAGGCCGTGATGGCGCGGCTGCGAGCCGTGGTGCCGGCCTTGGGTGACGATCGCTTTATGGCACCCGAGATCGAAGCAGCCTCGGCCCTGATTGCCAGTGGTGAGATTGCCCGTGGCACGGGCATCGCCATGCCGGAACTTGGCGCATGAGCGGCCCGGTCGAGATTTCGCGCGGTGACGGTCCGATCGTGCTGGGTCTGCCGCATACCGGCACCCATGTTCCGGCCACGATCGAGGCCAAGTTGAATGCGCGGGGTCAAGCTCTAGCAGATACGGATTGGCATGTTCATACCTTGTATGAAGGACTTCTGCCCAGTGCGACCACGGTTCGGGCGACCTTCCACCGATATGTGATCGACGCCAACCGGGACCCGACGGGCGTGTCGCTTTATCCCGGCCAGAACACGACCTCTCTTGTGCCGCTGACGGACTTTGACGGCCAGGGCATTTGGGACATCCCGCCTTCGGAAAAGGATATCCTCGAACGACGGGAAGCTTTTCATGCACCGTATCATGCCGCCCTGAAGGCCGAGCTGGAACGCGTGAAGGCGGCGCATGGGGTTGCGGTGCTGTATGATTGCCACTCGATCCGCAGCCATATTCCTTTTCTGTTCGAAGGTACTCTGCCCGATATGAGCATCGGCACGAACAATGGGGCGACCTGCGCGCCGGAAATCGAAGCCATAGCGCATGAATTCGCGGCGTCCTCGCCCTGTACGGCTGTTCTGAATGGGCGGTTCAAGGGCGGATGGACAACGCGCCATTATGGGCGCCCCTCGGAAGGGGTTCACGCGATCCAGATGGAGCTGGCTCAGTCGACCTACCTGAAAACTGAAGCGCCGCCCTGGGCTTTTGATACCGACAAAGCCGACCGCCTGCGCCGGTGGCTCAAAGACATTCTTGACGCTATCCATGACACTGCATTGGAGCTTGCCCGATGACCGATCCTCGCAAAAATACCCGTGACATCTATCCCCCGACAGGGCCCGAACTGAACGCCAAAAGCTGGATGACCGAAGCCCCGATGCGGATGCTGATGAACAATCTGCACCCTGATGTGGCCGAGAATCCGCATGAGCTGGTTGTCTATGGCGGGATCGGCCGTGCCGCGCGGACGTGGAAAGATTTTGACACCATCGTTGCCAGCCTCAAGGACCTGGAGGAAGATGAAACGCTGGTGGTGCAATCCGGCAAACCGGTCGCCATCGTTCGGACGCATGCCGATGCACCTCGGGTGCTGATCGCGAACTCGAACCTCGTGCCGCATTGGGCCAACTGGGACCACTTCAACGAGCTCGATAAGAAGGGCCTGATGATGTACGGCCAGATGACGGCCGGTTCGTGGATCTATATCGGGACGCAAGGCATCGTTCAGGGCACCTACGAAACCTTCGCCGAGGCGGGGCGTCAACACTATGACGGGGACCTGACCGGCAAGTGGATTCTGACTGGCGGTTTGGGCGGCATGGGTGGCGCGCAACCTCTGGCGGCGGTCTTTGCAGGGGCGTGTTGCCTGGCCGTCGAGTGCAATCCAGACAGCATCGATTTCCGCCTGCGTACCAAGTATCTCGACGAAAAGGCCGAGACGCTGGACGAAGCGCTGGAAATGATCGACCGCTGGACCAGGGCGGGCGAGGCGAAATCTGTCGGTTTGCTGGGCAATGCGGCCGAGATTTTCCCCGAGATCTACCGGCGGATGCAGGCAGGCGGGATGCGACCTGACATCGTGACCGATCAGACCAGCGCCCATGATCCGGTCAACGGTTATCTGCCATTGGGCTGGAGCATGGCGCAGTGGAAAGACAAGAGGGAAAGCGACCCCAAGGCCGTGGAAAAGGCAGCCCGAGCGTCGATGAAGCAGCACGTGGCCGCCATGGTCGATTTCTGGAACGCGGGTGTGCCAACCCTGGACTATGGCAACAACATCCGGCAGGTGGCGCAGGACGAAGGCTTGGAAAACGCCTTTGCCTTCCCCGGTTTCGTGCCCGCCTATATCCGCCCGTTGTTCTGCCGCGGCATTGGCCCGTTCCGCTGGTGTGCGCTGTCGGGTGATCCCGAGGATATCTACAAAACTGACGCAAAGATGAAGGAACTGTTCCCCGAAAATACCCATCTGCACAATTGGCTCGACATGGCGCAGGAGCGCATCGCCTTTCAGGGCCTTCCCGCGCGCATCTGCTGGATCGGACTGGGTGACCGCCACAAGGCTGGGCTGGCATTCAACGAGATGGTCAAAACCGGAGAATTGAAGGCGCCGGTCGTCATCGGTCGCGACCACCTCGACAGCGGCTCGGTCGCGTCGCCGAACCGCGAAACCGAGGCGATGAAGGACGGCTCGGACGCGGTGTCGGATTGGCCGCTGCTGAATGCGCTGGTCAATACCGCCTCGGGCGCGACATGGGTCTCGCTGCACCACGGAGGCGGCGTTGGCATGGGTTTCAGTCAACATGCGGGTGTCGTGATTTGTGCCGACGGAACCGATGCAGCGGCCAGACGTCTCGAACGGGTTCTGTGGAACGATCCGGCTTCTGGCGTCTGGCGTCACGCAGATGCGGGTTATGCGGATGCCAAGGCCTGCGCACGTAAACACGGGCTGCGTCTGCCGGGGATTCTGGGCTGATTTGCCATTCATCTTTGAATTTGTCTGCATGGCTTAGCGCTAACGTCTCATTTTCCGGTTTCGAACCGGGGATGTTTCCGCTAGGGCTAAGCCGTTAAGCAGCCCGCCAGGCTAACGACAACTGACAAAGGTGGCTCGCCCGTTGCTCGATATTGCACAAGTCCGCACTGTTCTTTCGGACGTCTATGACCTCGCCCCATCGGCCACGTTGGCCAATGAGATGAAAGACACGTTTGCCCGTATGGATCGTGTGATCAGCCCGCCGGATTGGGCGATCTATGCGCCCTATGTGCGGGCGATCAACGCGCTCAAGAAAGAGCGTAACGCCGTGATCCTTGGGCACAATTACATGACACCGGAAATCTATCATGGTGTGTCCGATTTCGTGGGTGACAGCCTGCAACTGGCGATCAAGGCCAGCGAGGTGGAAGAGGATGTGATCGTTCAGGCCGGGGTTCATTTCATGGCCGAGACATCGAAAATTCTGAGCCCCGGGAAAACTGTTCTGATGCCCGACATGGATGCGGGGTGTTCTTTGGCAGAATCGATTACTGCCGAAGGAATCGACGAAATGCGGGCCAAATACCCCGGCGCGCCGGTTGTGTCTTACGTGAACACCACTGCCGAGGTCAAAGCGGCTTCGGATATCTGCTGCACCTCGTCGAACGCCTTGCAGATCGTGAATGCCATGGAGAGCGACACGGTCATCATGACGCCGGATCAATATCTGGCTCAAAACGTGGCCAATGAAAGCCACAAGAATGTGGTTTACTGGCCCGGTTCCTGCATCGTGCATGAACAATACACCGCTCAGGACCTGCGCGACTTCCGGGAATGGAACCCCGGAACGCGCCTGATTGCGCACCCGGAATGCCCGCCGGATGTGGTGGCCGAGGCGGATTATTCCGGTTCAACCAGCGGGATCATCAAATATGTGCATGATGAGAAACCCGAAAAGGCGATGCTGATCACCGAATGTTCGATGGCGTCGAACATCGCGGATGAACTGCCCGAGGTCGATTTCGTAGGGCCGTGCAATATGTGCCCGTACATGAAAAAGATCACGCTGGAAAAGATCCTCTATGCGTTGCACACGATGGAAGGCCAGGTCGAGGTCGCCGAAGACGTGGCAGAGCAGGCCCGCAAATCTGTTCAGGCGATGATTGATCTGTCCCGCAAGCTCGGCATCTGATCGGCAATGACCGACATCACCACGGATCGCGTCATTATTGTCGGGGCCGGGATTGGCGCGCTTTATGCTGCGCTGAAACTGGCGCCGCACCCGGTGGTGATCATCTCGCCTGATCCTTTGGGCGAAGGTGCAAGTTCGGCATGGGCGCAGGGCGGCGTGGCGGCGGCGATGGACCTGGCCGACAGCCCGGAAAGCCACGCCGTTGATACCGTCAATGCCGGGGCAGGCACTGTCGAGCCTGACGTTGCGGATTTGGTGACGCGAGAGGCGCGGGATTATATTCTGGACCTGACCACTTTGGGCACACCATTTGATCGCACCGAGGGTGGCGGGTATGTCCTGTCCCGAGAAGCCGCGCACAGTTTTGCCCGCGTCGTGCGGGTAAAGGGCGATCAGGCCGGCAGTGAAATCATGGCCGCCCTGATCGAACGAGTGCGCGAAACTCCGTCAGTTCAGGTGTTGGAAGGGGTTCTTGCCGTTGCGCTAGAAGTGACGGATGGGCGCGTGGTGGGCGTGGTTTTGCAGGAGGCCTCGGAAAGCGGATCCGCACCCGTGACGCTTCGTGCACCTGCCGTATTGTTGGCGGGTGGCGGTTCTGGCGGGCTTTATGCCCTGACGACCAATCCGGCCCGCATCCGGGGGCAGGTTATCGGAATGGCCGCACGGGCGGGGGCGCTGATCGCCGATGCCGAATTCGTGCAGTTCCACCCCACCGCCATGGACGTGGGTGAAGATCCGGCCCCGCTGGCGACCGAGGCCCTGCGCGGAGAAGGGGCAATACTGATAAACAAGCACGGCGAGCGTTTCATGCAGGCCGTTCACCCTGATGCCGAGCTTGCCCCGCGCGACGTTGTGGCCCGGGCGATATTTGCCGAGGTACAGGCCGGCAACCGCCCGATGCTGGACACCCGCAAGGCTTTGGGCGCGCAAATCAACGAACTTTTCCCGGCGGTTGCCGCATATTGCGCGCGCAACGGAATCGATCCGGTCCGGGATGCGATCCCGGTTGCTCCGGCAGCGCATTACCACATGGGCGGGATTGCCACAGGCACTGATGGCCGCGCGACGCTGGATCGGTTGTGGGTGTGCGGCGAGGCGTCTTCGACCGGCCTTCACGGCGCCAACCGGCTGGCCTCGAACGGTTTGCTCGAAGCGTTGGTGTTTGCACGCATCTGTGCCCGGGACATTGCGCGTTCGATACCGGACACTTCCGCGTCGGAACCTGTGGCCCTTCGATTTGATCAAGCTGACATCCCTGATACGTCCGATGCGGTCAGTATGTTGCGCACGACCATGTCGCGCGATGTTGGCGTTGTCCGGGACCGCGCCGGGTTATGCCGGGCATTGCGCAGGATTGCCACGCTCGAAGAGCAGTATGGCACATGCCCGTCCTTCAGAAACATGTGTGCCACAGCAACCTTGATCGCCGCAGCGGCATTGCAGCGCGAAGAAAGCCGCGGCGCGCATGAGCGATCCGACTTTCCGGAAACTGCCGATGGCCCCGGCAAACGATCCCGGATAAATCTTAGCGACGCGCTGCACATTCGCGCCGAAGCCTGCAAGGAAATATCATGAGTTTTGCGACCCTGCCCGATCTGATCCTCGAACCCGTCATCCGCGCGGCGCTGATGGAGGATCTGGGAGCATACGGTGACGTGACCACCCGCGCCGTAATCCCGCCGAACGCGACCTATATGGCCCGGCTGAATGCGCGTGAGGATGCCGTCGTTTCGGGTATGCAGGTGGCGACGATTGCGTTCCGGCTGGTCGACCCGACGCTTGAGGTTGAGGTGCATGTCAAGGATGGCCAGCCTTGTCGGCGCGGCGACACGCTGATGACCATCAAAGGTTCTGCGGCCTCGATCCTGTCGGGTGAGCGGGTCGCGCTGAATTTTGCCGGTCGTCTGACCGGTATTGCCACAAAAACTGCCACCTTTGTCCAGCAGACAAAGGGCACGAATGCCCGCATGACCTGTACCCGCAAAACCACGCCCGGACTTCGCATCGTCGAAAAACAGGCCGTGCTGCATGGCGGCGGTTTCAATCATCGCTACTCTTTGTCCGACGCGATCCTGATCAAGGACAACCACATTGCCGCCGCCGGGGGTGTGCGTCAGGTTCTTGAGGCGGCCAAAGCGCAAGCCAGCCACATGATGGCCGTCGAGATCGAAGTCGATCGACTGGACCAGCTGGCCGAAGTCCTCAGGATTGGCGGTGCGTCCGTCGTATTGCTGGACAACATGGATGACGAGATGCTGCGCGAAGCGGTTGCCATGGTGGATGGGCGGATGAAGACCGAAGCCAGCGGTAATGTGACGTTGGACCGGGTTGCATCAATTGCGGCGACCGGGGTCGATTACATCTCGTCCGGGGCGCTGACGCATTCCGCCCGAACCGTTGATCTGGGTCTTGATTTCTGAAAAATTTCTGAAAAGCGCGGCATTTCTGCTTGATTTGAGATCGTTTGCGCCAACACGGTTGCGCCTTCAGGTTTTATCGATAATAAATCCTCGCCAACGCAAGCTGCAGGAAGTTTTATAGATAAAATGATCATCCCTCATTCCGGCTGGACCCGAAAGTCTGCGCAAGCTGTTCATGACCTCCCGTTGATGGACCTTCTGTTCCGGGCACAGACCGTACACCGCGAGAACTTTGATCCGAACAAGATCCAGACCTCTAAGCTGCTGTCGATCAAAACCGGCGGGTGCGCCGAGGATTGCGCCTATTGCTCGCAATCGGCCCGCAACGGATCCACCCTGCCTGCATCGAAGCTGATCGAGGTTCAGCGTGTACTGGCCGAGGCCAAAAAGGCCCGCGACGGTGGCGCGACCCGGTTCTGCATGGGGGCCGCCTGGCGCGAGCCCAAGCCGCGCGATATGCCTGCCCTGATTGCCATGGTGGAAGGCGTCAAGGCGATGGGCATGGAAACCTGCATGACGCTGGGCATGCTGGATGACACCCAGGTGGTTCAGCTGCGCGATGCCGGGTTGGACTATTACAACCACAATATCGACACGTCCGAACGCTATTATTCCGAAGTGATCACCACCCGTACTTTCGCGGACCGGATCGACACGATGAACCGGGTGCAGGAAGCCGGAATCAAGGTCTGCTCGGGTGGTATTCTGGGTATGGGTGAACACACTGGCGACCGTATCGATATGTTGCTGACTTTGGCCAACATGACCCCGCCGCCGGATTCGGTGCCGATCAACATGCTGATGCCACAGGCGGATACTCCGCTGGCTGATGCGGAACCGGTTGATCCAATCGACTTTGTGCGGATCATCGCAACCGCTCGCATCCTGATGCCCAAAGCCTATGTTCGGTTGTCCGCCGGGCGCAGCGACATGAGCGACGAGATGCAGGCGATGTGCTTCTTCGCCGGAGCTAATTCCATCTTTGTCGGTGAAACTCTTTTGACGGCGGAAAACCCCGAAGAAGACACCGACTCGATCCTGTTTGCAAAACTTGGCCTTCAGGCCGAAACGGCTGAAGACCATAAGCGCACGGAAGCCGCCGAATGAAAGCAGTCGAACGACTGGAATCCATGCTGGGTGCGCTGGAAGCCCGGCACCGCCGCCGGGTTTTGATCCCGGCGCGCGGGCTGGATTTTGCGTCCAACGACTATTTGGGGTTGGCCGGGTCAAGCCTGTTGCAAGAGGCCGCGCAGGCGGCGCTGGCGCGCGGCGTGCCCGTCGGCTCGGGCGGCTCGCGACTGCTGCGGGGGAATCACCCAGAGCATGAGGCGCTGGAACACGAAGCAGCTGCGTTCTTTGGGGCCGAGGCTGCATTGTTCATGGGCGGGGGGTTTCAGGCCAATCAGGCAATCTTTTCCACCCTGCCGGCTGCCGGGGATCTGGTTTTGTATGACGAACTGGTTCACGCCAGCGCCCACGAGGGGATGCGCGCCAGCCGAGCGGACCTGCGCGCTTTCCGTCACAACGACGTCGCGGATGCGCGAAAGGTTCTGACCGAATGGCGATCCGCTGGTGGGCAGGGTCAGGTATGGGTTGCTGTTGAAAGCGTCTATTCCATGGAGGGCGATCTGGCTCCGCTGGAAGATTTGTCATGTCTGGCGCGTGAAGCCCAAGCTGTTCTGATCGTGGATGAGGCGCACGCAACCGGCGTTTTCGGGGCAAATGGCAAAGGTCTGGCGCATGATCTGAACGCTGACCTTCTGACCCTGCACACCTGCGGCAAGGGGCTTGGAGTTTCCGGCGGGCTGATCTGTGGCCCGCGGGCGATGATCGATACCCTGATCAACCGCGCACGGCCCTTTATCTTTGCAACGGCGCCGTCCCCTCTGAATGCTGCGCTGGTACGGGCTGTCCTGTGTGAACTGGCCGAGAATGACGATTTGGTCGCTGCTGCACGCAAACGTCTGCGCCATGCACATGAGGCGGCCCGTGAAACAGGGTTGCCTGACGCGGCCTTGAACAGCCAGATCATTCCCGTCGTTCTTGGGGACGAGGCCCGCACGATGGCGATGGCACAGGCTTTGCAACATCAGGGGTTCGACATTCGCGGCATTCGCCCGCCAACCGTTCCAAAAGGCACATCCCGTCTGCGCGTCTCGATCACCGGGAATGTCGGTCCCGAGGATATTTCCGCCCTGTTTGCAACCATCTCCAGCCATCAGTCGGAGGCCGCATGAGCGCTCTGGTCATTGTCGGAACCGACACCGGCGTCGGAAAAACAGTTTTTTCGGCTGGCCTGACAGCGGCCCTGAACGCCACTTACTGGAAGCCGGTTCAATCGGGGCTCGAGGATGCGACGGACACGGAAACCGTCTGCACCTTGTCCGGTGTGGACGTGTTGCCCGAGGCGTATCGCCTGAACATGCCTGCCTCACCCCATCTTTCTGCCGAGGATATGGGCATAGAGATCGATCTGTCCCGGCTCGCGCTGCCGCAGGTTGACGGGCCGCTGGTTGTGGAAGGGGCGGGGGGGCTGATGGTGCCTCTGAACCGCAAATCCTACTATCTGGATCTGATTGCCCAATGGCAGGCCCCGGTCGTTCTGGTCGCACGCACGGCGTTGGGAACGATCAACCACACCACGTTGTCCCTGATGGCGCTTCGAAGCGCTGGGTGCGAGGTGGTCGGCGTTGCCTTTGTCGGAGATCCGGAGCCCGACGTGGAACAAACCATTGTCGAAATGAGCAAGGTGCGACACCTCGGACGTCTGCCTTATCTTGGCGACCTGACGCAGCAAAGCTTGTCAGAAGCTTTCTCGTCCATAGACGTGGCGACCGTACGGAGGTTTCTGTGACCCCGCTGGAGTTTGACGCCCACCACCTTTGGCATCCCTATACCAACGTGGCCGATCCCGGTGCGATGCATCTCATCGACCGGGCCGAGGGCGTGTATCTTTACCGGGAGGACGGCGCAAAGATGATAGACGCCATGTCGTCATGGTGGTGCGCCATCCACGGCCACAAGCATCCCGAAATCACATCCGCCATGCAGTCCCAGCTGGAAAAGATGCCTCATGTGATGTTCGGGGGGCTGACACACCATCCGGCCATTGATCTGGGGCGCAGGATGGTCGACATGTTGCCCGAGGGGCTGGACCGCATTTTCTATTGCGACAGTGGGTCTGTTTCGGTCGAAGTGTCGATGAAGATGGCGGTGCAGTATCAAATGGCCCATGGCCGCACCCGCAAATTCGAATTTGCCACAATTCGGGGCGGCTATCACGGTGACACGTGGAAAGCGATGAGCGTCTGTGACCCTGTGACGGGTATGCACGGGCTGTTCCGAGGGGCTTTGTCGATCCAGCACTTCCTCCCGCGTCCCCAGGTTCGGTTGGGGGATGACTGGCCCGAAGACCCGGCGTTGAACGGATTGGAGGCGCTGGAACGACTGTTGGCCGACAAGGGCGATCACCTCGCGGCCCTGATCCTTGAGCCCGTGGTTCAAGGCGCCGGGGGCATGTATTTCTATCATCCCCAATGGCTGCGCGCGGCACGCGCCATGTGCGATGCCCATGACGTGCTGATCATTTTTGACGAGATCGCAACCGGATTTGGCCGAACCGGCAAGCTGTTCGCCGCCGATCATGCGGGCATCACCCCGGATATAATGTGTCTGGGCAAGGCATTGACCGGGGGGCATATCTCGTTTGCTGCTACCGTGACCAGCAAGCAGGTGGCGTATGGCATTGGCAACAGTGAGGCCGGAGTGTTCATGCACGGCCCGACCTATATGGCCAACCCTCTGGCCTGTGCCGCTGGTTCGGCCAGCCTCAGACTGCTGGCCGAGGGGAACTGGCAACGCCTGGTGGCTGATATCGAAGGCCAGATGCGGACCGAGCTGGAGCCAGCGCACAGTTTGCCGGGCGTTGCAGATGTCAGGGTTCTTGGCGCTATTGGCGTTATCGAAATGAAGGAAACGGTTGATCCTTCGGTTGCTCATCGGCTGGCTCCTGAAACCGGAGTGTGGCTGCGCCCCTTTGCGCGAAACATCTATTGTATGCCGCCTTACATTGTTACACCTGATGAGCTCGGCCGGATCACCAGCGCGATGGTCGCTTTGGCCGGGGGGCAGCAATGAAACACCAGTGGCTGGCGCAATCGGATGACAGCAAGCTGACACTGGTCTTCGGGGGGTGGGCGCTGGGTGCTGCCCCGTTCCGCGGGCTGACCGGAGGCGGATCTGTTCTGCTGGTTGATGACTATACCCGGCTCGATGATCCCTTGCCCGATCTGGCCGGGTTTGACCGCGTCGAAATGCTTGCGTTTTCCTTCGGTGTCGCATCCGCGGCCCATTGGCTGGCCAGCACAGTGTTTCGCCCTGACCGGCTGGTTGCTGTCAGTGGTACGTTGCATCCTGCCTGCGCAGACCGGGGCATCGCGCCCGATATTGTCCGGGCCACGGCGGATCAGCTGTCATCGGCAAGTTTCGTCAAATTTTGCCGACGCGCCGGACTGTCTGCTGACATACCTGAACTGGACATCGAGCAGGCAAGAAAGGAACTTCATGCGGTCATCGAACGTGGCTCGGCGCCTGATCCCGGCTTTGATCGGGTTTGGATATCAGAGCGGGACCGGATCATTCCGACCAATGCTCAAAGGGCGGCCTGGGCCGCAACCCCGGATGTGGTCAAGGGCGTCGCCGCTCCGCATGTACCTTTCCAACCGGGTCATAGCTGGACGGAGTGGCTGTCATGACGGCGCAATTGGCCGACAAGGTTCAGCGAAGCTTCAGTCGAAGCTTCCAGACTTACAACGATACAGCCAGCCAGCAGGCCTGGGTTGCCCGCAAGCTGGTTTCCGAGATGCGTCGTGTTGGCGCGCCGAACCGGTTTGATGTGGCCTTCGAGCTGGGATGCGGCACTGGCCATCTGACCCGGTTGCTGCGGCAGAACTTTGACCTTCCCGATTTTCACGTGAACGATATAGCACCGCAGGCTCGGGCGACGGCAGATGCGGAAAATGCGGCCTTCATTGCCGGAGACGTCCGCCTGGTCGAATGGCCCGCAAAGCTGGATTTGGTCGCATCGGCCTCGATGATCCAATGGATGGAGGATCCGGCCGGTTTGCTGCAACAGGTTGCCGAGGCGCTTGAACCCGGAGGGTGGCTGGCGATTTCCGGGTTTGGTCCATTGCAATATCAAGAGCTTGCGCAAATCGGATCGACAGCCCGTGCACCGGGCCTATGCCTGCCTGACGCCCTTGCAACCGCCATAGATGGGCCGTTCAAGATTCTGACGGTTGGCCAAAGCGTTCGGCCATCCTATTTTGACACGCCCAGAGATGTGCTGAAACATTTGCGCAGTACAGGAGTAAATGGCCGGGCTCAGGGTGCATGGACCCGGTCCACCTTGGCCCGGTTCGAAGCTGACTACGTGCAGAAGTTCGGAACTGACGGCAGGGTTCCTCTGACTTACCACCCGGTGTGGGTCATTGCCGAAAAGCGTTAGGCGCTTTTTCGGCGACGACAAGGTCGATTTCATTCGCCGACAGCATCTGGCAGATGTCCTCGGGCGGGGTCACATCGGTAAAGAACAGATTGATCTTGTCGGCAGGTTCCAATGTGACCGGCGCGCGCTTTCCCAGCTTTTCGCCATCGGCCACGACAATGCGGACCTGTGCGTTTTGAATGGCGACGCGGGCCAAGTTTGCTTCTTGCAGGTCGTGCAGCATAAAGCCCGGGTCCGCATTGACCGCCCCGACTGAAAGAATGGCGAAACGGACGTTCAAACGTTTGATCAGGTCCTGAGCTTCAACACCAAATGCGCCCCCATCGTGCGACCGCAGCTCGCCACCAGCCATGAACACCCGGTTGTTGTTTCTTGAAGCCAATGCCTGAGCAACAAAAACCGAGTTCGTCACGACAAAGAGATCGCTGTGGTTGCCAAGCGCCTGCGCCACATAAGCGGTAGTAGAGCCGATATCGAGGAAAACGGAGTCGCCGTCACTGATGACCTCGGCAACCGCCTTCGCCAGTTTCTCTTTCGCGTCAACCTTCTTGTCCAGGCGGCTTTGCAGCGACGGTTCCAGAATGTCTTCGAGAAGATGAACCCCGCCATGGACCTTGCGCACGATGCCGCGTTCTTCCAGATTGCGGACGTTTCGCCGAATGGTTTCCAGGCTGACCCCAAGTTCATTCGCCAGAACGCTTACCCGGCACGACCCGCCCGCGCGAAAAAGGGCGCGCAGGATTTCTTCTTCTCGTTGGTTTGTGGTTGGCAGGTTCATGTTTCGCGCTCTGATGGCATCGTCATAAGGGACGTTAAGCCATACCACAATACCCACATAAAGCAACGTTATCCGCGGGTATGGCTTTAGAAACTTGCTTCATGCAGGAAATAATGTGGCTTTACGTGGTTTTTATTGACACAAAACCCCACGATGTGGTCGTCTGTACTCAATACCACCGATTCATCGAAAAAAATCACGACAGGGAGAAGGTGTTATGAATTGTAAAATGGGAATTTCTGCGCTGGCCATCATGGCCGCCGGAGCCGCAACAACTGCATGGGCTGTTGAGTCCACGGACCCAATCAAACTGACGCTGCACGACTGGTCGGGGCAGTTGATCAATACCAAGATCATGGGTTCGATCCTGGAAGAAGCCGGGTACAACGTTGAATATGTTCAGGCGGATTACATTGCTCAGTTCGCCGGTCTGAAAACGGGTGACCTGCATCTGGCAATGGAAATCTGGGAAACCACCGGACGCGAAGCGCTGGACGAGGCAACCGGCACCGGCAAGGTCGTCAATGTCGGCGAAACCGGCCTGATGGCGATCGAAGAATGGTGGTATCCCAGCTACATGAAGGAACGGTGCCCGGGATTGCCGAATTGGGAGGCGCTGAAAGACTGCGCCGAGGAATTCGCGACGGCGGAAACTGCTCCGAACGGGCGTTATGTCGGCGGCCCGGTGACCTGGGGTGGCTTCGATGACGAGCGTGTCGAAGCGCTTGAACTGGATTTCGAAGTCGTCCATGCGGGTACCGACGCGGCCCTGTTTGCAGAATTGGAATCCGCTTATCAAAGACAGGATCCAATTGTTCTGTGGGTCTACGTCCCACATTGGGCGCCGGCAAAATACGAAGGCGAGTTCGTCGAGTTCCCGCCATTTACGCCAGAGTGTTACAGCGACCCTTCTGTCGGTGTGAACCCGAATATGGCCTATGATTGCGGCAAGCCGCGTGGCCCGATCTGGAAAGCAGCCTGGTCTGGCCTGCAAGAAAAATGGCCGGGTGCTTATGACATCATCGAAGCCTACAAAATCAACAATGATGAAATGAGCGCTATGGTTGGCAAGGCCGATCTGGACGGCGTGGAAATCGACAGCGTTGTTGCAGAGTGGATGGAGACCAACAAAGACCGCTGGTCTGGCTGGATCTCGAAGTAATCCACTGGCCAGAGCGGGCCTGTCGCTCTCTCGGACCGCTCTGGCCTTTTTCGCGAATGAACCGGACCACCCTGATGCCCCCCAAGACCAAACTGTCGTGCCGAAACGTCTGGAAGCTTTATGGCCCCAACGCAGATCGGTTGCTGCGGACAACCCCCGAACCTACGGCAGAAGAAATTCGCAAGGCAGGCGTGATCGGCGCAGTGCGCAACGCAAATATCGAGATCTCGGAAGGTGAGATTTTCGTCATCATGGGCCTGTCGGGGTCCGGCAAATCCACTCTGGTTCGGTGCTTGTCCCGGTTGATCGAACCAACCGCCGGTGAAGTTCTGTTCGACGATGCTGACCTCTTGCGCGCCAGCGAGAATGAGCTGATCGAAATCCGGCGTCACAAGATGGGCATGGTGTTCCAGCATTTCGCGTTGCTGCCGCATCTGACCGTTTTGCAGAATGTGATGTTTCCGTTGACGATTCAGGCCACACCCAAACCCGAAGCCGACGCCAAGGCCCGCGAGGTGGTGGAACTGGTCGGTTTGAAGGGGCGCGAGGATTATTACCCGCGTGAGCTGTCCGGCGGCCAGCAACAGCGCGTCGGCATTGCCCGTTCCTTGGTGACCGAGCCTGATCTATGGTTTCTGGACGAGCCGTTCTCGGCCCTCGATCCGCTGATCCGGCGCGAGATGCAGGATGAATTCCTGCGGTTGCAGGAGCGGTTGCACAAGACCATCGTTTTCATCACCCATGATTTCGAAGAGGCCGTTCGCCTGGCCGACCGCATCGCCATCATGAAGGACGGAGAGGTGATCCAGATCGCCACGCCGGAAGAGCTGGTGATGCACCCGGCCACAGACTATGTGGCTGAATTCACCAAACATATCCCCCGTTCAAAGGTCCTGACCGTCGGCGGTGTCATGGCCCCCGGCGCTGTGGGCGAGGGCAATCCGATCTCTCAATCCACCCGCATCTCGGACGTGGTGGAACGGATTATCGCGGCAGATGCGCCGATCCCCGTCGTGGACGCAGAGGGCCAGCCCATCGGAGCGATTGACCGCAAGGCCGTTGCGCATGTGCTGTTCGGCGGCGGAGACACGGCATGATCCGCCTGACCCGCAGCCAGATGGCCATTCTGCTACTTGTTCTGATCACAATCGTGCTTGGCTATTTCGGTCGTGATTTGAGCAAGGCGCTGGATGCGCGCTGGTTGACCAAGTTCCCTTCGGCCTGGGTGATCCCGTTCAAAACCTACATTTCCTCGGCGATGACATGGCTGATCGAGGATGCCGCCATCGGGCCGGTGTCCTTCACCGATGTCACCCGCGCCATCGCGTGGTTGATCGAGCAGCCCTACAATCTGGTATTGGCCCTGCTGGCCGACGGCTTTGTCAGCGGTCAGGGAAATGACGCGCAGGTCATCCTGCCTGCGATCAGCTGGATCGTGGTCATCACCGCCGTTGTCGCCTTGGGTCAATACTGCCGCGACTGGGGATTGGCCGCTCTGGTCGGGGCCTGCTTCGTCTATCTTGCAGTTTTCGGACAATGGGACAGCGCCATGGTAACGCTGGCCTCGGTCCTGATCGCGGTGCCGATTGGCGCGGGCGGAGGGTTGCTGTTGGGCATTCTCGCCTATCGCCATCCGCTTTTTGAAAAGATCATCTCACCAATACTGGACTTGATGCAGACGATCCCGATCTTTGCTTATCTGGTGCCGATCCTGTTCATGTTTGGGTTTGGCCCGATCTCTGCCTTGGTCGCGACGATCATCTATGCGACGCCACCGATGGTGCGGATCACCACGTTGGCACTGAAAGGTGTGGATCCCGAAATCCTGGATTTCGGACGCATGGCGGGCACGACCCGGCGGCAGTTGATGTGGCGCGTGCTTGTGCCCTCGGCCAGCCACAGCCTGATGGTGGGTGTCAATCAGGTGATCATGCTGACCCTGAACATGGTCATCATCGCCTCGATGATCGGGGCTGGGGGGCTGGGCTTTGACGTTCTCGCCGCACTACGCCGTCTGGACATTGGAGCAGGGTTCGAAGCCGGCATCGCCATCGTGGTACTGGCCATCGCCGTCGACCGTCTGAGCCAGGCCTTTGCCGAACGGATGGGCCAGGTGCATCATGAGGTCGCTGGCTCGTGGATCGCGCGTCATCGCCGGACGGTTCTGGTTGTGGTTCTGATGCTGCTGACATGGGTATTGGGACAGTTCTCGCCTCTGTTGTTGGAATATCCTGAAAGCCAGACCATCACCACTGGCGCGTTCTGGGACAACACGGTCGAATACCTGAACGTCAACTATTTCGACACGTTCGAAGCCATCAAGGTTTTCTTCCTGACCTGGTTCATGATCCCGATCAAAACGGTTCTGCTGGGCATCCCGTGGCCGTGGGCCATCGCGATGCTGTTCCTGCTGGGCTGGCACGCAGGCGGTTGGCGTCTGGCGTTTCTGTGTGGCGGAATGGCCTCGCTGATACTTGTGTCGGGCCTGTGGTCAAAGGCGATGGTGACAGTGTATCTGTGCGGCGCATCGGTCATTCTGGCGACGCTGATCGGGGTGCCTCTGGGTGTTCTGGCGGCACTGAACAAACGCGCTGGAACGGCCATCAATCTGCTGATCGACACGCTGCAAACCTTGCCCAGCTTTGTTTATCTGATCCCTGTCGTCATGCTGTTCCGGGTCGGCGATTTCACCGCCCTGATTGCCATCGTTCTCTATGCGCTGGCCCCGGCGGTCCGTTATGCCGCCCATGGCGTGCGCTCGGTCAGTGAGGAACTGGTCGAGGCGGGTCTGGTTTCGGGCTGCACCCGCAGACAACTGCTGCGCCATATCCGCCTGCCGATGGCGTTGCCTGAAATCCTGCTGGGCGTCAATCAGACGATCATGCTGGCGCTGTCGATGCTGGTGATCACCGCCCTCGTCGGCACCCGCGATCTGGGGCAGGAGGTCTATATCGCCCTGACCAAGGCCGATACCGGCCGCGGTCTGGTGGCCGGCCTGTCGATTGCCTTCATCGCCATCATCGCTGATCGGTTGATCAATGCCAGTGCCCGTCAGGCCCGCATCCGCTTTGGACTGGAGAGTTGATATGAGTCATCCCGACCTGATGACCCGCATCCGCGCTCTGCCGATCTGGCAGGGAGAGATCGAGGCCACTCCGTTGACCGGTGGCATCACCAATGTGAACTACAAGGTCACGGATGGCAGCGGGTCTTATGTGGTGCGTGTGGGCGACGACATCCCCCTGCATCAGGTAATGCGGTTCAATGAGCTGGCCGCCAGCAAGGCAGCCAATGCGGCGGGTCTGTCGCCTGCCGTGCTGCATTCCTCAGGCGATTTGACAGTGCTGGAATTCATCGAAAGCCGCACATTGACGGAAGAAGAAGTCCGCCACCCGAACATGCTGCCCCGAGTTCTGGAATTGGTGAAAGCCTGTCATGTCGAAGTGCCGAAACACCTGCGCGGGCCGTCGCTGGTGTTCTGGGTGTTCCATGTCATCCGGGACTATGCCGCAACGCTGACCGAGAATGACAGCGCCCATGCAAAGCTGATCCCCGATCTGATCGACGCAGGCACGCTGCTGGAACATGAAGCAGGGCCGTATGACATCGTGTTCGGCCATAACGACCTGCTCTGCGGCAATTTTCTGGACGACGGCAACCGCCTTTGGCTGATCGATTTCGACTATGCCGGGTTCAATTCTCCGCTGTTCGATCTGGGCGGGCTGGCGTCGAACAATGGCCTGTCGTCTGAACAGGAAGACTGGGTGTTGGAGAGCTATTTCGAAGCCCCGGTCACCGACGATCTGCGCCACCGCTATACGGCGATGAAATGTGCCTCGCTGCTGCGGGAAACCATGTGGAGCATGGTGTCCGAGATCACCTCGGATATCGACTTTGATTACGCAGCCTACACAGCTGAAAACCTGGCGCGGTTCCGCGCGGCCCTTACCGATTTCAAAAATACCTGAGGACAGACATGACCGACCTTCCGAATACAGCCAAAGCCGTCGTTATCGGTGGCGGGATCATCGGCTGCTCGACCGCCTATCACCTGGCCAAGCTGGGCTGGACGGATACGGTGCTGCTGGAGCGCAAGAAGCTGACCTCGGGCACCACCTTCCACGCAGCGGGTCTGGTGGGACAGTTGCGTTCGAACGCCAACATCACGCAATTGCTGGGTTATTCCGTCGATCTGTACAACAAGATCGAAGAGGAAACAGGGCTTGGCACTGGCTGGAAGATGAACGGCGGCTTGCGTCTGGCATGCAACGAAGAGCGCTGGACCGAGGTGAAACGCCAGGCCACTACGGCGCATTCCTTTGGTCTGGACATGCAGCTTCTGACCCCATCCGAGGCGCAGGAGCTGTGGCCCTTGATGGATGTCTCTGACGTGATCGGCGCGGCTTACCTGCCGACAGACGGTCAGGCGAACCCGTCAGATATCACGCAGGCATTGGCCAAGGGCGCCCGCATGGCCGGAGCGAAGATATTCGAAGATACTAAAGTCACCGATATCGAGATCGAAGATGGCAAAATTCGTGCGATAATCACCGAGCAAGGTCGGATCGAGTGTGAAAAAGTGATCTGCTGCGCCGGGCAATGGTCCCGCACCTTCGCCAGCCGCTTTGGCGTCAACGTTCCTCTGGTTCCGATGGAGCACCAGTACATGGTGACTGAACCTTTCGACGTGCCCGGCAATCTGCCCACTCTGCGCGATCCCGACCGGCTGACCTACTACAAGGAAGAAGTCGGAGGTCTGGTCATGGGCGGCTATGAGCCGAACCCGATCCCCTGGGCCACCAAGGGTATTCCGCAAGGCTTCCACTATACCCTTCTTGACAGCAACTTCGATCATTTCGAACAGCTTATGGAACTTGCGCTGGGTCGCGTGCCCGCGTTGGAGAACGCTGGCGTCAAGACGCTGACCAACGGGCCGGAAAGCTTCACGCCCGACGGCAATTTCATCATCGGCGAAGCGCCCGAGTTGAGGAACTTCTTCGTCGGTGCTGGCTTCAATGCCTTTGGCATCGCGGCTGGCGGTGGTGCGGGCATGGCGCTGGCGGAATGGGTGCATAAGGGCGAGCCGCCCTTCGATTTGTGGTCTGCCGATATCCGTCGCTTTGGCCGCCCGCATTTCGACACCGACTGGGTTCGCACCCGTACTGTCGAGGCATATGGCAAACACTACACGATGGGTTGGCCGCATGAGGAACATGACTCGGGCCGCCCCTGCCGAAAATCGCCGCTTTATGACACGCTGAAAAAGCAGGGCGCGTGTTTTGGCGAGAAACTGGGCTGGGAACGCCCCAACTGGTACGCGGACGTGTCAAAGGGCGAGGTGCCCAAGGATGAATACAGCTTTGGCCGCCAGAACTGGTTCGATGCCGTCGGGCGCGAACATAAAGCGGCACGCGAAGCGGCTGTGTTGTTCGATCAGACCTCTTTCGCCAAATTCGCCCTCAAGGGCCCGGATGCTTTGGCAGCGTTGAACTGGATCTGCGCCAATGATTTGGACAATCCGGTTGGCGCGCTTGTCTATACCCAAATGCTGAACGACAAGGGCGGGATCGAGTGTGACCTGACTGTTGGGCGCGTAGCCCATGATGAGTTCTATATCGTCACCGGCACCGGCTATGCCACCCATGACTTCGACTGGATCAACCGCAGCATTCCCGAGGGCATGAATTGCCAGCTTTTCGATATCACCTCATCGAATGCGGTTCTGTCATTGATGGGGCCAAAATCGCGCGAGATTCTGGCGGCGGTGACGCGCGATGACGTCTCGAACAGCGGGTTCAAGTTTGGCACGATCCGCACCATCGGCATCGCCGGGTGCCCGGTTAAGGCGCTGCGCGTGACTTATGTGGGTGAACTGGGCTGGGAACTGCACCTGCCGGTGGAATATGCACAGACCGTGTATGACGCCTTGATGGAGGCAGGGCGCCCGCATGGATTGATCAATGCGGGCTACAGGGCGATTGAATCGCTGCGTCTTGAAAAAGGCTATCGCGCCTGGGGCTCGGATATCGGGCCGGATCATACGCCGTTCGAAAGCGGCTTGGGCTGGGCCGTGAAACTCCGGAAAAACAATGATTTCAAAGGGCGCGCCGCCTCTGAGGCGCAAAAAACCGGCGGCGTAAAGAAGATGCTGGCATGTTTCACGGTTGACCCCGAGGTTGTTCTTCTGGGGCGTGAAACGATCTATCGGAATGGCGAAAGGGTCGGATGGCTGACTTCGGGCGGCTATGGTTACACCGTCGAAAAGTCGATCGGCTACGGTTACATCCGAAACGCCAACGGTGTCGACGCACAATACGTCACATCAGGGACATATGAATTGGATGTCGCCACTCAGAGGGTTCCTTGCGAAGTGACGCTGCAACCGCTTTACGACCCGCAGATGAGCCGGGTGAAGACCTGACCCGAGGGTGCAAGAGCAGATCTACCGACACACGCACGGCGATCGGAACACATGGGGAAAGCATGCAAACAGGGCAAATCCGCCCAGAGTGTCCGAATGTTCGTCGAATCTGACGGATTTCGATCCATAAGCCATTGATAAAGTTTCAGTATTGTCACACCTCATGCCCATCTGAAAACTGAACTGCAAGACTTCTCATTCAGCTTTCAGGGCAAACAACCTTTCATCCGTCGGAGATTGGATGACTTCAGCCGAAAGGACCGGAAATGGTAACCCCAGATGCGTTGACTGAGCATGCGATGAAGATTGCTGATATTACCTCGGAGTCCGCGATGCGGTTTTTTCGGGGGTCTTTGGGCATTGAATTCAAACAGGATGAAAGCCCGGTGACGCAGGCCGACAAGGCAGTTGAGGCGGAAGTACGCACCTACCTGAAACAGCATTTTCCCGGACACGGCATCTTTGGCGAAGAGCACGGGCAAGAAGCAGGCGACGGGCGTCATATGTGGGTGATTGACCCCATTGACGGAACCCGTTCGTTTCTGTCCGGCCATCCTTTGTTCGGGTTCCTTTTGGCGCACCTTGTGGATGGGCGCCCTCGGATGGGCCTGGTCGGAATGCCGGCCTTGCATGAGACCTATTTGGGTGTGGTTGGTGACGGGGCCAGCCTGAACGGGCAACCGATAGAGGTGTCGAACACCACGCGTCTGGATCAAACGGTTTTGTACGTGAATGAAGGCGACAAAATTTATCGCGATCATCCTGACCTGTTCAGTCGGCTGATGAATGCAGGGCAGACGCGCCGATTTGCCTATGATTGTTATCCCCATGCCTTGCTTGCTTCGGGCCATGTCGATGCTGTGGTGGATTACGATCTGCAACCTTATGACTATCTGGCGCTCTCACCTCTGATCACGGCTGCTGGCGGAGTGATGACCGATTGGCACGGGCATGCGTTAACCCTCGATTCAGATGGCGCGGTCGTTTCCGCCGCAACCCCTGAACTGCATGCTGAACTGCTTGACCTCATCAATGTCGAAAAATGACAGTGTTGCGCAACCTTGGAAAACTAGCTCCCGCGATCAGATTTGAACAAATACAAAAAGACAAAAAGTGATCCTATCGACGTTGTGACGATTCCCACGGGCAACTCCTGCGGAGCCAGAAGAAGGCGTGACAAGATATCGGACAATGTCAGCAGAATCGCGCCCACGATCGCCGAGACGATCAGCAGGTTTCGGTGCAGAGTTCCGGCGATGCCGCGTGCAATATGAGGCACCATCAGCCCGACAAAGCCGATGACACCGGCAACGGAAACGAAACTGGCCGTCGCCAACGCGGCCACGAAGAACATGCTGAACCGCAGGCCCTGAACGGGAATTCCCAGTGACGAGGCTGTGAAATCCCCGGTCAGCAGCGCGTCAAGCCACCGGCTGCGGTAAAGCGAATAGCTCAGGATCAGGCCCAATCCGATCAGGACAAGCGGGAAGGTTTCCCATCTTGCCAGTCCCAGACCGCCAAGCATCCAGAATATCACCGAATGCGCAGCGCGATTGTCGCCAGAGAAAATCAGGTAGTTGGTGATCGCGGAAAACAGAAAGGACACCGCCAGGCCAGCAAGGATCAGTTTTTCGGGTGCGCTCGTACGCAAGCCCTGAACCAGCGCCAGAACAATGCCGGATGCGATCAGACCGCCGCAAAACGCCGCCAACGGCAACGTCCAGATTCCCAGGACATCCCCCGTGACGGTGATCACCAGAACGGCGCCAGCAGCAGCACCAGAGGACAGACCGAACAGAAACGGATCTGCCAGATCGTTTCGCGTCGTTGTTTGCAAAACAACACCAACGACGCCCAGTCCCGCACCAATCACGGCGGCAAACAGGGCGCGGGGCAGGCGAAGGTCGAAGACGATCCGGTGCAAAGGCGACATGTCTCCGTCCACCAGACCGGTTCCAAGGCCGATGGCTGAAAAAACTTCGCGCACGGGGATTGGGGTGGTCCCGTAGACGATGGACAACAGCAAAAGGGCGGTCAGAACAACCGCCCCCAGCAAAATCAAACGGCCCAATTGGACCATATCAGTTGATCTCCGGGTGCATCGCCTTCGCCATCTTCTCGATCGCCTCGATATTTGCCGGACCGGGCGTCAGTTCCTCGTAACGCAGGCCAATCCAGCGCTCGTTCTTTACCGCGTCCGTTTGTGACATTACCGGGTGATCCTTGAGGAACTGGAAAGTGTCCTCTGCGCCGTTGCCGGACTGATAGTCGAGCAGCACCAGAAACTCCGGGTTGGCCGCTGCCACGGCCTCCCACGACGTGCGACCCCAGCTGGTATCCAGATCATGCGTCACGTTCTCGCCACCCGCGGCTGCGATCATTGCATCGGGAATGGCGAACTTGCCGGCGGTAAACGGAGCATCGGCCGGCCCGTCCAGCAGGAACACGCGGGGCTTCGCCAGATCGGCTGTTTTTGCTTCGATGGCGGACAGTTGGTCCTTCCAGCGGGCAACCAGCGCCTCGGCCTTGTCCTCGACCTGCATGACCGTGCCCAGACGCAGAACGTCATCAAACAACAGGTTCATGCTGGCCTCGGGGCGATCCTTGTCCAGATGCACGCAGCTTTCGGACAGAATCATGGTCTTGATACCAAAGGGTTCCAGCGTGTCGGGCGTGACGTCACCGCCGGGTTTCATGCCATAGTACCAACCGGCAAAAAACAGATCGGGTTCGACGGCCACAAGGTTTTCAATGGTCGGGTATTTGGGGGCAAGCTCTGGGATATCGCCACGCTGAGCATCAAAATCAGGGCTTGTTTTGTACCAGCCGGTAATTCCGGTAAGCCCCACGATCTTGTCCTGAAGGCCGAGCGCAAAGGCCATATCCGTCATGTTCATGTCATGCACGACCAGACGTTCCGGCGCCGAGTCAAAAGCCAGCGGTTCGCCGCAATTGTCCACGGTGACGCCCTCTGCTGCCGCGCCACCTGCCAAGCCAGCGAAAACAACGACCGGCCAAAGTTTCTGCATCATATTTAAGTTCCTGTTATTATGACAGTTTCCGTTTTCGGATATCCAGTGCGGGGATCATGCGGCCTTCGTGCTGAAAGCACAGATAATCCACGCCGAATGTCTCACGTACCCGGTCTGGGGTCAGAACTTCGACAACAGGCCCGAACCCCGTCAGACGCGTGGCTTTCATCAGCGCCACATGGGTGGCGAATTCCGGGATCATGACCAGATCATGGACGATCATGACGACCGTTACCCCCAGATCAGCAACCAGAGACAGCATGTGCCCCTTGGCATCGGGGTCCAGATGGTTGGTTGGCTCGTCTAGAAACAGCAAGGACGGGTTCTGGGCCAACGCGCGCGCGATATGTGCGCGCTGACGTTCTCCGCCGGACAGTTGACCCATCGTTTTGTTGGCAAAATGCGACAGCTCGGTCGTCGTCAGAACCCGTTCCAGATCAGCCTTGTGCTGAGCCATCGAACGTTCGCCCTGAATCGGGATTTGCCCCAGCGCAACATAGTCTTGCAGGCGCATCCGCCCGTCAGGCATTTCCTGCTGCCCGACCACAGCAATGGAGCGGGCACGTTGGCGAGCGGACAGGGTCCGTAGGCTTTGGCCTTCTATCCAAACATCACCCAAGATAACCCGTTCGATCCCGCACAGCAGTTTCAGCAGAGTGGTCTTGCCGGCGCCGTTCGGCCCGGCGATTGCCAGAATTGATCCTTCTTCCAGACGAAAGGACACATCCTGCAACAGGATATCGCCATTAAGAGCATAGTACTCCAAATTCTCGGCAACCAGAAAACTCATGAAGCGCCACCGGACGGCAATGCGGGTATTCGCGACAAGGTCTTTGCGAAAAGGGCAGGGGGGCGGTCCGAGGCGCTGGTCCAGCCATCGTCACTGTCGCCGAACTGGGTCGCGAATTCGACCAAGGCGGACAGGTCGTGTGATGTCGTGATATCGCCAAACAGGTACTGCGCTTTGCCCGGGGCCTGAAATCCGACCGTCATGGCCCGTTCACAACCTGCCATGCAGGCCACCATTCGGGTTTCAAAACCGTCAGGCAACCGGGCATTCAGCACGTCTTGCGCAGCCTCGGCAGACATCGCCCCCTGACATGTTGAACAGATCAGAACGTAGTGATCAGAATAGCAGGTCATAGCCATCTCCGTCGTTTGCCAGACGCAGACAGAGGGCACATACCCAGATATTACGCAAACGCGCCATCAAGCCTCCTTCCGAGACGCCCCGCCTCGGGTTGGTTTATAGTGCGATGGCAGGTCTCCTGACTTGCGGGTCGTTGCTTGGCCGACCTTCCCAACCCATGCGGGTCAGTGGTGAAGTGGCGTCGCTCACCGCTTACAGTTGCGGGGGCAGTCACGGACTTGGCACATTCCAGCGCCGCACCGTGTTCCCATTTTCATCCCTTACGGAACCATCCCGCTCAGCTAGTCCGGCAATGCCAGACTTGTCAAGCGGCAGACGAACGCGTTGGTAGATGGAATTGCAATAGCCGCGCCAGCTGTCCTGCTGCGCCAGCCCGGACCGAACGGTGTCAATAGTCTGGTACAAGAAGGAAATCCGGCTCGAGAATCTTTCTCGACCTTTGAAAACCGTGGAATTGGCTTTTCAAACCCAATGTCGGTGCGGTCGTTATTCACGGTCGATACCTCGCCAATAAGGCAATCGCCGCGCTCGGCCCAAAAAGCGTGCCAGATGCCGGGCATCAGAGTTACGCTTTGCCTCGGCTTCAGCCGCACGTACTCTTGGGGTTGCAAGGTTACAGGGCAGGCATCGCTGGGGACCGTCACCGGGTTGTCGCGGTCGACGCCACCGTTTGGATCCGACGCATGAATTTCCAGAACGAGATCGCCGCCGCCCCGGTTGATGATGTCTTCTGCCTTGATAATATGCCGGTGCAACGGAGAAAGCTGATTGTCTTTCGAGATCAACAGTTTTCTGCACAGAGCATCCCACGCCCGGATTTCAGATCCTTCGTCTAAACCAGTGCGTAGAGTGAACGGGAATAGGTAATGTTCGTCGAAATGGCCTTGTGCGTAATCGGTAATATCCCAGCCCGCGGCTGCGGATCGTTTTGGCCAGAGGGCTGCGCATTTTCTCGGGCGACCAATCCGCAAAGGGTGGCAACACGGCGCCGAAGGATTGAATGAACGCCTGTGCCTAGGGCTTGATGTGGTTGATTTCGGATCGTTTCATCATACCATCCCGCAGATCACAGTTCGTGCGACCAAGGGGGCTCCGCCCCGGCTCGGGAAACGGTCACGGCCGCGACGTCAGCGCCCAGTTCCATGGCTGCTTGCAGGCTTTCAACCGTCAATCCGCGCAGACCTGACTTGGTCAGATGCCCTGCGCGGCTGAGCTCGGTCAGAACGCCGGCGTTGAACGTGTCACCTGCGCCGATCGTATCGACCACTTCAACGGGTTTCACAGGAACCGAGACTTCGGAACCATCCGCCAGGTAACCGTGCGCCCCGTCACTGCCACGCGTGACGATGACAACGGAAGGACCCGCCTGCAACAGCACAGACGCTTTTGCGGATTCGGCTTCAGCGCCCGGAATGATCCAGTCCAGGTCCTCGTCTGAAACCTTGACGATATCCGCACGCGAGATCATGCGGTTCAAACGCGTCCGAAACCGGGTTTGATCCTTGATGAAATCCGGGCGGATATTCGGGTCCAGCATCACTGCCCGGTCGGAACCGTGGCGGTCCAGGAGGGCGGCATAAGCATCTGCGCAAGGTTCACACGCAAGGCTGATTCCGCCGAGATACAGGGCAGAGACAGCAGGAAGCTGATCGGGCATGTCTTCGGGCAGCAACATCCGGCCTGCGGTGTTTTCATCAACAAAGCTGTACGACGCGTGTCCATCCGAGAGCTGCACAAAGGCAAGCGTGGTCGGACGGTCCGAGGTGATCACATGTGTCGTGTCCACATGGCTCGCTTTCAGCGCATCGATCAGTTGTTGGCCGAACATGTCCGATGACAAACCTGTCAGCATCCCTACCGGAACACCCAGACGTCCCATCGCGACGGCTGTGTTCAGAACTGCACCACCAGTATGTGGCACAAAACCAATTGCGCCCGATGCGGTCGGTTCTGAAATCATATCTATCAGCGCTTCACCACAGCACAGGATCATGTCTTGGTCCTTTTAGGTAAGAAACTTCGGTTAGTCTGGTTGCTGTCTCAGCGCGTTCTTGCAGAAGTTGTTTGCGCCGATGATCCCGAACTCTGCCTGTTCAGATACGTATAGGTTCAGGGAGCGGCGCAAATCGCTGAAGCGGCCGCCGCCGTTGAACGCATCCTTGAAGTTGTCACTGAATAGCCAGCGGTTTTTCTCGGCAACGCCGCCGACGAGGAAAACGCCTCCCTCCGGCATCAAGGTGACCGCCAGATCACCCATCAAAGCACCTAAGTGGGTGGTAAAAATCTGCGCGGCTTTTTCGGCGACCAGATCGGTGCCGTTACGGGCATCGTTCAGAATGTCCTTTGCAGAGCGCGCTTGAGTTCGCGCTTGACCGGCTGCCAATTCAACCGCCTGATACAGGATCGGCAGGCCGGTTCCGCTTAGGAACATTTCTGCTTCCAGCGCTAGGCTGTCCCCAAAGAAACAGCCCGGTGCGATGCGACGTGCCGCCTCAAAGATATCAACTTCGTCGCGATGGCGCGGGTACAGGCCCACGTGCCCGCCTTCGCCGGAAACCGTGTGATACCTGCCTTCGGAATATAGCAACGCACCAACGCCAAGCCCGGTTCCGGGCCCTACAACCAGCCGTGTGCCTGCTGACGGCGTTGCCTGACCCTGCAAGACCGCCACATCCGACCGGGTCACCTCGGCCACCGACCACGCCGCAGCGGTGAAATCATTTATGACAAAGGTGCGCTCTGCTCCTGTTGCTTTCGCCAACTCGGTTTCCGAAAGATCCAGGTTTGCGTTGGTCAGCTGAATCGTTCCGTCCCTGACCGGCCCGGCTCCGGCTGCTACGACTGCCTGTGGGTTGGTTCCGATCTCGTCCCTGAGGTCATGGAACGCCTCAAGCAGATCTTCCAATGTCCCTGTCGGGTGTTTCCGAAGATCTGCCAATTCTCCGTTCGTGACGACGCCCAGACGTGTGTTCGTACCACCGATATCCGCAACCAGGTTCCAATGCTCATGCACGGCACCGAATGGTTGCGCTAACGGCTGAGAGACGCTCTGACCCCCGGACAGGGCGGATTTCAGCGCCATGAAAGACGCTTTGGGCGTTCTCGCAAGTGTTTCGAAATCCACGTCCACCAGTCCAAACCTCTTCTCGTACCCGAAGGCCCATTCATAATTGTCCAGCAGCGACCAGACAAAATAGCCATTCACCGGAACACCTTGTGCCAAAGCGTCCAGCACGGCCGCAAGGTGCTTGTCGAGATAATCGATACGATCATCGTCCTGCACGCGCTCCTCACTCGCCATACCGTTTTCGGTGATATAGATTGGCAACGCGCCCGTATAGTCTTTCCTTGTTCTGACAAGAAAGCGGGTAAGGGCAGAGGGATCGATTTCCCATCCCATCTGCGTTTTGGGTAACGGTCCGGGAACCTCTTGCAGGCTGGGCCAGGCGGCGTCCGCCGGGGCAATCAATTTTCGGGTATAGTAGTTCAACCCGCACCAATCGACCTGTGTGCCGATGGTTTCAAAGTCGTTCTGCCAGCCCTTGGGCAAGTGTGGCTCCAACCCCTCCAGGGCTGTTTGGGGATATTCCTTGCCGAAAACACCGCCAAGGAAGAATCGGTTGTAGATCGCATCGTAGCGATCTGCCGCAAGCCGCGCTTCCGCGCTGTCATCCGCGGGCTCGGACCATTCGAGGTTGAACACGGCACCCAGATTGCCCATCCCAAGACTGCGCATGGCCTGAATCGCCCGCCCGTGGGCCAACAAAACGTGATGCATCGCCCGGGCGGCGGCGCGGATATCGCGCAGACCGGGCGCATGGTGGCCTTCAAAATGGCTCAGCCAACTGACACACCAGGGTTCGTTGATCGGCGCGGCACTGAACATCCGGTCGCCGATCCGACCCATGATGACCTGCGTATAATCCGCGAACCAATCCGCGATGTCGCGATTGCACCATCCCCCCTGATCCGCAAGCGCTGACGGCAATTCCCAATGATAAAGCGTCACACAGGGGCGGATACCGCGTTCCAGCAGGGCGTCCGCCAATCGGTCATAATAGTCCAGCCCGGCCTGATTGACCTGACCACGCCCGTCCGGCAGTACGCGTGCCCAGCTGGTCGAAAAACGATAACAGTCAAACCCGGCCTCGCGCACCAGATCGAAATCCTGTTCGAACCGGTTCAGGTGATCGCAGGCGACGTCTCCGTTTTCCCCGCGCACCACGTTGCCCGGCGACGCCGCAAAGGTATCCCAATGAGTTCGCCCCGCCCCGCCCTGCGCGTGGCCTTCAATCTGGTACGCAGAGGTGGCAACACCAAAGAGAAAATCTTTGGGAAAATCAGCGCGTGCGTGTTTCATGGTTGCACCTTGTTGGGCGCAGGGCCGGTTGACCTGCCCACGACCAGCTCGGCCTCCAGCAGCCTGGTTTTGACGGGATCATTCGGGGATTTGATGCGCTGGATCAACATGTCAGCCGCCATTTCACCCGCCTGACGGACGGATGAGCGTGTTGCCGTGAAAATCGGAACATCCTGCCCGTTCTTCAAATAGGACAGGTCGTCGTCATGGGCGATCACTGACACATCCGTACCCATCTCAAGCCCGTTTTCGGACAGCGCACGCCGTACGCCGATGGCAGAGATCATCGATGAACACAAAATAGCGGTCGGGGGGGACTCCAGGCGCAACATGTTCTGCGTTTCGTGATGGCCGTAAACCTCTGTCATTTCAGCGCTGCGCATCAGATCGGCATCGGGCGCAAGCCCGGCCTGACTAAGCGCCTCAAGATATCCGTCGCGGCGGCGTTGGGCAAAATCCATATCTTCCAGACCGTTGATCAGAGCGATACGGCGATGGCCAAGGTCAATCAGAAAGCGTGTGGCGCGCATGAACGAACTTTTGTTGTTGACGTCGATCCAGTCATATTGAGCGTCGACGCCGGTCGAGCGTCCGTGCACGATGAATGGGACGCCCATGCGGGTCAGGACTTCGATCCGTGGTTCGTTCACTTTGGGGCCTTGCAGCACGACTCCGTCCACCGCGCCGCGCTGAAAGAGGCTCCGATACGCCTCTTCAATCGAAGTGTCGTCGGCGTTGGTGAACATCATGTCATAGCCATGTTCAGCGTATTTCTTTGCGGCACCGGCGACGAAATCCCCGAAGATCGGGTTGACCATTTCATGTTGGGACGAGCTGGGAATGACGTGGCCGATCACCATCGATCGTCCTGTCGCAAGCCCTTTGGCGCGACTGTTCGGCCGGTACCCGTGTTTGCGCGCCGCGGCTTGAACGCGCGCACGTGTGTCCTCGCTCACTTCGGGGTACCCGTTCAGCGCCCGGCTGACCGTAGTTTGCGAAAGGCCCAGAACTTCCGAGAGCTGCTTCAGGTTCATATTACGATTCAAAGCGCCTTCAATTGAGTGGCTCTTTTTTGTTTTGTGAGCAAATACGGCATCCGTCAACTTGTTTTGCGTTGAAAGCAGAAAATATAATTTATTTTGGCGCTGGGAAGCAAAATATTGACAGGGCGCCAATGTTAGCGGATAACACACATCATCCAAAGCGCTTTGAAAGCGAGTCTTTGAATACATGAAAGCTTGGGAGGAGGATTTGATGAAACACGGGCTTTACGCAGGTGCGGCGGCACTCGCCCTGATGGCCGGATCAGTTCAGGCAGAGGGTGAGATGATCCATGCCGTCGGCGAGGGCAGTTTTGACTGGGATGGGTTTCAGGCCTTTGCCGAAGCGAATGATCTGTCCGGCGAAAGCCTGACCATTTTCGGCCCCTGGCTGGCTGGCGAGGGCAAGTCCTTCGAAAACCTCGTGGCCTATTTCGATGAGGCAACAGGCGCGAATTCCAGCTATGTGGGTTCGGATTCTCTGGAACAGCAGATCCTGATTGATGCGGCCGCAGGCTCGGCGCCGAATCTGACTGTTTTCCCGCAGCCTGGTCTGGCGGCAAACCTCGCAAAACAGGGCTATCTGACGCCATTGGCCGAAGGCACTGCGGACTGGATCAAGGAAAACTTCGCCGCCGGTCAATCCTGGGTCGATCTGGGTACGTTTGAGAACGCGGAAGGGTCTCACGATTTTTACGGGTTCTTCTTCAATGTGAACGTCAAATCGCTGGTTTGGTACGTGCCCGAAAACTTCGAAGACTTTGGGTATGAAGTGCCCGAAACCATGGAAGAGTTCAAAACTCTGATGGATCAGATGGTCGAGGACGGCGAAACGCCCTTGTGCGTCGGTCTGGCCTCGGGCGGCGCAACGGGCTGGCCCGCAACGGACTGGGTCGAGGATCTTATGCTGCGTACGCAACCACCTGAAGTCTATGACCAATGGGTGTCGAACGAAATGAAGTTCGATGATCCCCGCGTCATAGCCGCGATTGAGGAATATGGCAGCTTTACCCGCAATGACGACTATGTGGTAGGTGACGCAGACGACACAGCGGCAATCGATTTCCGTGACAGCCCCAAAGGTCTTTTCGATAGCCCGCCCGCTTGCATGATGCATCGTCAGGCTTCGTTTATTCCCGCCTATTTTCCGGAAGGCACGGAATTAGGGGTGGATGCTGATTTCTTCTACTTCCCGGCTTACGCTGAAAAAGACCTGGGGACGCCGGTGCTTGGGGCAGGGACATTGTTCTCAATCACCAACCCAAACCCTGCAGCCGAAGCCTTTCTGGAGTTCCTCAAAACACCTTTCGCCCATGAGATCATGATGTCGCAGGACGGTTTCCTGACGCCTCATCTGGGTGCAGATCCCGCGAACTATTCGAATGATTCACAGCGGGGACAGGGCGAAATTCTGACCAACGCAACGACCTTCCGCTTTGACGGGTCCGACCTGATGCCCGGTGCAGTCGGGGCGGGTACGTTTTGGACCGGGATGGTCGATTACTCGTCGGGTGCAAAAGATGCAGCCACCGTGGCACGTGAAATCCAGGCGTCCTGGGACGCAATCAAGTGACCAACTCATGGGGCGGTCCTGAGGCCGCCCCGTTTGCCAAACGGATGGGCGTATCATGACACCCGCACTACAAGGCCTGCTGACGATCGCCATCGGCGTGTCGGGTTGCGTGGGCTACTTCTATCTTTCCAACCAGTTTCTGGACAAAGTCCTGTTTCCGCCGCGCGGGCCAAATGCGGGCCGAAACATCAATCGGGCGAACTTGATCCGCCCGTGGTTGTTCCTGTTCCCGGCGCTTGCTGCATTGGGGCTGTATCTGGCGTATCCGGTGGTTGAAACCTTGCGCCTTTCGCTTACGGAACGCGTGCCCGGTGGCGGATACCGCTGGGTTGGCCTGGACAACTATTCCCAAATGGCGGCCGAGCCGAAGTTTTGGGAAGCCATGCGCAACAACATGTTCTGGCTGATCGTCGTGCCGGCCATGTCAACGGCTTTTGGTCTTCTCGTGGCGCAACTGACCGACCGCATCCGCTGGGGGAACTTTGCCAAATCCCTGATTTTCATGCCGATGGCCATTTCATTTGTTGGTGCATCGGTGATCTGGAAACTGGTTTATGATGCGCGACCAGCGGAACAGGACCAGATAGGCATCCTGAACGCGCTGTACATCTTCTTCGGCGGCACCGAACCCAACACGTGGTTAACAATTCCTTTCTGGAACAGTTTCTTTCTGATGGTTGTCCTGATCTGGATACAGACGGGTTTCGCGATGGTCATCCTGTCGGCGGCCTTGCGCGGTATTCCCGAAGAAACCATCGAGGCGGCCATTTTGGATGGGGCCAATCCCTTTCAGATCTTCTTCAAGATCAAGGTACCGCAGATCAAAACCACGATCCTTGTTGTTTGGACGACGATCACGATCACCGTTCTCAAAGTGTTTGACATCGTCTTTGCCATGACCAACGGCCAGTGGGAGACACAGGTGCTGGCAAACTACATGTACGACAAGCTTTTCCGCGCCAATGACTGGGGCGTCGGATCCGCCTCGGCCATGGTGATCATGTTGCTTGTTACGCCGATCCTCGTCTGGAACGTGCGTAACGCGCGCAAGGAGATGGAGTAAGCCATGAGCGATATCGCCGGAACCAAACCCGCGCTCAGATGGGTGGTGCATCTGTCAGTCATCTTCCTGGTGGCTCTTTGGGTCATTCCTACGCTTGGCTTGCTGATTTCGTCCTTTCGGACGGCAGATCAGATTTCGTCCAGCGGCTGGTGGCGGTCTCTGTTTCCCTCTGAACAAAACCTGACGCTTCGCAGCGCCGCGCCCGAGACGCAGGTGCTGGAAAACGGAGTGTATGTCATTCAGGGGGCGTTGTTCGGCGAAGATGAGCAAGCAACGATTTCCAGATGGGGTATCAGTTCGCGCGAGGTTGATGCATTTGAACCGGGCCAAACAGCCGAGCTGCGCCGAGGTGGTACGATCACGGTGGATGCGGCGGGCAACTATAGGATGGAAAACACCGAGGAATTCACCGGGAAACGTGGCGCGCGCATCTTCGTAACAGCGGAACTGCCACCCGAGTTCACTTTGGAAAACTACCGAAAGGTTCTTCTGGATCAAAGCAGTACGGACAGCATGGCCAAGGCTTTTTTCAACACGCTGACGGTTACCATCCCTGCAACAATCATCCCGATCCTGGTTGCCGCCTTTGCGGCTTATGCGCTGGCGTGGATGGAGTTTCCCGGGCGCGCCCTGCTGATCGCGGCCGTTGTTGGCCTTTTGGTCGTTCCGCTTCAATTGGCCTTGATCCCGTTGCTGAAATTTCACCTCAATATCGGGATCGGCAAAGGCTATCTGGGAGTCTGGCTTGCGCATACAGGCTTTGGGATGCCATTGGCGATTTACCTGCTGCGCAACTACATGGCCGGATTGCCGCGTGATCTGATCGAAAACGCCCGCGTCGATGGCGCCACCGAGTTTCAGATCTTTACCAAACTGATCCTGCCACTCAGCTTCCCGGCGCTGGCGTCTTTCGCGATCTTCCAGTTCCTGTGGACATGGAATGACCTGCTTGTTGCCAAGGTTTTCCTGATCGACGCGACCGGCCAGACAACCGTGATGACGAACCGCATCGTCGAGCTGCTGGGTACACGTGGCGGCAATTGGGAAATCCTTGCGACCGCTGCCTTTGTCTCGATCTTCGTGCCGCTGGTCGTCTTCTTCGCAATGCAAAAATACCTGGTCCGGGGCCTGTTGGCCGGATCTGTCAAATAGAGGCGTCTGATGAACGTGCAGAACAACTTTATACACAGCAATGCAACGAAACTGTCTTCGGATTGGTGGCGCGGTGGTGTGATCTATCAGATCTACCCACGCAGTTTTCAGGACAGCAACGGGGATGGAATCGGTGATCTGAAGGGCATCACTGCGCGACTGGATTACATCGCCTCGCTGGGCGTTGATGCAATTTGGATCTCGCCGTTTTTCAAATCGCCGATGAAGGATTTTGGGTACGATGTCAGCGATTACCGCGATGTCGATCCCATGTTCGGGTCGCTGGCGGATTTCAAAGAGCTTTTGGATCAGGCCCATGCGAAGGGTCTGAGGATCATGATTGATCTGGTCCTGTCGCATACATCCGATCAGCACCCTTGGTTCATCGAAAGCCGTAGCAATCGGGAAAACCCGAAATCCGATTGGTATGTTTGGGCGGATCCCAAACCGGATGGCACGCCACCGAACAACTGGCTTTCGATCTTCGGCGGCTCGGCCTGGCAATGGGATGCCCGACGGCTGCAATATTATCTGCACAACTTCCTGACATCGCAGCCGGATCTGAATTTCCACTGCCCGGATGTTCAGGATGCGTTGCTGGACGTAGCGCGGTTCTGGCTTGATCTGGGGGTGGATGGCTTTCGGCTGGATACCATCAATTTCTATTTCCACGACAAGGCGCTTCGCGACAATCCTGCGCTGCCGATGGATCAACGCAACGCCACGATCGCACCGGCCGTGAACCCCTACAACCATCAGGACCACCTGTTTTCAAAAAGCCAGCCCGAGAACATCGCCTTCCTCGAAAGACTGCGGGCCTTGACGGACGAATATGAAGGCCGGGCTTGTCTGGGCGAGGTCGGAGATGCGCAGCGTGGGCTAGAGATCATGGGCGAATACACATCCGGGGATAAGCGGATGCACATGTGTTATGCCTTCGAGTTCCTGGAAAAACGTGCATTGACCGCCACTTACACAAAGCACGTTTTTGACCAGCTGGAAGCGAAGGCAGGTGACGCATGGCCATGTTGGGCATTTTCCAACCACGACGTGCAACGTCACGTCTCGCGCTGGAATTTGGATGTCGCGGCAGGCCGCCAGCACGCGGTTCTCATGATGTGCCTGCGCGGCTCTGCCTGCCTGTATCAGGGCGAGGAGTTGGGCCTGCACGAAGCGGATGTGCCGTTCGAGAAACTGCAAGACCCCTATGGCATCGAGTTCTGGCCCGAATACAAGGGCCGCGACGGCTGCCGCACACCGATGGTTTGGGCAGCACAAGATGAACAATCGGGTTTCAGCACCGCAGAGCCCTGGCTGCCGGTAAGCGCACAGCAGGCCGGGCAGGCGGTGGACCGATTGGAGGCGGATCCTAGCTCGATGTTGAACCACTACCGTCGCGCCATCGCCTTGCGGCATGCGCATCCTGCTTTGGCAAAGGGGGCGCAGACCGGCATGACGGAAACGGGTTCGATTCTGTCTTTTGTGCGTGAGGATTCGCATGAGCAGATATTCTGCGCCTTCAATCTGGGCACGGATTCTGCCGCGTTCAAGCTGCCCGAAGGCAGTTGGCAGGTGATGGGTCAGGACCTAGGCGGTGTCGAAGGAAGCGGCAACGTTGTGCTGAACGCGGCGCAGTTCATCCTGATGTACAGGAAAAAGGGATAAAGCATGTCTGAACTCAACCTCACGGACGTCGCCAAGTCCTATGGCCCTGTCGATGTTTTGAAGAACATCAACCTCGACATCGAACAAGGCGAACTGATCGTTTTTGTCGGTCCTTCCGGATGCGGCAAGTCCACCCTGCTGCGGATGATTGCCGGGTTGGAGAAGATTACAGGCGGCACGCTGGAAATCGAAGGGCAGGTCATGAACGATGTTCCGCCTGCACAGCGGGGCATCGCGATGGTGTTTCAAAGCTATGCTTTGTATCCCCACATGACCGTTCGCGAGAACATGGCCTTTGCCCTGAAAATCGCGAAGATGCCCACGGCCGAGATTGATGCTGCCGTAGACCGTGCCGCTCAAATCCTTCAGCTGGAACCATTCCTGGACCGCCTGCCAAAAGCTCTTTCTGGGGGGCAGCGTCAACGGGTTGCCATCGGGCGCGCGATCGTACGTGACCCAAAGGTGTATCTGTTCGACGAACCCCTCTCGAACCTCGACGCGGCACTTCGGGTGGCCACGCGGATCGAGATCGCGCGTCTGAAAGAGGCCATGCCTGACAGCACCATGATCTACGTGACCCACGATCAGGTCGAGGCGATGACACTGGCCAGTCGGATCGTGGTATTGGCCAACAAGGGCATCGCGCAGGTCGGGACACCGCTTGAACTGTATGAGGCGCCTGACAACGAGTTTGTTGCGCAGTTCATCGGTTCGCCTTCCATGAACCTGCTGTCCGGCACAATCACCGGAACCGGCGAAATGACCACCGTCGAACTGTCATCAGGCGGGATTGCAAGATCCGCGGTTCCAACCGAAGACAGTGACCTGGGGAAAAAGGTCAATATCGGGGTGCGTCCCGAAGACTTGGCCATGACGGAAGAATCCGCGATTCTGTCCGGCAAGGTGGATTTCACCGAAGCCTTGGGCGAAGTCACGCTGCTGTATTTTGAGAAAACCGATGGTGCGGATGCAGTCATTGCAAAGCTGCCGGGAGTTCAGCGCAACCTGCGCGGCCAGACGGTCTCGGTCACGGCCGCACCGGACAAGGTGCATCTGTTCCACAATGGATTGTCCATGCGCAAATAACAGCGAAACGCAGTTCTTGACAGAATTGCGTTTTGTGTTTCACCATAATTGAAACGTTTCAATGGTGAAAAATGCGGGTATCGGCGCAGCTTTACACGGTTCGGCAATGCGGTGACCTCTCGGACCAACTGAAGTTGGTTTCTGCTTGCGGGTTTTCGGATATCGAAACCACCGGTCTGCATGACATGACTCCGCAAGAGATGGCACGCATCGTCCATCAATCAGGTCTTATCCTTCGCTCTGCACATTTCGATTGGGAGGAGTTCCACGAGCGTTTCGATGACATCGTTGAAGTACTTCACCTTTTGAAATGCCAGGTGGCGGTCATGCCTTGGCTGGCGCCACAGGCGCGGCCCGGCACTGTCGAGGGATGGAAGGCAGTGTCGGGCCAGTTGTCCGATTGGGCGGATCGACTGAGGGATCACGGCGTCAGCCTGGCCTATCACAACCACGATTTTGATCTGTTCGGGGCGCCGGGAAAAACGCCTCTTGAACAGATTCTGGCGCAAGAAAACATCTATTGGCAACCTGATATCGGTTGGATCGTCGCGGCTGGTCAGGACGCGGCTGACCTGCTGGCGCGCCATGCGGATCGCATCCTGTCTGTTCATGCAAAGGACGTGGACCCGCAGGGCGGATCAGGCGACAGGCGCTGGCGCAATCTGGGTGAGGGTGTTGTCGATTGGGACGCCACGATACGAGCCCTTTCAACCACCAAGTGCACCGACCTTTTCGTCGAGCATGATGAAACCGCCGATCACAGGCGCACCTTGCAAACGGGGCGGTCGTTTTTGACTGAACGGCTTGGGGGCATCGGCTGATGGCGCGGGCAACGATCAAATCGATCGCCCGTATGACCGGCTATTCAGTCGGCACGGTTTCAAACGCACTGCGCGGCGCTTCTTCGGTAAAACGGGAAACGCGGGAGGAGATCCAAAAGGCGGCGTCCGAGCTTGGGTATCGGGTCAATCTGGACGGCCTGAAACTGCGCACCAATAAATCCTACAGGATTGCGGTATTGGTCGGCGTTTCGGGCAGTGCCGCTGAAGAATGGGAGGGTGTGGAATTTACCCGGATTCTGGCCGGAATATCCGACGCGGTTCAAGGGTCACGCTATGAGTTGAGCGTCTTCAGTGTACGAGATGTTGAAGCCGCATTGCAGACCCTACATTCCATCGTGCAGGAAGGGTTGGCAGACGGCGTGATCTTTTCCGGAACTCGCGTGAATGACCCGCGTATCGCCTATCTGCAAGATAAAGGTTTTCCGTTTGTCACATACGGGATGAGTGACAGTGCCCAACCACATCCTTACGTGGATCTCGACAGTCAGGCTGCTGCTTTTGATGCAACGGCTCGGCTGCTGGCATTGGGGCATAAGCGGATTGCGCTTATCAACCCGCCGGATGACCTGATCTATGCCCGTCAACGTCGCCAGGGGTATTCAGATGCTCTGACAGCAGGTAGCATGGAGTTTGACCCGGCCCTTGTTTATCCCGGCCCGACCACGGCGAAGACCGGGCAAAGGGCCTTTGCGGCGCTCATGCGAATGCACAACCGGCCAAGCGCCATCATTTGCGCGAACGAGGCGATGACCCTTGGCGCCTTGTCCGCTGCGGCCGACATGGGCGTTCAGGTCGGCAGGGATGTCGTTGTTATTTCAAACGACGATCTGAAGCTTAGCCAGTATTTCATACCCCCGCCCAGCACCTACTATTTGCCGATAGGCGAGACCAGCCGCATGCTGGGGGAATTCATGCTTAAAGCACTGGACGGCGTTGATCCGTCGGAAACGCAAAAAAAGATCAGGGCCACATTGATCGAGCGGCAACCTGACACCCCGGCGCCGGGCATGGCGCAGACCAACTGAGCCAACAGAGGAGAAACCGAACATGTTCAAAAACCTATTTGCCGTTGCAACGCTTGCAATGCTGACAGCGCCGGCGGCTTTTGCCGCCGATCTGGAAGGTCGCGTTCTCAAGATCGGAACGGATGCAACCTATCCCCCGATGGAAACCGTCGACGAAACAACCGGTGAAATCGTAGGCTTTGATGTCGATGTGATGAATGCAATCTGTGAAAAGATCAATTGCGTTCCGAATTTCGTAAACACCGCTTGGGACGGCATCTTTGCGGCGCTTCAACAGGGTGAGTTCGACCTGGTCATCTCGGGCGTATCGATCACGCCCGAACGTGAAGAAACTATGGACTTTTCCGAACCGTACATCGTTGTCAGCCAGGCCATTTTGCTGCAAGTCGACAACGCGGATATGACGCTTGAGGATTTCAAAGCGGGTGGCCAGAAACTGGCGGCACAAACAGCGACGACCAACGCCCAACTGGCGGAAGAGCTTGTAGGGCGCGAGAATGTTAGCCTCTACGACAACTTCTCGGCGGCTATTCTGGCGCTTCAAAACGCAGACGTGCAAGGGGTGATCATCGATGGCACCTCTGCCGCGGCCTACGAGCAGGAGTTTGCCGGAGAACTGACCGTGGGCATCACAGGCCTGCAATCGGATCCATTGGGAATCTTGTTTCAGGAAGGTGACCCGACGGTGGATGCAATCAATGCCGGTCTCGCCGCCATTCAGGAAGACGGCACGCTGGACGCGCTGAAGGCCAAATACTGGGGCACAAACTGATCCTTCAAGCCCTTCTGGGCCCGGGGGCTGAGGCTGCCGGGCCATGTTTCAGCGGAGAAGTTCCATGTCGCGTCTCAGCACGATCCGCCCGAGCAATCTTGTATTGCTCGCAGCCGCCCCTTTCATCATCTATCTGTTCGCCACATCCTCGAAATATCTGCGATCTCTGATTGCAATTCTGGGGATCGGCAACAATGCAGGGCCGATTTTCGTCGGCTTTCTGCTGATCGTCTCGGTTGCAATCCTTGGATATCTTTGCGCCCGGTATGCACGTTTTACCAATCATGCCCCCGGTTGGTTGCGCGCTTCGGCCCTTGCGGCGCTGCCCGCGTCAATTGCGCTTTTGGTCATAAGCTTTTTATCTCCACAGCTTTTGATGCCCTTCGCGGAATCCGTTTTCTTTCATGCGCTCAGCGAGAACACATCAAGCCTGATCGACCGGTCCAGTCAGACGTGGGTGTTGTATCCCGAAGTCGTGACCCAGGTTCAAACAGGACTGCAAGTTCTTCTGGCCGGATACACAGCTGTTGTCGCCTTGAGCCTGCTGTCCGCGGCGTTGCGACCCCCTTGGCGCGGGCGCGTTCTATTGGGACTGGAATGCCTTACAGGTGCGGTTTTGTTCTATCTGATGTTCATGGCCCACTGGCAGTTCGCGACAGGCGTTGCCATTACGTTCCGCGCAGCCATCTTCGCCTATATCTTCTCGGCCATTCTGGGCTTGATCTGGGTGGGGCTGCAATCGTTCAAACCACGGGCGCGCACCACGATTCTGTATGGTTCCATCAGCCTGGCATTGCTTGCGATATCAGCATTTTTCTTCATGCAGCCGCAGGTCAGTTACGTTCTGGTCGGAAGCACCGAAGGGCGCATCGCCATCGTGCGCGGCACGCCACAGGCGCAGGCTGACATCATCCGGTTTGGAGAGTTCGACGGGGCCGGCGAACAACAATACCGTATACGCAGCGCCACTGATGCAGCGGCCGCCCTGGAGCAGATTGAAACCGTAGACAGCGTTTCCGGAGCGTTTGTTCCCGTGGACGTTCATTCACAAGGCTATCCGGTTCTGTGGCAGACCAGTTTCTTGCCTGATAAATATCGAAATCCCGCACTGGCTTTTGCTGTATTCGGCTTTCTGCTGCTGACGCTGACCATTGGTGGCGCACAGCACAAGCTGCATCCCTTGGCGGTCGGGGCCGAATTTTTCGTGGACACGATACGCGGCATTCCGATGTTGGTGATCATTCTTTACATCGGCCTGCCCTTGGCGGGCGCGGTCAAGGATGCCACGGGGGGCGGCATTGATATGACCAACATGACACGCGGGATCATCGCGATTTCGGTCGGGTATTCGGCCTATATGGCCGAAATATTCCGCTCTGGGATCGAGGCCATCCCGAAAGGGCAGCTGGAAGCAGGCAGTTCGCTGGGCTTGTCGCGCTGGCAGACGGCGCGGCTGATCGTTCTGCCACAAGCCCTGCGGATCGTCACCCCGCCATTGGGCAACGAATTTATCGCGATGATCAAGGATACCTCGTTGCTGTCCATCCTGTCCGTCCGCGACATGACCCAAAGGATGCGAGAGTTTCAGGCAGCAAGCTTTCTGCCCTTTGCGCCGTTCAATACGGCAGCAATTCTGTATGTGGTACTCACCCTCTGTTGCGCAAGCTTCCTGAAATGGATCGAACGGCGCACGGCAAAGGACAACCGATGAGCAAACTGGAGCTTGGGGTTTGCTACTACCCCGAACAATGGGACCCGTCCCAGTGGCGCAGTGACGTCGCGCGGATGGCCGGGATGGGTTTGGATTGGGTTCGGATCGCCGAGTTCACCTGGGGTCTGATTGAACCGGAACGCGGCCGGTTTCACTGGGACTGGTTGGATGACGTCATCGAGATTCTGGGGCGGGCCGGCCTGCGGGTCATGATGTCGACTCCAACGGCTGCGCCACCCAAATGGCTGATTGATGAGCACCCCGAAATTCTGCCGGTTGGCCCGGACGGCCGGGTCAGGGGTTATGGTTCCCGCAGACATTATTGTTTTTCCAGTGACGTGTACCTGGCCGAGGCGCAAAGGATCGCCACGGAATATGCCGCCAGGTATGGCCAGAACCCGCATGTCCATGCCTGGCAGATCGACAATGAGTACAATGACCACGACACCGTTCTCAGCTATTCCGATGCCGCACGGGCGGGATTTCGGCGCTGGCTGGCAAAACGATACGGTACAATTGGCGCATTGAACGAGGCCTGGGGGACCGTGTTCTGGGGGAGCCTCTATTCCGGCTTTGACCAGATTGAACTGCCCAATGGTTTGGTTGCTACACCCAACCCCACCCATGCCCTTGATTTCAGGCGCTATTCTTCGGACCGGGTGCGGTTGTTCAACAAGACACAGGTGGACGTGCTGCGCGAACATGCGCCGGGTCGAGATATCACGCACAACTTCATGGCCGGTAGTTTCGAATTCGATCACCACGCAGTGGCCGCCGATCTGGATATCGTCGGCTTTGACAGCTACCCGCTGGGTAATCTGATGGGCTCAACCCTGTCAGAGAAGGAAGAGCGCCGTTATCTGCGAACCGGCGCGCCTGATTATCAGGGATTTCATTGCGACTTGTATCGCAGTCAGGGGCGGGGGCGGGTATGGGTGTTGGAACAGCAACCGGGGCCGGTGGACTGGGCGGCACAAAACCCTTCCCCAGCCGAAGGGATGGTTCGGCTTTGGACCTGGGCCGCATATGCACACGGCGCGCAAGCTGTGATGTTCTTTCGATGGCGACAGGCAAAATTCGCGCAGGAACAATACCATACAGCCTTGCTGCGCTCGGATGACAGTCTGGATCAAGCCGCGCTCGAACTGGCTCAGATTGCGAAGGATCGCGAAAACCTGCCGTCAACGACGCGGGGAAAAGCCTCGGTGGCGATTATGCTGGATTACGCTTCGATCTGGGCGGCCGATATTCTGCCGCATGATGATGACTTCCCCAATTCCCATATCTTCCGCGAATGGTACACTGCCTTGCGCAGTCTGGGTGTGGACATTGATTTTGTGGGTCCCGAGGATGGTTTGCAAGGTTACGCCCTGATCGTGTTGCCGCAAAGCATGATCGTGACCCCGGATCTGGCCGCGAGACTTGATGCTTCAGGCGCAAAGCTTTTGATTGGTGCCCGGTCCGGCAGCAAGACAGCTCAAATGCAGACCCCTTCGAATCTGGCGCCGGGTGCGTTGGCGGATCTGACCGGCGTCCGTGTCGCCCGTGTCGAATCGCTGCCGGATATTGCAAGGGAGTCTGTGCAGTTGCAGAACGGTCAGCTATTTGACTTTGCTGGTTGGCGCGAAATCGTCGAGACAGAGGCAAATGTCCTGGCGCGCTTCAAAAGTGCCTATTGCGACGCCAGCCCAGCGATCGTCCGGTCGGATCGTGCGACATATCTGGCCATGGTCCCCGGCGGTGCGCTCGTGCACGAGATTATGCGCGATGTCTTGGAATGGGCAGGGCTGAAGCCTTTAGACTGCGATCCAGACCTACGCGTAACCCGACTCGGTACGTTGCATTTTGCTTTCAATTTTGGTGACATGCCCAAACCCCTGCCTGGTGGTGGATCACGACGAATTTTGATCGGCTCTGATCCGGTTGGCGCGCGCGATTTTACCGTATGGCAGGTAAACTAACGCTCTGAAATTCAACCGAAACGTGTCAAGGGCAAAAACTGGATATAAGAATTCCATAAACTGTCACTTTTGGACTGACGTACGGGCACAGAAAGTCCTATGAATAAAAAATACAAAAACAAACTCATCCAACAATGGGAGATCACCTATGGCTAAACATTCTTCATTTTCGAGACGCTCTGTGTTGAAAGGCGCAGGTGCCGCGGCACTTGCGGCACCCCTTTACAGCAAGAGCGCTCTGGCGTCGTCGGGCGAAATCAACATTCTGATGTGGTCGGACTACCTGCCGCCCAGCTTCATCGAAGAGTTTGAGACGCTTACTGGAATCAAGGTGAACTATACCGGCATCGGCTCGAACGAAGAGATCATCAACAAGATGAAGGCCACCAAGGGCCAGGGTTTTGATATCGTTTCACCGACCAACAACCGGTCGTTGCAGTGGGAACCGCTTGAGCTGCTCCAGCCCTTCGACATGAACCGGGTTCCGATCGATCTGGTGAACCCTGCCATGGCCAAGATTGGTACTGATGCGTGGAACTTTGGCGATTCAGGTGCGCACTGGCTGCCGCATATTTGGGGTACGGAAGGTATCGCTTACCGTACTGACCTGTGGCTGCCGGATGGTGATGCGCCGTCCTATGGCGACGTGTGGTCGGAAGCGAACGCCGGGAAAACCATGGGCCGCGCGCATTCCATGATGCTGGGTGCCGGCCTTTATATGGAACGCGCTGGCGAGATGGAGCCGGGTTCGGTCTGGGCGGCATATGGTGATGAAGACACCATGCGTAAGGTTTGGGGCCAGATCACCGATTGGTGCGTTGCACGCAAGGACCGCATCAAATTGATCTGGAACGACGCCGACACACAGAAGAACGGTCTTTTGAACGAAGGCGTTATTGTTGGCCAAACCTGGGACGGCCCACCCCTTGCACTGAAATCCGCAGGCGAGCCAGTACACTATCAGGCGCCTGTCGAAGGTGCGATGGCTTGGGTGGATGGTATATCCATGCCGACTGGTGCCGCGAATATCGATCAGGTTTACGCTTTCATCGACTTTGCCTATCAGGCCAAGCCGGCCGGTGTTGCCATTGACAGTCACGGCTACAACTCGCCGGTATTGGGCGCCGACCAGTATTCTGGCGACACCTACAAGAAGAACTTTGCCGAGGCCTATCCGGGCGACTCGCTGGCCAATCTCAATCCGTGGCCGGCAGAAGCGCCGTGGTATGCTGAAACCCGGACCGAGTTCGTCAACAAGTTCAAGAGCGCTTAAGCGTTCCGAACCTTCGCTCTCCGCATCCTGCGGGGGGCACCCATCTGCGCGCCGTCCCGGCGTGGCGGACACTAATACTGTGTGGTGACAACACGCACCTCAGGGAGAAACCAAAAATGAGTGCAGGGGTCGGAGTCGATCTGGAAAACCTGTGGATCCGTTTCGGCGACTTCGTCGCTGTGCGCGATGCAAACGTCAACATCAACGGGGGCGATTTCTTTTCTTTCCTCGGGCCATCGGGCTGCGGAAAAACAACCATTCTGAGGGCAGTGTCCGGCTTTCTTGAACCAAGCGAAGGCAACGTCCTGATTGGTGGCAACAATATGCGTGGCATCGGGCCCAACAAGCGTCCGACGGCGCTGATCTTTCAGAACCTCGCATTGTTCCCGCTGATGAAGGTCTGGGAAAACATCACGTTTTCCATGGAAATCAAAGGGGCCAGTGCTGCCGAACGCCGCAGGCGCGCCGATGAGCTTCTGGACATGATTGCGTTACCGGGGCAGGGGGACAAGCTGCCAAGCGAATTGTCAGGCGGTCAACGTCAGCGTGTTGCGATTGCCCGGGCACTCTGCGCTGAGCCAGACGTGTTGTTACTAGACGAGCCCCTTTCGGCACTTGACCTGAAACTGCGCCAGCACATGCGGACCGAGTTGCGTGAAATTCAGCAGCGTGTGGGCATTACCTTCATCTACATCACGCACGACCAGGGCGAAGCGCTGACCATGTCAGACAATATCGCCGTCATGCGTGCCGGTGTGATTGATCAAATCGCCGACGGGAAGACGATTTACAACGATCCCAACACGGCTTTTGCTGCCTCTTTTGTCGGCGAAAACAATGTGTTCCGAGGAAAAGTCAAACAGGTGATGGGCACCGAAGCTTTGATCTCGACCAACCGCTCGGGTGATCTGGTGGCACGGATTTCGACGGCCAATCAGGGCAAGATGAAAGAAGGTGATGACGCGATGATGTTCATCCGTCCCGAGGCCTTTGCAATTGCCCCCGATGGCGCAACGGGTGATCACTTCGTCACTGCCCGGGTCAATCATGAAGAGTTCGAAGGAAACGCATTCAATATCTTTACCGAGGGTGAAGGCGGCAAGGAAATCAAGGTCTCGATCCCCAACCACGGGCAGTCTTTCGACGATCACACCGGGCAGAACATCACGCTGGAATACGAAACGCACAATGCCGTCGTTGTTCCTGCCGGTGAACTGGCCGCAGAATAAGGGGATGAACTCATGCCCCATTTTCTGAAGGAATTCTTCAACCGCAACGGAACCGGTATGGGTTTGGCGATCCTGGGCCTGGTTCTGTTCTGGACCATCGGCCTGATCATCCTGCCGCAGCTTTCGATGCTGGATTTCTCGTTCCGTCCGAACCTTCCGCCGCCAGAGATTGGCGGGCCGAAGGACGTCTATACGCTGGAGAACTACAAGTATCTGATATACGGCCCCGAAGGTGGCAGCCAGGACTACAACACGGTTGACCTGCGGGTGTTCTTCCGCACCCTCGTGGCGGCGGTTTGCGTCACGATTTTCAACCTGATCATCTGCTATCCGATCGCCTACTATCTGGGGCAATCCGAAGGCAGCCATATCCGCATCTTCGCGATCATGCTGATCATTCCTTACTGGATCAACGAGATTCTGCGCGCCTTTGCGTTGCGCATTATCTTTGGTGAAACCGGCGTTTTGAACACGCTGTTCGTGGGACTGGGGATCTGGGATGTGCCGTTCGACTTCATCCGGAACGATATCGCGCTCTATGCCGGTTTGGGCTATGCCTATATCCTGCTGATGATCTTCCCGATGTACAACGTCATAGAAAGCTTGGATAAAAATCAGATCGAAGCAGCGCGAGACCTTGGTGCGCCGTGGTGGCGGATACATTGGCGTGTGGTCATTCCCTATGCCAAGCCGGGTATCAGTTCGGGCTGTACCATGGTGTTCATGCTGTCTGCCGGTGCGTTGGCTGCACCGCAAATTCTGGGCGGGCCGTCGTCGCTGTGGTTCACGCAGCTGATCTATCAGCAGTTCAACGATAACAACGACTGGCCGCAAGGGGCTGCTTACGCGATCGTCCTGCTGGTGACCTGTATCCTGTTCGTGCTGGCCATGATGCGCCTGTTCAAAGTGAACATGGGGGATATCGGGAAATGAACAATTCCTTCCTCCGTATAAGCATCTGGGTCTATCTGGCGCTCTTCTTCCTGTATCTGCTGGGTCCGCTTGTGATCATGTCGATCACCGCGTTCAACTCGTCCGGCTTCCCACGGATGAGCCCGTGGGAATGCCTGACCTTCCAGTGGTTTGGTGAGTTGTTTCAGGATCAGCGAATCCTGAACGGTATCAAGAACTCACTGATCATCGGGATCGGCACGGTCATCCTGTCAGTCGCCATGGGTCTGGCGGGTGCACTGATGCTGACCCAGATCTGGCCAAAGCTGCGGGCGACTTACTACACGATCATCATCGCTCCGATCCTGATCCCCGGCGTGGTTCTGGGTATCTCGACGCTGGTGTTCTGGGACCGGATCAACCGGATGTTGGGACTGGGGGCGGACAGCTTCCTGTCGAATGGCATCTTCCTGACGGTGATCGGCCAATCCACCTTTATCGCCAGCTACTGCATGCTGGTGTTGGTGGCACGCTTGCAGCGCTACGACATGGCGCTGACCGAAGCGGCGCTGGACCTTGGGGCCAGCCACGCGCAGGCCTTCCGCAAGATCCTGTTGCCGTTCATGCGCCCGGCGATTGCATCGGCAGCGGTTTTGGCGTTCCTCGCATCGTTCGAGAATTACAACACCACCACCTTCACCTTCGGTGAATACCCGACGTTGACGATCGAGCTGGCCCAAAAGGTCCGTTATGGCATCACACCCGCGATCTCGGCACTGGCCTTCATCATCGTGGCGCTGACGGTGTTCTTCGCTCTGCTGAACGAAGCCAAGCTGAAGCGTCAGGAACTGGTGGCAGCGGCGCGCAAGAACGCGACGGTTGAGGAACTGGCCGGCAAGATCAAATTGCCCAGCTTCTTTTCCGGCAACATGGCAGCGGTTCTGTTGGTTGTATTTGCAGTCGCGACGATCACGGTTGTCGGCACTGCGGCCACCTACAATCCGGCGCAGTGTATCGCCGATATCCGCGAGCAGAAGAAGTTGGAAGCGGAACAGCGTATTCAGGAGTTGCGCAAACAGCGTGAGGAACGCCGCAAGCAACGCGAAGCTGAAGAAGCGGAACAGGGCGGTGCGCAGTCCACTCCAAAACCGACGAACAACAGCGGCTTTGGCAATGTATTCGCGCCGAACTCTTTAGGGGGCGAGGAAAGCGAAGGCGCAGATGGTGGGTCTGAATCTGAAAGCGCTCCGTCCAACAACAGTGGTTTCGGCGGGGTGTTTGACCCCAACAGCCTGCAAAGCGACGAATAGCGGCGCAGGTTCGTAACCTCGGCACCCGCCCGGACTGACCTCAGGTCTGTTCGGGCGGTTTGCGTTTCAGGATTTTGACGTCACAGCCTTCGACGGTGAGCCCGTTCCATTCCACCGGTCCTGCGTTGTAGTTGATCAGGAAGTCATGATTGGCCGTCTCGCGCAGTCGCAGGCCTTGCGGCATCGTGCGCAATGTCAAATCTGCTTCTTCCGCGGCCATGGCTATCACACGGTCCCAAAGGTCCTCATCCGGGAAACCTGCCAAGTACCAAATACCGTCCCCTGCCTTTAGGGCAGATGTTCCGTCTTCAAAACTCAGCAGGTCTTTGGCCGTTCCTGACAATCGGTCGATCCAATGCCGCGCCGCGCCACCACCCTTGACCGCGCGTTCAACCGTGGGCGGCAGAGTTTCGACCAGATCAACATCGCAATCGATCCTGCTCAGACCGGGTCTGCCCTTTTCAGGAATTTGAAAATCACGGGTGATCGCACCACTGCGTGGCCCCAGAATGGCAAGATCGCATCTCTCTGCCAGGCGGTGTTCCAATTCAGGATCCATTGTGGCCAAACCAGGTGCAAGGATCACCGAGTAATCGGCGGGAATGTCCTTCGCCGAAACAAAGTCTACCGACAGACCGGCCCGTCGCAGTGCGCGATAAGCCGAAAAAACCAATCGGAAATAGTCAAATCCCGCGCCTTGTGGTTGTGTTGCCCACGCCCAGTCCGAGGCATAATCGAACAAAATGGCCACTTTGGCCTGTATCTGTTGCACCGCACCCAAATTGTTTAGGTCATCTGCGGTCTGGCGGGCCTCTGCCAGTGCAGCAGCAGGGTGATTGTTCGACGTCAGCAAGCCGGCATGCATTTGCTCTTGCGCAAACGGGGCTTGCCGCCATCGGAAGTAACTCACCACCTCGGCACCATGAGCCACGGCTTCCACAGACCAAAGCCGCACCATTCCGGGCAGGGGTGCCGGATTATACGGTGCCCAATTCACCGGGCCGGGTTGTTGTTCCATCACCCACCAACGGCCGCGTCCGACCGCCCGGTAGAGATCATGATGAAACGCCTGCATGTCCGGGTCGCCCTGTTGCAGATAGGCGGTCTTGTGCGCGTCGTCGCCTTCCAGCCGGTCCGACAGAAAACCGATCGGATAACTGTCCCAGGTGGCGATATCCAGATCCGCGCCAACTTTGAAATGGTCGAAGTCCAGAATACGGCCCATGTAATTGTGCAAGAGCGGCGCATCGGTCAACGGCCGCAGCGTATCCACCTGTGCTTTGTTGAAAGCCGCGACCTGATCCGAACTGAAGCGCCGGAATGCCAGTACATGAGCCGGGTTCGGCTCGGTCACGGTTTGATTGGGCAGGTCGATTTCGCTGAAGTTGCGATATTCCATCGACCAGAACACATTGCCCCACGCCCGGTTCAGCGTTTCAATTGTTCCGTACCGTTCGGCCAGCCAATGGCGAAACGCCTGTTGGGCAGCAGCGCTGTAGCTGAGAGTGGTGTCGTGACACCCATATTCATTGTCAATCTGCCACGCGACCACATGCGGGTTCTTACCGTACCGTTCACCCAATATCCGCGCGATGCGGGTAGATTCGTCGATATAGCTTTGATGGCTAAAACAGTAATGCCGCCGTGATCCGAACTTGCGCGGGTTGCCATTTTCATCGGCAGCCAGCATGTCCGGGTGTTTGTCCAACATCCAGCGCGGCGGCGTTGCGGTTGGCGTGCCCAGCACGACCTTCAATCCGGCTGCTCCGAGTGTCTCAATCGCGCGATCCAGCCATTCGAATTTAAAAACGCCGGATTGCGGCTCGATGCGGCTCCACGCGAACTCGCCAATGCGCACCCATGTCAGGCCTGTTTCGACCATTTGCGCGGCATCGTCGGCCCACATCGCCTCTGGCCAATGTTCAGGATAATAACAAACGCCCAGTTCCGGCTTCATAAGATGACCTTGTGTTCTGCCTGGCCCTGACCTGCGTTTCGTGCGGCAAAGGTCATGCCGTTGGTCGGTTGGCTGTATATTGCTTCTGCGCTTAATCCCTGACGGGCCGTTGTGCAGAAAAGCGTATTCAGTTCATCGCCCCCGAAAGCGGGACATGACGTATGGGATGCGTCAAATGCAACGGCCTTCAGAAACATGCCGTCGGCCGTGTATGCCGCAATCCGGCTGGCACCCCATTGTGCAATCCAGATATTCCCCTGGGCATCGATGACCGCACCATCCGGGTTCAGACCTTCTTTGCGCAAATCCAGAAAAACTGCGCTGTCGCCTTCCGGCCAACCGGTTTCGGCGTTCAGACGCCAGCGCCTGACTTGTTTCGTTGCGGTGTCACAGAAATAGGCCACCGAACGATCGGGGGCAAAACAGATCGCGTTTGAGATTGTTACATCTGGAACCAATCGCCTCAACTCGCCTCTCCAGAAGCGATAGATTGATCCGGCGCCGGGTTCCGCCTGCTTGCCCATTGTACCGATCCAAAACCCACCCCACGGATCGGCGCGGCCATCGTTTGAACGGGTGACGGGGTTGTCGGCTTCCAGAGGCGTGATCAAGTTCCGCTTTCCGGATTGCAAATCAAAACGCCACAGCCCCGTTTCCGACGCCATAAGAAGCGTATCGCGATCCACCCAGCCCGCGGCGGAGACATGTTCATCGAAGCTCCAGCTTTTGGGCATTCCCCGCTCGCGGGTCATCATGCGCTTGCCGATGATATCGAACCAGAAAAGCTGACGCCTTTCAGGATGCCACAACGGGCCTTCGCCCAACTCGCAGGGGCGGTCGTCAAAGATGATGCTCATCCGGCGGCCTCGTCATAGGCCGTAACGATATGCCGGGCGCGCTCGGCGATTTCGGCGACATCCATTCCGGGTTTGAAAAGTGCAGAGCCTATCCCAAAGCCATCTGCGCCCGCTTTGATCCATTGCCCGAAATTGTCGGGTCCGGCACCGCCAACAGCAAAAACAAGCGAGCCTATGGGCAAAACTGGTCGTAAGGCGGCCAAACCCGCCGGACCAGCCATCACCCCGGGGAACAGCTTCAAACCGGTGGCACCGGCCTTGAGGGCCGCAAAAGCTTCGGTTGGGGTGTAAACCCCCGGCCAGCTTTGCAGGCCCAACGCGACGGAACGCTTGATGACCTCGGCGTCATAGTTGGGCGATACGATCAACTTGCCTCCGGCGACCGACACAGCGTCCACCTGATCGACTGTCAAAACAGTGCCCGCGCCGATCAGGGCCTGGTTTCCAAACGCATCAACCAAAGTGCCGATACTGTCGAGCGGATCCGGAGAATTGAGTGGCACTTCGATCCGGTCGATGCCGGCATCGATAATGGCGCGGCCAACGGCTTTGGCTTCGTGTGGTTGCAAGCCACGCAATATGGCGATGATGGGACGGCTCATGCGGTTTGCCTTGTCATGTTTCGGGCCAGCGCAAGTCCGGCCAGAGTTGCCTCGGTGGCGTTTGCGGTTTCCACGAATGCGCCCTGCCGTTGCAGGGCTGTTGCATATGTCTGCGACACGCCTTCTGCTCCGATAATGGCCAGTTGCTGCCCCAGCCAATAGGGCCGTGTCGCGGCCAGTTCGGCCCCGATCAACATTCCGGAAAGGCGCGCACGCGCGGTGGCTTTGGCCTGACCTTGCAGCAAGTCTGCCGCTCGCAAGTTAAAGAGACGCGCAGCCAATTGTTCGGGCTTTGATAACGTATCCGCAACCGCCTCGGCGAAGGCGTCTTCGTCCCAGCCCGGGCCTACAGAGTGCCGCAGCACGGACTGACCACATAGCAAGTCGAACAACTCACCCGTCATGAAGGTACGAAAGCTTACAACCTCGCCAGCGCTTACCTGAACCCATTTCGTGTGGGTTCCGGGCAGGCAGATAACGCCGTCCCAATTCTGGCGCGCGCCCAGAAACCCGGCAATCTGGGTTTCCTCACCCCGCATCACATCCGGCGGAGTTGTCTGTTTCAGACCGGGTATGACAAAGGCCCGAATGCGCGGGTCTGATCCGGGTACGCGGATAGGGACATCCGGCAAGGGGTCCGAGGGCACGGTCGAATAAGGGGCTTCCACCCAGCCCTGGCGTGCGCCGACCATTCCGCAAGCGACCACATCCACCGGCGCGCCGGGCAACCAGTTTTCGATCAAATCCAGCAGTGCGGCTTGAAACCCGTCAGGCCCGACATGCGCCATGCCCTTGTCGGATTGCGCATGGTCCAGCGCAGTCGAACCCTGCATGGCCCAGGCCCGTAAATGAGATGTTCCCCAGTCGACGGCGATCCATTCAGTATTCATAACATCACCCCGAAACCACAACGCCGCCATCAACAGCCATACATTGCCCGGTCATCGCATGGCTGGCCCTGGACGCCAGAAAAAGTGTTGGTGCTATCATATCCTCTGGCTTCAGGTGCTCTTTCAGACATTGCCGGTCCAAATGGGCCGCCAGATCCTCGGGTGTGGCCCATTTATCCAACTGTTTTTGCGTCAGAACCCAGCCAGGGGCCAGAGCGTTTACGCGGATTTTCCTAGGCCCTAGTTCTCGTGCCAATGACCGTGTCATCCCCGTGATCCCGGCATTCGAGGTCGTATAGATCGGATAGCCAGCATTGCCCATCATGTAACTGATCGAGCTGAAATTGATGATCGACCCGCCATCTTTCATTTGCCGGGCGGCTTCCTGACACGCGAAATAATAGGCTTTCAGGTTCACCTCGATCATCCAGTCCCAGAATTCCGTCGTGGTTTCCTCAAGCGTATGACGTTGGTCGTTGGCTGCATTGTTCACCAAGACGTTCAAAGGGCCATGAGCCTCGACAGCTTTGGCCATCGTCGCGTGCAGCAGTTCGGTATCCGTCATGTCGCCTTGCAGGAACAGCGGCGCGCGGCCGTGCTTGTCGCGCATCTCTTCGACAAACCCGCTGGCATCCGACCGACCAATGAAGGCCACATTGGCCCCCTGTGCCATGAATCCATCTGTCAGCGCCGCACCAACGCCCGAGCCACCGCCAGTGATATAGACGGAGGCCCCGTTGAGATCGTGGAATGTAGCTGGTTGGGTCATCAGTGGCTCTCTCTGGTCACGAGGCGGGTGTCTTTGCCAACAAGAAAATCCAGATCCGCCCCCTGATCCGCTTGCAGTACGTGGTCGATGTAAAGTTTTGCATATCCGCGTGTGTAGTGCGGATCATCCGGTTGCCACGCTGCGCGGCGGGCGTTCAGTTCGTTTTCGTCCACAAGCAGTTCCAGCTCGCCGCTGCTGGCTGAAACACGGATGCGGTCTCCGGTTTTGACCAGCGCCAGCGTGCCACCCGCCTGTGCTTCGGGGCTGACATGCAAAATGACGGTGCCATAGGCTGTTCCCGACATGCGGGCATCCGAGATCCGGATCATGTCTCGTACACCCTCTTTCACCAATTTCGCCGGAATTGGCATGTTGCCGACCTCGGGCATGCCCGGATACCCTTTGGGGCCACACCCTTTGAGCACTAGGATGCTCTTGGCCGTGACCGGCAGGTCTTCACGGTCGATATTGGCCTTCAGTTCTTCGATGTTGTCGAACACGAAAGCCTCGCCCTCGGTTTCAAGAAGCGCGTCAGTGGCCGCCGAAGGCTTGACGATGGCCCCATTCGGCGCAAGGTTGCCGCGTAGGACACGCAGGCCCGCAGCGGGCTTTACAGGATCATCGAAGGGACGGATGACGTCGGTATCGAAACACTCGGCTCCTTCGAAGTGAGCCGAGATATCCTTGTTCAGAACCGTCTTTGCCGGGCGCAGGAACGATTTGAGTTCATTCAGTACAACCGGCATGCCGCCTGCGTAGCAGAAGTCTTCCATCAGGTATTTGCCCGACGGCATGCAGTTGACCAGCAGTGGTATTTCGGATCCGATTTCAAAGTCTTTGAGGGTCAAGTCAACCCCGACACGCCCCGCCAGCGCCAGCAGGTGAACCACCGCATTGGTCGAGCCTCCTACGGCGGCATTGGCGAGGATGGCGTTCTCAAACGCCTCTTTGGTCAGGATGTCCGAGGGCTTGAGGTCTTCGTCGACCATTTCGACGATGCGCCGGCCGGTCATGTGCGCCAGCGCCATGCGGCGGGCGTCGACCGCCGGAAGCGCGGCATTGGTGGGCAGGCTCATGCCCATCGCCTCGACCAGCGACGCCATGGTGGACGCGGTGCCCATGGTCATGCAGACGCCAGCGCTGCGCGACATGCCGGACTCGGCGTTCATGAAGTCCTGCAACGTCATTTCGCCGGCCCTAACCGCTTCGGAAAATTTCCAGACATCGGTGCCGGATCCGATATCCTGCCCGCGGTATTTACCGTTCAGCATCGGGCCTGAACTGACGACGATCGAAGGCAGATCGACTGACGCCGCCCCCATCAACTGCCCCGGCGTGGTCTTGTCGCAGCCGCCCAACAGAACGACCCCGTCAATACCATAGGCGCGGATCGATTCCTCGACATCCATGGCCAGCAGGTTGCGGAACAGCATCGCAGTGGGTTTCATCTGGGTTTCGCCCAGCGACATGACGGGGAATTCTACTGGAAAGCCGCCCGCCTCCCACACGCCGCGTTTTACGCCCTCGGCCAGATCGCGCAGGCCCGAGTTGCAGGGGGTCAGTTCCGACCAGGTGTTGCAGATGCCAATTATGGGTCGTCCATCAAAAGCGTGGTCAGGAAAGCCCTGGTTTTTCATCCACGACCGGTGGATGAAGCCATCCTTGTCGAGTTTTCCATACCAATGTTGTGAGCGGCGTTTTGTCATTTCTGGCTTTGTTTTTCTTGGCGGCAGTTGGATCTGAGTATTTGTGAAAAGATGAAGATCAGGCGGCGCGGGCCGGGCGGCACCAGTCGGGCAGCCAATCGTTGTGGGCTGTCAGCAGATCCGTGACAAGGTTGCGGATCTGGCGCAGGTCCAGTTCGGCGGCGGTGTGCGGATCCATCATCGCGGCGTGATAGATATATTGGGGGTTCTGTTCTGTCAGGGCCCGAACAGTCAGTTCCTGTACGTTGATCTGGGTGCGCATCAGGGCAATCAACTGCGGCGGGATGTCGGTCACGACAGAAGGCTGTACGCCGTTGCTGTCCACCAGGCAGGGGGTTTCGACCGCCGCGCCCATGGGCAGTTGCGGGATCTGGCCGGTATTGGGCAGGTTGCCATAGGCCATGTAGGGCGTGTTCGTAACGATCGCGTTCATCAGGTCGGCCGCGAATTCGTGGCTGCGCGTGACATCGATATTGCGCCCGTCGGTCAGGGTCTTGGCCTGTTCCTTCCACATCTCGACCTGCTCGACGCAGCGGGTGGGGTATTCGTCCAGCGGGATGGAGAATTCCTCGATCAGGTCCTGTCGCCCGTCCTTGATGAACCACGGCACGTATTCGGCCAGGTGTTCCGAGCTTTCTGTGCAGAAATAGCCCAGGTGATCCATCACCTCGTACCGCACCTTGTTGGGGCAGCGCGGCATCAGCAGCGGTGCCTTCGGGAATTTCCCCGTCTGATAGCCCTGGCGCAGTGCCGGATACAGGTCGCGACCTTGATGTTCCAGTTTCAGAAAGAATGCGACGTGATTGACGCCCGCGACTTTGTAGCGGAACTCATCCTTTGGCAGATCCAGATCGTGGGCCAGTTCCTCGACTGTATTTTGAACCGAGTGACAAAGACCCACATGTTTCAGGGTCGGGAAGCGTTCGGCCAGTGCCCAGGTGTTGATGGCCATCGGATTTACGTATTGTAGCAATGTCGCGTTCGGACAGAGTTGCATCATGTCCCCTGCGACATCCCAAAGCACCGGAACCGTGCGCAGGCCTCGCATGATCCCTCCGACGCCCAGCGTATCAGCGATGGTTTGACGCAAGCCATACTGCTTGGGGATCTCGAAATCGGTGATCGTGCAGGGCTTGTATCCCCCCACCTGAAACGCGGTGATGACGAAATCGGCCCCGTCCAGCGCCGCGCGGCGGTCGGTATGGGTCGAGACTGTCGCCCCGGCCCCGACCGAGCGGATCATGGAGCGCGCAACTGCTTCGCTTTCCGCAAGGCGCTGGGGGTCGATATCCATAAGCGCAAAGTGACTGTCGGCCAGTGCAGGGGTTAACAGAGCATCCCCAACGATGTTCTGCATGAAAATTGTGGACCCGGCACCGATAAAGGTTATTTTGGTCATTTCACAGCTCCGAGGGTCAAACCCGCAATGAAGTGTTTCTGCATCAGGAAGAACATGGCCACCGGTGGCAGAGCCGCCACGATGGAGCCCGCGCTCATCAATTGATAAGCGGCGCGGAATTGTGCGTTGAAACTGGTGATTCCGGCAGTTACAGGCTGGCTTTCTGCGCCTTGCGTCAGGACGACGGCCCAGAAATAGTCGTTCCAGATGAAGGTGAAGATCAGCACGCTGAGCGCGGCGATCGCGGGCTTCATCAGCGGCAGGACCACGTACCAGAAGATGCGCCATTCGCTGATACCCTCGACCCGTGCGGCCTCGATCAGTTCAAAGGGCAGGGCGCGGATGAAGTTGCGCATGAACAGGGTGCAGAACCCGGTCTGAAATGCGATGTGGAACAGGACCAGCCCGGTCTTGGTGTTGTAGAGCCCAAGTTGCAGGGTCAGGTCGCGCACCGGCACCATCAGGATCTGGAAGGGCACGAAATTCCCGGCCACGAACATGAAAAAGATCCAGAGGTTCGACTTGAACTTGTAGATGCCAAGCGCGAAGCCGGTCATGCAACTGAGGGCCACCGCTCCGATCACGGTAGGGACGGTGATCATAAATGAATTCAGCAGGTATCGCGGCATGTCCGAATTGAAGAACACCTGACCATAGTTGAAGGCGCCCTCAAAGCTGGACGGCATCCCCCAGTAATTCGCGTTGGTGAAGTCAGCAGCAGGTTTTACCGAGAAAAGAGCAACCGCCAGCAGGGGCCCCAGCCACAACAGAAGGGCCAATGGAAGCATGGCTTGATACGTGATCTGCGCCGCGCGGGGTTGTTTTTCGATGGGTTTGGGAAACATCTTAGCGCCCCTTCTCTTCACGGTACATCGACCACAGGAAGTAGGCGATGAAGCACAACATGATCAGGAATAGGATCACGGCGATGGCCGCGCCATAGCCCATGCGGAAGCCATATTCGGACAGCGCGACCTCGAACATGTAATAGGCCAGCACGCGGGAGGATCCGAAAGGTCCGCCTTGTGTCATGATCGAGATCAGGTCGAAAGATCGCAGTGCGCCGATGATGGTCACGACAAACGCGATAAAGGTTGCAGGTCGCAGTTGCGGGATAATGATGTGCCAGAGCATCTTCCAGCCCTTGGCCCCGTCCAGGCGTCCTGCTTCGATTTGTTCCGGGTCTACAGCGTTCAGGCCGGTAAGGTACAGGATCATGCAATAGGCGGTTTGTGGCCAGAGGCCGGCGAAGATGATGCCATAGGTCACGAAACGCTCATCGCCCAACACGTTTACCGGGCCGAGGCCGAAGAAGCCGAGGAATTCGTTCAGCAACCCGAAGGTCGGATCGTAGAACCAGGTGAACACGAGCCCCACCACGACCTGAGAAATCACGAAGGGAAAGAAAAACAGGGACTTATACAGGCGGATGCCCCAAACGGTCTGATTCAGGAACAGGGCGATGAACAAACCTGCCGGAATCGCAGCCAGGTAAAGGATCAGCCAGATCAGGTTGTTTTTCATCGAGATGTAGAAAGCATCCCGATCCACCCACTCCCAATAAAGGTCTTCGTAGTTACGAAAGCCAACGTATTCGGCAGCGCCCAGGCCGTCCCACTCGTAAAGAGACAGGTTGAAGGACTGGAATACCGGGATAATCACATAGACCAAAAAGAACAGCATCCCGGGGGCCAGAAACAGCCAGGGTGCGATGCGTTGTTGGTTGCGATGGAACCAGCTTTCCTGTTCTGAGGCGTCGGCAGCAACTGTCATGGGAAACTCGGGTCTGTTGGAGCAAGGCGAGTCGGAACCCGCCCTACGATTCAAAGGAGCGTGGGCCGGGCTTTGGCCCGACCCTTGCCTAGTCAGTTATCGTAAATACGCGCGCGCGCGCGCTCGAGTTTGGCCAGTATCCGGTCCAAGTTGTCGGGTTTGACCATGAATTCCTGGAAACCTTCCATGGACACTTTGGCCATTTCCGCAGGCGCGTCGCGGTCCCAGAACTGGGCTACCCCACCGGGGCTGTTGGACGAAAGCATTTCAAAGCCCTGTTGCAGGAACTTGTCGTCATCCACAGCGGATTGCGCGTTGACCGGCAATTGGCCGAGATTCGCGCCGTTGTTGATTTCGGTCTGTTCATCAGCAGAGACCACGAAACGCAGGAATTCGCGCGCAGCTTCCTTGTTCGAAGCATTGGCCGGGATGTGGAACGTGTCGGTCGGGGCGTCTTCGGCCAGCTCAACATCGGGATTGATCGCGACGAACTGGTAGAAATCCAGCTGGTCATCTGTCAGGCCCGCGTCGCGCAACGGCGCCACTGCGAAGTTGCCCATCAGATAGGCTGCTGCCTCACCATTGACCATGAAGGGCAGGGCTTCCTGCCAGCTATATGTCTGGTGATTGTCGATGAAGGCGCCCATGTCGATCAACTGTCTCCAGTTGGCGAAAGTCTGTTTTACCCGGTCATCTTCCCAGCTGACTTCGCCGTTGGCGAGTTGCTGGTGGAAGTCGAAACCATTGGTCCGCATGTTCAGATAATCAAACCAGCCACCGGCGGTCCAAAGGAACTTGGTGCCAATAGTATAGCAGGCCCGTCCGGAATCGACGATTTTCTGGCAGTTGGACAGTTCTTCTTCCCAAGTGGTCGGCTCGCTCAAACCCAGTTCATCAAAGATATCTTTGCGATAGTAGACACCCCACTGATAGTAGGTATAGGGCACGCCCCATTGCTTGCCGTCGATTGTCAACGCGCCCTTGGTCGAAGCGAGGTTGTCGGCGATCTCAGGCTCTGCCCACAAGTCCGACACATCCTCGAACAGACCCGCCTCGACATATGGTTTCATGCGGTTGGCCGCGTACCATGTGGCCACGTCCGGGGTGTCAGCTGTCAGGAAATTTCGAATCTGCGTCTTGTACGCCTCGCGGTCGATAACGGTTGTTTCGATTTCCAACCCCGGATGCTGTGCCCCAAAACGCTCGATCATCGCCTCCATCGTCGCGCGTGGCGCCGGGTTCGATGTGTCCAGAAAAATCCGCAGATCTCCGGTGAGTTCCGCAGCAGCTGGCGCCGCCATCGCGACACCAAGCGCCAGCGCAGCCGTCGTGCGCTTGAAAGTTGAATACATGGTTTCCTCCCTGTTGGTCTCCTGCAAAGTTCCAAATAATGAAACCTTGTTTTATATATTGAAAACTACACATCGACTCGGTTACTGTTGTCAAGACCCTCGTGAGGATGGCGAGGGATAATCGGAGGAGAATGATGGCCCGTGTCAGGTGACGGAACTATAGGCAAAGCATGTAATGTGCTGGATCATGTAGCGTCGTTCGAGCGCCCAGTTCGATTCGCTGAACTTTTGGAAAACAGCGATTTTCCAAAGGCGACCCTGTACCGATTTCTGCAATCCCTGACCAACCAGGGAATGCTGTCTTATGACCGCGACAGGCAGACCTATGCGCCCGGGATGCGGTTGGTTCGGTTGGCCCATGCGGCATGGACGCAAAGCTCATTGGCCCCGATAGCGCGGCCTTTTCTGGATGCCCTCAGCCAAGAAACCGGTGAAACCGTGCATCTGGCGCAGCTTGATTCCAGTCAGGTTCTTTACGTCGACAAACGCAACGCCGCACAACCGATCGAGATGTACTCTCAGGCTGGAAAAGTTGGCCCGGCCTACTGCACGGGGGTCGGCAAGGCGATGCTGGCCTTCTTGGATGAAGATGCGTTGAACAAGGCGGTGTCGCAGCAAAGCTATCACCGATTTACCGACAAAACGCTGACATCCGAAAAGATGTTGCGGACTGATCTTGACAGAATTCGCAGCCGGGGATTTGCCATCGATGATGAAGAGCACGAGCCGGGCATCATTTGCATCGCCTGCCCAGTTCTGACGTCAAACGGTCGGATGCTTGGCGCGATTTCGATAACCGGGTCCACCGAACGTATGGATTTCGATCAACTCGAAGCCTGGGTGCCGCGCCTGCGGCGTGTGGCCGAACAAATTGGAGCCGAGGCACAAGCCTGGCGGTTTCCCGAAACAGGCCCAGGTTCGAAAAACGACAGGATGCTAATGACATGACAGGTGTAACTCTGAATCGGGCAATCAAACGGTACGGTCAGACTCAGGTCATTCATGGGATCGACCTGCAAATCGAAGATGGAGAGTTCTGCGTTTTTGTTGGGCCTTCAGGGTGCGGAAAATCCACGTTGTTGCGGATGATCGCAGGGCTGGAAGAAACCTCGGAAGGTGAGATTCACATTGGATCGCGCGAGGTGACACATATGGATCCAGCCAAGCGCGGCGTGGCGATGGTGTTTCAGACTTATGCGCTTTACCCGCACATGTCAGTGGCCGAAAACATGGGATTTGGCCTGCGCATGAACGGTGTCCCAAAAGCCGAGATCGACCAGAAGGTGCAGGAGGCTTCGAGCATTCTGAAGCTTGATCCCTATCTCAAGCGCAAACCCAAGGCCCTGTCCGGGGGGCAACGGCAAAGGGTTGCGATCGGGCGGGCGATTGTACGCGGGCCCGAGGTTTTTCTGTTTGACGAACCCCTGTCCAACCTGGACGCTGAATTGCGTGTCGAGATGCGCGTCGAAATCGCGCGTCTGCATCAGGAAATCGGTGCAACCATGATCTATGTGACCCATGATCAGGTCGAAGCCATGACGATGGCTGACAAGATTGTGGTGCTGCGCGATGGTCGGATCGAACAGGTCGGCGCCCCGATGGATCTGTACCGTGATCCTGACAACCGGTTTGTTGCAGGTTTCATCGGTTCGCCCGCGATGAACTTTCTCGATTGCGATTATGCCGACGGCCATGTCACTCATCCCGCTTTGGGCCAGCCATTGCCGGTCTCGGCAACCGTTCCTGCCGGAACGGACAAGGTGACGTTGGGGATGCGCCCTGAACATATTCATATCGACCGGTCTGCGGACACCTGCACCGTGGATCTGACCGAAGCGCTTGGGGGTGTATCCTACTCATATTTGCTGACGCCAAATCGTGACAAACTGATTGTCGAAGAGAGGGATGACCAGCGCAGCAAAACCGGCGACCGGATTGGCATATCCATTCAACCTAACCGTGCCATGGTATTTGATCCCGAGACAGGGCAGAGATTTCGGTAATCCTTGGCCGCAACCCGAAAAATTCGTGGGACCAGCCGTGCAGCTTTATGGAAAACATGTGGCGTGACCAGAAGGGAAACGCCAAAGACAGGCGGGCGAAACGTTGAGCTGATGACATCAAAGGCCATCCACGCCCAGCCCGTGGCAAAATGCGCGGGCACAGATGATTGATTCCCAGCGCAACGTGATTTAAGGGAGGCCCTGTCAAAACAGAGTCACCCAGGGGCGGTATCGTGATCGCGCCCCTCCCGCGCCACGCTGAAGTGGCTTCAACTCTTGGATCGCACGCCCCGAAAGGCTTAAAAAGGTAAAAGAATATGGCAGATAAATCGAACTTCGACATATTGTATACCATTGTAGACGAAGCGCCCGAACTGGCCAGCGCCTCGTTCCTGCCCATCATTCGCAAGTTCGCTTCGGCTGCTGGCGTCAGCGTGGGCACCAAGGACATTTCACTGGCCGGGCGCATTCTGGCAGCCTTCCCCGAGAACCTGACGGATGAGCAGCGCGTCTCGGACGATCTGGCGGCATTGGGTGAGCTGGTAAAGACCCCGGACGCCAATGTGATCAAGCTGCCGAACATCTCGGCATCGGTTCCGCAACTGGTGGCCGCCATAGAAGAGTTGCAGTCGCAAGGCTATGATATCCCGGCCTATCCCGAAGAACCTTCGACCGACGAAGAAAAGGCGATCCGTGCGCGTTATGATGCCATCAAAGGCTCGGCCGTGAACCCGGTTCTGCGTGAAGGTAACAGTGACCGCCGTGCGGCGCGGGCTGTCAAAAACTATGCCCGCAACAACCCGCATTCCATGGGCGAATGGACCTCGGACAGCAAAACCAAAGTCTCGTCCATGTCGGGCAACGATTTTTACGCCAATGAGAAATCGGCCACCATCACCGCTGCCCAGGCAGGCGATGCAAGGATCGAGTTTGTCGGCAAAGACGGCAGTGTGACTGTCCTGAAGGACGCGTGGCCGCTGGAAGAAGGCACCGTGGCTGATGCGACCTTCATGTCGGTCAAAGCACTGTCATCCTTCCTTGCAGAGGCCATCGAGGACACCAAGAAAGACGGCACAATGTTCTCGTTGCACCTGAAGGCCACGATGATGAAGGTCTCGGACCCGATCATCTTTGGCTATGCGGTCAAGGCCTGGTTGGCGCCGGTTTTCGAAAAATTCGGTGCGGAACTGGATGCGCTGGGTGTGAATCCGAATTCGGGTCTTGGCGACTTGCTTGAGCGGGTTCAAAACAATGCCGAGATCGTCGCCGCAATAAACGCGATCAAGGCTGATCGTCCATCCATGTATATGGTGGATAGCGACAAGGGCATTACCAACCTGCATGTTCCTTCCGATGTGATCATTGATGCTTCGATGCCAGCGGTGATCCGCGCGGGCGGCAAGGGTTGGGATGAGACCGGTGCCAAGGGTGATACTAATTGCGTCATCCCCGACCGGTGCTATGCAACTGTTTATGATGAAAGCATCAAGTTCTTCAAAGCCAACGGTGCATTGAACCCGGCCACTGCTGGTGCGGTCGCAAACGTTGGCCTTATGGCGCAGAAGGCCGAGGAATACGGCAGCCACCCGACCACCTTCGAGGCACCCGCCGACGGCACAATGCGCATCGTTCTTGCCAATGGTGAGACCTTGCATTCGCACGAGGTCGAAAAGGGTGACATCTGGCGGGCCTGCACCGTCAAGAAGGCGCCGATCGAGAACTGGATCCAACTGGCGATGGACCGTCAGCGCCTGACCGGATCCGAGGCGATCTTCTGGCTGGATGCGAACCGCGCCCATGACGCCGAGCTGATCAAATACGTGGAACCGGCGCTCGAGGCCGCGGGCGTGGCTGACAAGTTCCAGATCATGGCCCCGCGCGAGGCAACGCGCCAGACGCTGGAAACCATCACCGCCGGAAAGGACAGCATCGCCATCACCGGCAACGTGCTGCGTGACTATCTGACCGACCTGTTCCCGATCCTTGAACTGGGCACCTCTGCCAAGATGCTGTCGATCGTCAAGCTTATGAATGGCGGCGGCCTGTTCGAAACCGGGGCAGGGGGCTCGGCACCGAAACACGTGCAGCAATTGGTCGAGGAAAATCACCTGCGCTGGGATTCGATGGGCGAATTCTGCGCGCTTGGGGAATCCCTGAACTTCCTGGCCGACGCCAAAGGAAACGCGAAGGCAGGTGTTCTTGGCGCTGCGGCAGAGGCCGCTACTCAGGGCATTCTAGACAACAACCGGTCGCCAAGTCGAAAAGTCGGCGAACCGGACAACCGCGACAGCCACTACTGGTTCGCGCGCTACTGGGCCGAAGCCTTGGCTGCCCAATCTGACGATGCCGATCTGGCAGCTGAAATGGCACCACTTGCAAAAGCGCTGGCAGACAAAGAAGAGCAGATCTTGTCGGAACTGGCCGCAGTCCAAGGACCGTCGGTGGATTTGGGCGGATACTATCACACTGACCCGGTCAAAACCGCCGCTGTGATGCGCCCCAGCGCTACGCTGAACGCAATCATCGGCTGATCGCCGTCGAACAGGCGGGCGAGTTTCGTCCGACATCAAAACACGAAGGGACCGCCTTTGCGCGGTTCTTTTCATGGAACGCGGGATTGCCAAAAGACCCGCCCCGAACCTTGCGCCTGACGATCTGTTGCTTGCTGTTGCTGCGCCGTTAAAACCTACCTTGTCAGGTTCTATGAACGGCTTGCGCAAAGTGTGCCCGGGAAGCATCTGCGCACCACTTTGGATTTCAGCGCTTGGCCGTCCGCTCGCCAGGCGCAAATTTCGATCGCTTTCCCGAAACTGCGAACAAGGCGGTCAGCAAGGATCGAAAGATCCTGATTTTTGGAAAAAATTTAAGATTTACGGGATTCCCCCAATAGCGCCGATTTTCAGTCCGCGATAGGTATTTGGGGACAAAGAATTTCACTGGTGAGGCCTTAGGGCTATATCACTCACTCAGAAAAATGGCCAGCATTTGGGGTGCTGGCCATTTGCGTATCTGGTTCGCCAAATCCTTGAACAATCCAGCGTGTTCAGGCGCTTACGCGCGAACAGGCCGCCCTTTTGCCCGGCAGGAAACTGGGGGATGGTTTTGATCAGCCAAATCGACGGGTTTGAGCCTCGACAAGCGATGGCTTGATTTGGTCAACGCCTGACGCCGCGACACCTTTGTGCTGCAAATATGACAGACGACGTGCTTCCCTCCGGGCAAGAGCCAGAGATTCCAGAATCAAAGCGCAGACGATGGACAGCATTGTCGCAACAAAACCGGATACTGCGACGACGACAGACGGAATTCTATCGACAAGCCCTGTTTCCAAAAATTCCCGGAATACGGATACAAACACAAAGAGCGAAGGCAAAAACATCAACACGGCCAATGACAGGAAAAACGCAACGGGCTTTTCATCCTTGATCAACAAGCCGATCATTTTGAGAATCCGCCATCCGTCGGAAAACGTTGCCAGCTTGGAGTTCGAATCCGGCAGGCGTGACGAATATCTTGTTTGAACTTCACCGATTGGCATGCGCATCTGCATCGCGTGAACTGTCAGCTCTGTTTCAATCTCGAACCCGTTTGATACTGCGGGGAAGCTTTTGACAAAGCGTCTGCTGAAAACGCGGTAACCCGAAAGCAGGTCGTTGATTTTGCTGTTGAAGAAGAATTTCACAAGCCAACTGAACAACGCGTTGCCAAATTTGTGGCCCCGCCGATAGGCTTCGGTTTCTTCATTCACACGGGCGCCGTTGACCATATCCAGATTCTGCGAAACGAGCAGGTCGATCAATTCCGGCGCCGCCGCGCTGTCATAGGTCGCATCCCCGTCAGCCATAACGTAGACATCCGCGTCAACGTCGGCAAACATACGACGGACCACGTTGCCTTTGCCCTGATATGTTTCGGAATAGACTAGGGCGCCTGCCTCAAGCGCGACCTTGACGGAGTCGTCGGTGGAATTGTTGTCATATACGTAAATCGTTGCGTCGGGCAGGGCCGCACGGAATTGCCGAACGGTTTCACCTATGGCAACGGCCTCGTTGTAGCAGGGCAAGATCACTGCAACGTCCAAATCCGATCTGGTCGCGGACGACGGTGAGTTATTCTGAATATTGAAGGCGCCCTGTATCATATGAAAATCACGCTCTTTCATTGGCATCAATTGAATGATGATCGTGCTTGGGGTTAGAAGGTGCTGCGCATTTGAGGCTGTTATGAAGCAGATAAGAGGCCAAAATTTGTCATTCTGAAAAACCTCGTGTTTAACGCTGACAAAAAAGGGGCCGATTGAAGAACCGGCCCCAAAGTTTCAGCTGAACCGAGGGATCAGTTCGACGCTGCCATCAGTTTTTCGTTGTGCTCGCGCAGCGTGTCGGAGACGATCGCATACCATTCCCCGGTTTCGCGCATCTCGTTCAGGCCTTTGTTCAACATCGCCAGGTATTGCTTGCCGAACGGATTGCTGCGGTGGCTGATAAAGCGCAGCGAGGAAAGCGAGGTCACGTACGGGTTCTCAACCAGGTCGTTCTGGTTCAGTCCCATTTCAACCATTGTGTCCGAGAACAGCTGAACTTCAAAAGTTGCAACATCTGCGGTGCCGGTAAGGACCGCGTCCAGGCATTCACGTGCGGTGATCGGCTGCATCAGCGTAATGGTTTCACCATTGTGCAGACCTTCCTGTTCCAGATCATGGATGAACCAGCCATCCATACGGCAGATGGTGGCGTCCTTCAGTTCTTCAAAGGTTGTCGCATTCGCATATTGGCTTTCCGGAATGGTGTAGAACCCGACGACAATGTCGTAGACCGGAACAGATGAATCGAACTGTGTGCAGCGCACCTCGGTTTCCCAGGACCATTCGTAAGTGCGGTTGGTGCAATCCGGCATGTTCCACGCCATGGACACGTCAAAGGCGCCAAGAGGCAGAAGAGTTTCCAGGTGCGAGTTCCAATCATCCACGAAGCTTACGGAATAGTCGCGCGCGTTGCCGCCACGCTGCAAAGCCGTGGTGCCCAGACGGGTGATTGCTCCGCCACCGTTCAGCGATTCATCTGCGAAAGGTGCCCAGCCATTGCCGGTCACCAGCTTGATCGGCGGCTGGTAGACGCTCGAACGTTTGACGCTGGCTGCACGTTGTTCTTCAGCTGCGATGATTTCCTGCGCGCTCTGACCATTGGGCAGGCTGCCGTCTTCACAGGGAAGGGCCAGAACCAGACCTGGCTCCAGAGCGTTGGGGTTGGTGATTTCGTTCCGGTTCGCGTTGAAGATCGGCTGATAGTTCGACGTACCGTAGGCTGCGATTGCAATGGTCGCCATGGTGTCGCCGTCTTGGACGGTATAGTTGGTACAAGCTTCCTGCGCCGCAGCGGCGCCCGCACTCATCGCGGTGATTGCGGTTGCTGAAAGCGCTACCTTCTTTATCTTCTCGTTAAACATGTCCACTTCCTCCAGACTTTAGTTTGTCAGGCCAGATCGGGGCCTTATCCATTTTCCATTTGATGACGCAGGGCGGTTGACACGATGTCGCGCCATTCGCCTGATTGCTGCATGATTGCCAGACCCTGATTCAGCGTCTCAAGGATCGCTTCCCCATCAGGATTATCTTTGTGGGTCATGACGTTAAGCGACTTGATGGCCGCAAGGTTGGGGTTTTCGATAATCCGGTGCTTGTACCCAAGCCGATCTATTGCCTCGGCTGCCAGATGTGCTTCGATGGCGACGATATCTGCGGTGCCTTCCATCAGAGCGTGAAAGCAATCATCCGGTGACGTTGGGCGCAGAAGTTTGATGACCGGTTCGTACAGGCTTACCGCGTCCATGTGAGACAGGGACCAACCTTCCGGCCGGCAAATCGTTGCACCGGCAAAGTCGGCATAGGTTAATGTCTCTTCATAGCCGGAACCTTCCCGGGCGAAGAACGTATCCACAACCTCGTAGAACGGGTTTGAGAAATTGTAGGTCTCGCACCGGTTGCGATCATCTTCCGACAGCGCAACGGCCTCTTCGCAATTGGGACGCGACCAGGGGAAGGTGGCGTCAAATGCAAGCGTCGGCATCAACAGGTCCAGATGGGATGACCAGTCATTGACGAACTGAATCTTGTAGGCCTGTTCGGGAGCGGCACGAAACATCGCTGTCTCAACCAGATGGGTATAGAGCCCCCGATTGGGCAGAGATTCATCGGTGAACGGAGCGTAGTTCCCACCGGTGATCAACAGCAATTGACGATCCCGAATCTCGGGCCGTTCACCCGTTCCGGCATTCCGGATCAAAGCGGCAGCTTCGGCGCGGGCGGCTTCGATCTCTTCCTTGGCAGCAGCCCGTGCTGCAACGACCGCCTCTTCACTTGCTTTCTTTGCCTCGGCTTCCGCTGCGGCAACACGTGCTTCTGCTTCGGCCACAGCTTTTTCAGCGCGTTCTTCTGCGGCTTTTACCAGTTCAGCCGCCATTTCCGCAGCCAGCCGCTCTGCCTCGGTATCAGCCAGCACCGGAGCGCGCCCGACATCTTCCAGACAGGGCAGCTCCAGAACGTCGCCGACGCGGATAATATTGGGGTTGGAACCGATAACATCCCGGTTCGCGTCGAAAATGATCCGAAAGTCTTCGGTCGCATACACTTCGATTGCCAATTCCCGTAAGCTATCGCCGCGTTGAATTTCATAACTTGAACACGCCTCTTGCGCAGATGCCGCGCCCGTGGCGGCAGCAAGGGCAAGGCTTGATATGAGTAAGTGCTTTTTCATGGGTCCTGTTGCTTTGCCTGTTTAGGTTCTTGTAAGTTTCGCCACTGCGATAGAAAGATTGTCCTGATCCGGGTCACCCTTGGCCTGCACGGCCCTCAGCAATGCTTCGGCAATGTCTTGTGCCAGCCCCTGTTGATTATCCCGCAGAATGGCCTGAATTTCGGTGTCGCTGATATACTGCAACCCATCACTCCCAAGGATCAGGACATCGGCGGGCGACACGATCAATGGATCTTCCGGGCAATCCACTTTGGGAATGGCCCCGCCCGTAACCACGGACGTCAATTGATTGCGGTCCATTTCCCGGGCCACCGCTTCGGTGATCTCGCCAGAAGCCACTTTCGACGCAATCACGGGTGCCATCGAGTGGTCTTCGTTGACCTGCGTCAACGCTCCATCTCGAAACAGGTAAAGAGGGCTGTCGCCGATCGAAATCCAGAACACACGCCGCCCCAGAAGAAGGACACCCAACATGGTCGATCCCATGTTGAACCCTTGGCCCCGGGCCTCGGTGTAGTTGGCGATCGCGGCATTGGCTTGCATGGCGGCCAACGGAAGCGCATCTATCGCGGATCCTTCGTTCAGTGTTTCTGCCTCAAGTTCTGCGTCCAGCGCGTCGCGCCATGCGGCCACAATCATTTCTGAAGCTATTTCACCCGCCTCATGGCCACCCATACCGTCCGCAATCACAACATAACCCGCGTCCGACGCGTCAAACATGCGGGCCGCAATCGCGTCTTCCTGCGTTTCCCGCTGACCCTGGTTCAGGATCAGCGCAACATCATATGCCGGAGTTGCCAGCATCAATCAGGAATCCCGCCAATCAAAACCGTCGTCACAGAAGGCCATGAACCGGATCGAGGTTTCGCTGATGCGGATCAGGTCTCCGCTGGACAGGGCCACGGTGCTGAGAACAGGTTTGCCGTTCAGACGTACAAGATTGGCCTTGCCGCCATGGCCCAAGTAACACTTCCGGTCTTCGGGGTCATAGGCGATGACTGCGTGGTTCGAGCGCGAAATGCCGGTATCGCCAAAATCCAACTGAATGGCCTGGTCATCGTTGCGTCCGATTTGCATCAGGCCCTCGGTGAGCGTAATGCTTGAACCTCGTCCCGGACCGGCTGTTACGACCAGCCAGCCCACCGGGAATGTCTCTTGCGCCGCTTCTGCTTTCGCTACGGGTTCGGAGGATTCGATCAGGTCCTGAACATGCGTATCGGCGCGCTCAAATCCCAGAAATGTCGTCTTGACCCGTGAACGGCGATCCTCGACCGGGGCGGGGGCTGGTGCAACCTGCTCAATCACCGGCTCAGCGGTCTCTTCGACCTGCTTTGCTTCTGGGGCCGGAGCTTCGGCAACCTCAACCTCGCCGACTTCTGGCTCGGTAGGTTCGGACACGACCTCGGCCGTTGCTTCCTCTGGCGAAGTCTCGGCGGGTGTTTCCGTCACATGCAAGGTGACAACCTGCTCAACCTCAACCAGTTCTTCGACATGCTCTTCCCCCAGAACGTTTTTCGGAGCGTCGTCCTCTTCCAGGTGGTCTTCTTCTTCCGAACTGTCTTCGGCGAAGATCGACACCTCGGGTTCGGTCACTGCCTCCGGCTCGGCCTCGTCGAACTCGGGCATCTTTTCTTCGGGGATCAGTTCATCCGTTTCCTCATAGGATTCGGATGTCATGTTTCCACCGGCCAATGCGGCGCGCAGTGCGTTGAAATCCGCAATGGGTTCCTGCTTTTCTTCTTCGCTTACGGCGCCGTCTACTGCGGCCGGTTTCTCGGCAACGTCTTCTTCTTTGGATTTGCCGGCACCTTCGAGAAGCCGGCTCAGAGGGCTTTTGTATTTGAACATGGTGTCGACACCTTCAAGTTAGTGACGCAGATAAGCCGCGTCGTAAGCTGCTACTGTTCCCTGCACGTCAGCGCAGAGCCACTCAATGGATACCCATGGGAACTGGTACATTCTGCGGCGGGCCGGTTCCCGCCAGGGTGGCAAACCTTGATACCACCCTCAGCAAACACACACTGGCAGATCACTTTTGAACCGGTCAGATTACTCCTGTGCAAGCTGCATGATTGCGGCCGTCTCGGCCCCATTGCGCAACACTGTCAGATTTGCCTCAGGCTGCTCGCTTGAAACGAGTGCGGCCAGCATCTCATCAAGGCTTTCCGAGCCGTCAAATGTGATGCCGGAATGGCTTTCATTCAGCAGGACATCGTCTTTTTGCAGGCTTCCTGCCGCGTCAGCCGGAACTGCGTTCACCGTGGTTTGCCATCCGCTATTACCTTCGGCGCTAACGGTAAAGGTGTAACCATTTTCCAAACCAACGGATCGTATGGCGGGAAGGGCCAACAGACCATTTTGCGCCCGGGTCTGACCCAGCGGGCGATAGCGGGCAGCAACCCTTGTGTACCCATCGGCGTCAACCTTCAGGTTATCCAGAACCTGCGCCGCAAAAGGAACATCCTGACGGACTGGGCTGCCATTCAGGGTATAGATGACAGCGCCACGCTGTACCCAATCGCCGATCACGCTCATGTCCTGATTGGCGTCCACCCCCGTAACTGCAATGGTGGCTCCGGTCGAGCCGCGGCGGCGGGATGTCTGGAAGGGGATATCGACATCCCAATGCGCAAACGCCACCTGCTGTTCCGCCGGAACTCCGGCGTTGGCAATTGCATCAGTCGCAGGTGTCTCGATCTCAGACACTGCTGCAATATCAGACGCTTCTTCCGACTGTGCCGGAACTTCGGAACGTTCAGTGTCTGCGGAGGCTGTTTCTGTGGCAGCTGGCTCCGCAGGTACTGATTGTGCCTGCTCGACAGGCTCTTCCGGTTTGGGTTCGGGTGCAATGGCCACTTCGGGTTCGGGATCGGTGGCCTCTGTGACAGAAGGCTCTGTAACGGGCGCCTCTGTCTCAGCGGATTGTATGTCTGCCGTGGGCTGCGCGACAGGTGTTTCTGCCTGGTCTTCCGCCTTGTCGCCGGACATCACAAAGAAACCACCCGCGGCCAAAGCAACTGCAACAACAGCCGCGCCTGCAATCAGCTTGCCGCTGCCGCCGGACCCGCTCTGAACCACTGTATCGACAGCGACCGGGGTTTCCTCTTTCTTAGAGATTTTGGTAAGATCGACATCTTTTTTGTCTTCGTTGCCAAGAACGATGTCCGAGTTTCCGGCCAGCAGGGCCGTAACTACGGCTTCGGCGTTCTCGCTTTCGGCCTTGATCCGGGCCTTTTCTTCCTCTTTATCTTTGCGATCCATGCCGACAATCACGGACACGGGCCGATAGGCGAATGTGTCGAACATGACGCCGGGGCCACGGAACATGCGCAACCAATCCAATGCAGATTGAAGACGATCCGTGGCGTGAACTTCCATCGCCTTGTCAATCGCCTCGAGGAACCCGTCTGGGTATCCTTCGAAACGACCGGTCAATGGCGTGTAGGGGTCATCCTGCCCGTTGTTGAACGCGTTCAGGCGGCTCTGGCCGTCGATGGGGCGTTCACCGCTGATCGCGTGATAAAGCGTGGCGGCCAGAACATATAGGTCGCTGCTGGGCCCTTGATCCGCGCCCCGGACATAGAATTCGTGCGGAGAGTATCCATCCTTGATCACGCGCAGGGTCAGCAATGCTGCCGATTTGTTCGCCGCTTGCTCACGTGCGGCGCCAAAATCGATCAGGACGGGGTCTCCGTTTTCATCAATCAGAATGTTGTCCGGCGAAATGTCCCGATGCAACATGCCGCTCTGGTGAATGAAAGACACCGCGGACAGCATTTTTTCGGTGACCTGAACGATGAAATCAGGGCCGCCGTCATTCTCCGGGTTTTCCACGTAATCCAGCAGGTCGCACCCACGGATGAGGTCCATTGCGATATATGCGGTGTCATTGTCTTCGAACACCTGATGCACATCTACGATATTGGGATGTACCAGACGCGCATGATTGCGTGCCTCCTGAATAAAGAGGTCAATGATCGAGCGCAGGTCGTCCTTGAAGGACGGGTCGTTTGGTTCGACCAGATCACCGTTGCGGCGGCACAGCGCTCCGGGGAAGCACTCTTTGATCACGACGTCGCGCTCCAGGCTGTCGCGCGCCAGGTAAGTGATCCCAAATCCGCCGTTGCTGAGATAGCGCAGGATTTCATACTGCCCGCGCAACAGCTTTGCGCCTGGCTGCAATCCTTCAATTTTCGGTTCGTCGTGCGTCGCGCCGACAGCCTGGTTGTGGCTCATTTCAATCCGCCCGTTCTATTCATTTTGCGGCTTAGAAAAACCGGGCCGACAGCCCACGAACTCACAACCAAAAACAACCGCAGGACACTTGAGAACGGTTAGACGTTTCAAATTTGACTTTATTGGGGCCGCCTGATGGCTTCACTATGGATCGTTTTTCGTATGATGGCATATGTTGTGCCCAATGACATCTACCGCACAAAATACAGACATTGAATATAAGCTGATTGAAAACTTAAACCCGAAATCAAGCGTGTTGGTCCACGAATTCGAAACAATAAAGGGCCGATTCCTCGGCCCTTCGAATCGCTGCAATGCAGCTCAATCTGGACGGGAAAGCGTCAGGTTCCGGTTTTCGGTTGCGCCGCTGCGACCGTGCTGCCAGCCCAGGCAAGGTTGTCGCCCAGCTGCGCCAGAATGCTGATTGCGTCCTTCAATGGCGCGTCCCCGCTTTCGAATTGCAGCAACAAAAGCAAGTCTGTCGCCTTTTCGAATTCTGCGGGAATCCAATCAGCTTCGGGGTCGATTTCGCCACCTTGTTCCAGCCGTTCCGCAAAATCTTCGACGATCTCCTGACAGCTGTTCAGAAACGCGGCCGGTTCGATGTCAGAGGTTTCACGTAAATCTTCATAGATGCTTGCTATTGCGGCCAGCCAGTCCTCGAGAATGGGATTGTTCAACGGGGGCAGGGCAGACCCAAGCGTTGAATGCATTGATGCGGTATCATTCGAAACAGGTTCTGGCTCTGCGCCCTTCAGCGCCTCAAGATAGGGCAGGAAGTCCTGCTGCAGATCTTTCCGCGCAGCCTCAAGATCGCCGCGGCGCCGGTCGGATGCCGCTTCCAGCACGTGTTCCGCAAGGTTCTGCCCGCCGCAGGTTTCCCAAAGCGCAAAGTCGGGCTCGGGCTCTTGCGCCATGGCACGCACGGCGACCGGCGTACCAATTGGGACAACGGCGCGGAACATTCCTTCTTTTTCTTTGTTCAGGCGCGCAAGGACGCGGTCCAGGGCACCCTGCACAGGTGGCAGATCGGCATGTGTTACGGCAAGCAGGCTGTTGGCCCTCAGTTCGGGGGGTACCTGAGACCACAAGTGGCGCTCGGTCTCGCGCCAGGCATTGGTTCCATTTGTGCACCAGATGGCACAATCGACGAATTTCAGCAGATCCAAAGTCGGCTGGTAGGTATCATCCAGAGCACCCGAGCCCGGAAGATCAAACAGTGATATTTCCTTGAGAGCCGGTGTATTGATGCCGACCGATATGAAATCGGGCTGTTCCTCGGCCGCTTTTTCCAGCACTATGCCGGAATAGGTCTTTGGTTCCCTGTTCCACCAACCGACAGTCGTTTCGGGCGCATCCGCGTAGGCGACGATCACCAGCGGCAATTTCAGATGCTGCGGGCCGGTTGGCAGAATGTCCGCACCAGCCAGCATGTTCGCCAGACTTGACTTGCCTGCGCCGAATTCCCCGGCGAAACCGATATTGACAGCGTTTGACAGACGTTCAGCGTGGGACAGAGCCCGCGCACGCATATCCTCCAACGCCTCGTCAGGCGTCAGGTTTTCAGTTGCGGTCAGGAAGCGCTCCAGTTGGCGTACTTCCTTTTCAGTTCCGGGAAATTCAATCATTCCGCAGCCTCTGCTTGTCTTTCATCCGCATCGGGTGTTCCAAAAACCGTCTCCAATTCGGCTGCAATGCGACGCGCCTTGTCGAATGCACCTTGCGCTTCCGCCTGGGCGTTCAGCTCTCCTGAGTTGGAACGGTGTTCAAGATGACCGGCCAGAAGGGCCATATAGTGGTCCAGAACCGTATTCAGCCGTTCCAACAGATCGTCGCGGGTCGTGTCGATCAGGTCATCCCCGATCAGTTCGAACTCCTGCACGATCAGCCGTTCTGCACGCGCCACAACGCTATTGCGCGAGATCAGACGCGACAACCAGTTTACACGCAATTCAACGGTAATGCCACGGGTCAGGGCGGTGGTGTCCGGCCGGAACCAACGTACAGCACTGGTGTTCATGCGATTGTCGACCGGTTCTTGCCATCCCGGCAATGCCCGCAAGGCGGCATTGCAATGCATGTCGATCGCGTAAAGCTCGCTGAGCATGCGCTGCCGAACAACTTGCGACGCCCCCTGTACCAGTTCACGCATACGCTCGCGCAATGGCGTAAAATTGAGCTCGGTCTCTCCGCCTTTTGCCAGCAGAGGCGACTGGCCGTCCGGCCCGCGCACAACGATAGCCACCGATTCCGAGACAGTGTCATCCATGACCCCGCGCAGATTCGACAGGACATCATCCATGTCACGCGTGATCTCCTGCGTTTTTTCAGCAATCAACTTGCGTAGGTCGCCAAGTGTCTTGTCGCTTTCATCGGCATTTCGAACATCCGAGCCGTCTTCATCTTGCAGCGCCCGCAAACGAACCTGAGATCGCTCAAGCTCCCCGCGTGCGAAGCTGTCGAGATGTTGCCAGGCCATCCGCAACTGTTCGTTGATCGGTCCGTCCGTCAAAGCCTGAGTGACATGACGGCGCAGATCGGGCAGGCCCGACGCGATCATTGCGGCAAAGCGCAGAACCGCTTCGCGGCTGATCGGTCCCGGGCCTTGTTTGATCTCGGCCACACCGTTGAGGTATTGCTGCATCTGTTCCGGGTGGGCGCGCAGCCATGCCAGAACGTGGTCGTGGTTCACTCCGGTTTCATCACCGGTCAGAGCATAATGCGCCCATTGCGCACTGCCCATCAGGACATCGATGTTCGAGTTGCCGAGCGCCTTTTCCAACCCGTCCAATACATCCAGACGAACCTTGGCCGCGTCTTCGGCGCCGCCGCCCAATTCGTCCACACGGTTGATGAAGACGACGATCTGCCCAAGTTCCAGCGCTTGCATCAACCGGAACAATTTCAGATCCGCGCGCGACAATGCCTGATGCGCGGACAGAACCACCACAAAGAAATCGGATTCCTTCAGATACTGTCGTGAAATTTCTTCGCGGATCAGCAGGGGATCATTCACGCCGGGCGTGTCGGTGACCGTCAGCGGAAACGGAAAATGGCCCAGGTCAAAAAAGACCTCGGCCTTGCGGGTGATGTCGCTGTAAAGCCCGCGATCACTGCCCGGATCCAAAACCCCGTCTTCGGACGGATCATCCCCGGCACAGACATATCTGGCCAGGTCATCTGACGTCAGTTCGTCCAGATCGTGCTGTTGGCCCAGCAGTTGTTCATAGCTGTCACCCAGACGTCGACGCGCCCGGACCTTCATGGCCTCGACCTGTTCTTCGATCATCTCGCGCTTATAGCTGTCCTCGTCATCGGGAAACATGTTGCGCAGTTCTTCACCTTCGGCGATCAGCGATTGCCATTGGTAATTGTCGAAGAAATGGAATTCGGCACCTTGCGTCCGGCCGGACGGATGGCCGAAATGCATATCGGTGATAACAGTTGTCCAGGGGTTTACATCCGAAGGCAAGTACTCTGCCTGACCGGTGAAGCCGTTGATCAGACGCGATTTTCCAGCCTTGATTTGCCCGACAAACGCAATTGACGGTTTCAGATTGCTAAGATCACCAATGATGCGCGAAATGAACTGGCGCGTTTCATCATTGGTTGCCCCGTTCATTTCTTCTGCTATGCGAATAAGTTCGCGGCGATGTGTTTCACTCATTACTCATTACCCTGGTTACAATAAAAAACAGATTGAAGTAGTCGAAAATTTGAATTCAACGGAGGCAATCATTTTTCGGCCTCCTGCAAAGAGGTCCACAGGTTGACGACCGCCCCCAGTTTGCGGGCTTCGTGGATGGCGACCGCGATCTGACCACCGTCACTCAAAACGGCCAGACCGGCCCCTTTCCCGCCCGATGGCCGCATGACAATCAGTTGCGGGTCTTCACTCTCTTGCTGAGAGTCGCCATCCCAGCCGGCAAGATCAGCCACAAAACGGGCCAGCGTGTCCTGGTCGGGATGCATCGGCTCAGATGGCTTGCAAACGCCTTCCAAAAGAGGTGCGGCTTCGTCCGAACTGTCCACAAACACACGACCCGAGGCGAAGCGGCTCGACGCTTCAAAAAAACGTTGGGCAAATGTTTCCGCTGCATCGGGTGTTGCCTCGGCGGGCAGAGAGTCATCAACAGGTTTCTCAGCACTCGGGACGACGGAAACAATTGGCTCGGACGGAAGCTCGATGGCGGCGCAGGCTTTCTCGATTTCGCTGAACGTGATACCTACCTCATCCACTTCAAGCGCTGTGTCCGGTCTGCCCGACGTCAACTCAAGCGGGGCAGGCGATGCGGAGATCTCCGACACCAATCCAGCCAGCTTCTCGATCAGTTCGGCGCGTGATTCCGTTTCAAAGTCCGGAACCTCACCTGACGGTACCTTGAAGACATCGGTGATCCGGGAGCTGTTCACCTCGATTGCCAGACAATCCCCGTTTGCGGCGGTGAATTCCAACCGGCGCGGCAATACTGTGCCACGGATTGCCCGCAATACCGCAGAACGGCGCGCGGCCGCTGTTTCTCCTGCGATCCTCACGGTCGGAGACAGCCGTGCGACCGAGGTCCGCCTGATATCTTCAAGCAGGTCGAGAATGTCCGTGTCCATCATGCCGTGACCCCCTCTGGTCCCGTTCAAACCGCAGCCGCAACCGGCCCCAGACTGAGATGTGATTTGGTAAGCGCCAGTCCGACATTCGCACTGTTGCGGCAGATATAGCAGACCACATGATCAGGATATTCCTTGGTCCGCAGAAAGATGTTTAGCCTGTCCTTGGAAAAAACGGCGACTTCCCCAAAGCCAGCGCTTTCTTCGTCTGCACTGCCAGCCTGACGCAAGAGCGCTTCAAAGGCTGCAACCCCGCGCCCCTGAAACAGATTGGCCACAGCCACCGCCAAAACATCCAACGAATCCGCGCAGTCGGGATCTGAAACAGAGCTGCCCAAAAGCATCCCTGTCTCCATGTCGATATACCCGGCTGCTATACAGTCGGGTATCGTTTCCATGGCGGAGTTCAGTGCGGTTTGAATAGACATCTAATCCATTGTTTTCATTTATTAGTTTCTCACTAGCTCGATTCGGATACCCTTACAACACATGCCATTCAGCGCCGCTATTTTCTTTGGCTTTCGGAATGGATCGAAGTGCCTCTTTGTTTTGCCTTTCGTTGTGTTCAATGGCGATCTGATCAAACTCGGCCAGAAAGGCCTTGAATACATTCTTCAGCCCTTCTGCATCTTGCGGCAGGTCTTCATTTCTCGAAACCTCCTGCCACATATCCGACGCGCTGAGAGGCGATCCGACCGCAACTTCGGGCAGGCCACTCAGCGTGGCAACGCTTCTTTCAACTGCGTCAACCTGTTCGGTGGTGGCCGCTTCGATCAAACCGCTGGTTTCGGGTTCCGGCTCATACTCATCCGCAGTGTTGCCGGTTTGCGCGGCCATCAATGCCGTAATCGAGGATACAGAAACTTCTATGCCGCGATCTTCAGCCAAATCGGCCTGCTCGGATTCCTCTTCTTCGCCATCCGGCACGATCTGGGTCTCTTGCATCGAAGTGTTCAGCGAGGCAAGCACATCATCGGAATTGTCAACAGCCGCAAGAGGCGCGGGGCTGATTTCAGCATCATCCGGAGCGCCCGTGTCGTCATCCAATGCGTCCTCCAGATCGGCGTCAACGGACAGCTCGAATTCGTCTTCGTCATCCTCAAGGCCCGCGACATTCGTCAATTCCAGCGGGTCGTTCGAGGTGTCCTTGAAAAAGGAACGCAGATCATCGCTTGTGTCGGGTTCAACGGGCAGCGGAACCGGCTCTGCCGTCATCTCTGCGCGCAGCCGTTCAGCCTCTTCCGCATCGATCCGAACCCGCTCGGCCTCATCCGAGCGCCGCTCGACCCGGGCAGGTCGTACCGGGAAGCTGGTTACAACTGTTTCGCCTACAGCGTTCGATTGCCCGGCGGCCTCCAATGGGTTCACCAACCTCAAGGGTGCGGCTTCGTCTCTGGCTGTCGGCTCGTTTGATGAACGGGCAGGTCGCAAAGGTTTGACTTTGGGTGCGTCGGCCTGGCTCTTGTCGATCTGGTATCGAGCCAGCTGATCGGCACGGTTGTCCATAATCTGTTCTGTGATCTCCAGGAAACTGTCGATCATCTTGCCTCCGCCGCTGCGCGACCACATCTCGGCATCGCCTGTCTTGTCCCGGGCAGTGATTGCGTCGCGGGCCGAGAACAGAATGGACCGATTGAACAGGTGACCAGCTTCGCGGTTAACGCGGCGCAGTACTTTTTGACGGTCTTTGAGGCTCAGGGCATCTGCCCGCGTCACCAAAAGCAAAGAGTTGTGTTGCAACCTCTCGGGTAGGGAAACCCATGTCGCGCGTTCGGTTTCGCGCCAGGCTTGTGTCGCGTGGGTACACCACAAAACGCCGTTTGCCTGACCCACCGCGCGTTGCCACACATCCGTCGAGATCTTGGGGTCCGAAATGCCGGGTGTGTCGATCAGGTCGACAGCTTCCAGAATATCGGCCTCAAGGAAGATGCGGATGAACTGTGCATCATTGACGCCAACGGTTTCAAGCTGATCCAGCTCGATCAGTTCAGTGCTTCCGTCATGGCGTTTGATATAGGGCGCCTGATTGCCCCAACTAAACCAGACCGGTGGCAACTGGGTTGCCGTCACCTGCGTCGGCAAGGTTTGCGTTCGCAGCAAAAAGTTCATCAACGTGGATTTACCGGCGCTGAACTCGCCCATCAGGGCGAAAACCGGTTTGCGACGGGACCACTGCTCGATGCGTTCCCATGCCTTCGGAGAAACAAAGCGTGTTTGTGTATCTTTTGCCATTTTTCTACTTATGCCGCTTCGTTGCTTAGATCTTTCAGTATGTCACCCAGAATCTCGTCCTTGGATTTCTGTGGCTGCAAGCCCGCCATCGCCGCCGCAGTCTGACCCGGGTTCTTGTCGGCAGAAGACGAGATGCTCAGCAGTGTTTCCTTCTGCTCGCGCAGGAAATCCGTCAGGATCGCACGGACGTTTTCCAGAACCGCCGCGATCTGGTTTTCCTCGATATCCTTGGTGATCGAGTTTGCCTCGGACGCGATCAACCGCGTGTAATCCGCCGCATATGCCTCAAACCCCTTTCGGCGTTGCCACCAACGTCGCCACCAGGTGCTTTGCAAGTCCAGTGCGATCGTCCGGCCGATGCCGAGAGGCGGCGGAACACGGGGAACAATGGGCGCTTCGATGCTGAATTCGCCCAGATGGTTGCCGAGTATCTTATGATAAAGCGCTTCGACGTCCGCAGCAGCGGTTGCGTACAACGCCCCTGCATCCTTTCGCATGGCGCGGGCGAAACTGAAATAGGCAGCCTTTTGCAACGTCCGCAAACCCGCGGGATCGTATTGCCACGTGCCTTGTTCGCCATTTTTTTCAAGATGCGCGATCAGAGAGTCCGTTGCGCGTTTGACGAAATTGTCCTCGGCTGACTTCAGACGCTCCAACACTTTGTCGCGCAGCGCATTTGTCAACTCGGCGGCTTTCTTTTCGTATTCGGCTGAAACCGTGTTTATCGCCTCTTCGGGCGATACGCCGTCGAGATCCCGTGCAACGCCTTCGCCTTCGGACAGATTCTTGGCAACCGCAGTCGCGCGGATCTGACTGGCAATGTTTCTCGCCCGATGGCGGACGCGGTCCATCAGGCGCGCTCCGGCACCTTCTGCAATGCGCTCATTCATGGCCAGCAGCAGATCGGGCAGACCGGACAGCGCCCAGATTTTGTCGAGCGAGGCCGCCTGATCACCGAAGCCGGCGGCCAGGTAGAACGTGTTCAAAGCCTGGCGCGACTCTTCTGTCAGAATATCCGGGTTCCCGGTCAACGCCGCTTCGGCCCATAATGCGCTGCCAAACACGACGCTGGTATTCGTGTCGATATTGTTTTGTTTCAGCGTGTCCTGAATGCGGTCACGGATCTCTGGAACCTGGTTCACGGGATCGGACAGCTCGTCGATCCGGTTGACGAACAGGATGATCTGCCGGTTCTCGAACTGCGCGATAATGCGCATCAGAGCCATGTCCATGGTCGTCAGGGCTTGGCTTGCCGCCAACACCACAACGCAGACTTCGGATCCGCGCAGGCTGCGCAGAGTGATTTGTTCACGCACCATGAACGTATCGTTCACACCGGGTGTGTCGCACACTTTCAGCGCGATGGGGTATTGCGGAATGTCCATATACAGCTCGGCTGATTTGGTAACATCAGCAAACCGGCCCGTTTTTGGATCAATATCGGGATCATCTTCATCGCCCAGGCAGACATAGCGCTGAATCAGTTCCTCATCGAAATGATCATACTGATGACTTTGGCCCAGGATCAGGTCGAAATGTTTGCCAAGACGTTCCTCTGACTTGGCCTTCATCTCGGCGATCTGGCGGCGGATGTCTTCCATCTCGTCATCTGCGCCGGCGCGATTGGCCAATTCACCGAGACGACCGCCGCCGACCATCAGGTTGTCCCATTCTTCCTGCTCGAAAAACGTGAACTTGGCCTTTGTATCACCGGGCGGGCGCGTGTTGATGTTCAGGGTCGTAACCACCGACGTCCACGGGTTGACGTCTGACGGAAGCAGGCCAGGGCGCCCGGCAAGAATATTGACGATCGAGGATTTTCCGGCCTTGACCTGGCCCACCATCGTGACGCTGGCGGTAAAATTTTCCATCCGGGTCTTGAGGGTCGCCAGCCGTGCCGAGGAGCGCGCATCAGCCACCTCAGTCAGTTGATCAATCTGAGCCGTCAGGGAAGCCATGGTTGCCGTCATCGGTGCCAGTGCTTCGTTGCCCACAGACAAAAGGTGATCGTTGCGCGCCATGCTTAACCTCCGGTTCCCGTTGCAGCAATTTCGGGTGCGTGCGCGACACGCCCCGCCGGAACGCTTGTCAGAGTGTCGATCCGCGCGATCAGGTCCAATGCGTTGCCCAGTATTTCGGCCTCGGCCCGAGGTGAAATGGTCTCGAACGATTTGGAGTCGGCCAGAACTTCGATCGAGCTGAAGCGGTCGCCGTTCTCGAGGCAAGCAACGCGGCGCCCGGTTGGGAAACCTTCGGATTTTGCAGCTGGCAGCGGCATGCGTGCGTTCGCAAGCAGGTAATGTTCACCGGAATGCGTTCGAAGGGAAATACCAAAGCCTGTGGTCGGGTGGTCGCGATTCAGAGTCTTGAGCTCACCAAGGAAACTCTCACGAGCGAAGAAGACAGCTTCTTGCTCGGCGGCAGCGGAGGGATTCAAATCGGTCACAGCAGAAAGCCTTGTATTGGAGTTGAGCAAAAAAAACTCGTACAGGCGCCAAAGTGGCAAAAAGACTCATTAACTCCTGATAAACAACAAGTACCTTCAAGGCGGTGTTATTTTGGCGCGAATAAGATTTTTTAGCGGTTGAATTGTGGCGGCAATGTGGTCGATCTCTCATAAGAATGCCTCAACCGATGCGAGTATTTCGATGCGGCAGATCATACCGAGAAACGTCCGGCAAGCTTGTATGCGTGCATAGTAGGCGCAGCCAAATGAGGCAAAGGCGACGTCTTCTCAGGTGCATTCGAGTGATTTGGAGGTCGAAAATCTTTTAGCTTCATACTTCTGAATAAAAACAAATATTTATGTTTCGCTGCTTTTCTGAAAACACCGGATCTGGAGGATGGAACCAAATGCCCAGGCAGTTCCAGCAGCACAGTCTGAGGCAGTTTTGCGGGTCAGACTGCATCAACTCTGGCCCGTTGTGCCTTGATTCTCCACCAAGTCTGGCGCCACAAGTTCCGACTTGAAGTGTTGGCGTCTATTCAACGTTAGCGCGTTTTTTGACGACTTGATTGTACCAGGCGTCAACATGTGAACCAAAAGCCGTAAAGCAGCTTCATATAGGTACTCTCAAACTGGTTGAAGGTGGGAGTCAGATGCCTCTGGTTTCTCGGCCGTTGTGTTGCTTGCGGTATCAACAAGACCGGAACAGGTTGCAATTCTCAACGAGGCAGCCCGGCAAGTCACAAACTTTGTATTCCTCGAATTTTCCCTCTCGCACTCCGATGCAAGCTTTGTTATTGACCGCTTCATTCCAGCGCAAACGCGCTTGGTTGCGGGTGTGGCGAAATTGGTAGACGCACCAGATTTAGGTTCTGGCGCCGCAAGGCGTGGGGGTTCAAGTCCCTCCACCCGCACCAAATAAATTTACCATAATCATCATTATACGTGTTGTGAATACGCCCGTCTTCAGAGATTGTGGGCACCTTCAAGCCCTTCGTTTTCCAAACATATCGGTGGACCCAATTGACTGGGATACTGCAATGCCCAATGGAGCATATCTGCTTTGGCAGATCCCGGGTTCGTCAGATTGCAATGTTCCGCAATCGCGATTGGCTTGTTTCGGGCTCGATTGAGTGGTCGGGATTTTTGATGTTCTCAACCCCCGTGCCCCTGCCCTTCGCTGGTCACCGTCCCACATGTCAGTGCCGTCAGAAAGCAAAGCTTCATACGCTTTGCGCGACCTTGTTCATGGCGAGTTAGCACCACGGTCAACCATTCAGGCAACTAGCCGCAATAATGCGGCCGGCCTTTTGATCTTGCTGATGTCTGCGCAGAATCTCAGATTGGCGCCGATCGAACCGGTGCGGGACATTCAGTCGGTCTCACCAAAACCTTTCGGTACCGGCAGATCAGGCAGAGTTGCCGCACGTTTTTGCAAGGCCCGCCCGATGACCACACGGCTGATTTCCGTCGTCCCGTCCACGATCCGCAGCATTTGCGCAAGGCGGGACAAACGATCCAGACCGTAGGGCTGCAACAGACCCGCACCACCCAGGGCCTGCGTACAGGTGTTCGCAGCTTTCACGGCAGCATCGGGCACGAACCTTTTTGCATGGGCCGCCATCAAGGGGCCTTCGGGCGTGCCAAGGAATTCTGCCGCCTTTCGGTAGAGAAGCTTTGAGGCTTCAAGGTCGGTTGCAACCTCGCCCAGCATCCACTGAATCCCGTCCAGATCAAGGTTCCTGCCGCCAAACATCTTGCGGTTCTTGGAATAGGACAACGCCGTATCCAGCGCAGATTGCATCAATCCACAGCATCCTGAGGCAATCGAAACACGGGCAATGTCGATGGCCATGAGCGCGCCCTGAAGACCCTGACCAATGCGCAGGATGATGTTGGTTTCATCGACCACGACCTTGTCCATGTACATTTCGGCCAAGGGCAGGAAGTTGTAGGACGGGGTATCGTAAAGCGGCCCAAAACTGAGGCCCGGTGCGTCGGCGGGAATTGCGATCATCGCCATGTCCTTGTGGCCGGGTGCGTCGCTGGTCTTGACCACAGTGAAATAGATATCCGCCTCGGTCGCGAGGCTGACCCATGCCTTCGCGCCGCTGATCGTCCATGTGCCGTCGTCATTGACCACGGCGCGTGAATACATGTTTGTTGCGTCCGATCCGGATTGTGGTTCGGTCAGTGCAAAGTTCGCCAGCTTGCGACCAGATGTCAGGTCCCGCGCCCACTTTTCCTTGAAGGCATCCGCGCCATAGCCGCAGCCCGCGAAGGTACAGATGTTGTGCATCGACAGCGCAAAGGCATATGCGCCATCGCCCCGTCCCAGTTGTTCATAAACCTGTATGCCTTCTGCCAGCGGCAAGGCCTGCCCGCCAAACTCTTCGGGGGCGTAGAGCCCCGTCAGACCAGCGGCCCCGGCCTTGTCCGAAGCATCGCGCGGCCACTTCTTCGCGGCGTTCCAGGCATCCACATTGGGCAGGATCACCTGCTCGGCGTGGTCGCGTGCAGCTTGGAGTATGGTGTCGAGTTTGTCTGACATTGGTGGATCCTTTCACGACGGTCATTCTCAGATGGCGCCACAACCGGGAAGCCATGGATGAGCGGGATGATGAGTTTTTGAGGGCAAAACTTCCGATAAGAACGTTTTTCTACAGAGAGATATAGCGAGCCTGCCCGCTGGGGACCATCTCGTGCAATGACAGATCATTGTCCAAAAGTGACAAATCGGGCACCCTACATTTGCACCCTGCGGTATGAGCTGGGGGTGCTTCCGGTCCAGCGCTGAAAGGCCCGGTGGAAATTGGCCGCCGACGAAAATCCGACTTCATGTGCGATGGCTTCAACGCTTTTGCGCCCCGCCTGAAGATCACGGATAGCGATATCGCGCCGCAGGGCATCCTTGATGGCCTGAAACGATGTACCATCCGCATGCAGCCTGCGGATCAGGGTGCGGGGGGTCATGTGCATCGCGGATGCCGTCTGGGTCAGGGTTGCCGCGTCCCATCCCGATTGGACCAGATAGGTGCGCACCCGCAGCGATTGGGTGTGCTCTCGCGAACTGGTGAAGATCCAGTCTCGGGGCGCGTTGTGCAAAAACCTGTCAAGGTCATTTGTGCTGCGCGCCTGCACTGGACCCAGCGCATTCGGATCGAACGAAATCGCGGTGGCACCTCGGCCGAACCGTAGTGGTGCTGGAAAGATGACCGCGTAGTCCTGATCAAAGTCGGGGCGCTCAAACACGAAATCGACAGCCTTGACCGGAACTTCGTGCCCCGCCAGCCAAGACATGAGCCCGTGGGCAAGTTTGAGTATCAGCATGTGCCCGAACCGCTGAACCTGGGCCGCGCCCCGTGGCTTCAGCGTAAGCACCAACATGTTGTCGGCGTCATCCAGAGCAAACTGGTAGTCATCCAGCAACAAGTTCCAGAAGGTCGAAAAGCGGTAAAGTGCCGATGAAAGAGACGTGGCTTCCCGGACTGTCGTCAAAAGATGTTGCAGAGCTCTCGGCCGGATCGGGCGGCTCCAAAGCCCCATCATCTCATCACCGGTCTCAACTGCGGCAAGTTGATAGAGACATACGATTTGATCCAGCGTGACGCGGCCATGAGGGAGACGCGTATCCGCGACCAAACCCGACCGGCCGAGAAGCGATGCCATCTGCGCCTCGGGGCATAGCGTGCGCAATGCCGTCAGCCAGTCATCGATAAACTGGCTGGAAACCGTGGAAAGGATCGTTGGTGCGACATTGGTCATGACGTGCAAGGAGGTATCACCAATTCCGGTCGAGATGAAACACGGCGCGTGCAGATGGCGGATTGTCAATGTCTTCACCACACAACGCTCTGGTTGAGCTTATTTCAGTGGGCTGGCGCCCCTGTTCGCCGCACCGGTCATCGAATATCGCTGTGCGCCGGCGGGCCAGAGCTTTTGTTTGCGTCAGCAAGCAATCTTGCGGATGAACTGGGCACTCTTTTGGCTCGGGCCGCCAGTGCCCCAAATCCCGGGCAGTAGACGGCCAAAATTTAATCAGTTGGGCTTTGATAATGAGCAGCTGAGAGGCTGAAACAGGCACCAATTCCAGAACACCGTAAAAATAAATAGCAATTTTTTTGAATACTTTTACCATGTGGTCAAATTAGGGGGCGGATGAATGTTTGACATCATCATCAGAAAGGCCAGCTTGCCGGATGGCCGCGAACCGTTGGATATTGCGATCAAGGGCGACCGTGTTGCGGAAATTGCCGCTGACATCATGGGTGAGGCGCGCGAAGAAATCGATGCAACGGGCCGCCTGGTTTCACCTCCGTTCGTCGACCCGCACTTCCATATGGACGCCACGCTGAGCCTCGGGTCGCCACGTATGAATGTTTCGGGCACGCTTTTGGAGGGCATCGCGCTTTGGGGAGAACTGAAGCCCCTTCTGACGCCCGAAGCGGTGATCGAGCGGGCCATGCGATATTGCGATCTGGCAGTGTCGCAGGGATTGCTGGCCATCCGTTCGCATGTGGATGTTTCGTCAACTCCGTTGGTGGGCGTCGAAGCTTTGCTGGAAGTGCGCAAGCTGGTTGCCCCCTATATTGACCTGCAATTGGTGGCATTCCCGCAAGATGGACTGTACCGCGCAGAAAATGCAGAGAAAAATCTGATCCAGGCGCTCGATATGGGGGTCGATGTGGTGGGCGGCATCCCGCATTTTGAACGCACGATGTCGGAAGGCGCCCGATCGGTCACCAGGCTGGCCGAGATTGCCGCAGATCGCGACCTGATGCTGGACCTGCACTGTGATGAAAGCGACGATCCGATGTCGCGCCATGTGGAAACCCTCGCCTATGAGACCACGCGCCTTGGGCTCGGGGGTCGTGTGACTGCAAGCCACGTCACCGCGATGCATTCATACGACAATTACTATGCCTCGAAGCTTGTTCCGCTGATCGCGGAAAGCGGCATGAACGTCGTACCGAACCCGCTTATCAATATCACGCTGCAAGGCCGCTCGGACACTTATCCGCGCCGCCGTGGCCTGACACGCGTACCAGAATTGCGTGCAGCAGGTGTGAACGTTTCCTTCGGGCAGGATTGCACCATGGATCCATGGTATTCTCTTGGGTCCGCCGACATGCTGGAAGTGGCCCATATGGGCGTGCATGCGGTGCCGATGACATCCCGCGAAGCGATGGAATGGGCTTTCACATCCGTTACCCAGAACGGTGCCAAGACCATGGGTCTGACTGACCCGACAATTCGCAAAGGCGGCCCAGCCAACATGGTTGTGCTGCAAGCGCGTGACCAGATTGAAGCTGTTCGCATGAAAGCCACACGTCTTGCCGTCATCAAAAACGGCAAGGTGCTGGCGCGCAGCGAACCAAGACTGGCCGCGCTTTCCCTGCCCGGCCGCCCCTCGACCCTGGATCCCGCGGATTACGCGCCCAGGCCCAATATTCAGGAAGACCACGAACAAAAATAATTGCCACCAACAGAAGAGGATACTCCGATGAAACTCACAACTACACGTCGTCAACTGATGGTCGGCGCCGCGGCCACGCTGGCCCTGCCGGCTTATATCCGCCGCGCCAATGCACAATCTGCGATCCGCGTCGCTGGCGTGCATATGTCTCCGGTCGAAAATGCATGGAACAGCCGGATCCACGTGGCGATGCAGGAAGCCGCCGAGGCTGGTCTGATCGAATATGAGTTTTCAGAGGGTGTGGCTCCGACCGACTATCCCCGTGCGATGCGCGAATACGCCGAAGGCGGCGCGCAAATCATTTGGGGCGAGTCTTACGCGGTGGAACGCGAAGCACGCGAAGTGGCTGGTGACTACCCCGATACCGCGTTTTTGATGGGGTCCTCCGGCGGACCGGAGGGCGACAATTTCGGAGTCTTCGGCACCCGCAACCACGAGGCGGCCTATTTGGCCGGAATGCTTGCCGGCCAAATGTCGGAAAGCAATGTTTTTGGTTCCGTCGGCGGTTATCCGATCCCCGAGGTGAACCTCCTGATCAATGCTTTCCGGATGGGCGTCAGTGAAGTGAACCCTGACGCCACTTTCCTTAACGGTTTCATCGGAGCATGGTTTGATCCGGCTCGCGCGCAGGAAGCCGCGATTGCCCAGATCGACGCGGGCGCGGACATCCTGTTTGGTGAACGCATAGGCACCGCAGACGCCGCTCAGGCGCGCGGCGTGAAGGCCATCGGTTCACTGATAGATTATACGCCGCGCTATCCCGGCACGGTCTTTGCCAACGCGATATGGAACTATGGGCCAACCATCGAAGCCATCGTGGCGGATGTTCAGGCCGGCAATCCCACCGGGCGCAATTATACCGAATATTCCTTCATGGCTCATGGCGGCAATGAGCTGATCTATGTCGCCGACGAAGTGCCTGCCGGCGCCATCCCTGCGATGGAGGCCAAACAGGCCGCGATCCAATCCGGCGAATGGGACGTTCCGATCGACGAAAGCGAGCCCTCCTGATCCCGGCGGCTTTGACGTGACCGATGCCACGGCTCTTGCTGCTGCCGTTTCTGCGGGGCAGATCACTGCCACCGATGCGATGGAAGCAAGCCTTTCCGCCTGCCACGCGCAGGCGGATCTGGGCGCCGTGGTGTTTCTGGACGAAGATATGGCCCGCGCCGGCGCGAGGGCGGCAGATGCAGCGCCATCGGACCAGCGCGGGCCCTTTCACGGGGTTCCGTTCCTGGTCAAAGACCTCGGCGGTTCCGCCAAAGGGCTGCCCGCTGCTGCCGGGTCTGCGGCAATCCGCGCGCAAGGGCTAAAACCCGAAACTGACAGCTGCCTGCTGCATGAATTGCGCCAGACCGGCCTGATCCCTTTTGGCGTGTCGGCAACACCGCCATTCGGCCTTTCCCTGACATGTGAACCAGATGGCATGGTTGCGGCCCGCAATCCGTGGAATCCCGCGTTGACGCCCGGTGGCTCATCTGGCGGCGCCGCGGCTGCGGTTGCAGGCGGCATCGTCGCCATTGCTCATGCCACGGACGCGGCCGGATCCATCAGAGTACCTGCCGCGTGCTGCGGCTTGACCGGGCTCAAGCCGTCACGTGGTGCGATGCCCGGAGGCCCTGATTTTACCAATCACCTGTTGGGGATAGCGTCAGAACTGGTTCTGGCACGGTCCGTTCGCGATGTGGAAACCGCCTTTCAAGCCGTAGCCCAGCCCATGGCCCCGGTATATCCGGCGGACCGCCCCCGCATTGCATTGGCACTGCCCGAGCGTTGCGGAACTGACCAGTGCAAAGCCGCCAAGGACGCGGCTGACGCTCTGCGCGATGCAGGCTGCGAGGTGTATGACATTTGTACCCCGGACGAGATGGGGGCCGAGGCTCATGCAATTGCCCGCACGATACTGGCTGTTTCGCTGGCCGAGTGGCTCATTGCACTCAGGATATCTGATGATCAGGTTCCACCGCTTGCCGCCGCCATGGCTGCCGAGGGCCGTGCCACATCTGCCACCGCGCTTTTTGCGACCTCAAGACAGCTTGCGCGCCTGACATATCGTGCTCGCAAGATTTTCAGTTCTGTGGATGCTGTCCTGATGCCGGTCCTATCGTCTGCGCCGCCCGTTATCGGCACTTTGGACCTTTCTGGCGCCTCCGCGGATGAACACATGGCGCGGCTGGAGGCCTTCGCCCCAAACGCAGCGCTTGCCAATGTTGCAGGCTTGCCGGCTTTGGCATTGCCTTTTGGCATGGCAAATGGCCTGCCAATCGGTGTGCAACTGATGGGACCACCCGGCTCGGATGTTGGGCTGCAGAAACTTGGTGCTCTGATCGAGGCGCGTGCGCCCGAACTTACCTTTCCGTCTCCAATCGCAGGCCTGCCCACATGAACAAGGTTCTGGAACTTCACGGCATAACAAAGCGTTTTGGAACGCTTACCGCCAATGATGATGTGACCCTGTCATTGGCCCAGGGTGAAATCCTTGCATTGTTGGGTGAAAATGGCGCAGGCAAAACGACGCTGATGAACATCCTGTTCGGCCACTACGCAGCAGACGAAGGCTCGGTTAGGGTGTTTGGCAAAGCGTTGCCTCCGGGTCTGCCCCGCGCAGCGATCGAGGTGGGTGTGGGCATGGTACACCAGCACTTTACGCTTGCGGGCAACCTCACGGTTCTTGAAAACGTCATGCTTGGTTCAGAACCCCTTACACGCGCACGGTCCGCACGTGGCGAGGCGCGCGCAAAGTTGTTGAAGATCGCGGATCGGTTTGGTCTGCCCGTGAACCCCGACGACAAGATCAAGTCCCTTTCCGTGGGTGAACGTCAACGCGTCGAAATTCTGAAAGCGCTGTACCGAGACGCGCGCATACTGATCCTGGATGAACCCACGGCCGTTCTGGCCCGGCCCGAGGCAATGCGCTTGTTTGAGACGCTGCGCGACATGACGAAAGAGGGTCTGTCGCTTATCTTCATCAGTCACAAACTGCATGAGGTCATGGCGGCCTCTGACCGTGTGGCCGTTCTTCGTGGCGGTAGGTTGGTCGCGGAACGCAGGACTTCGGAAACCACCCACGGAGAGTTGGCGGAACTGATGGTTGGCCGCAAAGTGGAACGACCCGTTCGTCAAGACCACGAGATTGGCGCGCCGGTTCTGGTCGCAAACGATGTGCGCGTGAAAGAAGACGGTGAATTGCGGCTGGATGACGTATCATTCACCGTCCATGCAGGCGAGATCCTTAGTATCGTCGGCGTATCAGGCAATGGTCAGGCCTCGCTTGGCGGGCTGTTGTCTGGACTGATCCACCCTAACGCCGGGCAGTTGACACTGCTGAACAAGGATATCGGCCATCTGGGCCCGCGTGGCATGATCCAGGCTGGCGCCGGCAGGGTACCGGAAGACCGCCATGCAGAAGGTGTCGTGGGTGAATTGAGCCTGTGGGAAAATGCAGTTCTTGAACGTCTGCGCACACCGGAGTTTTCGCGCCGAGGCTTTGTCCGACAACGCGCCGCCCGAGAATACACCGCAGGGCTTATCGAACGGTTTGATATCCGAGGGGCCAGTCCCGACACGCGCACACGGCTGCTGTCTGGCGGCAACATGCAAAAATTGATCCTGGGGCGGGTCCTGACCAACGGACCGCGTTTCGTGCTCGCCAACCAGCCGACGCGGGGCCTTGATGAAGGGGCAATTGCCGCAGTTCATGCCGAGCTTTTGGCCGCACGGGCCGAGGGTGCTGCGATCCTGCTTATTTCAGAAGAACTTGAAGAAGCCGTAGCTCTTTCAGACCGGATTCAGGCCATCGTAAAGGGTCGATTGTCGAAACCGATATCCGCTGATGAGGCTGACCCGCAACGTCTTGGCCTGATGATGGCAGGTGTCTGGAAGGAAGATGATGATGCGGCTTGAACGACGCACATATGTACCGCTGTACCTTGTGGTCATTGCGCCGCTGGCCGCGATCTTTACCGCGTTGTTATTGGCTGCGGGTTTAATCGCAGCGGCAGGTGTGAACCCGTTGACTGCCTATGGTGAAATGCTGACCGGCGCCCTTGGGTCACGCCTTTCGATCACCGAGATGCTGACCCGAGCCACGCCGCTGATATTTACCGGGCTGGCCGCGGCCGTCGCCTTTCGGGCGCGTCTTTGGAACATCGGCGGCGAGGGGCAGTTCTTTGTCGGCGCACTGATTACCGCCTGGATCGGGCATTCTCTCGGGGTTCCCGGGTGGATCGGTATACCGATTTTGATGCTGGCGGGCATGGCGGCGGGTGCGGCCCTGTTGGCGGGCCCCGCTTATTTGCGCCTGCGTTTCGGGGTGGATGAGGTGGTGACGACCCTGCTGCTCAACTTCATTGTGATCCTTTTCGTCGGCCTCATGATCGAGGGTCCGATGCGCGACCCGATGGCCTTTGGTTGGCCTTCCTCAGTGCCCGTGGGCGGAGAGTACCGCCTGCCGGATCTTATTCCCCGCACGCGCCTTCATATCGGGTTGGTTTTTGCCATCGCGGCAGCAGGTGTTGTTTGGCTGATCCTGGCCCGCACGGTTTTTGGGGCTGAAACACGCGCCGCAGGCTTGAACGCCGGTGCCGCCGCCTTTGCCGGAATTTCCCTTCCCAAAACGATCATGGGTGTGGCCCTGCTTTCAGGCGCTTTGGCAGGTCTGGCAGGTTCCGTCGAAGTCATGGGCGTCACAGCCGGGGTCACCACGACCATGAGCCCCGGATTCGGATATGCCGGCATCGTCGTCGCAATGCTGGCCGCATTGCATCCGGCGGGCGTGGTCGCAGCCGCGGTTTTCGTTGCCACCGTCTTTGTCGGGGCCGACGCCATGAGCCGCGCAACCGGCGTTCCCAGCTTCATTGCCGATGTGATCGTGGCGCTCTGCCTGCTCACCATGATCGTGGCCCTTCTTTTCACAACTTACCGGGTGCGCCGATGAGTGATGCAATTGATCTGCTGCTGAATACCAGCCTCTGGGCGTCCGTGCTGCGCATTGCAACGCCGCTTATTTTCGGAGTCCTCGGCGCGTTGCTCTGTGAACGTTCGGGTGTTCTCAATCTGGGGATCGAGGGGATCATGACCATGGGCGCGATGAGCGGTTGGCTTGCCGTCTACATGGGCGCACCTTTGCTGGTGGGCCTGATGATTGCCGCGCTTTGCGGCGCGGTGATGGGATTGCTGCACGCCATGCTGACGGTCCCGCTTGGTTTGTCGCAACATGTATCGGGGCTTGGCATTACGCTGTTTGCGTCCGCGTTGGCTTACTACCTTTACCGGTTGCTTGTTGAAGTGGGCGATCTGCCCCCGACGATAGAACCTTTCCAGCCTCTCGATGTTCCGGGTGTTTCCGACATCCCCATTCTGGGTCCGATCCTGTTTTCCCAGGCCCTGCCGACCTATCTGGCGCTGTTTGCGGTGGCTGTGATGGCTTACGTCCTTGCCCGGACACCGTTGGGGCTGGCCATTCGCATGACAGGTGAAAACCCGCACGCGGTCGAGGCGCAGGGGCTGAACCCCATCCGTATTCGCGTTGGTGCAGTGGTTCTCGGATCGGCGTTGATGGCAGTGGGTGGCGCGTTCCTGACGACAACGGCGTTCAACAGTTTTTTTCCGGGCATGGTTCAAGGACGCGGCTGGATCTGCATCGCGCTGGTTGTGTTCGCAAGCTGGCGGCCCGGCAAGGCGTTGATTGGCGCCGTGTTGTTTGCCTTTTTCGATGCATACCAATTGCGGCTGCAAACGGCGATTGAAGGCGTGCCATATCAACTCTTCCTGATGGCGCCCTATGTGCTTTCCATCGTCGCGCTCGTTCTCGTCGCCCGCAGGGCCGAGGTGCCTGCTGCGCTGATGGCACCCTATCGGCGCGGTGAACGCTAGGATCAGGGTTCACAACCAGTGGATGGGTTGTTGTTGCAAGCGCGAAAGGGGCAGGACATACATGAAACTTCGGGTCATGGCGGGTTGCGACATTTATACCCGTGCCTGTCGTATTAGGCGGGATCTTGCGTCAGCACTTTGGGCAAGAAGCCCTTGATCGCAATGCAGTACGCCAATAACCGGCGGCAATGACGATAGGAAAAGGCGGCCTCTGACGATGAGGAGCCGCCTTTTGTCTTTCGACCTGTTATTGTTGCCTAGTTGGCTGCCGCCTGCAATCTCCGGCGGTCAGCGGCGGTTGCATTTCTCTCGACAACGGTCCGGTTGAACGGGTCCTTCAATTCGTAACGGCCAAACTCGATCTCTTCTTTCCAGCCATTGGCATAGTTCACTTCGATATTGTTGCCCTGACGTTCAACCTTCGTCGGGCGGCTTCCCGCAGAACCTCCTTGGCCGGACGCGCGCACGTTGTCGATGGAGATACCATCTGCCAATGACCGGAGCCTTGAGACATCGGCGCCTGTCGCCAGCCGTTCTTCCACAGTGCGGTTCTGAGCATTCTTTCTTTCATACCGACCGTTTTCGATTTCTTCTTTGGTTCCATCGGCATAACGCACTTCGATGCCGTTGGCGTTCGTCTCAACCTTGGTTACGCCGGCAGTGCGCGATGACCCGCCTCCTGACCGGGATTGATCCTTTTTGCCGCTGCCTCGGTTCGACCGCTTCGAGTCATCATCATCGTCGTCGTCATCATCGTCATCATCGTCGCGACCACCTTTGCCGGATCCGGAATTGTCGTCGCGATCATCGTCCCTGTCGTCGTCGCGGTCATCGTCCCTGTCGTCGTCGCGATCACCCCCGCGACCACTGTTGCCCGACCCCGAGTTGTCGTCCCGTTCGCCGCCACGATCATCCCCCCGATCATCATCGCCGCCATCCCCGTCTTTTCCGCTGCCGCTTTTGGCAAAGGCATAGGCTGGTTCAAGGTGCAAGCGCCCTTCCGCGTCAAACTTCGGCGCGTAAGGCGTCGCGGCAATCAACGAAGCCAGTGCTGCGGTGCTGAGAAGCTGGCCCAGTTTTCCTTGAAGTTTCATTTTTTCGCCTCCAGTTCTGTTCGACCAATCTCATGGTGTCGGTGACAGATTACCCGGGGCGTTGCTTCCCGACATCGGGCTTAGGTCTGACGAATTGCAGGCCGAACGTCCCGGCCAAAACCACGACTTCCGTCGTAATCGATTGCACCGCGTGGTTTAGGAGATTTGGCTCGGTTTTGCTCCGTTGCCCTTCAACTCATCATCGGGTTCGAGATGAATGACAAAGACAGAACCAGGATAAATGCGTTCCAATGCGTGTTCGACTTCGTTGCAGATGTCATGCGCCGCGCTGACCGACATCGCGCCGTCCACAACGAGGTGAAACTCGACGAAGATGATATTTGCGGATCTGCGTCCCTTGAGGTCGTGATACTCCAGCGCAGCGCCAAGATTGTTTTCAATGGTGTCGGAAACAACTTGCAGGTCATGGTCGGAAAGGCTCACATCCATCAGGCCGTCAACGGACGCTCGAATGACTTTCCATCCTTCCCACAGGATGTTCAGCGCGACCAGAATTGCAAGGATCGGGTCAAGGATCAGCCAGCCGGTGACAAGTGCAAGCATGAGTCCCGCGATGACACCCGCTGACGTCATGACATCTGTAAAAATATGCCGCGAGCTTGCCTCCAATGCAGGTGAACCCTCGCGCCTGCCGATTCTGAGCAATAAGTAGGCCCATGCGCCATTCACGCCCGTTGCAATGACATTGACGGCGATTCCAAGAAAAGGCGCATCCTCAAGATGCGGATTGGGAAGTGCCAGCACGGCCTCTCTGATGATCAAGAACGCCGCCAACACAATCAATGCGCCTTCGACAACAGCGGAAAGATACTCAGCTTTCTTGTGACCAAAGGGGTGGTTTTCATCAGGGGGCTTGTTTGCAACCCGAACCGCGAAATAAGCCAGCAGGGCCGCCGCGACATTGACGGTGGATTCCATCGCGTCCGACAACAACGCCACCGAACCTGTCAGCCACCAGGCCAGCAGCTTCAGGGCCAGTACCGCCAGGGATATCGGAATGGACCAAAGAGCGATTTTTTGTGTCATTTGGCCACGACCCTCAATCAATCCTAAACAGAAACGCGGGCGTGTGCTGCGTTCCGGTGCCCAGAACGTAAAACAGGAGTTTGGCGAAAAGGGAATAGGCCTTGCGGCTTCGTGCTGACGGCTGGCAAGGACATCTGGCATCGGCCGCATGGCGCCAAAAAGGGTTACTCTGACGGCGAGCCTGTCGGTGACGCGGGCACGGCCTTGAGATAGGCCGCAATCGCCAGACGGTCGTCATCCGTAAGGCGGGATGTGTTTTTGATGACTTCCACCATCTCACCACCCGCGCTGTCATAGTCCGGCGTGAAGCCGGATTTCAGATATTCGGCAATATCAGCCTCGGACCAATCCAGTTGGGCAGAAGTCAGCCCGGGGATGCGTCCCTTTCCGCTGGGGTTTGGTGCACCTGTCAGCCAGAGATCGTGTTTCAGGCCTCCTAACCCGTTACGCGGCGTGTGACATTCTGCGCAATGTCCCAACACCTCTACCAGGTATCGGCCTTGAATTTGCTGGTCAGTCAGATCGCCTTGCACAACCCAGCCCGGTTTCAGATACAACAGCTTCCACCCGCCCAGCCCGCGTCGAATATTGAAGGGAAAGCCAACCTCGTGCGCTGCGCTTTGGGTTGGAACCGCCGGCAGAGTGCCGAGGAAGGCATGCAGCGAAACAACGTCCTCGGCTGACATGTTGGCGTAGGATGTATAGGGGAATGCGGGGAAATAATGCTGTCCTTCGGGCCCGGTCCCGTGAAGCAGAGCATTGGCCAGATCCAATGCGGACCACGATCCGATGCCGGTAACCGGATCACTGGATATGTTCGGGGCTATGAACGTGCCGAAATCCGACGCAAACCGACGGCCGCCAGCGAGCACCAGCTTTTCCTCATCCGTTGCGTTCGGAGCAGAATGACAGGACGCGCATCCAGCCGCGTAAAACACTGTCTCACCTCGACTGAGATCCGGAACAACCCCGTTCAGTTGTGTCTGGTCAACTGTTTTCGGACGAGTCAGCACCAAACCGACCAGCCCGACCAGTACAGCGATACCTGCGGCGAAAATGAACAAACGCCGCATGGCTAGCGCTCCTTTAGTCTTTCGGCGCCCTGTAAGCTTTGTGACAGGCCGAGCACGATCCGCCCAGATCACCCATCGCCGCCTTCAGGGCATCGACATCCTGGCCTGCCGCCGCCTGCATCGCAACGGCGGCTTCAGCCATGGCCTGACCTTTTGCAATTACATCCGGGAAGTTCTCCCAGATGGCTGGCAAGGCTCGGGTGGACGGGTCGGACGCATTGTCGGATCCGGCAGGCCACATCGCGGATTGATCGATCTGCGTCAGCACAACCAGGTTGTTCGCGGCCCGTGTTGCTGCCTCGGCATCATATTCAACCTCTCCCTTGGCCATGCCGCCCAATGTGCCAAGATTGAAGGCATAGAGCTGCATGATTGAGGTCCGAGCCTTCACCGCAGGATTTTCGCTTTCATGGGCGATGGCTGATCCAATGATGGCTACCGACAACAAACCTGTAGCAACGGCCGGGATTTTCTTGATCATTGTGCGTCTCCCTGTTCAATGCGTCGGATATTAACCTGAACAATTTTTCTTGTAATTGTTTGTTATTCGTCGTTCCTTGTTAATTTATGCACAACCAAAACTGGGATGATCTTCGATACGCGCTGGCCGTAAGGAAACACGGATCACTGAATGCGGCGGCCGGGGCGCTGGGTGTCACTCATGCAACGGTGCTGCGCAGAGTCGCCGCGCTTGAAGACCGTTTTGGATGCGTGATCTTTCAAAAACACCCGTCAGGGTACACCGCCCTGCCCGAGGCCAGAGCCATTCTTTCGGCGATGGAAAGCGTTGAAGAGGCCGTACTTTCCGTAGAGCGGGCAATAGTGGGGGCAAACCGGTCCCCTGCGGGTCAGGTCCGCATTGCGTCCACGGACAGCCTTTGTCAGCTTGTTTTGCCTCAAATTCTGACTGAGATATCGCGGCTCTACCCCGACTTGGAACTGACTTTGTTAAGCGGCAACAGCCATCATGATCTGTCAAGGTTGACCGCGGACATCGCCGTGCGACCCTCGATCAAACTTGAGGAAGGGCTTGTCAGCGAACGTGCAGGAACCCTGTCATTCGGCGTTTTTGACGACGGTTCCCCAAACCGAAAATGGATGAGGCTTGATGGGGCGTTGAGCCGCTCGCTTCCCGCCAAATGGTTGGCCGAACATGTCAGCGCCGATGAAATGACCAACGGAGCAGACAGCTTTTTGGTGCTTCAGCAAATGGCGGCCTCCGGGGCGGGCAAAGCGTTTCTGCCCTCGTTTATCGGGAACGCGGATCCTCGGCTTCATCGGTCGTCAGAAATTGATCCCGGAATAGATGTTCCGCTCTGGGTGGCGACTCTGGACGAGATAGCGCGCACTCCCAGATTTGCCATTGTGCAAAGAGCTTTGGTTGAACGCCTGTCCATTGCTCTGCCGGGGTGACAAAAAAATACTCGCCCGTAGGTGTGGCTCCTCCGAGGACGGCTTTGGGCCGATGCGCTGGTCGTCTGGACGGAGTTTTGAGCGAACTCCGTGTACCTCCTGCAAGGCCACGCGTGCCTTCTGTCCGCCGCCTGCGCGATTGCGCGATCAAGGGGTCGACATGATCCAAATTCTGAAACCGAACACTGATGAGTTCAGACCAAGGTCGGTGGCGCGGTCAGGGATTGTCGTTCATAGTTGAACACGAAATGAGACCCGAGATTTCCGATCTGTCAGTTCGCAATTGGTCATTGTCGCGAGTTTTTCTTGCGGCCTGCATTGTCGTGATGGGAACGGCCACCGCGATAGTTGGCGTGTGGGTGTCAAATCGGATCGAGAATGCAGTTGTCCAAAACTCCGCCAACTCCGCGGCGCTATATATGGAGAGCATCGTATCCCCTCTCAGCCAGGAACTTGCATACGGGGATCGTCTTTCCGATCAAGCAAGGCGGGCACTGGACGAAATATTCATGACCCAGCCACTGCGTGACCGCATTGTGTCCTTCAAGTTTTGGAAGCAAGGCGGCGTGATCGCGCACGCGTCGGATCCGACCATCATTGGAAGCCGTTTCGATCCGACTGACGATCTGAGCCGAGCCTGGAGTGGAGAGATTTCGGGTTCGTTCGAAGATCTCGACCATGCCGAAAGCGCCGCAGAAGCAGCACTTGGGATCCCGCTGCTTGAAGTGTACAGCCCGATCCGAGAACTCTGGTCGGGCGATATCATTGCAGTTGCAGAGTTTTATGAAAAAGCGGAACAGCTGGAAGTTGATATGGCCAGAGCCCGGCGGACAAGCTGGCTAGTCGTCGGATCAGCGTTTACGGCAAGTACAATCGTTCTGTTTTCCATCGTGGCAATCGGTGACAACACCATTCGACGCCAGGGGCGCCTGTTGGAGCGGCGCCTGAAAGAGAGCGAGCAGATGGCAGAGCAGAACGCCAGGCTGCGGTCGCGCGTGGTCGAAGCGTCGGAACGATATGCCACGCAAACGGATCGCTTTCTGAAGAAACTTGGTTCCGAGCTTCATGACGGCCCAGCTCAATACCTGTCCCTTGCGGCCCTCAGGTTGGAGGCGGCGTTCTCGGACAGGCCAGAAAAGCCTGCGGAAGCTGAGGAAATACAACAGTCTTTGCAGAAGTCCCTGGCCGAAATTCGTGCGTTGTCGCGGGGCTTGTCCGCTCCGGACATCGACAATCTGGCGCTGATTGATGTGGTGAAAAGAGCCATAGAAGATCACTCGGAACACAGCCCGCTGCGGCCAGAAGTTTCACTTCAGGGAAGCCAGACGATCGAGTTGTCCGTCTCCGACAAGTTGTGTGTTTTTCGGTTCCTTCAGGAAACGCTTTCCAATGCCGCCAGGTATGCTCCGAATTCTCGATGCACCGTCATTTGCAAGGCGCATGACGATCGGGTCGTCATTCATGTCGACGATGACGGGCCCGGATTTGACCCCTCGGACGGAAAAGTACTGCGCGACGATGGAGGCCAGGGGCTTCTGGGTTTGCGAGATCGTGTTGAGAGTATCGGTGGCAGGTTCGAAGTCTGGTCAAGCCCTGGCAAAGGCACCTCTGTCACAATGACATTATTTCCCAGAAAGATGAGTACGTCATGACAACATCTGTCGTAATAGCGGATGATCACCCGATTTTCAGGGACGGTTTGCACCGGACATTGGACGAAGCCGATGGTTTCGAAGTTCTCGCTGCCGGCTCGAGCGCGGATGAGGCAGTTTCACTTGTCGGCATTCATCAACCTGACATCGCCATCCTCGATCTTTCGATGCCCGGGGGCGGCATAAATGCGACGCGAAAAATCGCGGCTATGGCAAACCCGCCATTCATCGCGATATTGACGGTCTCGGAAAACAACAGTGACGTTGCGGATGCTTTGGAAGCAGGGGCAATCGGCTACATCGTCAAAGGTGTGACAGCCAGCGAATTGACAGCCTCATTGCGCAGCATCGCCGCAGGTGAAGGATTCGTGTCGCCCGGGTTGGCCTCGCGCGTGCTGCTTCAGATCAACAGAGAGGCAGAAGCTTCCAAAGACAGTGATGTTCTGGATGATCTCACGCATCGCGAGGAAGAAATACTTCGACGTGTGGCGAAGGGGATGAGCAATCGGGAGATCGCAGATCAACTGGATCTTCAGGAAAAAACCGTAAAGCACTATATGACGGCAATCCTGTCCAAGCTCCACGCCCGAAACCGGGTCGAGGCCGCGCTGATCGCGCACGATGCTTGGGGCAAGACCGACTAAGCCGCGGATCAAACGTGATTGCATGCTCAATGCGGGCCCTATCACTTCGAAAAGCGTGTGCACCCGGGATCTGAGATTTCAGTTTCGTGCCGGCAGATCCAGTTGGTGGCAAGCTTTGTTGCACATGTTCGTATATGGGCATGCTTCGCGCTGTACCACCTCAAAGCGCATGCCCAAAGTGATCTGTCGGTCAGGGCCCTGGCGACCCTGGCCGCGACCGGATGGCGTGGTTCGGCGGATCTTTTGGCCTAACTCTCAGGCCTGTGCCGGAACCCATCCAAATAGGGGTCGGATTTGAGACGCTTGGCCGCAAAATCGACAAAGGCGCGCACTTTTGCAGACACGGTGCGGCCCTCTTGATGCACAAGATGGATGGGGACCTCGGGTGGTTCATACGAATTCAGAACGGTTCTGAGCCGCCCGTCCGCAACGTAGGGTGCAACCTGATAGGATAAAAGCCGCCCGATGCCATGCCCTTGCAGGGCCAGCTCGATCACCGCGTCATTGGTGTTCATGCTGATGCGCGGGTTCACGCGCTTTGTCACGACCGTGTCGCTTTTTTGAAAATGCCATTGGGCCGAGGCGTGCAGGGCGGTTGAATTTATGATGGCGTGATTGGCAAGGTCGTCGGGTGTGCCTGGTTCGCCGCGCGCATCGAGATATGCCGGAGCGGCAAACACGACCTGCCTCACCGCGCCACATCTCACCGCCATCAGGCTTGAATCTGCAAGGTTTCCAATCCTGATGCCGACGTCGAGGCCCTCATCCACCAGATTGACCACGCGGTCCACATAGAGAGTGCGCGCAGAGAGCTTTGGATGCAGTTCCAGAAATTCACCCAGAATCGGAGTGACGAACATACGGCCGAACAACACCGATGCGGTCACGCTGAGTTCCCCGGTCGGTTCGGCATAGGATCCGACAGCGGCACGCTCTGCCTCCTCGAGATCCATCAGAATGCGTCTGGCATCTTCAAAGAACCTTCGCCCGCTGTCCGTCAGCATGACTGATCGCGTGGTGCGCACAAAAAGACGAAGCCCCAAGCTGTCCTCCAGCATGGAGACCAGTCGGGTTACCGTTGGTGGTGACATATTGAGGTGGCGCGCTGCGGCAGCGAAGCCATTCAGCTCGGCCACCTTCACAAAAACGCTCAGTGCGTGAAATCTATCCAAACGACTATTCCATATTTTGGAATAATATATTGCCAAATAGGGACATTCTGCAACACCAAAGCTTTGACTAGCTTCATCTCAACCCCAGGGCTCTGCCCGGCTGAGATGGAGAATTCAATGACACGCCCATTTGCAGAAATCAGTTTTACGCCTTCTGTACGTGCAACACAGGCCAAGAACGGATCGGCTGAAGGCTACGCAAAGTTTCTGGCCGGCGCTGTTCAGGAAGACCTCATCAGCCCGGTCGAAGCCAGCTTCATCGCACAAAGGGACGGCTTTTATCAGGCGACCGTCTCTGAAACCGGCTGGCCTTATGTTCAATTCCGCGGCGGACCGGCAGGCTTTCTGAAAGTGCTGGATGAACGGACGCTGGCCTACGCGGATTTTCGCGGCAACCGGCAATATCTGAGCGCAGGTAACTTGCTGAACAACGACCGCATTTCTTTGATCCTGATGGACTATCCCAACCGGAGACGCCTCAAGATCTGGGGCCGGGCGAAACTTGTTGATGGCGCGGATGATCCGGCCCTGATGCAACGTTTGCATGACCCGAATTACAGGGGCCGCCCGGAGCGGGCCATTGTGATCAAGCTGGAAGCGATGGACTGGAACTGCCCGCAGCACATCCCCCAACGCCTGACCCTGGAAGAGTTTGAAGAGCACATGGCGCCGCTTCGCGATGAACTGGCGGAACTGAAAGCTCAAAACGCAGAGCGCAACGAAAAGCCCGGCCATAAACGCTGACCGATGCTGAACCCCGCGCGTTCAGACGCGCCCCAAAACCCCAAGAAAGGAAATACCCATGTCGCGCAATCTGAAATCCATCCTGAGCGCCAGTCTTCTCGCGCTTACCATCGCGGTGCCATTAACTCCGGCCCCTGCAATCGCCAATGAGACTGGCATTGAAGCCACACAAGCGGTCAATTTCCGCGCCGAAAAAATCGGCGAGGTCAATATCGCCTATCGTGAGGCCGGAGACCCGAGCAGGCCAACCGTTCTGTTGCTTCATGGGTTTCCGACCTCGTCACATATGTTCCGCAACCTTATCCCTGAACTGGCCAAGAACTATCACGTGATCGCGCCCGATTTTCCCGGATTTGGGGCGTCGGATATGCCGCAAGCCGAAGACTTCGAGTATTCCTTTGCGAATATCGCCGAAATCATGACCTCCCTGCTGGATCGGAAAGGTGTCGATCAATACGCGGTCTATCTGATGGATTACGGTGCCCCGGTTGGATTCCGGATGTTTGCCGAACAGCCCGAACGGGTCACCGGCTTCGTCATTCAGAACGGCAATGCGTATGAGGAAGGGCTGCGCGAATTCTGGGACCCGATCAAAGCCTATTGGGCCGACCCCTTGAAAGAGAATGGCGACCAGCTTCGTGGGTTTCTTACTCTGGATGCGACCAAGTGGCAGTTCACCCATGGTGTACAAAGGCCGGAACTGATCAGCCCGGACAACTATTGGCACGTCCAATACCTGCTTGATCGCGAAGGTAATCAGGAGGTGCAACTTGAACTTTTCCTGGACTACGGCACCAACGTCGCCGAGTACCCGAAATGGCAGGCGTTGTTTCGTGAGCATCAACCACCTGCGCTGCTGATGTGGGGTAAGAATGATCACATCTTTCCGGCCGAAGGCGCCCTGCCCTATCAACGCGACCTGAAGGATCTTGAGTTTCATCTGCTTGATACCGGACACTTCGCGCTGGAAGAATATGGGCCTGAAATTACGGAACGGATGACCGCATTCCTGCATCGCATCACCGCCGCCGGCAACTGATGCGCAACTGGCCGCGCCTCGATCAAAGGCGCGGCCTCATGTTTGGAGACGATCAATGAATACGCAAACAAACACTGCCAAGGAAGTCACGGTTGAAATCGTGCACGGGTTTGTCGATGGCGGCACCGGAGGAAACCCCGCAGGCGTCGTTCTGGACGCTGATGATCTGAGCGCGCAAGATATGCAAACCGCGGCGGCAAGAGTTGGATTGTCCGAGACGGCGTTTGTCTCGCGGTCCAAGACGGAAGGCTTCAAGCTGGATTTCTTCACACCGAACCGGCGCATCGCTCATTGCGGTCATGCAACAATCGCCGCCTTCTCTCACCTTGATGCACTTGGCCGGATCCCCAAGCCCGATACGTCAAAGGAAACTATTGATGGCCCCAGGCGCATACTCACGAAAGACGGCGCCGCCTATATGGAACAATTGGCCCCACGCTACTCGGGTGCTCAGGAATGGATCTAAAAGGGCGTGAAACTCGACGATGTGCTGAGCTCTCTCGGGGTCGACAAAACTGACCTGGATCAGAGGTTTGCTCCGGTTTTGGTCAACACCGGCAACAGCTTCATCCTCGTCGGTCTTTCGGATGCGGCGGGCCTTGCCAAAATCAGACCAGATTTGGCCAAAATCAAGCAAATCAGCGAGCAACTGGATCTGATTGGCTATTACGTATTCACGAAAGACCCTTCAATCACCAGCCGGGACGCCACAACCCGTATGTTCGCACCCAGATACGCGATAGATGAAGAAGCCGCCACGGGGATGGCACCCGGGCCACTTGCATGCGTGTTGCATGATTTCGGCGGCACGTCTCAGCGATCATTTGAAATCGAACAAGGGGTGTTTATGAACCCGGCAAGCCCGAGCCTGATAAAGGTCGAACTTGACATCGAGAATGGTGCGATCACGGGCCTCATGGCGGGTGGTTACGGAAAAGCCATGACCTCGGCCCGGATTGCTTTGTGACACGAAAAGGCCAGGTGTGTCCGCAGCATCAGCTTCGGATGCGCCCAGGTCCTTGAACTCGAATACGTTTCGTCCAAGGGTCCTGCGACGGGACCTTAGTCAGCGCAGTGCGAGGCCCGGTCGCCCGCAGCCCAAATCGAAACCGGCCATTGAGGACAATGTAGAAGCTTGCGATTCTCAATCCATGTTGTCCGGATCAATGTGGCGATCCGGTATGGGACTGCCTTGATGCTCCTTTTCGACGAGAGAGTACAACTCGATGGATCCGGCAAGCCCTCGAACTTCGTGAAACCCACAAGCAGAGAACAGGTCAGGCGAAGCAGCGGCAACGGCTGACGTCGCCAGAACTCTGTGGCCCAGGGATTTCGTCAACCCCTCAATACGGCTTGCGAGGTTGACTGCCCTACCCAGAACAGTGAAATCCAGCCTGCCGGGACTGCCGATATTGCCATAGCTGACCTGTCCGACATTGATCCCGATGCCTATATCCAACGGCGGCTTCCGAGCCTCTTCGCGGCGATGGTTGAGTGCGGCCAAACCGGTCAATACGCTTTGAGCGGCCCGTGCTGCCCTTTTGCATTGGTCGTTCAAATCTTGCTGTGTCGCGACGGTGAATATCGACAGAATGCCGTCTCCCATAAACTTGAGAATGTCGCCGCCATTCTCTTCGACAGACTGCACGACCAGATCAAAATATCCACTCAGCATGTCGAAAACGTCCTCTTCGGATGCCCTGTCCGAAAGAGCGGTGAAACCGCGCAGGTCAGAGAACATGACAACTGCGTCAAGGGTCGTGCGTTCCCCTCGCTTGATCCGCCCGTTCCACACAGCATCAGAGGGCCCATCGCCAAGATAGGTTCTCAGAAGACCTTTGGACGACTTGCGCATTGTGACCGGTTCCAGAGCAGAGGACAAAGCGGGCAATGCATCCTCGATCATTTTCAGATGCCGGGGCGAGAAGCCTTCTGGCGACCGGGTGACAAAAGTGCAGCCGTGCAGCGATCCGTCTCCGTAATATAGCAGCGTAGCATAGTAATCGGTGCCACCCAGCTCGGCGAAATCAAGATATGATGAGTGCTCGGTCTTGGGATCCAATTGCCGTAGACTTTTGTGAAGTGGCTTCCGGTGTTCTAGAATGTATTCGAATGAGCTGCCGACATACCCATCCGTCAGCATGGTCTCATGTGTTACGTCATAGCTTTCGGTGCCATCCGGTGTCCAAACGATCCCCCATGCGATGAGCAGCGGATTGGCGAAACGCTGACCGATATTGACCCGCCAGAGCGGCACACCCGCCTCGATCAGAGACGAACAGAAATATGACACCACTTTTTCCGGGTCATCCGAACGACGCCCCTCGGCAATCATCCAATTGGTCAGTTGGGCAATAGCATCCATAGTTTAAAACCAATCGCTTAGATAAGATCGTCAAGAATTTGGGTTCAGTGTTCGATCATATTATTCTAACCTTTTTCTTACCCCGTCCAAGCCTGCTGTTCGGTCCACAGTTATCGGCCGTAAGCGCCGGCCAAGCCACACGCAGACCTTCCTGGATACGTTTTGCCAGCCTTGTCATCAATTTGAATGAATCTTGCAAAAAGGCCGGCGTCACTCTCGAAATCCCTTTGAACGCCTTGTCGCGCGCTGGTTGCACGAGGCCGCTCTGGCTATTGATTTATTAGCGCGCGCAAAGAATATGTAAATCTATGATAAGTTCACGGCGAACAAAACCAGCAGGCAGACTGGCATGACCAAGATAAAGAATATGGAAGAGTTTGCAGCGCTCAGCGGCATCTCGCGCCCCACGGTATCCAAATACTTTCACGATCCCGACAGCGTTCGCCCCACGACGCGGGCCCGAATCGAAGAGGCGCTGGAACGGTTCGACTATCGCCCCAACATTTACGCGGTGAACCAGAACCGGAAGCTTACCAAGAATATCGGTATCGTCGTACCGTATCTGGCCGATCCGTTCTTTGCAGAAATCGCACGCTATCTGGAACAAAGCTGTATCGCGGCCGGATACCGTCCGTTCCTGTTCAGCTCTCATGGTGAACAAAAGCTGGAAAACGAAATTCTGGACGGCCTGCAATCCATGAAGCCGGCAGGGGTACTTTTGGCGCCTCTCGGACGCGTTTCGGACAGATCAGCAATAGAGAAATTCTGTGCCAATGTTCCGACGATCTTGTTTGACAGTAATCTCGATGGTTTGGGGGCTGCATTCGTTGGTTCTGATAACTTCAGTTTTGTTTCGCAAACCGTCGAATACATGACCCGCACTGGTGAACCGCCTTCGTTCTTTGAAATGCGCACACCTGCGAACCCAAACGCCAACAAGCGAAGGAAAGCCTATATCAAAGTGATGGAACGTCTCGGACTCGAGCCGCATATTATCAAAGTTGAAGGCAAAGGCTGGGCGTTTGAAGAAATCGGCCAAAGAGGGGCGCTGAAAGTTCTGGAAGAACGCGGTTTGCGAACCGACTCGGTACTATGCAGCAATGATCGACTGGCCATTGGCTTTCTTGCAGCTTGCTACAAACAGGGGATTCGCGTCGGTCGTGATGACAGTTGCGCGCTGCGCGTGGCCTCAAATGATGACCATCCCTTTGCGCAGTTCACTTGCCCATCCCTGACAACGGCGGCTCATGACTATGACAATGTCGCCGGTCGCAGCGTCGAAACCCTGTTTCAACTCATTGAAAGTGGAGGGAAATTCAAGACGCGATCAGAAACGTTGTTTCCCGCAAGATTGGTTTTGAGGGATTCCGCGTAACCAACAACTTTTAACGCGCGTAAAGTTTTTATTGATGCCGCGACAATTTAAATACTACTTTCTGTGTACGGCATCCAAGCTCAGGGAGGACAAGGATGTATTTGAAGAACGCACTTCGTGCGGCGACGGCATTGACCTTTGTCGCAACGGCCGCGGCCCATGCAGAAACGATCACGATCGCAACCGTCAATAATGGCGACATGATCCGGATGCAGGGCTATACCGACAACTTTACCGAGGCGACTGGTATCGACGTGGAATGGGTGACGCTGGAGGAGAACGTCTTGCGTCAGCGTGTTACCACCGACATCACCACCAAGGGCGGTCAGTTCGATATCATGACCATCGGCATGTACGAAACGCCGATCTGGGGCGCGAATGGCTGGTTGGTTCCTTTGGATGGACTGTCAGAGGAATATGATGTCGGCGATCTGCTTCCTGCGATGGCGGGTGGCCTGAGCCATGAGGGCACGCTGTATGCGGCACCGTTCTATGGCGAAAGCTCGATGATCATGTATCGCACCGATCTGATGGAAAAGGCCGGGATGGAGATGCCTGAGGCGCCGACATGGCAGTTTATCCGCGAGGCGGCGGCTGCGATGACGGACCGTGACAACGACATCAACGGCATCTGCCTGCGTGGCAAGGCGGGTTGGGGTGAAGGCGGTGCCTTTATCACCGTGACTGCGAATTCCTTTGGTGCGCGATGGTTTGATGAAGACTGGAAACCTCAGTTTGATCAGCCCGAATGGAAAGAGGCGCCGACCTTTTTTGTCGACATGATGAATGAATCCGGCCCTGCCGGTTACGCGACCAACGGCTTCAACGAAAACCTGTCGCTGTTCCAGCAGGGCAAGTGCGGAATGTGGATCGACGCCACTGTTGCGGCGTCCTTCGTGACAAATCCGGATGATTCAACTGTCGCGGACAAGGTCGGGTTTGCACTGGCACCAAATTCGGAAGGCGTCGACAAGCGCGCCAACTGGCTGTGGGCCTGGGCACTGGCCATTCCGGCGGGAACCCAGAAAGAGGATGCAGCCAAGCAGTTCATCGAATGGGCGACCTCGAAGGATTACATCGAGCTGGTGGCGGAAAACGAAGGTTGGGCCAATGTCCCTCCGGGCGCGCGTACCTCGCTTTATGAGAATGCGAACTACAAGGACATTCCGTTCGCCAAGATGACGCTCGAGTCGATCCTGTTGGCCAACCCGCAGAACTGCTGTGCCAAGCCAACACCCTATACTGGCATCCAGTTCGTTGCGATCCCGGAATTCGCAGGCATTGCCACACAGGTCAGTCAGGAATTCTCGGCGGTTTATGCCGGACAGCAGACTGTAGATGAAGCGCTTGAAAAGGCGCAGGCCTTTACAGCCGAAGAAATGAAAGCCGCAGGGTACTGAGGCATCCCTCCCAGTAGGGGACAGGTAATCTGTCCCCTGCTCTCTCCACTTCCACAACTCGCGTTTTTCTCGCAGGCTGAGTTACGCCTGAACAGAGAGGGTTTGCGTAATGGCTACTCAACACTCCCGATCCGTTGCTCGCCTGATGATGGCACCCGCAGTGGTCCTGCTGCTTGGCTGGATGCTCGTGCCATTGACGATGACGCTGTACTTTTCTTTCAAGAAATATCTGCCTCTGCGCGGGGGTGATCTGGGCTGGGTCGGGTTCGACAACTACGTCCGCTTTGTCTCGTCCAGTACATTCTGGCCCGCGGTGCAGGCAACACTGGTCATTGTTGGCGGTGTTCTTATCATAACCGTCATTCTCGGAATTCTGCTTGCCATGCTGCTGGATCAGCCGATGTGGGGGCAAGGCATTGTCCGAATCCTTGTCATCGCGCCGTTCTTCGTCATGCCCACTGTGTCTGCGCTGGTGTGGAAGAACATGTTTATGGACCCGGTCAATGGATTGCTGGCCCATCTGTGGCGTTTTTTCGGGGCCGAGCCGATCTCGTGGTTGTCCGAGGCGTCGATGACCTCGATCATCATGATCGTTTCGTGGCAATGGCTGCCCTTTGCAACGCTAATCCTGTTGACCGCCATTCAGTCGCTGGACAGCGAGCAACTGGAAGCAGCCGAGATGGATGGTTCACCGCCGTTGAAGCGCTTTTATCACATCCTTCTGCCGCATCTTGGCCGTGCGATCACCATTGTGATCCTGATCCAAACAATCTTTCTTTTGTCGATTTTCGCCGAGATCTTCGTGACCACCGGCGGCGCTTTCGGCACCCGTACACTCACCTACCTGATCTTCCAGCGCGTGTTGGAAAGCCAGAATGTCGGCCTTGGATCAGCCGGAGGTGTCTACGCAATCATCCTTGCCAATATCGTTGCGATCTTCCTGATGCGCATCGTCGGCAAGAACCTGGACGCGTGAGGAGGAAAACTCATGGCCCGCGCTGTCACATCTCGACGCAAATCGCTGAACACCGCCCTTGCCTGGGCTGTTGGACTGCTGATTTTCTTCCCGATCCTCTGGACGATCCTGACCAGCTTCAAAACCGAAGCGCAGGCCATTGCCAGCCCGCCCCTGTTTTTGAACTTTGACTGGACGCTGGAAAACTACGCCATCGTGCAGGAACGCTCGGACTATATGCGGTTCTTGTGGAATTCGGTGATCATCGCCGGTGGATCGACCATGCTGGGCGTGATCATCGCCGTGCCCGCCGCCTGGGCGATGGCGTTTGTTCCGTCCAAACGAACCAAGGACATCCTGTTGTGGATGCTGTCCACCAAGATGTTGCCGGCCGTATGTGTGCTGTACCCGATCTACTTGCTGTTCATCCAACCGGGCCTTCTGGATACGCGCGGAGGGTTGGTCGTGGTGCTGATGCTGATCAACCTGCCGATCATCGTCTGGATGCTTTACACTTATTTCCGCGAAATTCCGGGTGAAATTCTGGAAGCCGCGCGGATGGATGGGGCGACGCTGAAAGAGGAAATCCTCTATGTCCTGACCCCAATGGCCATCCCTGGGATTGCTTCGACTGTGCTGCTGAACTTCATCCTGGCGTGGAACGAGGCATTCTGGACCCTCAATCTGACCGCTGTTGACCCGGCTCCGCTCACGGCCTTCATCGCCAGCTATTCCAGCCCCGAGGGCCTGTTCTTTGCCAAGCTCAGCGCGGCCTCGACCATGGCAATTGCACCCATCCTGATCCTTGGCTGGTTCAGCCAGAAACAACTTGTCCGCGGCCTGACCTTCGGCGCCGTGAAATAAGGAGCATTCCTCATGGGACGCATACAACTCAAGTCCGTGACCAAAAGCTTCGGCGACGTTCAGGTCATCCCTCCGCTGGACCTGACCATTGAAGATGGCGAGTTCACCGTTTTCGTCGGCCCTTCGGGCTGCGGAAAATCCACGCTGCTGCGCCTGATCGCAGGGCTGGAAGACATCACCAGTGGCCACATAGAAATCGATGGAGCAGACGCAACAGACGTGCCGCCCGCCAAACGGGGGCTGGCAATGGTGTTCCAGTCTTATGCGCTTTACCCGCATATGACCGTTCGCAAGAACATCGCCTTTCCGCTGCGCATGGCGAAACTGGATCAGGCTGAAATCGACAAGCGGGTTGAAGGTGCGGCCGGCGTCCTGAACCTGACCGATTACCTGGATCGCCGCCCGGGCCAGTTGTCCGGTGGTCAACGCCAGCGCGTCGCCATTGGTCGGGCAATCGTTCGTGAACCGGCCGCGTTCCTGTTCGATGAACCGCTTTCAAACCTCGACGCAGCGTTGCGGGTGGGCATGCGGTTGGAGATCAGCGAGCTGCATGAACGCCTCGCGACAACGATGATCTACGTCACCCACGATCAGGTCGAAGCCATGACGATGGCGGACAAGATCGTTGTGCTCCAGGCTGGCGTGATCGAACAGGTTGGCAGCCCGCTGGAACTGTACCGAACGCCTCGCAACCTGTTTGTTGCAGGATTCATTGGCTCGCCAAAGATGAACTTTATCGAAGGGCCCGAAGCGGCAAAGCACGGCGCACGAACGATCGGCATTCGACCGGAACACATCGCGGTGTCGGAGTCCGAAGGAGAATGGTCCGGGCGTGTCAGCGTCTCTGAGCATCTTGGTTCGGACACGTTTTTCCACGTCCACGACACCGGACTGGCGGAGACAATCACTGTTCGTGCCGATGGCGAGGTTGGTTTCCGCCATGGGGATCGCATTCATCTGACCCCACGTGCCGATGTGATCCACAGACTTGACGCAGACGGTCTGCGGATCGAATGAAACGTCTGACAGGCAAAACCGCCCTGATTACAGGGGCTGCGCGGGGCATTGGATTGGCATTTGCCAAGGCCTATGTGGCAGAGGGCGCGCGGGTCGCCGTCGCCGACATCGACATCCAGCGCGCGCAGGGCGCGGTCGCTGGAATTGGCGCGGCAGCTTTCGCTGTCGAAATGGACGTGACCGACCAGCAGAGCATCGATCAGGCCATAGTCAAAACCGCGGCGCAATTCGGCCCAATCGACATTCTGATCAACAACGCGGCCATCTTCAGCGCCGCACCATTCGTCGAGATCGAGCGCGCCGACTACAATCGTGTGTTTGACATCAACGTCGCGGGCGCGCTGTTTACGATGCAGGCCGTCGCCAAACATATGATCAAACACGGAACCAAAGGCCGAATTATCAATATGGCCTCGCAGGCCGGGCGAAGGGGTGAACCATTGGTCGCTGTCTACTGCGCCAGCAAGGCGGCGATCATATCCCTGACCCAATCAGCGGGGCTGAACCTGATTTCTCATGGGATCAATGTAAACGCGATTGCCCCCGGTGTCGTCGATGGCGAACACTGGGATGGCGTGGACGCCTTTTTTGCAAAACACGAAGGCAAGCCCCTTGGCCAGAAGAAGCGCGAAGTGGCGGCAGCTGTTCCATATGGCCGCATGGGGCGCGCGGAAGACCTGACGGGCATGGCGGTTTTTCTGGCCTCTGACGAGGCCAAGTATATCGTCGCGCAGACTTACAATGTCGACGGCGGAAATTGGATGAGCTGATGGACCCTGTGGCGAACGCAAAAACCCCTGCACGGCTGCGGCAAGAGAGCCTTTCCAAGCTGCCAACCACCGTGAAGACTCCGATGTATGAACGTACGGATCTGACGCCGGGCATCGTTCATATAGGATTGGGTAACTTCCATCGCGCGCATCAGGCCTGGTATATCCATCGGCTCATGCAGCAGGGGTTGGCCCATGACTGGGCAATCGTCGGAGCGGGTGTGCGAAGCTATGACGCCGTCATGCGAGAACGATTGCTGGCGCAGGATTGCCTCACAACGCTGATCGAGTTGGGGCCAAACGGAATGTCCGCCGAGGTGATTGGCCCGATGATCGATTACCTGCCGATCGAAGAAAACAACGCTGCCCTCATCCACGCGATGGCCGACCCGGCCACCCGGATCGTTTCGCTGACTGTTACCGAAGGGGGATATTTTCTGGATGCCAACAGCGGCGCATTCGATTTCGATCACGCAGATATCCGTCATGACGCAGAAAACCCCAATCAGCCCCGTACGGCCTTTGGCGCAATGGTTGCGGCACTCAGACGACGGCGCGCCGAAGGCCTCAACCCGTTCACGGCGCTCAGCTGCGACAATCTTCAGGGCAACGGAACGATTTTGCGAAACTGTGTTGTGGGATTGGCGCGCATGTCCGACCCGGAACTGGCCAACTGGATCGACAGGCGTGGCGCGTTTCCCAACTCGATGGTGGATTGCATCGTACCAGCGACGACCGACCAATTGGTATCGCAATGCCGCGCCCTTGGCGTCGATGACAGAGCGCCCGTCTCGCATGAGAACTTTCGTCAATGGGTCATCGAGGATGCCTTCTGCGCCGGACGTCCGCCCCTCGAAAACGTCGGCGCAATACTGACCAACAACGTCCATGGTTACGAGACCATGAAGTTGCGCATTTTGAACGGAGGTCATCAACTGTTGGCGAATGTCGGAGAAGTACTGAGTGTTCCGACGATTGCCGACTGCATGAAGGACCCGGACATCGTGGCGTTTTTTCGAAAAGTGCAGTTTGAAGAAATCCTTCCGCATGTCGAAGCGGCTCCCGAAACCACTGCAAGTGAGTACCTTGAGTTGATCGAGAGCCGATTTGCGAACACGGCGATTCACGACACCACACGCAGGGTTGCATTCGACGGATCGGCAAGACATCCCGGATTTTTGCTGCCGTCGCTGCGTGATGCACTTGCATCAGGGTCTTCTGCAAACGGGCTCGCCCTCGCCGAAGCGTTCTGGTGCCGGATGTGCGCGGGTATTCGTGAAGATGGCTCCGAGATCACCCCCAATGATCCCCAGTGGGAAAGCCTGAACAGCACTGCAAAAGCGTCCAAAGCTGATCCTGAGCTTTGGTTGGAACAGGGTTTCTACAGCGGTGATTTTGGAATCAGCACACAGTTTTCCAACGCCTTTGCCCGCTGGCTGACCCTGATATGGCAGCGTGGCAGCCGGGCCGCCATTGCTGAGTATGTCGCCAACGGTTCAACGTAACAATTCAATCTCGGCGCTCGGTTCAATCGGGACCCATGCGGTGCGGTATCTGACCCTCGGAGCTTTGTCTGACGTTGACGCAAATAGGGCTTGCAATCTGCCGAAAGTGGCTTGGATGTTAGCCTCGGCGGGCCTGACCGGTTCACCGCCTTGGGCAAATCCTCACTACAGAGTCCATGGAATAAGCGAAAGTTTGCCACCGGATCAAAAGCTCCGAGAACGGGTCCAAAAAAATAAAAAAATACTTGGCAGAATGCCTAAACCCTAAACGGCCGCAGATGCCTGGTTCAGCCAGGGATCGCGGGTTTCTGTTGCACTTATGCGACGGTTCTGGCGTTGAAAGAAAGTGTCATTTGAAACATGGTGTCACCTGCTGTTTCAAAAAGGTTGGTGCATAGTAGTTTGTCATAAAAAGAACAATTTAAGCGTGCATCCGAGTGCAATCTAATCTTCCGAGGTACAGGGCTGAGCAATGGCTACTACGACTATAATACCAAGACCTTCCGCTTCTTCTCCGCTCAGTCCAATACAAGGTTATGTTGCCTACGGTGACGGCAATCCCTCGAACACCACCACAATTTCTTATCACTTCGAACAATACGCGGGCACACAAGCGTGGACTGCGGAATACAAGGCGGAATTCCGAGCGGCTCTTTCTGCCATCGAGGCCGTCGCAAATGTGACTTTTGTCGAATCCGGCAGTGCTTCTGCCGACTTGGTGGAAGTTATTGCGCCCACAAGCTTTTTTTCGAATCCCAGAACGCTTGGCTACCACTACACGCCATCGCGCAACCCCTCCGAAGGCGCCTTCAACACCGCTTACTGGACTGCCGGAACAAATGGAAACGGCGATCCGGGCGGGTTTTTCTTTACTACGTTGCTCCACGAACTGGGCCACGCGCTAGGGTTGGGTCATCCCCACGACACCGGTTTGGGTACAACCGTGATGAATGGCGTCACATCGCCATTTGACTCTTTCGGGACCGGCAGCCTGAATCAGGGTGTCTACACGGTGATGTCGTATAATGATGGCTGGACCGAAAAGAACGGAATTCTCTCTGTCAACGCGACTTATGGTGGTTCAACGGGTCTTGGCGCTTTGGACATTGCTGCGTTGCAGGCGATGTATGGCGCCAATACCAACCACAACTCTGCCAACAATACCTACACGCTTCCTTGGGCAAACGTTGCGGGTACTGGCTATCAGTCTATTTGGGATACTGGTGGAAACGATACCATCCAGCATGTCGGCAGTTCGAAGGCGCGGATCGACCTGCGGGCCGCAACACTGGATTATTCCGAGACCGGCGGCGGCGTAGTGTCTTACGCAGAGGGCATAAAGGGCGGCTTTACAATCGCGCATGGCGTTGTGATTGAAAACGCGATCGGCGGGACCGGTGACGACGTGATCGTCGGGAATACCGCTCAGAACGTTCTGAATGGCAACCATGGTCACGATAAGATCTATTCAGTGTCCGACGGAACCAACAACAACACCGTTTATGGCGGTTTGGGGAACGACACCATTTATCTGGCGAACGGTTCCGGCGCAGACCAGGTTTTCGGCGGCCAGGGCGACGATTGGGCCATTGTGACCAACAATGCCGGCTCGTTTTCCGGAGGAAGCGGCACTGACACAATCCGATTTGTCAGCGCCATCAGCAGTTATCTGTTCATTAAAAACGGCACGAAATACGAATTTATCGATGCCGTTTCACGTATCACTTTCACAGTGGAAGATGATGTCGAGGCCATTCAATTCCTGAATGGATCACAGGCGTATACTCGTTCGAATATCGAAGCTGCCATGCAGCTTTCGGATATCGAGACGACCGGCACCACACTGAAACATGCAAGTCAGGGCATTTACGTTCTGGATGCAGGCAGCTCGAACGTGACGCTGGTATTTAATGGTCAGGCTGTTGGTCAAAACACGATTGCCGGCTGGCAGGCCATTCAGGCCGAGGCTTCGGGCGGCGGTTACAAAGTGCTGTGGAAAAACGTGGATGGGACGTACGGGGAATGGACGGTAAATGCCAATGGTCAGTTCCTCAGCAGCAGCAGCATCGGCAACGTGGCTGATGTTGAGACCTTCTATGGCGCTGACCTTAACATTGACGGGCTGACGGGTCATGGAACGATCAGCATTGAATCCAACGGCGCGACTACGCTGGGGGCGACAACCCAAGGTGAATATCTGATTGGCACCACCACCAAGTTAACATTCAACAACGCCACTGTCGGACCGAACAGCTTCTCCGGCTGGCAGGCCATTCAGGCCGAGGCCTCCGGTGGCGGCTACCGGGTGTTGTGGAAGAACTCGGATGGGTCCTACGGTGAATGGACGACGAATGCGGCCGGTGAATTCCTAAGCAGTACAACAATCACCAAAGTTGCGGATGTAGAGGTCTTCTATGGCGTTGATCTGAACAATGACGGGCTGACGGGTCATGGAACGATCAGCATTGAATCCAGCGGCGCGACAACGCTGGGGGCGACAACCCAAGGTGAATATCTGATTGGCACCACCACCAAGTTGACATTCAACAACGCCACTGTCGGACCGAACAGCTTCTCCGGCTGGCAGGCCATTCA
>NZ_WVQX01000020.1:0-2500 GCF_013110595.1 Ruegeria sp. HKCCD6428
CTGGAAGTTGGTTGCGGGGAGAGGATTTGAACCTCTGACCTTCAGGTTATGAGCCTGACGAGCTACCGGACTGCTCCACCCCGCGCCAGTGTCAGTTATTGTGTCATCGTGTTAGAGAGATGTGGGCTTTTACTAGGTTTGGCGGTGACCTACTCTCCCGGGGCTTAAGCCCAAGTACCATTGGCGCGGCAGTGCTTAACTTCCGGGTTCGGGATGGGACCGGGTGTTTCACTTGCGCTATGACCACCAAACCGAGGAAAAGCCCACGTCGCTCTTTTTGCTTTGCAAAAAGGCGACGCGCGGGAGGCAGCGCATTCGCTTGCGAATGCGCGTTCCCGCACGGTTGTAATTATCAACCAACAGTGTCGCTTGGTGCGACACGATCATCCATTGTCAAGGTCGGTGTATGCTTTGGTCTTGTCTTTCCATTACTGGATCAAATCAAGCCTATCGGGCGATTAGTACCGGTCAACTGAACGCATTACTGCGCTTACATCTCCGGCCTATTGACGTGGTGGTCTTCCACGGCCCTCAGGGAGACCTTGTTTTGAGGGGGGCTTCCCGCTTAGATGCCTTCAGCGGTTATCCTGTCCGATCATAGCTACCCAGCACTGCCGTTGGCACGACAACTGGTCCACCAGTGGATCGTTCACCCCGGTCCTCTCGTACTAGGGGCAACTCCTCTCAAGTCTCCTACACCCACGGCAGATAGGGACCGAACTGTCTCACGACGTTCTAAACCCAGCTCACGTACCTCTTTAAACGGCGAACAGCCGTACCCTTGGGACCTGCTCCAGCCCCAGGATGAGATGAGCCGACATCGAGGTGCCAAACACTGCCGTCGATATGGACTCTTGGGCAGTATCAGCCTGTTATCCCCGGCGTACCTTTTATCCGTTGAGCGATGGCCCTTCCACTCGGGACCACCGGATCACTATGGCCGTCTTTCGACTCTGCTCGACTTGTCAGTCTCGCAGTCAGGCTGGCTTCTGCCATTGCACTCAACGAGCGATTTCCGACCGCTCTGAGCCAACCTTCGCGCGCCTCCGTTACGCTTTAGGAGGCGACCGCCCCAGTCAAACTACCCGCCACGCAGGGTCCCGGATCCGGATAACGGACCGCGGTTAGACATCAAGAGTGCGAAGGGTGGTATCTCAAGGGAGGCTCCACCGCGACTGGCGTCACGGTTTCAAAGCCTACCACCTATCCTGCACATCACAATCCTGATGCCAGTGCGAAGCTGTAGTAAAGGTGCACGGGGTCTTTCCGTCTAACCGCGGGAAGCCTGCATCTTGACAGGCAATTCAATTTCGCTGAGTCGATGTTGGAGACAGCGGGGAAGTCGTTACGCCATTCGTGCAGGTCGGAACTTACCCGACAAGGAATTTCGCTACCTTAGGACCGTTATAGTTACGGCCGCCGTTTACCTGGGCTTCAATTCAAGGCTCTCACCTCTCCTTTTAACCTTCAGGCACCGGGCAGGCGTCAGACCCTATACGTCGTCTTGCGACTTCGCAGAGCCCTGTGTTTTTAATAAACAGTCGCCACCCCCTGGTTTGTGCCCCCAGCCCCTAGTTGCCTAGGAACCGGGCCTCCTTCTCGCGAACTTACGGAGGTATTTTGCCGAGTTCCTTCAACATCGTTCTCTCAAGCGCCTTGGTATGCTCTACCAGTCCACCTGTGTCGGTTTAGGGTACGGTCTGATGGAGGGCTATTTCCAGGAACTGCTCAGCAGCCCAACCAATCCGATAAGGTTGAACTACACCTGCAATCCGTCACATCCTCCTGGCCTAGGAATATTAACCTAGTTCCCATCGCCTACGCCTTTCGGCCTCGGCTTAGGGGCCGGCTTACCCTGCTCAGATTAGCTTTAAGCAGGAACCCTTGGACTTTCGGCGAGAGTGTCTCTCACACTCTTTGTCGCTACTCATGTCATCATTCTCACTAGTGATCTCTCCACCGGATCCCTCACAGGCCGGCTTCATCGAAAGAACTCTATCCTGCGCTACCGCCTATTCGGCTACTTGAGCGCGATTACTCGCGCCACATAACCAGCGGCAATACAGGATGAGTTCTATGTCACACTACGCTCTGCTACCATGCCTTACGGCATCCTAAGCTTCGGCTCATGGCTTGAGCCCCGTTACATCTTCGCCGCAGGACAACTTGTTTAGACCAGTGAGCTGTTACGCTATCTTTAAAGGATGGCTGCTTCTAAGCCAACCTCCTGGTTGTTTTGGTCGTCCCACCTGCTTTCCCACTTAGCCATGAATTGGGGGCCTTAGCTGTAGGTCAGGGTTGTTTCCCTCTCCACTACGGACGTTAGCATCCGCAGTGTGTCTGCCATCTAGTACTCCCGGGTATTCGGAGTTTGGTTAGGATCAGTAAGCCTGTGGGGCCCCATTACCCATCCAGTGCTCTACCCCCCGGGGTATTCGGATGACGCTCTACCTAAATAGATTTCGCAGAGAACCAGCTATCTCCGAGTTTGATTGGCCTT
>NZ_WVQX01000021.1:0-4474 GCF_013110595.1 Ruegeria sp. HKCCD6428
ATGACCACACCGAAGCGCACGCCTCTCCACTCTTTGCACGTCGAGCTTGGCGGCAAGATGGTTGATTTTGCTGGTTGGGAGATGCCTGTTCAGTATCCTTTGGGGATCATGGGAGAGCATAAGCAGTGCCGTGAGAAGGCGGCGGTGTTTGATGTGTCTCACATGGGTCAGGTGATCCTGCGCGGTGAGAATGTGGGTGAGAAGCTGGAAGCTTTGTGCCCGCAGGCCTTTGCGACGCTGAAGGAAGGCAAGGCGCGGTACGGGTTCTTTACGAACGCGGAAGGCGGGATCATGGATGATCTGATCGTGTCGAATGCCGGGGATCATTACTTTGTGGTGGTGAACGCGGCGCTGCGCCATCAGGACATTCCGCATATGAAAGCGAACCTTGACGGCGTCGAAGTGACCGAGATCTTCGACCGTGCGCTGGTTGCGGTCCAAGGTCCCAAGGCCGAGGATGTGGTGGGCGCACTCTGCCCCGCGGCCCGTGACCTGAAGTTCATGGAAACCACCCTGGCCGATATCATGGGCGTCGAATGCCGCATCTCGCGGCTGGGCTATACCGGCGAGGACGGGTACGAGATCTCGATCCCCGAGGACAAGGCGATCGAGATCACACGGGCCTTCCTGGCACATGAGGATTGCGAGGCCGCCGGTCTGGGCGCACGCGACAGCCTGCGGCTTGAGGCGGGGCTGTGCCTGTATGGCAATGACATCGACCAGAGCACCTCGCCGATTGAGGCCTCGTTGGCCTGGGCGATCCAGAAGCGCCGCAAGGAAGAAGGTGGTTTTCCGGGTGCGGAGCGTATCCAGCGCGAACTGGCCGAGGGCGCATCGCGCAAGCTGGTGGGCATCAAGCCCGACGGCCGCGCGCCGGCGCGTCAGGGCGTGGAAGTGCAATGCCTTGAGGGCAACACCATCGGTCAGATCACCTCGGGCAGCTTTGGCCCGACGGTGGGTGGCCCGATCGCGATGGGCTATGTGTCCGCGGGCCATGGCGCGCCGGGCGAGAAGGTGAACCTGATCATCCGGGGCAAGGCGCAACCGGCGCAGATCGTGGCGCTGCCCTTCGTCAAACAGAATTACAAGCGTTGAAGTCAGGAGAGAGAAGCATGGCAACCTATTATTCCGAAGAGCATGAATGGCTGAGCGTCGAAGGCGACACCGCCACGCTGGGCATCACCAAACACGCGGCTGAACAGCTGGGTGAGGTGGTCTTCGTCGAGCAGCAGGAAGCGGGCGACGAGTTCGAGAAAGACGGCGAGATCGGCGTGATCGAATCCGTCAAGGCGGCCTCGGAACTCTATGCACCGGTCGATGGTGAGATCGTCGAGGTGAACGAGGCGCTGGCCGACAATCCCGGCGCGCTGAACGAAGACCCCGAGGGCGAGGCCTGGATCTACAAGATCAAGATCAGTGACGCGTCGCAGCTCGAGGATCTGATGGACGAAGCCGGATACAAGGCCTTCATCGGGTAAACCCGAACGGAGTCCCGGCATGGGGCTCCATCGAATTAATTGATGCCGCCGAATTTGGGCCCCGCCCTTCATCTGGCAAGAAATATCCCCGCCGGAGGCTCCCGCAGCCTCCGCCGGCCCTGACCTATCCATGGGAGCGCTGCAATGGCCTTCAAACTGACCGACTACGAAGCCTATGATTTTGCCAACCGCCGCCATATCGGTCCCAGCCCGACCGAGATGCGCGACATGCTCAAGGTGATCGGCTTCAAGACGCTGGACGAGCTGATCGACGCCACCGTCCCACCGGCGATCCGGCAGAAACAGCCGCTGGACTGGGGCCCTGCGATGACGGAACGCGATGCGCTTTTCCACATGAAACAGGTGGCGGGGAAGAACAAGGTTCTGACCTCGCTGATCGGTCAGGGCTATTACGGCACCACCACGCCTGCGCCGATCCTGCGCAACATTCTGGAAAACCCGGCCTGGTACACCGCCTACACGCCGTACCAGCCCGAGATCAGCCAGGGCCGCCTTGAGGCGCTGTTGAACTTCCAGACCATGGTCAGCGACCTGACCGGGCTCGATGTGGCCAACGCCTCGCTGCTGGACGAGGCGACCGCGGCGGCCGAGGCGATGGCGATGGCCAAGCGCGGCGGCCGGTCCAAGGCCAACAACGCGGCCTTCTTCGTCGACAAGAACTGCCACCCGCAGACCATCGCGGTGATCAAGACCCGGGCCGAGCCTCTGGGCATCGACGTGCAGGTCGCCGACCCGGATCAGCTGGACGCGGGCGCGGTATTCGGCGCGATCTTCCAGTATCCGGGCACCTATGGCCATGTGCGCGACTTCACCGCCGAGATCGCGGCGCTGCATGAACACAAGGCCATCGCCATCGTCGCCGCCGACATCCTGTCGCTGGCGCTGCTGAAGTCACCGGGCGAGATGGGCGCCGATATCGCCATCGGCTCGACCCAGCGCTTTGGTGTGCCGATGGGCTATGGCGGCCCGCACGCCGCCTATATGGCGACCACCGACAAGCTGAAGCGATCCATGCCGGGCCGGATCATCGGTGTGTCCATCGACAGCCGCGGCAACAAGGCCTACCGCCTGTCGTTGCAGACCCGCGAGCAGCATATCCGCCGCGAGAAGGCGAACTCGAACGTCTGCACCGCGCAGGCGCTGCTGGCGGTGATTGCCTCGATGTATGCGGTCTATCACGGCCCCGACGGCATCAAGGCGATTGCCCAATCGGTGCACCGCAAGACCTCGCGCCTGGCCGCCGGCCTGGAAGAGGCCGGCTTCTCGGTCGAACCCGAGGTGTTCTTCGACACCATCACGGTCGAGGTCGGCCACCTGCAGAAGACGGTGATGGAGGCCGCCGTGGCCCGCGGCGTCAACCTGCGCAAGGTGGGCGAGACCCGCGTCGGCATCAGCCTGGACGAACAGACCCGCCCCGAGACGATCGAGGCGGTCTGGGGCGCCTTCGGCATCGACCGCAAGGATGACAGCTCGAACAAGCAATACCGCCTGCCGGATTACGCGCTGCGTGAAAGCGCCTATCTGACCCACCCGATCTTCCATCAGAACCGGGCCGAGGCCGAGATCACCCGCTATATGCGCCGCCTGGCCGACCGCGACCTGGCGCTGGACCGGGCGATGATCCCGCTGGGATCGTGCACCATGAAGCTGAACGCCACGATCGAGATGATCCCGGTCACCTGGCCCGAGTTCAGCAACCTGCACCCGTTTGTTCCGCAGGATCAGGCGCAGGGCTATCACGAGATGATCGCCGATCTGAACGACAAGCTGTGCCAGATCACCGGCTATGACGCGATCTCCCAGCAGCCCAACTCGGGCGCGCAGGGCGAATATGCGGGCCTCTTGACCATCCGCAACTATCACTTTGCGCGCGGCGAAGGGCACCGCAATGTCTGCCTGATCCCGACCTCGGCCCATGGCACCAACCCGGCCTCGGCGCAGATGGTGGGCTGGCAGGTCGTGCCGGTGCAGGCGGATGAGAACGGCAATATCGATGTCGCCGACTTCCGCGCCAAGGCGGAAAAGCACTCGGATCATCTGGCCGCCTGCATGATCACCTACCCGTCGACCCATGGCGTGTTCGAGACCACCGTGCAGGAGGTCTGCCAGATCACCCATGATCACGGCGGTCAGGTCTATATCGACGGCGCCAACATGAACGCCATGGTGGGCCTGTCGCGCCCCGGCGATATCGGCGGCGATGTCAGCCACCTGAACCTGCACAAGACCTTCTGCATCCCGCATGGCGGCGGTGGTCCCGGCATGGGTCCGATCGGCGTCAAGGCGCATCTGGCCGAGCACCTGCCCGGGCACCCGGAATACGGCACCGCCGTGGGTCCGGTCTCGGCGGCGCCCTTCGGCTCGCCCTCGATCCTGCCCGTGTCCTGGGCCTATGTGCTGCTGATGGGCGGCGCGGGTCTGACCCAGGCGACCAAGGTGGCGATCCTGAACGCCAACTACATCGCGGCGCGGCTCAAGGATGCCTATCCGATCCTCTACACCTCGGAAACGGGGCGTGTGGCGCATGAATGCATCCTCGACACCCGGCCGCTGGACGCCGAGGCGCATGTCACCGTCGATGACGTGGCCAAGCGCCTGATCGATTCAGGCTTCCACGCGCCGACGATGAGCTGGCCGGTGGCCGGCACCCTGATGGTGGAGCCGACCGAGTCCGAGCCCATGGCCGAGCTGGATCGTTTCTGTGACGCCATGCTGTCGATCCGGGCGGAAGCACAGGACATCATCGATGGCAAGATCGACGCGGAAAACAACCCGCTGAAAAACGCCCCCCACACGGTGCGCGATCTGGTCGGCGACTGGGACCGTCCCTACACCCGCGAACAAGCCTGCTTCCCGCCGGGTTCCATGGGCGTCGACAAATACTGGTCCCCCGTCAACCGCGTCGACAACGCATACGGTGACAGAAACCTCGTCTGCACATGCCCCCCAATGGACGCATACGCAGACGCCGCGGA
>NZ_WVQX01000022.1:0-3936 GCF_013110595.1 Ruegeria sp. HKCCD6428
GGTTTTTCAAGACGGTTCTTTTGTTACGGGATCGGTTTTCGGCAAAAAAATGATCACCGCGGGTTCAAATCGTTCAGATCGGCCTCAGCTACTATGGACGGCATCGAGGTGGCCAATATGATCCGAAAACGACAATTCCCCTGCACTACGACATCCGGTTTTCGGCTGTTTGCAGAAATCGCAGGATAAGTGTGCCCGGTAAGTCGCTAACTCTGGCCATTCAAAAAGTTTGCGACACATCCTTGGGAACTCGTTGTTCAGATATTCTGTGGGGACGCAATCCGCTGCGGTCGTCCCTGACCGAAACCGCCGATCAAAAGATCACATGTCTCGACGCACCCCTCCCCTGGCGTTGCGCCGACATAGCAGCGTGACAACACCCGTCACGGATCAAAAGGCCGGGTTCAGCGGACGGGAATCATTGTTCCGCAATGTTATTTGATTGACGTGTCGTAAGAATAATCCAAGCTACGGGCATAAGTATGTATTTTCGAAAGTATGTTTCTGGTTAAAGGGTGTGATAGGTGAAAGCAAAATCAGAGTGCCGCTTTTGGATACTGTTTAGTGGCTTGGTGGTGATCGCGGCATTGCTCCGTGTTTATTTGGCGCTCAGTTCTGGCTACCTCTGGGATGAAGAACGAGACTGGTTGGTGACAGCCTCGCAGATATCCTTTGACAGTGAAGATCCTTATCTTCCCATACGTACCCGTGTTCACGGGGCCATTACAGCCTACCTCGCATATTTTGGATCGGAAATTTTCGGGGAAACCCACTTTGGTTATCGGTTTTTCAGCATTGTATCGGGCGTCGCCTTCGTTGCCTTCATCGGTTTGTTTGCAAAATATCTTTTTGGCAATCTTGCTGCGCTCTTCTCAACTCTTTTCGTAGCTCTGAATGAGTTCCACATTGTAGTGTCCGCAACGGCCATTCAGATGAGTCACTATCTTCTGCTACAATGTGCAGCCATCTACTTTCTCGTGCGAGCCATCCTGGAGAACCGGCCAAAATTCTTTTACCTCGTGGCAGCGTTCAGCGCCTTAGGTTTCCTGTTATACGAACTGGGTGCACTGATGCTGCCCTTTGCGCTGGGTGCTGTCGCCCTCTCGGGGGCGTGGGGCATGTTAAGACCTAAGTATCTGGCGGGACCCATCTCGTTAGGGCTTGTTATTGCCTCACCCGATATTGCAGCCAATCTCTTTGAGCGGGACGCCGACTAACTCGGCTGGGGACACTTCGCGCAAGGCCTGGGTGGGCTGGACTTCACCGCTGCGTTTCTATCGTTCTTCGGACGTGAACCTTTCGACTTTTTATTTCAGGCAGTTCTGGGCCGTAATTTCCATCTTGAAGGTCGGGAGTATGCGGCAATGAACGGCGCATTCGGGCTGGCGGTATTCCTTTCAATACTGGCAGCGCTGCGGGTGGGAACCTCAACAGTCGAAGACAGAAAAATACCTATTTTTTTCGTCTGTATTATCTTGGCCCTGCTGGTCGGCTTCAGTTTTGTCGGCCCCCGCAAAGGGAATTTCTACAGGTTCTTTGGATGGATGGCCGTCGCGCTCATACCATCTGCGCTGCTGGTGGGTTACGCGTCCGAAAAGCGACTTTTGGGCCCTGCAGTTGCAGTATGCATGGCCATTGCCACGGTCATGAGCCTGTCAAACCTCGTATTCAGAAATTACGGGATGCATTCCTACAGGCTCGTGATCACTCCAAGGGCCGCCTACCCGGACCCGTCCGGGTGTCGCTTGTTCAGAGCCAACTTCGATTTTTGCGACATCTGCGAAAAGTGGACCGAAATAACGGATATTCAGGTTTCAACTCGCGCAGTCCAAAGCGACAGCAATACCTCACCTTATTGCACGTCTTCAGATCCGGGCCTGTTTCTAAAGGTCCCGCACTCTGACGCGGCTGCAGCCAAGGATGACACCGGGGGATATAACATTGAGATCATAGTTCAGACTGACAAAGGGCGCGAAATTTCACTGACTAGGGTCATTCCTGTTTCAACAAGTGACACACCCAAAGTTCCGACCCCGTTTTGGGTGCATGAATGATGGCGAACCGGTATTCTGATCCGGGTCTGTGGAAGATAGGAGCGGTTCCCGTTTTCTTTCTTTTGATCGGCTTTTGGTCAAAATCAAAAAGATCGGGACTATTCTAAATCGGCCCGTCACCCTGATTGAATCCAGAAAACTCTGCTTGCCGCTGGTCCAAAGACTGGTATCGCCTCAAATTGGGCGAACTCTAAACACAAACTGGAGGAGATTTCAGACTTAGATCACTCAAGTCAGATTTTGTGCTTTCACAATGCCGCAACAAGCCTGCCGTTACAAAGTTCCTTGCACTGTCCGGTAGGCGCTGACGTCAGACATCCTTGCACAGATGCTGGCGGTCAACGGATTGTCGATAAATATGATGATATAGAAAAGCGGTGCCAACACTACAGGTGTCAAAGCCTTCGCATCATCCGCGGTAACATCGACGGGCCTCGAACAGAGTCGCAGTAACCTCCAGATACTCCAACGCATTTACTCGCGAGCAAAAGGAAAAGGTGGTGTTTCGGTGGTGCGGCTCATTGTTGGACTTATAACATCTCACGGTAGATCGAATTTGTAACACAACCACCTTATCCTGTCCGATGGACCGGCGTAAGGCAATCACGCGCCGCATGGGTTGCCCGAATAGCGTTCGTCAAATACCCCTCTAAAGTTCATAATGGCAATTTCTACGCGCTTCACCACTGCTTGGGCCGAAGGGAGAAAGGACGTGATTGGTTCAAGTCGGAGGCCGGTATGCCGGCATCCGACAAGCACGCGGTCACGCACCAAAGGGCGCGGGATTTGCCTGGGTAATTGAGCCACCCGAGATATATTCAGGAGATAATTTCTCAAGGTCAGCAACCTGCTTCGTCATGCTTCATCAAGGTCATCGATACAAAAAAGCGCCCGTGAGGCGCTTTTTTCGGTCCGGCTCTAAGCCGGAGCAATGGAAAGGACGACGTGCACCGCCCTGCCCTTCGGTTATTCGGTTACGCCGTCGTCGTCGTTCCGTTTTGGGAAGGCCACCGGCATTGCCAAGTTGATCGGGTTGTCGTTCTCGGGTAGCGCGGCACCATGACCATACCGACCTCATTGCCTCGGCTGAAGGGCTTCCGTTTCCCTCGTGAAATCATCGCCTATGCGGTGTGGGTATATCATCGGTTTGCTCTCAGCGCGGCGGATATCGTGGACCTTCTGGCGGATCGCGGTGTCATCGTTAGTCGTGAAGCGGTTCGTCCCTGGGTGAACCGTTTCGAGTCTCAGTTCGCAGCTTGTATCCGACGCGACCGGCCTCGGCCGCACGACAATTGGCATATGGACGAAGTGGTCATCCCGATCAACGGCGTAAAACATTGGCTGTGGCGTGCAATCGATGGCAACGGAGACGTACTCGACATTGTGATCCAGCCTCGCCGCAATGCCAAAGCCGCAAAGCGTTTCTTCGGTCGGCTGGCGGCTGCCTATGGCGAACCGCGTGTCGTGATCACAGACAAGCTGCGGAGCTACACCAAGCCGATCAAGGCTATCGTATCTGGAAGCCAACCATCGGGCGCACAAGGGGCTCAACAACCGGATCGAAGGGTCGCACCGACCGACGCGAAAGCGGAAAAATGATGGATCGATTCAAGTCACTACGCCAGACGCAACGATTTCTCGTCGCCCACGACCAAATCACCACGATCTTCCGTCCCTGCCGCTATCGCCTTTCCACTCTCCCCTACCGCCATGCTAGAGCCGACGCGTTCAAGCTGTGGGAAGGTTATGCTACGGAACTATCGGCCTGATTGCGCAGTCTCCTACTCGTTTCCATCCACGTCGGATAACTTGGTAATGCCCCTCGAATAACACTTTTTTGCCGAAAACCGATCCCGTAACAAAAGAAACGTCTTGAAAAACA
>NZ_WVQX01000023.1:0-3372 GCF_013110595.1 Ruegeria sp. HKCCD6428
GACGACTACCTGCCGAGTGATCAGACGTCCGGACCGAAGCCGAAGACTGCATTCAGGCATCAACTGCGGGTGTTGGTTCTAGACCTGTATGTCGCTTGGTTGGAAGACCCGGAACTGTCTATCGGCGTCTCTATGTCCTCGAACTACTGGGACACGTCTTCCCGCTATAACGCGATCCATATATCCAAGAAGATCATCCTGATCATTCGCACCCTAATCGAAGCAGGACTATTGGATGTTGCAAAGGGCAGTTACTCGGGTCCTCTCGCCCGGGGGAACAGAACGACGAGGATACGAGCCTCCGAGGTGCTCCAGGGGTGGTTCGCCGAAGTGGCATTCAGACGAGATGACGTTGGTCGGGTCGAAGGTGAAGAAATCATCATTCTCAGAGGCGACAACGCAGAGGCACTGGTCGAGTACGAGGATACCGACGAGATCATCGGAATGCGGGCTGAACTTGAGCGCTATAACCAAGTAATCGCTGATGCTTTCATTGATATCCCTATATTGGATGAACCAAGGGTCGATGATGTCACCACCGACCATCATCACAAGCTTACCCGCAGGATATTCAGTCGTTCGAACTTCAACCTGAATGGGCGCTTTCATGGTGGTTGGTGGCAGCAGATCAACAGTGACTGGAGGTCAAAGATCTTCATCAACGATACGCCCGTCGTCGAGGTGGACTTCCGCAGTCTCCATGTCTCGTTGCTCAGCCTTCGAGCAGGAAAAGAACTTGACGGCGATCCCTATGAGTTGCCCGACATACTGGGTGCATGGCTACCTCCAGTGCTACAGCGTCAATTTATCAAGCGGCTTGTACTCACAGCGATAAACGCTGGTTCTAGGGATGCTGCTTTCCGGGCGTTTCGAAGCGAATACCCAACCGGCCACGCAGGCAAGACGCTGACTAACGAACAACTGGATAAGTTACTGAAGGGATTCCTGGAGAAGACCCCTCACATCGAGGACTTTCTGTTCGCGGATCAAGGTATCCAGTTGATGAACCTTGATGGTCAGATTGCGGAGCGCGTTCATCGTTATTTCTGCGATCAGGCAGTGCCAGTCCTGTCCGTGCATGACAGTTTTATCATCGACTATACCCGGGTGGGCGAACTGAAACGGGTTATGGCCGAGGCGTCAGCGGAAGTGGCCGGTGCACCGTTACCAACATCGAACAAGTTCTACGGGCTGGACGAACAAGCCGATCCCAATGCCGACCATGTGAAAGATTATGTGATATGGCGGCAGACGGCCCGGTCCGAGGCGTATCTTCAACGATTGGCGGAACATGAACGGAGAACTGGGCGAGAGGTGGTGCCGTCCGAAGCTCAAAATTGACGCTGCAGAAACAAGTGGGCCGAGCTATCGGACAGACGAAGGGTTGAATTGTGGATAAATCAGTTTCTAACACTCCGTGAAGTCACAGGAAGCTATTGCTGTGCTCATTCAGTTCTTTCATCTTCAATTTTGTGACCTGACGTTCACTTGGAGCGGTGCGAAGCTAAAGCCTTTGCAAAAACGCTACGGATACTCATTTTGGCAACCCTGCTTTTAACCAACCTTCGCGCCAACTATCTGCACAGGATGGAACAGTGAATATTGGCATTTGTGTCTGCGCTGAGGCTGCAGTCAGGCCCGGGCGCAACGTCTGAAGGTCCGCTACCGCTTTGCGAGCTGCAGCATCATCGGTGAGGTGTCCCAAAGCAGCAATCAGCATAAGATGGCTCATTACGAAGTTTGAGCGTACAGATAAAGCTTCTCGGCAAGCCTTAGCCGATTCTTCATAACGCCCAAGGTGAAAAAGCGCGCTAGCCTGAGCAAGGTAAGCAGCGTGGCGCAATGGATCGTGAGGGCTGAGCTCAACAGATTGAACCGCGTGACTTAGTGCTTCCTCTGGACGATCAAGAAGAAAAAGGTTGATGGAGCCCAGCATATGGACCGTTGCGGCATTTGGATTTTGCTCAAGAGCTTGTTTGAAAGCAACCCGCGCGCGTGGCAGGTCTCGCGCCAGCATAGAGATTGAATGCGCAGCGTACGCCAACGCGATGCCGTCTGCACGATCGCTCAACAGAACCCGCTCGGCTGCCTTAATAGCCTCTTTCGGCCCTTCACCAATTGGCTCAAGCCCTTGAACCATTCGTTGAATATGCAACCAAGCCAACAGCCCTGACGCGGATGCGTATTCTGGATCACGCCTCAATGCGAGGTTTGTCAGACGTATGGCCTCTCGATTGTCTTGATCCGTTAAAAGATGGAAATGCGATTGTGCTCGAAGATATAGTTCATAAGCTTCCAAATTTTCCGTAGGTTTTGCCCGCGCTCGGTTAGTTTCGGCGTGCCTTAAAGACGGTTCAATCGCGGTTACGACCTCCAGCGTTACTTTGTCTTGAAGGTCAAAAATATCATCAAGCACGCCGTCGAAGCGGTCTGCCCAGAGATGACTGTTGTCTTCCGCATCAATCAACTGCCCTGTAATGCGGACTCGTTGAGCTGCTCGTCTGACTGAACCCTCGAGAACGTAGCGCACTCCAAGAATGCGACCCACTTCGCGTATGTCCGTGCTTTTTCCTTTGAATGTAAAAGATGAATTTCTTGCCACGACCATCAGCCAACGGAAACGAGACAACTCTGTGATAATGTCTTCGGTGATGCCGTCCGCAAAAAACTCCTGTTCGGGATCACCAGACATATTGTCGAATGGCAGCACTGCAATCCCGGGTCTGACATCTGCCTTTTCTGACAGATTGGCAAAAGTGCCCTTTGGCCAGCACCAAACACCAATGCGGCGCGTGATGTTTTTGAGTTCTGTCTGCTCACCGCCATCGAATTTGGATGCGTCACCTCGGTCAAGACTGTTGTGAGATGTGTCCGATATCAAAACCTGATCCGGTTCGGCTAGCGCTTCGAGACGAGCGGCGACATTTATTCCGTCACCAAAAATGTCATCGCCTTCTGTAACGACCTCGCCAGTATGAATGCCAATTCGAAGCTTGATGCTCTCTGGTTTCTGCGCTGACTGTAATGCAATAGCGCAATCTGCAGCGTCTGATGTGGACTTAAACTCGGCAATCCAACCGTCGCCCAAGCTTTTGATCAATGTCCCCCTGTGGGCTTGTAGCAGCGACTGAAGTGTATCTTCACGGAATGATCTAAGCGCAGCAATCGTACCTTCACGGTCATGATCCATCAGTGCTGAATATCCGACGATGTCCGCCGCAAGCACTGTGGTAAGCCGTCTGTCCATTCGTTCCCCCGTTTTGAGGAACTTAGCGCGACACTCAACTTCTGTCAGCCCGACAACTTTGCCTTTGAGCGTTAATCCCTAAGTCCCAAACTGCTCTCAAAATCCATTCCATGCTGGAGATCATG
>NZ_WVQX01000024.1:0-2660 GCF_013110595.1 Ruegeria sp. HKCCD6428
GATTGAACTACGGGCGTATTCAACAAGGTTCAGGCACAGAGACCGGCGGTGGTGACTTCAACTACTCAATTGAAAAAGCGGATGCAGAGTCTCTGGTCGCTTCCATTGGAGTTGACTACCAACGGGACTTCTTGACAGAGAATGGTGTGCTAACCCCAGTTGCCTTTGCTCGTTACGAGTATGACTTCTTTGCCAACAAGGATAGTGAGCACGAAATCACTGTAACGAGCCCGATATTTGGCACGTTCACACAAGTCGGACAAAACCGAGGGGCAAATGGCTTCGTGCTTGGTCTGGGGCTAGGGTATCAGATTTCTGATCTGGCCAGACTAACGGCAGGATATGGCTATTCAGTTCGCTCCAACGGCCAAGAGCATGGCCTCGGTGCAAACTTAAGTGTTCGGTTCTGATTAGGGCGGACCAACGAAGAGGAGTGATAAGCTAGCTGCAACAACTTGCGGAAGCTATCGTGGCAATGTGAGCTTCATTCTCTAGCGATCAAAATTTGGGGATATTAAAAACATAAAGCCGCGATTTCTTGGCGTCGTCTGTCAGGATATAGAGAAGCCCTTTGGTCTCATCGAGAGCGATCCCTTCGGGATGTTTAACTTCCTTTTGGTGAGACAGAGCTCAGCCTTCATTTCTGGTGTAAACTGCGAGCCCACCTGCAAATGAAAACCAGCGCCAAGATGTTGAGCAACGGTGCAATCGCCGCGAACCACGGCTTGGCGGACTCCGAAATTAAGTCCGCTACAAGTATCCAAGGTAGTCCCAACGGCAGCAGGAACACTCCGGACAAAGGGTCTCGTTCCTGTCCCAACCAGCCAAATGTGCCCGTCAAGAATGCAACCAACGCCAACAGGTACAGGACCGCGAATACGATGATGGTGGTTCTACAAACCAAGTCGAGTCTCAGCAGATCAAGCCAGTGCTGCGCAGCCGTTTTCAGCTACGCAGCAGACAGGTCACAATGCGCCTTCGTCGCCCAGGAACTCGATACCAGCCGTCGCGCCATCACTGTAAGCAATGCAATTCCAAGGAGCACGATCCTCGCCAACGCCGACTGTGACCTGTGTTCCCGCCTCGCTAAACGCGGATGAGAGCACCACGACTTGCGAATTGTTCGTCGTGTTGGCTACATCTCGCAAACACGCCTGCTGAGCCGGCGTGAGCTCGGCGGACGCGCTTGATGTACTCGTATCGTCGCAGGCCGCAAGCAGTGCGAAACATGTCGCGCCTGCAATCATCACCAACTTGTTAGACATTTTCTTCTCCCTCTGGTTCCCTTGAAATTAGTGAAATTGGATGGGCTTGTTTGAAGTTCTCGCGTCAGAGCAGGCTATGGAACATACTTCGACCCTGTGATTTCCCTTCCCAACAACTTGTCGCGGGGGGCTTGGCGGGCAGAGCGATACTACTTTGACTACCGAAACCGCCGACAACGTGTGAAAGCTGAATGACGACACTGGCAAAAGCTCGAGCGAATTCTGGAAATAGGGCGAGTACGTTTAGTCTGAGCATCGCGTCCTCCCAGCGCTCAATCATTGTAAAGTGCCTTCCGACCGCCAGCACTCACTCCAGCAGTCGGAAGGGCTCGGCACAGCGAGCAGCAACGACAACAACGGAGGTAAAATAAAGTTGTGTCGAATTCGCATGTTTGAATCCAATTTTTAATAAATCAATATTTTTTCCGCGCGTAAATTTCTCTACGCTCTCGTACGATAGGCTTCTGCGTTCAAACAAAAAAGTAAGTGGGAGCTGCGAGTGTGTTCCCCTGAGCGGCGAAGCAATTTGAGGCCGCACAGAAACAATGAAGGGATTGAAAGATGGGATTTGGTGAAGCCGTTAAGACGTGTTTCTCGAAATACTTCCAGTTCTCCGGTCGGGCTATACGCTCAGAATACTGGTGGTTCTTCTTGTTTGTGGTGCTCGTGAGTGCTGGTTTAGCTGTGCTGGATACGATCATATTCGGAACCAATCCAGAAACTGGGCAAGGATCTCGGGTTCTGTCCTCTGTTTTCCAACTGGCTGTTCTCATACCTATGCTGGCTGCCGGTTGGAGACGGCTGCATGATACAGGACGACCTGGCTGGTACTTGCTGCTGCCGATGGCGCTCAGCATTACAACGCTTTTTGTTATGCTGGGTGGGGTGGCGTTCTTCTCGGTATTGGAGCAAGGGACCGAAAACCCCGATGCCTTGCGAGGACCTGCGGCCGTCCTGGGCGTAACCGGTATTGTTGTTGTCTCAATTCTTCAATTGGTTCTGTCCATCCTGATGATCTGGTGGCTTACGCGACCTTCCCAAGAAGGCGCAAACGAATACGGCGAACCTGTTTCTTGACCTGGCTGCCCGGGCAATTGGCTGGAATCTCTGCTGAACGACAGCGCGAACCGTAACTCCATGGAGAGAAAAAATGAGTTTCAAAACGATTTCCACTGGGACGCTGATGGTGGTTATGGCGACTACAGCATCAGCGGAGTGGTCGTTTAGTTCCGGGCCCAATCCCAATGCATTTATTCAATCTGGAAACATGACGCTGGAACTTCAGTGTAACCGAATCCGCTTTGCACCGGCTGGATATGAGGACAGCCAGGACATTGTGGAGAAGCAGGGGCTTTCCATTCGATTTTTGAAGAACGGCACCACCGAAGTTGGGGC
>NZ_WVQX01000025.1:0-2434 GCF_013110595.1 Ruegeria sp. HKCCD6428
ACAGAAACCTCGTCTGCACATGCCCCCCAATGGACGCATACGCAGACGCCGCGGAATAGGGAACCGGGCGTAGCAATCCGCGGTTTGCTCTGGCGGATTGAAATCCGAAAATGAGGGCAGCGTCCTGCGAGGCGCTGCCTCTCGTCAATTCGATGGAGGAACAATGAAACACTATGTCCTCGCAAATGATCGCGCCGACCTGGCAAAGACCGGGCCGGAGGTGCCCGAAAGAATAAAATACATCGATGTTATCCTCAGCGACACGCGGGCACTGGCATCGGCTGAGATCGTCGTCGAGTTCTATCACGCTCTGAACAGCCTGGTCGAAAACTGCTCTTACGTCGTCAATCTCCGGGTGTCCGGAAATGACTCGGTCGGCGGGCCTCTTTATTGGGCAGGTCGGACGGCGATTTTCTGGGGCGACCTGGAGAACAACTGGGACGTCTCTGGTTCGCGCAGAAGCTGGATTTCGCAAGTTCTCAACCTGTCTTCAAGGACCGTTCTGGTCGGGGGAGCTGTCCTGTTGCTGGTGCAACTGGGCAGAGCAGGCCGAAACATCGTTGCGGTTCACCCGAACTTTGCCGCGGCCGCGCTGGAAAGCGGATTGGAAAGCTGCGGTGCGGCAACCCATCTGGCCGCCGACGGGCACCCCCACAGCGCGACCAGCAGACTGAGCGCGTTGCGGTTGTTGTCCGAATTCGTGTCCATGGATCACGGAGAGCATACAGCGGACGCATTGCGCAGCTATATCGGTCTGACCGAACCCACACAAAAATACGAAAGCAGGTTGGCCGCCCGGCTGGTGCACAGGGCAAAAGGCGATCTTCTGGTGGTGCGCACTTTGGATGCGATGCAGGAGAATATCGAAGATCCACTGACGATCTCGGACCTTTCCCGTTTGCTCAAAACCTCGACGCGTCAACTGCAACGACGGTTCCTGAGCAAAACCGGAGCAAAGCTTCTTTCCACGTACAAGGAGCTTCGTCTGGAACGGGCGCAGAACCTGTTGCAGTTCACGAACATGTCGCAGATCGAAATCTCGGCAGCCACCGGTTTTTCATCGCCCGTCGCTTTGAAACGTGCGTTTCAACGCTGCTACAAAACCAGCCCGGATGATGTGCGGGACCGTCGGTTCATGGGGTCGATGGCGCCGGAAGGATCCTAGCACTTCTTCGGCCTGCGCAACGGGCGATGACATCGCGTGGGCAGTTTGCCCACGCAACTCTGGTTTGGTTCACGCCGCAGCAATCTGGCTGGCCTTTTCCACCAGCACTTCGGCCTGACGGATGGAGGCGTAATCTATCAGCCGGCCGTCCAGTGAAACGGCACCTTTTCCGTCTGCCTCGGCCTCGGCCATGGCAACAAGAATGCGCTGCGCCTTGTTGACCTCGGCGTCGGACGGCGACATCACCTCGTTCGCCAGCGCGATCTGGCTTGGGTGAATGGCCCATTTGCCCTCGCAACCCAGAACGGCGGCACGTTTTGCGGCGGCCTTGTAACCGTCCGGGTCCTGAAAATCGCCAAAAGGCCCATCAATCGGACGCAGCCCGTTGGCGCGCGCCGCAACCACCATGCGGGCCAGAGCATAATGCCACATGTCACCCCAATGGGACTGGCGACCGCCCTCGGGGTCCGCATCGGTCAAAACGGAATAATCGGGGTTCACACCACCGATGATCGTGGTTCGCGCACGGGTCGAGGCCGCATAGTCGGCCACGCCGAAGTGCAGGCTTTCATTGCGCTTTGATGCTGCCGCAATCTCACTGACATTCTGCATGCCAAGCGCGGTTTCGATGATGTGCTCGAACCCGATCCGTTTTTTGTAACCCTTGGCGTCTTCGATCTGGGTCACCAGCATATCGACGGCATAGACATCCGCAGCCGTTCCGACCTTGGGGATCATGATCAGGTCCAGCCGCTCACCCGCCTGTTCGACCACATCGACGACGTCGCGGTACATGTAATGCGTGTCCAGACCGTTGATCCGAACCGACATGGTCTTGTTGCCCCAATCGATATCGTTCAGCGCCTGAATGATGTTCCTGCGGGCCTGTTCCTTTTCATCCGGTGCAACCGCGTCTTCCAGATCAAGGAAAATGACGTCTACATCGGATTTGGCTGCCTTTTCGAGCATTCCGGGTTGGCTGCCGGGCACGGCCAATTCACTTCGGTTCAGTCGGGCTGGGGCTTGGTCAATGGAATGAAAGCTCATGGGTTCGGGTCCTTCGTCTTACAGGTTCGGATAGATCGGGAATTTGGCACAGAGGTCTGCGACTTCGGCTTTGACCTTGGCCTCGACGGCGCCGTTGCCGTCTTCGCCGTTGGCAGCCAGGCCGTCGACCACTTCGATGATCCAGTCGGCGATCTGGCGGAACTCACCCTCGCCGAAGCCGCGGGTGGTGCCGGCGGGCGACCCCAGACGGATGCCCGACGT
>NZ_WVQX01000026.1:0-1229 GCF_013110595.1 Ruegeria sp. HKCCD6428
AAAAAAGGCGCCCCGCGGGGCGCCCTTTCCGTCTGATCATTCGCTTGCGCGAATTATTCAATAATCTTCGACACAACGCCGGCGCCGACGGTGCGGCCGCCTTCGCGGATGGCGAAACGCAGGCCGTTTTCCATCGCGATCGGCGCGATCAGCTCAACGCCGAACGACACGTTGTCGCCGGGCATGACCATCTCGGTGCCTTCGGCCAGGGTCACGGTGCCGGTCACGTCCGTGGTACGGAAGTAGAACTGCGGACGGTAGTTCGCGAAGAACGGGGTGTGACGACCGCCTTCTTCCTTGGTCAGGATATAGGCTTCGGCTTCGAACTTGGTGTGCGGGGTCACCGAACCCGGCTTGCACAGAACCTGGCCACGCTCAACGCCGTCACGGTCAACACCACGCAGCAGCGCGCCGATGTTGTCGCCCGCTTCGCCGCGGTCCAGCAGCTTGCGGAACATTTCAACGCCGGTGCAGGTGGTCTTGGTGGTGTCGCGGATGCCGACGATTTCGATCTCGTCGCCAACGTTGATCACGCCACGCTCGACACGGCCCGTAACAACGGTACCACGGCCCGAGATCGAGAACACGTCTTCGATCGGCATCAGGAACGGCTGGTCAACGGCACGCTCAGGGGTGTCGATATATTCATCAACAGCCGCCATCAGTTCGCGGATCTTGTTCTCGCCGATTTCCGGGTTGTTGCCTTCCATCGCCGCCAGAGCCGAACCTGCGATGATCGGAATATCGTCGCCGGGGTAGTCGTAGCTGGACAGCAGTTCGCGAACTTCCATCTCAACCAGTTCCAGCAGCTCTTCGTCATCAACCTGGTCAACTTTGTTCAGGAACACGACCATCTTCGGGATGCCAACCTGGCGGCCCAGCAGGATGTGCTCGCGCGTTTGCGGCATCGGGCCGTCTGCGGCGTTCACAACCAGGATCGCGCCGTCCATCTGCGCCGCACCGGTGATCATGTTCTTGACGTAGTCGGCGTGGCCGGGGCAGTCGACATGCGCATAGTGGCGGTTGTCGGTCTCGTATTCCACGTGGGCGGTCGAGATGGTGATGCCGCGCGCTTTCTCTTCCGGCGCACCGTCAATCTGGTCATACGCTTTGAAGTCACCGAAATACTTGGTGATTGCTGCGGTCAGCGTGGTCTTGCCGTGGTCAACGTGGCCAATCGTGCCGATGTTGACGTGCGGTTTTGTACGCTCAAACTTTTCCTTTGCCAT
>NZ_WVQX01000027.1:0-1101 GCF_013110595.1 Ruegeria sp. HKCCD6428
CTGATCGTGATCCCGAGCTTTTTGGCTCGATCACGTCGGAACTGGGTCGTCAGCGCGACGAGATCGAGCTGATCGCGTCCGAGAACATCGTCTCTGCCGCCGTGATGGAGGCGCAGGGCTCGGTGATGACCAACAAATACGCCGAAGGCTATCCCGGCCGCCGCTATTATGGCGGCTGCCAGTTCGTCGACATCGCCGAAAACCTGGCCATCGACCGCGCCAAGCAACTGTTCGGCTGTGAATTCGCCAACGTGCAGCCCAATTCCGGCTCTCAGGCCAACCAGGGCGTGTTTCAGGCGCTGATCAAGCCCGGCGACACCATTCTGGGCATGAGCCTGGATGCCGGTGGCCACCTGACCCACGGCGCCCGTCCGAACCAGTCGGGCAAGTGGTTCAACGCGGTGCAATACGGCGTGCGCCAGCAGGACAACATGCTGGATTACGATCAGGTCGAGGCACTGGCGAAGGAACACCAGCCCAAGCTGATCATCGCCGGCGGTTCGGCCATTCCGCGCCAGATCGACTTTGCCCGCATGCGTCAGATCGCCGACATGGTCGGTGCCTATCTGCACGTGGACATGGCGCATTTCGCCGGTCTGGTCGCGGCGGGCGAGCATCCCAGCCCCTTCCCGCATGCGCATGTGGCCACCACCACCACGCACAAGACCCTGCGCGGCCCGCGCGGCGGCATGATCCTGACCAATGATGAAGATATCGCCAAGAAAGTGAACTCGGCCATCTTCCCCGGCATTCAGGGCGGCCCGCTGATGCATGTGATCGCGGCCAAGGCCGTGGCCTTCGGCGAGGCGCTGCGGCCCGAGTTCAAGGACTATGTCAAGCAGGTGATCACCAACGCCCAGGCTCTGTCGGATCAGCTGATCAAGGGCGGTCTGGACACGGTGACCCACGGCACCGACACCCATGTGGTGCTGGTCGACCTGCGCCCCAAAGGCGTCAAGGGCAACGCCACCGAGAAAGCTCTGGGCCGGGCGCATATCACCTGCAACAAGAACGGCGTGCCGTTTGATCCCGAAAAGCCGACCATCACGTCGGGCATCCGTCTGGGGTCGCCCGCCGGCACCACCCGCGGCTTCGGCGAGG